>JBNKQQ010000024.1:0-168439 GCA_050295955.1 Thiohalomonadales bacterium
ATTTATGCGCCTCGGCAAGACACTTTATCCTGCCCGATAGAAAAGGATTACGCTCTTATCCCAGAGTCATTAAACCTAGACCGGCAAAGTATCCCCATAAAAAAAGAAATGCCAGTCAGCTTAACTGACTGGCATTAGGCCTTCACCCCGTTTTTCCATCCCTTCAGTGAAGGATTACTTCAATCCACGCTTCATAAACTCAGGTACCGCCAGTGCGGCACGGTGGATATCCAAATTATAGTATTCACTCTCAAATGGCTTATTAACCACATCCAGCTCACGGAAGGTTTTCTCATCGCCCTGCTTGAAAGCCATAGTGGCTGCCCACCACCCCGTGGGGTAGATTGGCTGAGGGAAAGTCAGGGTGTGCATATGATTGAAACCTGCACTACGCATCGCTGCTCGCACCTCATTAAGTAGTGCCATATGATAGAGAGGCGTTTCAGTCTGCTGTCCCAGGATGCCATTTGGCGCCAGAGCCCGTACGCAATTTTTGTAGAAAGCCTCATTAAATAGCCCTTCACCCGGTCCCACCGGGTCAGTACCATCAACGATAATCACGTCATAGCTCTCGTCTGCGGCATCCGCTACCCACTTAATGCCATCATCAAAGTAGAGCTGAGCTCGGGGATCATCGTTGGACTCACACAGCTCAGGGAAATATTTCAGTGCCGCCTTGGTCACCTCTTCATCAATATCTACCTGCACTACCGACTCCACCTCAGGGTGGCGAAGTACCTCCCGCAGGGTGCCGCAATCACCACCGCCAATAATCAGTACGCGCTTTGGACTAGGATGGGTATAAAGAATAGGATGGGACATCATCTCGTGATAAAAGAAGTTCTCACGAGTTGAAACCATCGTGGCACCATCAATGGTCATCAGATTGCCAAAGGTTTTGGTCTCATACACCTCAACCTTCTGAAACGGACTCTGAACCTCATGTAACTTCTTCACAATTTTCAGTGAAAAGGCACTACCGCCCGGTTCATAGCTCTCAGAAAACCAGTTTTCACCCAATGACATCAATATGCTCCTCTATTCTTATAGGTGCGGGAAAAATTCTGTGCGAAAATCCCGCTATTATTCCACTGAGCCGGTGACGCGAAAACGTTTTTTATCGCGATTTGCAAAAAAAGTCGTGTATCCGCTCAATTAACAATGATGGAAGTGAGAACCCTATGAGCGATTGGTCGTTACAGAAAGCCCGCGATCTCTACAATACCCTCCACTGGAGCAGTGGTTATTTTGATATCAACCAGTTGGGCCATTTGATTGCCCGTCCCAATCGCGATACCCATTCACCCGGTGCCGATGTCTATCAAATTGCTCAAGAGCTTCGCCAATCTGGTCTCAATCTGCCAATCATGATGCGCTTCACGGGTATTCTCCATGATCGAGTGGATAGTCTGTGTGGTGCATTCCAACAGGCCATGACTGAGAACGAATACCAGGCGGGCTATACCGCTGTATACCCCATCAAAGTGAATCAACAGCGCTCCATCGTTCAGGAGATCCTCAACCACGGTGGTAAACGTGTAGGCCTGGAGGCGGGCTCCAAACCAGAGCTGATGGCAGTATTAGGACTCTCCAACGCAGATGGTGGCGTCATTATCTGCAACGGCTATAAAGATCGTGAATATATCCGTCTGGCATTAATTGGCCGCCAACTGGGCCACCGCATCTATATCGTGGTAGAAAAACTTAGTGAGTTGGAGCTGATTATTGAAGAGTCAGAGAAACTCAATATCGAGCCATTGATCGGTGTCCGTGCCCGAATGACCTCTATCGGTGCCGGTAAATGGCAAAACACCGGTGGAGAAAAGTCCAAATTTGGCCTCTCAGCGGCTCAAGTGCTGCATATGGTGGAGCGCCTGCAGTCAGTTGATAAGCTCCACTGCCTGCAATTACTGCATTTTCATCTGGGCTCACAAATCGCCAATATTCGTGATATCCAGCGAGGTATGCGTGAAGCTGGCCGCAACTATGCAGAGCTGCGCCGCCTAGGTGCAGATGTAAAGATCGTCGATGTCGGTGGTGGCCTGGGCGTGGATTATGAAGGCACTCGTTCCCGCTCCTTCTGCTCAATGAACTACGGCCTACATGAATACGCCCACAACGTTGTACATGCCTTAAAGGAGATCTGTAACCGGGAGGGACTGCCCCAACCAGGTATCGTCACCGAATCAGGGCGCGCTATGACTGCCCACCACGCTATCTTGGTTGCCGACGTGATCGACAGCGAGTCAGCAGCACCACTGAAAAAGCCAGAGATTCCCACCACCGATGAAGCCCCCCTGATTCACGACCTGTGGCATGGCCTGCAACAATTAGGAGGGAATGAACGCTCCACCACCGAAATCTATCACGATGCGGTGCACATGCTCACTGATGCCCATGAGATGTATACCCATGGCCTCTTCACCTTGGAACAGCGGGCCCGTGCCGAGCAGCTCTACTTTGCCACCTGTGACAAGGTTCGCGGCCTGCTACGCAGTGATAGCCGCAGCCACCGGGAGATATTAGATGAGCTCAATGAGAAGCTGACAGACAAATACTTCGTTAACTTCTCACTCTTCCAATCTATTCCAGACGTATGGGCTATCGATCAGCTATTCCCTATCATGCCGATCCACCGCTTGAATGAAGTCCCCACCCGTCGTGCTATGCTCACCGATATCACTTGTGACTCAGACGGGCGCATCGATCACTACATTCACAGTGAAGGGGTGGAGCCTAGCTTGCCACTTCACCCTCTCCAAAAAGACAAACCCTACCTACTGGCATTCTTCATGGTAGGCGCCTATCAGGAGATACTGGGGGATATGCACAACCTGTTCGGCGATACCGATTCAGTACATGTAAAGGTCAACCCCGACGGCAGCTATCAACTCAGTGATGCCCTACACGGCGATACCGTCGACTCTGTACTAGGCTATGTTCATTTTGAAGCGGATGAGCTCATGGAAAGCTACCGTAACAAGATTGAACAAGCAGATTTGAGCGATGAGCAGCGTCGCCTCTATACACAAGAGCTAGGCGCAGGCCTCAGCGGCTATACCTACCTAGAGGAATAGCCCTAACGCCCGATATCTTCTTCATGACACGGGCACTATTACTTCTCATACTCAGCCTTGCCAGTAGCCCGCTACTGGCAGAGGCTTACCAATGGCGGGATGAAAACGGCAACCTGGTTTTCAGCGACAAACCGCCCTCAGAGAATAAAGCCGATAAAATTCAATTACGACCGTTAGAGAAAAGCGGTGCCAACTTCGGCACAAGTAACGAGTGGCAAGGACTGGAATTCGAAAATCGAGAAGAGAAACCCCTCAACAGTTTCTGTCGCAGAAAGGTTAGCGAACTTAATAAAATCCGCACTTTTTTACAGCACAGCAACAACGATCGAGATAAACAAAAAGCCTCAGACCTGGAAGACCTGATTACACAAGAGTGTGGAAAACAGGCCCTATCTCAACGGTTCAATGATAGCCACTGTGACCGCTATCGCCGCCAAGCCACCAAAATTCGCATCTATCTCAAACACACACCCAATGACAGAGACAAACAGCGCCTTACCGACCTACAGGAGCAGATCAAACTGGAGTGCCAATAAAAAGCCGCTGATAACAGCGGCTTTTTTCACTCACCATGATTGGATTAATGATCCTCCCACCACTTCTGGGCATAATCACGGTCGAATGGAGGCAGCAATGCCACTTTGACATTAGTCCCCTGCAAAGCAGGATATAGGTCACCCATTAACTGCAGATCTTGCTGGCTATTATCGATAATAGAGATCTCGAAGGTACCTGAAGAGAATCCAGTGACAGCCTGATCCAATAGTGGGATCACTAAACCTGCCCGGAATTCATTCTCCTGACGCTCACGAATACTGCCAACAACCCGTCCCAGATAAAACGCATCGCTATCCGTCACCTCAATTTCACTATGCAGTGGCAGGAAGAAATTACCACGTACTGGGAAGAGGCCACTAAAACCACCTATACCACGCACAATATACTTACCTGGCTTCAGATTAGCGCGGAAAAAATAGACCGCACCCGCATCAGACTCCACAGCCAAACGGCCATCTTTATCCATCAAGAAATTATATGCCTTACCGCCATTCGGCTCTTCAACATACAGTATGGTAGGCTCTGGCTGATAACCCGGTTTATGGTTATTTGTAATATCCGCTGAGAGCAGTAACAATGCTTCACTGCTTAAATCCAGAGACTGAGTCTCCTTATTAACAGCCATCTTCATAGGGCTTGCACACCCTGCCAGCAATGCAACAGCCACTACCAGCATCAACCCTCTTATCTTTTTCATCCTGCATATTCTCCTAATATTTTTGATGCACTTAATGCCAGATTATCGCCTACTAGGCGATCGGGATATAATAAGGCCTTTTATCCTGTAACGATAATTTTTTATGTGGTGGTAGCTAAGGTCTATTAGCTATAAGATGAAATTAAGAGGAGCCCACATTGTGAATGATATTAAAGTCATCAAAAATCCCACTAAAGAGCAGCTGGCAGATGTTGCCAATTGGCCCGTCTGGACCAAAGAGCCATCGATCTTCCCTTGGACCTACGATGCCAATGAGACCTGCTATTTTTTGGAAGGTGATGTCACGGTAACACCCAATGGTGGTGAGCCCGTCACCATGGGCAAAGGGGATTTAGTCACATTCCCTGCAGGCATGTCGTGCACTTGGGAAATTCGACAGGGCGTCAAAAAACATTACGATTTTCACTGAGGCACCTTGATAAACCTTTTCATCACTTAGTTTATCTTTTGACTCACTCCAAAAAATGAGCAAAATCCCCCTGTTCCCGCAGAATCTTTGGCGCATCAATACCATATGCCCAAGATTCCAATATGCGGGAGATGGTGATATCGACACCTCGATCCCCCATGAATGATAAATTAATCAGACGATACCGGTCCAATGGCTGCTTCTCAGCATCCAGAACCACCAATACCATGGGTGATAGATGGTACTCACGATTGATGCTTAACACGACACCGACCTCCCCATTAGAGAGCTCTACAATACTGCCAACAGGAAAGATACTTAAGCATTGTATAAATTCGTGCATTAATTCATTTGGGAATGCCCCCATGTGGTTTTCAAACATCTGCTTCAACGCTTCGTGGGGTGAAAGCGCCTGGTGATAACAACGCTGCGTCGTAATGGCGTCATAAACATCGATCAATGAGACAAGCTGAGGAAAGCGGCTTATCTGGCCCCCCGCAAGTCCCCTTGGATATCCTTTTCCATCCATTCGTTCATGATGACTACGGACCACCTCCATCGCTGATAGAGAAATTCCACCTTGACGGAGCAGTAACTGATAACCAGCCTCAGGATGCCCCTTCATCAACGCAAACTCTTCATCACTAAGAGGACCTTCTTTATTCAACACCTCATCAGGTATGTGCATTTTCCCAATATCATGCAACAGCGCACCGACTCCTAGTTCCCGTAATTCATTGTCGGGAAGCCCCATAAATTTAGCCAACAGCAAAGATAGAATGCAGACATTGATACTATGTTGAACCGTGTATTCATCGCGACTCTTTAATTGAGCCAACAACGTTAAGGCACTATCGTTGCGAACAATACTTTCAACCAGCTGATCTACATATCCCTTGGCTTTCGCGGTATCGATACTGCGCCCCAAACGCATATCCGCCATCACATCACGGATATAACAATGAGCATCATCATAGGTGGTTTTTATATGCTGCATTTCGCCAACAAATCGGGAAGGCGTTACACTCGGGGGAGCTCGCTTAGCTGTCGTAATATTTATTCTGGATGTTTCAAAACGGATACTGGGAGGGGGGGTGATGCGGTGCTTTTCAATAGAGAGATTTGTCGTCTGCTCAGTCAGTATATAGACATAATCACAACACTCCCGCAGCTGATCCAGCTCTTGCTGATTAGAAATTTCAAAGCCTTGAAAGAGAAAGGGCGTCCCCACCCAGGGGCGATCCAATTCGCTCACATACATACCAAACTGCAAATCTTTGACCGCCACCTTCCTGGTACTCATATCACCTCCGCCATCAACAAATTTTGATGGGATAAATAGGCACTCTCTACGGAATATAGATCAACTTTTAACCTTCAAGACCATAACGTCTACCCCATTATCCAGCAGGCGGTTACGCACCTTATCCAGCTTTTTATTGTCATCAAAAGGTCCAATACGTACCCGATGCCATGTGTCGCTATTGTTAATAGTCACTGTTTCGATATGTGATTCCACACCTAACAGCGCCAACTCGGCCCTGACCCTCTCAGCATCCGAACTATTGCGGAACGAACCAGCCTGGAGCAGATATCGCCCAGGCTGATCAATTGGCTTGAGTGTTGGCTTGCTATGGCCTGATTCCCCTTTATCACTGGACTCCATAATTTCCTGATCGGGAATCACTACTTCAAGCTTAGGTAGTATGGAGTAAAAGTCAAAACGAGAGCCTTGCTCCTCTTCTGACTCAGTCGCATTCGATGCTGACTTCTTGATCACGCTCTCAGCACTAGGCTTTGCAGCCACCTCAGAAGCCGGCGTACTCGCAGTATCTCCTCCTTTGGGTTGTAGGGAGAGATAAACATACACCGCCACAGTCAAGCCAATCCCCAGCCCCAGAGACATCGCCAACAATGGCGACATTCCCTTTTTCGCTCCCCCCTCAACCTTGGGTTTCGCAGGCGTTGCTGCTGGGCGCTTTTTCACCGGCTTACTTGGTGCTGCCTTGGACTTAGTTTTCGATTTTTGCTCTGGCTTGCTTCCTGTATCTTTATAGTCGTGTGCCATTACATGCTCTCCGGCGCACTCACTCCCAGTAATCCCAAACCGTTTGCCAGTACCTGTTTTACCGCCAAAATCAATGCCACGCGGGCATTACGCAAACCGGCATCATCAACGATAAATTGATGGGCGTTGTAATAGGTGTGGAACTTATTAGCCGTATCACGTAAGTAGTGAGCCAACTGGTGAGGCTCATGATTAAGTGCTGCCGCCTCCACCACTTCAGGGAATTTAGCCAACGCGACCAGCAGCTCTTGCTCATGCTCTTCGCTCAACTGTTCCAATGCACCAAATGCAGTGATTTGATCATAAACCATGCCTTTCTCTTTCAGCTGGCGCATGACACTACACACCCGAGCATGGGCATATTGTATGTAGTAGACGGGATTCTCATTGGATTTGGATTTGGCCAGATCCAGGTCAAAGTCCAAATGCTGTTCACTCTTGCGCATGACATAGAAGAAGCGTGCCGCATCATTGCCTACCTCTTCACGCAGTTCCCGCAAGGTCACAAAAGAACCTGAACGGGTCGACATCTGCACCTTTTCACCACCTCGGTAAAGGATAGCGAATTGAACTAACAGCACATCCAATTTACTGACATCATCTCCCAACGCTTCCAGTGCAGCCTTCACACGGGGAATATAGCCATGGTGATCTGCCCCCCAGACATCAATGACTCTCTCGTAGCCTCGCTCCAGCTTATCCATATGGTAAGCAATATCCGAAGCAAAATAGGTGGTCTGACCGTTATCACGTACGACCACACGATCTTTTTCATCACCAAAAGCGCTGGACTTAAACCACTTTGCACCACCCTGCTCGTAGATATGGCCATTCGCTTCCAAGCGCGCTAACGCTTTAGCCACGCGGTTATCCTTGCCTTCAGTTAGTAAACGCTCGGAGTACCACTCTTCATATATCACACCAAACTCTTTTAGGTCTTCGCGGATATCTCCCAGAATCAATTCCAGACCATGATCAAAAACAATACGGTACTCATCTGCTCCCAACATGTTTTTGGCTCGCTCGATAATGGCATCAATGTGGAGCTCTTTGTCACCGCTACCATCGTCCTGGGCATCCAATGGCAGATCTACCATTACATCCGTACCAACGCGTCTAAAACGCTCGCCCTCTTTCTCTTTTAACTGGGCTGCGATATCCAGAACATACTCACCTTTATAACCATTGGATGGGAAGACAATCTCTTCACCGCACGCCTGTAAATAACGCAGCCACACTGAAGCTGCCAAAATATCCATTTGGCGACCAGCATCATTCACATAATATTCACGGTGTACACGGAAGCCTGCAGCAGCCAACAGATCCGCAACCGTTGCGCCATAGGCTGCTCCACGCCCATGGCCAACATGTAATGGCCCGGTTGGATTCGCAGAGACAAACTCCACCTGTACCAACTTACCCTGCCCAACAGTGCTGTATCCGTAAGCCTCGCCCGCTTCCGAAATTTCCTTGATCACAGATTGCAGCGCATCGCTGGTGAGATAAAAATTCACAAAACCCGGGCCAGCAATCTCCACCTTGCTGACCCGCTCCGAAGCAGGCAGTCGCTCAATGATCATCTCCGCCAAGTCACGGGGTTTACGTCGTGCGTGCTTAGCCATCATCATCGCTGCATTAGTGGCAAAATCGCCATGGACAGCATCGCGGGTACGCTCAATCTGTACCTTAACTTCCGCCTCTTCAGGCAATATGCCCTCTTTGCGCAATAGCGTAACTGCTTCCGATACCAGGCCGTGTAGATGATCTTTCAAGGGAATTCTCCAGAAATCAGGGATTGTTGCGGTAAAATGGCGCTATTTTAGCGCATCCTTGCCATCAGCAAAATAATTAGGCTCCGTTAGCACCAATTAATTATTGGCGTCATGTTTAAATTTAGTCCTAATAAGCCCTAGTACATCTCGATTGGATCCACATCCAACGACCAGCGGACCTTGCGTCCAAGCTTGCTCTTCTCTAGCCATGGCATCAATGGCGTTAATAATCGATGCAGCGGTCCTCGCTGCGGTGCTTGAATCAGTAATTGTGCACGATAACGACCTGCACGCTTCTCCATAGGAGAGGGGACGGGTCCAAGCAGCAGTACTTCGGGTACTGCCAGTGACATTGCCTGTTGGTAGACCTCACTCAAAAAAGCCTGAGGCAGATCCCGATTCGTTGACTCTGCCCGTAACAGGGCAATCGCACTGTAGGGAGGCATCTCACATTGTTGCCGCTCCCGTAGCAAAGCCTCTGCAAAAGGCCCATACCCTTGCTCTAGCAGCGCCCGTAACATCGGATGGTCTGGGTGATGGGTTTGAATAATGACTTCGCCTGGCCTCTCGGCACGCCCTGCGCGCCCTGCCACCTGGAGAATCTGCTGCGCCATTCTCTCCATCGCTCGATAATCTGCACTGTACAAACCCTGTTCGGCATCCAGAATCCCCACCAGCGTAACATTAGGAAAGTGGTGTCCCTTCGCCAACATCTGAGTGCCCAATAGAATCTGATGCTTTCCTTCATGAATCTCATCGATCATGGTCTGCAAAGCCCCTTTACGCCGAGTGGTATCCCGATCGATTCGCAGAACACCGTGATCAGGAAAATGGTGCCTCAGCGCCTCTTCAATACGCTCAGTTCCCTGGCCTATGGGACGCAACTCTTCGCTTTGACATTGAGGACAGGCAGGCATCAACCGCTGCTCTTTACCACAGTGGTGGCACCGCAGACGCTGATCAAAATGATGCAATACCATATGGGTCTCACAGCGCTGGCACTCGGCCGTCCAGCCACACTCATGACAAATCAGCGTCGGGGAGTAGCCCCGGCGATTGAGAAACAACAACACCTGTCCATTATTTGCCAGATGTTGCTTCATGCGCTTAATCAAGCTATTGGAGATGCCATGCTCCATATACTGCCCACGTACATCCAAAGCATCAATTCTAGGAGGCTTGGCATTACCCGCTCGCCGGGTCAATCTTAACTCACGATAACGGCCTTCACGCACATTAAACAAAGTCTCTAAAGAGGGTGTGGCTGAACCGAGCACAATGGGTATCTTCTGCAAACGCGCCCGCATCACCGCCACATCACGGGCAGAATAACGGAACCCCTCCTGTTGTTTGAAAGAGGGATCATGCTCCTCATCAATAATAATCAACCCAAGATTTTTAATCGGCGTAAAAACTGCAGAGCGAGTACCAATAATCAATGGTGCGCGGCCGTCCCTAGCGAGGATCCAACTATCCAAACGCTCCTGATCATTCAAACCAGAGTGCAACAGTGCGATGGGAACAGAAAAACGACTCTGAAAACGCTCAACCAATTGAGGTGTCAGGCCAATCTCAGGCACCAATACCAGCACCTGCTGATCTTGTGCCAGCACTTTCTCTGCAATGGAAAGGTAAACCTCCGTCTTTCCCGATCCTGTCACGCCATTCAATAAGAAGGGATGAAAATCACCGAGCCCAGCCTCCAAGGCAACAACCGCAGAAGCCTGCTCACCATGTAAGCCAGGCGCCTCCATTGACTCAACATTCACTACCTCAGGCTGCTGCAGGCTCTCCACCCAGCCTTTTTTCTGCAGAGTACACATGGTAGATTGCCAGCCATCAATATAGCTACCAAGTTGATTATCACTGAGCACTTTATGGAGAGAGAGTAACTCAAGTAGTTGCTGTTGCTTGGGAGCACGCGTTATCGATACTGGATCAATTTGAACTCCCTCATCGCTCAACTGCCAACAGCGTTGCCCTTTATAAATTAGCTCTCCCCTTTGACGAAGCAAAGTGGGTAATGCGGCAGTAATAACTTCACCGATCGGATAATGATAATACCGGCTAGACCACTCTAATAATTGCAGCAACTTAGCATCAAGTAATGGCTCATCATCCAAAACTTGCGAGGCAGACTTTAGCTCATAGCCATCAAGGTCTTCTCCCTTCACTATATCCAGCAATACACCAACCAACTCTTGTCGTCCAAAAGGCACTACAACCCGCCCACCTATAGGCAAAACCGCAGCATCAGGCGCAATATAGTTAAACACCCGCCTCAGCGGAACTGGCACTGCAACATCTAAATAAATACCTTTACCACCCATCAATTAATCGACAACCTATGGCACGTAGTTCTTCAATCTCACATAAAAAAGGCGGCCAATGGCCGCCTTGAGCTTAATGGACTAAATCTTTTATTACTCAGCCACACTACATGGAGCTGGCACAGATGTACCACTACTATCTAGCGTATAGCCACGACCAAATGGACTGAAGCGACCAGGGGGAGTGATGTCACATGAATCATAATCATCAGCAAGCCCCTCAAGGGTATAAGTCACTCGATCCATATCTTCTGTCCCTGCAACACCTACACGAGCCTCAATTACCACATCCAGCCAGTAAGCATGGTCTTCTGGGTAGAGGATACTGAATTCAGCTACGCCATCATCATTGGTAAGAATCGTCGCGGTAAACTCTGATCCGATAGTTGCCACATTCCCCGGATCCAATCGGCCATTTCCATTCTCATCAAAGTCAGGGCCACCCGCAGTAGATGGATCGAAGATGCCATTGAAATCAAGGTCTTCATTGGCACATTCATAGCTTTCATTTATCGCCCAGTAACAGGTCGTTCCAGAAATGACTTGATACCAGTAACCCTTCCGATAACGTTTAGACCAGACACTAATGGTTACCTCTTGGTATGCCACAGAACCGCCCGAAGAGCTGGTCACAATCGCTGAGTAATTTTTCTTGTATACCGTATCTGAAAAATTCTCAATAGAATTACCCGTACCCAACGCCACGTGCAATGCACCATTATTGACCGTCAAAGCAGTTGTATCTGTAACTGTCGGCGTATCCTGAACCAAGCCAAGAATCTTGACATCATTCAAACCGCTGGCTACCTGACCCGCTGTGTACACAGTAGTTACTTGGCCAAAGCTATCGGTAGTGCCAGAAGGCGGGAATAAATTACCTGAAGTGGTATCTTGCGTAATATTGAAGATAACCACCTTATTTTTGACGAGATTATAATCTGGATCCCGTACTGTCGCGGTAATCGTAGAACTCTCTTCTCCCTGAATAACAGCAGGCTGTGCCTCCACGGTAATCAAATCCGCCGTCACTGCAATAAACTCAACGCCTAACGTAGCAACCTCATCCTCATAAGTCCCTGCAGTCACAACATCAGCCCTCATTAGCGCAGAACCTGCCAGCGTCGAAGAAACCGTATCCGTGACATAGCCATTGGCATCAGTCACCAATGTCGTAGAAGGCTGCCCGCTACTACTTCCAAAGCCCCCCCGGGAAGTGGCCAAACTCACAGACTGCCCAGCAACGCCCACACCACCATCAGTAAGACGTGCAATAACCGTTTGCGTCCCTCCAATATTGACTTCAGTATTGGCAGATGGACTGATGAATGTGAAGGATACGGTACCAACTGCTGTCACCGTCATCGCAACAGTATTGTTGGTAGCACCAAGAGCAGAAAAGGTAATGGTATCTGAACCAATTGCCACACCCGTGACAGTGAGACTAATAACCCCCTCAGAGTTTGTTGTAAGAGAGGCAGCGCTCAAAGTATTTCCCAATTGCGAACTCACGGCCACGGTCTGATTTGCAATCCCTCGTCCGCCGGAATCTGTCAAAGTGGCAAGAATGGTAGTTGTCTCCCCCACCTCAATTGCGGTGTCACCAGAAAAAACAAACTGGGTACCCACAACGGCAACTGTACGCGTCACTGTGGCGCCACTTCCGGCATCAATAGCCGTGACAGTGATAGTACGGTTGGTGGGGTCACCACTGGGAGAAAGCACCGCAGATGCCACGCCGTTGACATTCGTGGTCCCAGAGACACTTGAAATAGAGGCATTCTGGTCTGCAACAAAAGAGATCTCAGCCCCTTCCACCACATTATTACTGGAATTTTTTGCCAGAACCGTCAAAGTAACCGGGCTCGAACCATCCGATGGCATCGTATTTGAGCTGATAAGCAATGACAGGGCACTTGCGGCAGGCGTTTCACCACCTGTGGTCGTCTCCCCACCGGTTGTATCTCCACCTCCATCACTACCTCCCCCCAGATCACCTCCACATGCGCTCAAAGAGGCAATCAGCAGCAATGCCAGAAGACGTGTTAGCCAGTTATTCATCAGTCTACTCCCTTCGGATCCCGTTATTTCAGGAATCTCGCTTTATCTTGCCAAATCGGTTTTTATACAGACTGTGTTAGAGTCTAATACAAGGTTATCGGAAAGTGTAGAAAACCTTTACTAAATACGCATTTCCGACAGACGTTTAGTAAATCACTTAAAATATAGAACAATTGTTTGCCTTAATTTTTGAAGTGGATTGCATTTTCTGAAATCGTCCAGCCTGTTAAGGTATAGAAAAATTTACGGTTGTACTCCCAATGAATGCACAAAAACGTTACGAAATCTTTTCACGCTTGCGCGCTGATAACCCTAAACCCGTTACCGAGCTGAACTACTCTACGCCTTTTGAGCTATTGATTGCTGTCATTTTATCGGCCCAAGCCACGGATAAAGGGGTCAATAAAGCAACCATCAAACTTTTTCCCATTGCCAATACTCCCCAGGCAATTTATGACTTAGGAGAAGAGGGACTCAAGGCGTACATCAAGACCATCGGCCTCTATAATAGTAAAGGGGCTAATATCATCAAGGCATGTCGCATGCTACTTGATCGGCACAACGGCGAAGTTCCTGAGGATCGAGCGGCACTGGAAGCACTCCCCGGTGTTGGTCGAAAAACCGCTAATGTCGTACTCAATACCGCCTTTGGGCATCCGACCATGGCGGTAGACACTCATATATTTCGTGTGGCCAACCGTACCAAAATCGCGCCAGGAAAAAATGTATTGGAGGTAGAAAAGAAACTGATGAAGTTTGTTCCTAAAGAGTTTCTAGTGGATGCTCACCACTGGTTGATCCTTCATGGGCGCTATACCTGTATTGCCCGCAAACCGCGCTGCGGCTCCTGCATTATTGAGGATCTATGTGAATACAAAGAGAAGACTGAGGGCTAGGCATGTTTTTCAATCAGGACCGAAATCAGTTGCGTCAGGGCTTCTTTGATGCTTGGCAAAAACAGCAACAACGCCAGCCACTCACCCCGCTAGAGGAGATGATCACAGGTGTGATCAAGATGCATCCAGAATACCACAAGCTCTTAGAAAGCTCCCAAGCCATGGAGCAGGAGTTTCCCCCTGAGCTGGGTGCCACCAACCCTTTCCTGCATATGGGTATGCATATTGCCTTACATGAACAGATCTCTACCGACCGCCCCAATGGGATTCGTGATGTAGCCCGCCAGCTATTAGCTAAACACAAAGAGGCTCATGAAGTGGAACATATGATGATGGAGCAACTGGGAGAGGAGATGTGGCGCTCCCAGCGCTACAATGTGCTACCCGATGAGCTGCGTTATCTCCAGCAGCTCAGAGAACTACTGGAGAAATAGGCTTAACCCCGTTTGCCAATAAGCTCAATCTGATAACCATCAGGATCCTCAACAAAGGCGATAATCGTAGTTCCTGCATTCATTGGCCCGGCATCGCGAATAATCTTACCTCCACGACGGCGGATCTCATCGCAAGCTAGGTAAACATCATCCACCTCAATGGCCAGATGCCCAAAGCCGCTACCGATTTCATAGCTCTCCACGCCCCAATTATAGGTAAGCTCCAGCACGGTATTTTCAGCCTCATCACCGTAACCGAGAAAGGCCAGCGTAAATTCACCATCTGGGTATGCCTGCTGGCGCAACAAGTTCATCCCTAACACCTCTGTATAAAACTGTATTGATCTCTCCAGATTGCCGCAACGCAGCATGGTGTGAAGTAGACGCATTTTTTTCTCCTATCTATTCCAAAATTGCAGCGGGAATCTCATTCAGTGACAACACTCGCTCCACCCCGCCCTGTTTAACCGCCTCTTTCGGCATACCGTAAACCACACAGCTCGCTTCATCCTGGGCAATCGTCATCGATCCAGCCTGCTGCATCGCTTTTAGCCCTACAGCACCATCCCCTCCCATCCCAGTCATAATGATCCCCAACGCATCGCGGCCTGCATGCTTCGCCACCGAACTGAATAATACATCGACTGATGGGCGATGGTGGCTCACCCTACCCCCATCAATAACCTCCACTGCATAGCTCATGCCTTTGCGGATTAAGCGCATATGTCGATCCCCGGGCGCAATCAATACCCGTCCTGGCTTAACCTGGTCTCCATCACTTGCCTCTTTCACCTCCATGCGACACAAGCTATCTAAGCGTCTGGCGAATTGTCCAGTGAACTGCTGGGGCATATGCTGTACCACCAAGATACAAGGAGCACTAGCGGGCAAGCTAACCAATACCGCTTCTAACGTCTGTGGACCACCGGTGGATATACCAATTGCGACTAACTTATATGATCCCTTACGGGTTTTAGAAGAATGAATCGGCTGGGTATTGAATCGTGCAGCAGCATTAGAATACTTAATTGGCGGTGCCAGGCGGCGGGATCTCATCCTCACTTTTTTCAATAATTCGTTTGAGCTATCCTGCAGATACTCTTTAATGGCTAGCTTCGGGCGATTCACAATCTCGACGGCCCCCATCTTCAGCGCTCTATTGGCCACCTCCCTGTGACTCTCATCTTGAATCACCCCTAATACCACGGTATTAGGCCGTTCCGTTAGAATCGTTTTGAGAAACGCCAGTCCATCAAAACCAGGAATTGCCAAGTCCAATACGATGAGATCTGGCCACTGCCTTGCCATCATCTCCATGGCTACCGTCAACTCTTTAGTGGCTCCCACCACCTCCATACTTTCTTCCTGTAAAATTTTGCTTAGCACTTGGCGAACCACTGCTGAGCCATCAATTATCATCACCTTAATGGCAAACACACTATCCTCACATCATCATGTCGCTCATCAGCTATCGCTAATCTATTGGATATCGGGATTTACTTCCCGTCTTTTTCAACGAAGGCCCCCATCCTAACCTGGACCTCACCACTGGCTATGTCAAAGATGACATTACGACTACCAATACCACCAACATGTTCACGAATACAGTTTAAATGATACTGTTTTATTAACTCCCTCCCCTTATGGATATTCTGAACGCCAACGTGATGACTATCTGGCGGAACAATATCAGGGAACATACACCCACCACCATACATGCCCACCAGATACTCCTCTAATCGAGTTTGTCGCTGTAAGGCTGCTTTGAGGAGCAATTGCATTGCCTCATCAGCAAAACGCCCATCCAACGCTCCATCACGTTGGCGCTGGCGAGATGGCATGGCAAAGTGGCACATCCCTCCGACATAGCGCTGGGGGTGCCAAAAGGTGAAAGAGACACAAGAACCAAGCACGGTTTTCAATCGGACATCACGCTCTGCGAAGCGAACTCCGCCAATGTCGACAAATAACTCACGAGGTGACTGATCACTATCCACCGAACCTCCATAAAAAGCCCCATTATCAATCAGGATAACTGCTGAAGAAGTTCCTTAACTATAGGCCAGGGTTGCCTCACTGGATAGCGATCAACGAGAAATAACGCAAATAAACGAGGGAATTTTCGGCATAATACATCCAAATAATCTTAGCGAATGATCTATTCCATTATTGCTGCCGGAATAGAGGAGAGTGGAATGACCCGGTCTGCAGCGCCCAATTTAACAGCCTCTTTAGGCATACCGTAAACCACACAGCTGGCCTCATCTTGAGCAATCGTAGAGGCTCCGGCCTGCTTCATCTCCAACAGCCCCCGGGCACCATCATCCCCCATCCCCGTCATGATAATGCCCAAGGCATTTTTTCCAGCAAACTTGGCAACTGAACGAAACAATACATCCACCGAAGGACGATGGCGACTGACAGGAGGGCCATCAATAATATCTACATGATACTGTGCACCGTTGCGCTTCAAGAGCATGTGACGTCCTCCTGGCGCAATTAATACTCGCCCCGGTAATACTCGGTCACCATGGCGCGCCTCTCGCACCTCGACCTGACACAATCCATCCAAACGCTTGGCAAACTGCTCAGTGAATTTTTCTGGCATATGTTGAACTACCACAATACCTGGGGACACCCGTGGCAGTGCCGTCAATACCGCCTCCAGGGCTTGGGTTCCGCCGGTTGAGGTACCCATGGCTACCACAGTCTCAGTAGTTTGTGCCATGGCACCCGTCGATGCAGGCAATATGGCATCTGCGGTTAGCTTTTTCGGAGGCGTAAACTTAGTCGGCGTCGGGGTAATGAGCCGCTTCACATTGGCCACTGCGGCCGCTTTGACCGTTGATATCAGATCATTGGAGGCATCCTGAAGGTAGTTTTTCAAGCCCGCCTTGGGTTTGGTGATAATACTCACTGCCCCGGCCGCGAGAGCTTGCATCGTAGTCTCAGCGCCTTTCTCAGTCAGCGTTGAGCAAATCACGACCGGCGTAGGACGTTCAGCCATAATTTTCTTGAGAAAGGTGATGCCATCCATGCGTGGCATCTCCACATCCAGTACCACCACATCAGGCCACTGCTTTGCCATTTTATCCATGGCAAAGATGGGGTCCGCCGCCACACCAATCACTTCGATTCCCGCCTGTTGCAAGGCACCGGTGAGTACCTGACGCACTACCGCGGAATCATCCACAATCATCACTTTGATGGCAGCCATCCCTTTCTCCCCATTGTTATTAGCGTATTACCGACCACATTCTCTAATGGTGCTGTAGGCTCCAATTTCATTGGCGTGCTTTTAGGTGAACCCACTGTTGCACCACCACTTTGACGCACCCGACCATCCCATGCATCAAAGACCAGTTTGCGGTAACCATTTCCCCCGATGTGCTCTGAAACACAATTCAGCTGATACTGCTGCACTAACTGTCGTGCCGCCTCGATATTTTGTATGCCAATGTGGCGCTTCTCACTAGCACCGCTAGATGGAAACATATTTCCACCACCAAAAATTTTGACTCGATATTGATCCGGTGTCGTGTGGAACCGTTTCATCTCTTGCAGGGCTAATTGCATTGCTTCATCAGCGTAACGCCCATCCAATTTATCGAGAGGCTTCCCTCTACGAGTGGGTAGCATAAAGTGGCACATTCCCCCCACGCGTCGTTGCGGATGCCAAAATAACAGCGATACACAAGAGCCAAGTACGGTACGGATACGACTGGTATAGTCACCAAAGTAGATCTCTCCCGGATGTAGAAATATCTCCTTAATTTTGCCATTGCTATGCATAAGGTTTTCTATAAATAGAAGGCGATACAACATCAAGGTCATCATTGACCCCATTCAGGCTCTCTGAATGACTAACAATGAAATAACCGCCAGGGCGCAACCGCGGAATGAGTCGCTTAACGACCTCACGTTTAGTATCCATGCTGAAATAGATCATCACGTTACGCAGGAAAATGACATCAAACTCACCCAACTGAGGTAGTCTTTCATTAAGATTAACGCTCAGGAATTTCACCTGTTGACGCAACGGACGGTCAATCAGCAAAGTCCCTTCGTGCTCACCGACCCCCTTAAGACAAAAGCGGCGCAGATACTCCTGGGAAATCCCCTTAGCCCGGGAAAGGGGGTAGTGACCAGCACGGGCCTTGGCTAACACTCGACTGCTGATATCAGAGCCAACCACCTCCCAGGGGTGTTCTTCCAACACATCTGCCAATACCATCGCCAAGGTGTAGACCTCTTCACCGGAAGAGCAGGCGGCACTCCAGATACGGAAAGGGACACCCGTCCGTCTCTGGGGCAATATCTGCTCACGTAAAAACTCAAAGTGCTTCGGCTCGCGGAAGAAGTAAGTCTCATTGGTGGTCAACAAGTCCACCGCCATCTGCAACTCTTGTTGCCCCTTCTCTTGCAGCAGCGAAAAATAGTCACCATAGTTATCAAAACCATAGTGGCTTAGGCGCTTGGCAAGTCGACCACTCACCAGCGCCTTTTTCGCCTCAGACATCGTAATGCCCGCAATATCGTAGATTAACGTCCTGAACTGGCTGAACTCCTCATCGCTTATTTTTATCACCGCCATGTTCGTAATCCACTATGCCTCGCTTGGCTCACCAAGCTCGGTCACCATTGCCAGCTCCTCAACCGATAACACCTTGTCCACATCCAGGATAATGACAAAATTACCATTCACCTTCCCCATACCGGCGATAAAGTCGGCACGGATCTTAGCGCCAAAGGCAGGGGCGGGTTCGATTTCACTATCGGGAATCTCCAACACCTCTGAGACAGCATCCACCACCACACCCACATCCTGTCGGGTTCCCTCACTGAGAACCTCAATGATGACGATACAGGTACGTTTGGTAATCTCGCTCTGAGTGCCGCCAAAGCGAGCACTCAGATCTACCACCGGTACCACTGCCCCACGTAAGTTGATCACTCCGCGGATAAATTCCGGCATCATCGGTACCGTGGTCAGTTGGCCATACTCCAAAATCTCTTTGATGCTTAAGATGCCTATAGCAAACATCTCTTTTCGCAGCTGGAAGGTGAGATACTGGCAATCCTCCCCCGAATTCCCCTGCCCATGGGAATCCGGCTGCTGCTCGACTTTCACTTTTTCTGATGCACTCATAACAGCCTCCTAAAAGCGGACAAACGAGGCGTCATCAACATCCACGTTTTCAGCTTGTGACTTAGGCTTACTGGCAGGCTTTGGTGCCGCCGCAGCGGGTGCACTAGGAGGGGTGGGTGTGGAACCACTCTCTACCTTGAAGAAGCTCATTAGCTGCTGCAGCTGCTCCGCCTGACCACTCATCTCTTCAGCGGTTGCTGCCAGCTCTTCTGAAGAGGAGGCACTCTGCTGAGTGATGCTGTTAAGTTGCTCCATTGCAGTATTAATCTGCTTAGCACCGGATGACTGCTCTTCAGAAGCCGCGGTAATCTCCTGCACCAAATCTGAAGTTTTCTTGATAGAGGGAACAATCTCATCCAACAGCTTACCTGCCTTCTCAGCCAAGCCCACACTATCCTGAGCCACCTCTCCAATCTCCTGAGCGGCGACCTGGCTGCGCTCCGCCAGTTTACGCACCTCTGCCGCTACCACTGCGAAGCCTTTACCATGCTCACCGGCGCGGGCTGCCTCAATGGCCGCGTTCAGTGCCAACAGGTTGGTTTGGTAGGCAATGTCGTCGATGATACCGATCTTCTCGGCGATAGACTTCATCGCACTCACGGTTTCGCGAACCGCCTGGCCGCCTTCATCTGCTTCAGTAGAAGCCTTAGAGGCGATGCCATCAGTTACCTTGGCATTCTCCGTATTTTGGTTGATGGAGGTAGACATCTGCTCAACAGAAGAGGAGGTTTCTTCCACACTGGCCGCCTGCTCACTGGAGCCCTGGCTGATGCTTTGCGCTGTTGCAGAGACCTCTTCCGATGCTGAAGAGAGCATAGTCGCAGAAGCACGTACTTCACCAATCACCTGGGAAAGCTTAGCCACCATATTCTGCATAGCCTGTAACAGCAGGCCAGTTTCATCTTTACTGTCGACGACGATCTTAGCGGTCAAATCCCCATCTGCCAGTTGATTTGCCACCTCAACCGCTTCACGAATCGGATTGGTAATGGCACGAGTGATGATATACGCCATGACGACACCCAATACCACTGCAATCAAGCTCATCACCATCACGAAGATCTTAGACTCATCATTAGAGGCTTGCAGCCTTGGGCCCAACTCATCCTGCTGGTCTTTGATCTCCAGTTTGAGATCTTCTGCTACCTGAGCAAATTTCTGACCGGTAGGATCCAGCTTCTCAGCTTTTAATTTATTACGGGTATTAATGCTTTTCACTACATCATTGAAAGCCGTAATATATCTATTCTGAAGACCCATAATCTCCTTCAGGCTGGCACGGCGCTCAGGGTTCTTTAGCTGATGATCAAGGCCTGTCAGGCGCTCTTGGAACTCCCGATACTCGCCACGTACCCGCTCAGCCTCCTCAGTGGTATTGCCTACCAGATATTTCACCACATAAAGGCGGGCCAGCAGTAACGCACGCATCGCCTGGGCCGACTCAAACGCCGCTTCGGTATCATCATCACGACGCGCACTGACCATAATATCAGTCAGCAGTTTCTCCATCTGTGGCCCCACTTTATCCAGCGTATTTCCCACCAAATCATGACGGGTGTGAATCAGCTCGACGATCTCAGCAAACACCTCATCATAGTGGACATGTAGCTCCTCCATTTGATCAAACACCTCACGCTGATGATCACTGATCGCTTTCTCTTTAGCCTCTTTGATTAAACTAGAGAGGGCAGAAGAGCGCTCTTGTTGAGTCTTCAACTGCTTCTCATCAGAGGTATTGTAATAGGCCAAGGCAGACAGCCGCATCGTCAGCATATTGGCCTGCACCCGCCCCGAGTTGTTGGTATTGAGCGCCAAACCTCGGTATTCACCAAAACCTTCGGCTGCGGTATTCAATGCGTTGAAAGAGATAATGGCAACAATGCCTAATAGCACCATGATGGCACCGAACCCCAGGCCCATGCGCATCCCGATTTTCAGATTTTTAAACATCGGCGTGTCCTCACTACTAAATTTTAATTAGGCCACTTTGTGAGTGGCGTGCGTTTCTTTGGATGAGACCTGTTGAACCAATCCTGGCACATCGAGGATTAGCGCTACCTCACCATTCCCAAGGATGGTGGATCCCCCTACGCCACGTACGTGACTGAAGATACGACCCAGCGGTTTGATGACAGTCTGGAATTCCCCCATCAAGCGGTCGACTACCAGCCCAGCCTTATGACCGGCATAGTTGACAACCACCACACTCTCCCGCCGGGGAGGATGGCCACCCACTTCAAACATATTGCGCAAGCGGATATAAGGCAGAACCTCGCCGCGCAGATTGATATAATCCCTACCCCCATTGGTCTCACAAGCGCCCGCATCCAGCTCAACGCACTCCAATACCATGTCCAGCGGCACCACAAAGGAACTCTCGCCCACGCCCACCAAGAAGCCATCGATGATCGCCAGAGTCAGTGGCATACGGATCCGGAACGTGGTCCCCTGCCCCTCCTGACAATCCACATCGATTGCTCCCCGCAACGCCGTGATGTTACGCTTGACTACATCCATGCCCACCCCTCGTCCAGAGAGGTTACTGACCTTATCAGCGGTAGAAAAACCGGGTTCAAAGATCAGGTTGTAGATCTCCTGTTCTTCCAATTGCTGCTCAGGATTGACCAGCCCTTTCTCAATGGCCTTATTAAGAATTCTTTCGCTATTCAGGCCCCCTCCATCATCGGAAACCTCAATTACAATGCTGCCAGAGTCATGATAAGCATTGAGATGCACCTTACCCCGTGCAGATTTACCTTTCGCCTCACGCTCTTCTGGTGGCTCAATGCCATGGTCGATAGAGTTGCGTACCAAATGCATCAAGGGATCACCAATCTTCTCCACCACGGTTTTGTCCAGTTCAGTCTCAGCACCAGTGATCACCAGATCGATCTCTTTATTCAACTCTTTGGAGACATCCCGTACCACCCTCTGGAAGCGGTTAAAAGTCGCACCAATCTGCACCATCCGAAGCCGTAATGCAGAATCCCGGACCTCTTCCACCAAGCGCGCTAAAGTAGAAACTGACTCCATCAACACACCATCACCACTGGCCATGGCATTAATAGAAGCCCCCGCCCCGGCAATCACCATTTCGCCAATCAGGTTAATCAGGTGGTCTAGCTTGTCCGCATCCACCCGCACTGATTGCGACTCCTGAGAGAAGCCTTCGCGGGTTTTGGTTTGCTTTTCTACCGCCGCATCCACCACCTCTTGCGAGGCCATCCCCTGCTCTACGAGAATGTTGCCCAGGGGCTGACTTTCGGATTGTTCTTGTTGGGATTTTTGTAGTGCCAGCGCTTCATCCAACTCCTGTTGTGTCAGAGAGCCGCACTTCACCAGAATCTCACCCAGGTACATATCCTCTTCCGGCAACTCCTGAATCAATGTCAGGTATTCACCCAAGCGACTGCGGGGCGGTAAGATGCGCACTTGGCTATCTTCGCGAATGAATTCAAACACCCCTTCGATGGCCTCTTTGTCAGCATCACTCTTGAAGCTGATCTCGAAGCCCAGATAGCAGCTCTCAGGGTCCATCTTATCCACGTTAGGAAGGGCATCATCCAGAGTAGTAACAGAGGTCACCTCACCCAATGTGGCCAGGTAACGCAGGAAGGAGAGCGGGTCCATACCATCCCGCAGGGAATTCTCACCAAAGCGTAGGGAAATATGCCAGTTGTCCGTCACGGCCGCCTCGCCGGTGGCCGTTTCGTCCTCTTCAGCCGGTGATGCACCAGAAGCTGATTGCTCCGCTTCTACCGCCCCTTCAGCACCGGCCGCAATCAGCCGCTCACTCAGTTCTTTACCTTTGGCGGCAATCGCCGCCTCTAACTGCTCTCCCCCTAATTCAATCTGGTCGATCAGGTCACTGATGTGATCACGACAAGCCAGCAACAAGGCAACCAGATCTTCATCAATGGGTAATTCACCCGCTCGCAATCGATCCAACAACGTCTCCGCGCCATGGGTAAAGGCAACGATGTCATCCAAACCAAACAGTCCTGCCGAGCCCTTAATGGTGTGGGCGGCACGGAAGATGGCGTTGAGTAACTCATCGCGGTCTTCAGTCTGCTCCAGTTGCAACAGTGCATCTTCCATCTCTTGCAACAGTTCGCGACCTTCCGCAATATAAGTTCGTAGTGCTGGATCTAGCTCCATAACTCTCTCCTCGGAATCACTCGTCAGCGCTTTGCGCAGATTCCCCGAAATAGCAGTTCAAGCCCATCGCTTCGAAGGCGTTATGCACATCGTCACTCAATGCCACAAGGTGGAGGCCATACTGCTTTGCCTGGCGACTCTTCTTTGCCAACATCAGTAACTGAATGCCGGCACTATCAATCTCGTTCACCTTGGCCAGATCAATCTCCAGCTCAAGGGGGTCTTCTATCGCCTCATCAAACTTTTCTTTCAGCTCGGCGGCGGTATAAATGGTCATCTCACCTTCGAAGGTGACAAGACGCTTATCTGGTAATACCTGGCACTCGTACATATTCCACCCCGGCCGTTAAGGCATAATCAGTTTGGACACTGCCGCCAACATGGTTTGTGGCTGGAACGGTTTCACTACCCACGCCTTGGCACCTGCAGCCTGACCTTCCGCTTTCTTGCCCTCCTGAGACTCGGTGGTCAACATAATCACCGGAGTAAATTTGTAGTTGGGCAGCTTTTTCAGCTCTTTGACGAAGGTGATGCCATCCATATTGGGCATGTTGACATCACTGATGACCAGATGGACTTTGGCACCGTTAAGCTTGCTCAAGGCGTCTTTACCGTCACACGCTTCTAGGGTTTCATAGCCCGCCCCTTTCAGGGCAATACTGACGACCTGACGCAATGATGCAGAATCGTCGACAATCATGATGGTTTTACTCATACACTCCTCCTGGGTTAAAAGAAGGTGATTTCGGGTTGCTCTTGCTGACGGCCTCCGTCAGTAGTGCCACTGTGGATATCATGCTGCTCCTCCATGGTGTAGCTCTCAGCCAACTCTTCCAGCCAACTTTCCGGCTCAATCGCCAATGCCTTAGAGCCATCCTGCTTAATCTCCTCCAGGTGATGTTCCAGCTTCGCCATGTCAGCACAGACATGGCCAAGAATCTGGCTCACCCGATCCTGGAATTGCAGCGCAACCATCACCCCTTCAATCTCATTACGGATCACCTTGGCCTCTTCGCGTAGCATCTCTGTCGAGTCATTCAGCCCGGAAGCGGTTAGATGAAAATCAGAAAGCACCTGCTCAATAATCTGCTCGGAGTGGGCAATGGTCTCGGCATCATGCTGGGCAAACTCACGAGAGAGCTGGAAGGTATCATTGATGGCGGAGTTAACGGTCTCCACCGTATCGGTAATTTTTCGGCCAGTCTCCGCTGACTGGCTGGAGAGCTTACGCACCTCGTCAGCCACCACCGCGAAGCCACGCCCAACTTCACCGGCACGTGCAGCTTCAATCGCTGCATTCAATGCCAGCAGATTGGTCTGCCCTGCCAGATCCCCCACATCCTTAGCCATGGTTTTCAGCTCCTCAGTGAGGCTAGAGAGCGTTTCAATCTTGTTAAGCAACGAGGATTTTTCATTGAGGGTAGAGCGCAATGAGGTCGTAATCTTATTCAGCTCCTCCTCCCCTTCCTGAAGCAGCTCAACAACCCCCTTAACCGCTTGCCCTTCGCTACCCACTGACGCGTTTTGGGAAGTGGTTACCGCTGTTTCGATACGCTGATAGAGGTCAGAAAAGCTGTTGGTTAAATCGGTAATAGAACTTTCGGTATGAGAGCGCGCATGCTCGACTTGACCTGACCAGATGGGAAGCACTTCCTGACAAAGATGGCCAAGACCTTGGTTATATTGCTCAAGAGCCTGTTGCTGTTCAGCCTCTGCTGCCTGGCGGGCCTCCAAATAGACCTGCTTGGTGACATTTTCACATTCATGGGTAAGCCAACGAATTGCGCCTGCAGTTGCCACAGACATCAGCACAATATACCCTATAACCATGGGGTGAAACCCACCAATCACCAAAGCTCCAGCAATTGCCATCATCCCTAATAACAAAGGCGCAAGTGCAATGCGTCTGTTCCAAATCCATGAGATCAAATTACCGTTAAATAGCTGCATTTGCCCCACCTCGCACCAATGCTCTCTCTATCGCTTAACATATATCCTTATGTCTAAAATCTGGCCCGAATTTCCTGTCATCACCGTGCTACCATGGGAAGGAAATCGTCTTTTTAGTCCAGAGCTATAGTCAGTCAACCCTGTTTTGAGAGTAGGGGTTTAAGATGTCTTTGTCAGGAAATCCTGACAAAAATAAATGAGAATCACCTCTCATTTTTACAAAACTTTAACAAATTCAAAAAGGAAGGGAGCCAAGCAAACTTGGTCATTTGATCAGATCATGATCCACTGCATAACGCACTAATTCTGCATTGCAGGTGAACTGCATCTTCTGCATCAAGCGCATCTTATGGGTACTGACAGTCTTACTACTGATCACTAATTGGTCCGCGATCGCGTTGAGACTCATTCCCTTGGCCAGCAACATAAAGATCTCATACTCACGCTGAGAGAGCGATTCATGAGGTAACGATTCTGTCGGTACACTGCTTTCAAAGACCATCTGCTCCGCCAGCATGGGGTCAATGAAGCGACTCCCTTTGGCCACCTTACGAATCGCGGCCAGCAGAATCTCCGGCTCGCTATCTTTGGTGAGATAGCCATTAGCACCCGCACCCAGTGCACGACGGGCAATCTGTAACTCATTGTGCATACTCAATACCAGAATAGGCATATCGGGAAGCTGCTTGTGGATGCGTGCAATCAGGTTAACGCCACTAATGCCAGGCATCGACATATCCAGCAGGATCATATCAAAGTCTCCCTGGCGCAGCAGTTCAAGTACTTGCTTACCGTTAACCGCTTCTGCCACCACTTCAATATCTGCTGCCAAACCGAAAAGTTGCTTCAATCCCTCCCTGAGAATACTGTGGTCCTCAGCCATTAAGAGTTTGATCATACGTGGGCTCCACGCTGTTTCTGTGGTGTCTGAGGTATCGGCAACGTTACCCGGACCTTCGCTCCCCGATTTGGCTCGCTGATAATCTGTGCTTCACCATCCATCATGATGGCCCGCTCGTAAATGCCCAACAGCCCAAAGGAGTTATGGCCTGTCGCTTGAACATCAAACCCCTTGCCATCATCCGTGACCTCCACCAGAAAATGGCTATCACTATGCTGGAAACGGATAACAACCTGTGTCGCCTGGGCATGTCTGGCCACATTGGTCAGCGACTCCTGAACAATACGAAAGATTGCCGTGGCATACTTATCCCCCACATCAATCTCCCCTTCATCCATTTCGAGATGACAAATAACACCACTACGCTTGGCAAACTCCTCCACCAACCACTCCAGCGCGGCGCGTATCCCCATATCCAGTGGAGCTGGACGTAAGCTAGTGGCAATATTTCGTACCACAAGAATGGTTTTATCCACCAATCCGCTCAACCCATGGAGTTGCTCTTTAAACGCGGGATCAACAGTGCCGTATTGCAGACGCAGCATAGAAACGCCCATACGTAACGCGGTCAAATTCTGTCCCAGCTCATCGTGAAGATCTCTGGCGATATGGCGACGCTCCTCTTCACGAATCGTTTCCAACTGGGCCGTCAATCCTCTTAAGCGAGCGTGGGACTCTGCCAGCTCCTTCTCGGCTTCTTTCAAAGCGGTAATATTATGTCCAATGGCCAGAACGCCAGCCATTTTTCCATTCTGCTTGCGCTCAGCAGTCACCTGAAAGTTATAGATATTCACCTTATCGCTACCAGGTTGTGGCCACTGTAAAATAAATTCTTTGCTCTCCCCCGTTTCCATTACCTGCTTTAGTAGTGTCTTGCACTCCAATGCAGAGAGCCCCACCGCAGAACTCCACATCTCCTCCAAAGTGCTATTTAGCGCCAATTCCGGGGGAACTCCCATCTCCCTTATGAAGGCTGGGTTGGCATAGACTCGTTGGCAGTTTCGGTTATAACGAACAATGATATTGGGTGAGTTTTCCGCCAACGTCCGGAACTTATTCTCACGATAGAGCAACTCCTCCTCCATGCGCTTCAATTCAGTGATATCCCGGGAAATCGAGGCAACACCGATAGTCTCACCGTCCCCTCCGTGGATAGGTGAAATCGTAATCGAGATATCAATCAAGTGCCCATCTTTGTGGCGACGTGCCGTGGAATAGTTACGCACCGTCTCGTTGTTTCGGATCTTATCCAGAATCAGCTGCTCTTCTTCCCAGAAAAATTTAGGAATCAGGCACTCAATACGCTCCCCCACCATTTCAGCGGCACTGTAGCCAAAAAGCGCTTCTGCACCGGGATTCCAACAAGTCACGACACCATCAAGCGTCTTGCCGATGATGGCATCATTCGTAGACGTCACAATGGCGGCAAAGTGCTGCAGTGACTGCTCAAGTTCTTTGCGAGGTGTAATATTCTGTACATTCAGGATACTACGCCGCTGTTGGCTATCCGGCTCTCGAACAACCGTAATATCCACAGCCACTGGGAAGGTACTACCATCCTTTCGCTGATGCACACTCTCCAGGGAGAGGTGTCCCTTTTGCTGAGCCTCTGCCATCATTAACATCATGTGATCACGATACTCTGTTGGGATCAATGCGATCACCGGCTGACCAATCAACTCTTCCATGGTATAGCCGTACATCTTGGCAAAAGCAGGATTAACCTCTTCAAGATGCTGCCCATCCAAGCTACTGATTCCTACCCCCCATTGCGTATCCAGCTCCTCTCCCTGTGCACTCAACGCAAGAGGCTCATCCTCAATGCCAACCACCTGAAAGAGATAACTATCTGTCCCGCCATCACGACTCGACAACAGAGAAATATTCACCGTACTCCATAATAACGTCCCATCGCACCGTCGGTAACGCAGCGCCACCTGACATAACTGCTGATGATCCGCCATCGCTTTGTAAAGACGACGCAATACCGGAATATCCTTGGAATAGATAATATCGGAGCAATGAACCCCTTGTAGCTCACTTTCCTCTTTGTAACCAAGGGATTGACAGAACGCCGGGTTGGCTGCCTGGATGACATCGTCTTCACTTATCTGCACCATACCAACCAGCGCTTGATAAAAAGCCTGACGATAAAAATTTTCGCATTGGGGCATGTCGATCATCCAACATGAGTCTATCGATAAAAACCAGGAAGAAGCTCGAGCGGTTTCAAACTTCTTTGGATAAGTATAGTTATCGATCTACAGGGTGATCTTCTTGAGCGGCAGTTAAGCCTTATTTAAACTTTGCCAGAGGGGGACTGGACGAGCCATGCAAAAACCTTGAATGTGGTCGATCCCCAACTCCCAAAGTCTATGCAGTGTCGCATCATCCTCAACATACTCGGCAATCGTCTGAATTCCCATCGCATGTCCCATATTATTGATGGATTCCACCAAAGCATAGTTAGTTTGATCCTTAAGCATGTCCCGCACAAAACTACCGTCGATCTTCAAATAGTCCACCGGCAACTCTTTTAGATAAGCAAATGAAGACATACCACTGCCAAAATCATCCAAGGCAAAGTGGAATCCCATACCTTTAAGCTCCTGGATAAAGCGCTGGGCCGCATGCATATTATTAATCGCAGCAGTTTCAGTGACCTCAAAACAGATTTGTTCAGGATCGAGCCCCAGCATCTTGGTACGTTCCGACACATAATCCAGCGTATTTTCATCGCTCAGAGTCTGTCCCGAAAGATTAATGGAGAAGCTTTGCCGTAGCCGACGCCTCCCGGTATGCAGAATGTTAAATACCCGATCGATGACCCAACGATCAACCTCTACCATCATTTGATAGCGTTCTGCCGCAGCAATAAAAGCTGCCGGCCCAATTAGGCCTCCCTGCTCATCCACCATACGGACCAACACTTCAGAGTGGGGGGAACCGCAACGACGATGATTATTTAACGGTAAAATTTTCTGATGATAGAGGCAGAAACTCCCCTCTTTCAAAGCTCGATTGAGGCGATGCAACCACTGCATCTCCCCGCGGCGTTGACTCAGCTGGCTATCATCCGGTGAATAAAGATGGATACTATTACGGCCACGCTCCTTCGCCAAATAGCAAGAAGCCTCCGCTGCACCTAATGCCTCCGCCATGCTACGGCTGTATCGATTCACAGGAGATACACCAATACTAATGCCTAAACGATAACTACGCTCAAACCAAGTAAAGCGGAAATGCTCCAGAGAAGCACAAATATCATCAGCAAGGCGCTGCCCTTGTGCCATATCCAGCCCACACAATAGCAAACCAAACTCATCGCCTCCCAAGCGAGCTGCCACAGCACTCTCCACCTCTTTCAGTGACTCCTGCAGCAACCCAGTTACCTGCTTAAGCAGTACGTCTCCCGCTACATGCCCACAAGCATCGTTAATCACCTTAAACTGATCCAAATCCATCACCAGCAAACAGCTCTCCTGACCGGTACGACGACTGCTATTAATCACTTTGACCAGCCGCCCTTCGAACTCCTTACGGTTCAACAGACCCGTTAACGCATCATGAGTCGATTGATAGATCAGCTGGCGCTCAACACCGCGCAACTCGGTAATATCCTCAAACAGTAACACCACTCCCTCAACGGCCCCTGTGGCATTTTTCATCGGCAGACAGTTAAGGCGAATTAACAAATCACTCTCGCCACGGCGCTTTAGCAGGCACTCACTCTGGTAAGAGCGTGATTCACCAGTACGCAAAGCCCGCCAAATTTGATCCTCTACCGGTAGACCACTCTCTGCATCGATCGCCTGGAATATCTCTAATAGTGGCTTACCATATACCTGGGAGTTTCTGTGGCCAGTTAACTGCTCAGCCAAGGGATTGAGGTACTCCACCTCTCCCCGAGGGTTGAGGCCAATGACCCCTTCACTTACCTGCTGTAGAGTAAGCAAGGCTCGCTGATAATAGTGCTGTAGCTCGTGGCCAATGTCGTTATCCACCCGATTAATATTGGCAACGCAGAGTAGTCCATTGAATTTGCCCTCCTCATCCAATAGCGGCTTAAGAGACCAGAGTAGAGGCAACAACTGACCACTGGGTGTCGGCAGATAACTTTGCAAACGAGAAGAGTGGGTCGCCTCCCCTTTTTCAAGCAGCGAAGCCACTCCTTGGGGAAGCACCTTCTCCATCAGGAATTCCAGTTGCTGACCATCACACTGTTGATCCAGTAGCATCTGGGCATAGCCGTTAATGAAACTGGGCCGCCCCTGGCAATCCAGGCGAATAATCAGGCTATCCGCCTGCTCGATCATCTGCTGATAGTCCCCTAATGGCTCATCGTAGCGGGGAGATTCTCCCGTCAGCTCGCCAAAGCTACAGGCAAAAAACAACACTTCGCCAATAGGGTTCAATACTGGCTTAAGATGGATTTCAGCATCCAGTTGTTCACCATTTGCCGTCTGAAGAGGTAGCTTTAGCTGCCACTCTCGTGGCGAAGAGAGTATAGAAAGGTAGTACTCAAAATCCTCAGCCTGCACAAACAGCGCGCAAGGTCCCCCCTCGTCATTGAGATGATCACGGGTATAACCCAGTAATTTTTGAGCAGCATAATTGATGCTGTTAACACGCCCCTGTTGAGTAAAAGTAATCAACGGTTGTGAAGAGTGGGCTGCTACCTCCTGCAATAGCTGTAGAGCATGATAATCACTCTCTTCACCTGCCAGAGGGGTACAGAGGACGGCTAAGCCGGTCAGGCGCTCCTGCTCAATCACCGGCACCGAGACATAAGCGATATAGTGCTTTTTTCCAGCCTTATCGATAAAGCTGGCACTGCCCGTTATAATCCGCTGTCCTATACCCTGTTGTGCCAGATTGTCACTCCACAAAGGGCCATGATCATCACTAATCTTAAGCGTATGACAAAATGGTGAATGGCTGTATTCAAGGGTAGTGGTACCGAATAACTGTTCGGCTACCTGATTGAGGTAAATGAGATACCCCTGCGCATCCAGAGCGAAGACCGCCTGATGTTGCATAGAGACAAGATTGGTAAGCTCCCTTTTGGTTTTTCCCACTAGGCGTAGCTTATTACTCAAAGGACCACCTTCGCCCACAACGACTGTGTAGGTCAGTTAAAGTAAGTATAAAAACTTTACTCCCTTAATTTATCCTTATATTCCATAGAGCTATTTAAGTTATATCTAATTTACTTTAACTATGTAAAGGATTTTTGACGAGATTACCGAAAGTTAGGTTAATTAACCAATAGAAAGGGTGTGAATAGAGAAATTTGAGAGGAAAAGTATGGGGCAATCGGATGATTGCCCCATGGAAATAGCAAGCAAGATTAACCGCGACGCTTATTACCCGCAATACGCAAGCGTAGGGAGTTCAATCGGATAAAGCCTTCTGCATCCGCTTGATTATAAGCGCCCGCATCATCTTCAAAGGTAGCGATATTCGCATCAAACAGACTGTCGCTGGCAGACTCACGTCCCACTACGATCACGTTACCCTTATACAACTTCAGGCGAACGGTACCGTTAACGGTTGCTTGAGATGCATCGATCATCTCCTGCATCATCATGCGCTCAGGCGCCCACCAATAGCCGTTATAGATCAACTTGGCATAGCGCGGCATCAACTCATCCTTCAGGTGAGCGACTTCACGGTCCAGTGTAATCGACTCAATAGCACGGTGCGCTTTCAGCATGATGGTACCTGCGGGTGTCTCATAGCAACCGCGGGACTTCATGCCTACATAGCGGTTCTCTACGATATCCAGGCGGCCAATACCATTAGCGCCGGCAATCTTGTTAAGATGCTCCATCACCTGTGCTGGACTCATCGCCACTCCATCTACCGCAACGATATCCCCTTGCAGGTATTTCAGCTCAATGTAGGTAGGTTGATCAGGCGCGTTTTCAGGTGAAACACTCCAGCGCCACATATCCTCTTCAGGCTCTGCCCAGGGATCTTCCAGAATGCCGCCTTCGTAAGAAATATGCAGCAGATTGGCATCCATAGAGTAAGGGGACTTCTTACCCTTTTTATTCTCAACCGAGATACCGTGCTTTTCTGCATAAGTCAGCAGTTTTTCACGGGAGTTCAGATCCCACTCACGCCAGGGCGCAATCACCTTAACATCAGGCTTCAGTCCATAGTAGCCCAGCTCGAAACGGACCTGATCGTTGCCCTTACCGGTTGCACCGTGAGAAACCGCATCAGCGCCAGTCTCGTTGGCAATCTCAATTTGACGCTTAGAGATCAACGGGCGGGCAATAGAGGTACCCAGCAAATATTCACCTTCATAGATTGCATTGGCGCGAAACATTGGGAAAACGAAATCACGAGCAAACTCTTCACGCAGATCATCGATGTAGATCTCTTTGATACCCAAAGCTTCCGCCTTGGCACGTGCTGGCTCCACCTCTTCACCCTGTCCGATGTCGGCCGTAAAGGTGACCACCTCACATTGATACTCATCCTGCAGCCACTTAAGGATAATCGAGGTATCCAAACCGCCGGAATAGGCCAATACCACCTTTTTGACATCTGACATGTGTAGACTCCAAATTGAAACTGTTGGTCAATGAAAGGGCGCTATTGTACGCCAAGATTGCGTAGAAATTCACCCACTAGACAATAAAAAAGGGGCTGAAGAGCCCCTTTTCAACAAAAATCACCGTATCTCACTATAACAGGTCCAGCAATACCCCGGTCGTCTGGCGCAAACGCTGGCTGATCAGTTTGGCCAACTGCCACACTAACACGACACCTATCTTGGGATAGTCCTGAGCAATTTTATCCAGTTTATCCCGGGTCAGTACCAGAATAGTGGAGTGCTCTTCCGCCTTGATGGTGGCTGAGTAGGGCAAGCCGTCGATCACCGCCATCTCGGCAAAGCTCTTACCTGCCCGCATCACCGTGATCTTCTTCTCTTCCCTCTCATCATTGCGCTTAAAGACGGCCAGCTTTCCCCGACTCAGGATGCAGAGGAACTGCCCCGGCTCCCCTTCATGAACGACCGTCCCCCCTTTTGGCACCTCATAAGCCATAAAGAAGCGGGCAATGGTCTGCAACTCACCGCTGCTAAACGAAGCGAACATCTGGTTAGAGACCAGCGAATCCAAAATCCCTTGTGGATCTTCAGAGAGCGGGGAGCGAATCAGGTCACCACTATCCAAGCGTGAACGCAATATATCTACGGCCATTTTCTAGACTCAGTTATGATTATGTATTACAAAGCATAACGCAGCTTTGCCCTGCTGCCCAGCCCCATCACTCTCAACGGCTAAGCCGCCCTTCTCCCCGGACGGAAATACCGTTGATTATCGTAAAAATCTTCCCTGTTATTATCAGTGTGCCAACCCGGCATACCCAATATTGGGAAAGGTTGCAGATCTTTGGGGTGCTGAAGTCGCGTTCCTTCACGAAAGATAGCCTCCAACTGCTGATCCAGCCACTGCCACTTCGCTTCCCAGCTCATTTCATGAAACGATTCCGGGCACTGAAGCAATACCGTATTGGCCGTCATACCGACATAAGGCACCAATCCCTTTTCATACATGGCGTGACCAAAGGTGATGCACTCAAAATATTTCTCTAGCGCTTCTCGACGCCCCCAAAACAGCTCTTTCCAACGAAACTCTCGCACCAATTGCAACAGACTTTCATCACTGGAGAGGAGTACCGCCCCCCCCTCATCAAACAGTGATAAGGTATTCTCGATAGGTGAACGTCGTCCTAATGCCACCCCACTGTCGATGCGCTCTTGAGCATGGGGTATATGGATGGCGTTAATGCGTGCCTTGGTTTTGGGAAACATAAACCACGTCAGATATTGGAAGAAGTCATGCCAATTCTCAGTGCGGGTCTGGATCTCACCACTGGCATAAATTCTTGGAGCATAGTGCTGTTCAAAGGTATCCGGTTTGCCCGCCTGCTCCACAATACGTAGTGGCTGACCACTTAAAGTCTCGACGGGGTGAGGCCACTGTTCAAGAAAGTTCTGATAATCATCCAATCCAGGCCACTTCTCAAAATGGGCGAATTGCTCCGCCAGTGGTTGAAGTGGTGCAAACATCGGTGATTGATGGAAAAACGCCCCTTCCCAGGGTGGCAAGTGCTGTAACGTCATTGCTCATCCCCTCCAAGAGTAAACAGGGAACAGTCGTATGGACATTCACCAAACATCTTTCTCACTATCAACCTCAACTCGACAACCTTTTTACGTTGCGCCCTTTATACCGCAAACCAAGCAGAAGAGTAAAACGCCCTCATTGTGCTATACCCAGTGCCAAGGTTTCTTTGTTACAATGGCCACAATTTGAACAACCCCTCCTAAATTTTTTGAGATGAAGCTGAACAACGTTCAACCGGGTGACACCCTAATTTGGCGTCACCGTCATGCGAAAGAGTTAAAAGAACAGGCCAAGAGCCCTCGCCAACTGGAACGGATTATTACTGTCAAAGCGATCTACGATAACTACGTCAAAACCAATTATGGCGACTATGCCCTCTGCGATGGTCACAACATCACCAGCCCCTGCGGCTGCAACCGCTTCTGCAGTTGCTACGGCATTGTCGAAAAGCCTGTCACTGAATGATCCAAGGCGTGCTAAAATTGCCCTTTTGAGCGGATCCTCTCCCCATGCCTGAAACCCTGAAACTGTTTGCCTCCACTCCCAAGGGAATGGAGCAATTACTCGCCGATGAGATTAAACGTTATGGCGGCTTCCACATGAAGCCAGTACGGGCCGGGGTAGAGTTCTCCGGTACGCTGGAGACCGCCTACCGTCTCTGCCTCTGGTCGCGCATCGCCAACCGGGTACTGCTCACCCTTCCTAGCTTCGAGGCGAAAACACCCGAAGCGCTCTACGAAGGCATTCAAAAAACCGACTGGTCGCAGCATATGTCTCCAGAAGGCACCCTAGCGGTGGACTTCAACATTAGCCGCTCAAAAATCAACCATAGCCACTTCGCTGCACTCAAGGTGAAAGATGCCATCGTCGATCAATTCCGGGATAAATACGACCTGCGTCCCTCTGTCGACACGGAATTCCCTGACCTACGCATCAACTGCTATCTTGCGAAAAATATCTGCCGCCTAAGTATCGACCTCTCTGGCGATAGCCTGCACCGACGAGGTTATCGCTTGGAAGGGGGGGGCGCGCCTCTCAAGGAGAATCTGGCTGCTGCCATCCTGATGCTGGCCGATTGGCCACAGATTGCAGCCAATGGCGGTTCTCTGCTGGACCCCATGTGTGGCTCTGGCACTCTGTTAATCGAAGGGGCAATGATTGCAGCCGATATCGCGCCAGGATTACTTCGCAGCCACTTCGGCTTCCGCTACTGGAAACAGCACGACCCCATCCTCTGGGCTTCTCTACAAGCGGAGGCTGAAGAGCGCAGTGAAGTGGGGCTGAAAAAGCTCCCCTCCATCCAAGGCTACGATATCGATGGTAAGATGATCAGCATCGCCCGGGCCAATGTGGAACGAGCCGGGTTAAATGGGTATATCAACATCACGGCCAGTGAAGTGGCCAAAGCCGAACCTAACGACCTCAACCCTGGCTTGGTGGTCTGTAATCCACCCTACGGTGAACGTCTCGGAGGCAGCAAAGATCTGGCGCTACTCTACCGCCAGCTAGGCAGCACCCTCAATCGCCGTTTTGCCGATTGGAAAAGTGCCATCTTCACCGGCCTGCCAAAAATGGCCAGCCATACCGGCCTCTACCCGGAAGCGACCCATATCCTGTTTAACGGCCCCCTGAAGTGCAACCTACTTTGCTATGGCGAGCGCCGCGATGAGCTGGATATCGCTCTGGAGGGCGAAAGCCAAGGTGCCCCCATGCTGGCCAATCGCCTAAGCAAGAATCTCAAGCACCTCCGACGTTGGGCTAAGCGGGAAGAGATAAGCTGCTATCGAGTCTATGATGCCGATCTACCGGAATACGCACTGGCAATTGATCTTTACCAAGGAGAGAACCGCTGGGTTCATGTACAGGAGTATCAGGCTCCTAATACCGTCGATCCCACCAAGGCTGCACAACGCCTGCGAGATGCCCTACACACTATCAAAGAGGTGTTGCAGGTAAGTAATGACCAACTGTTCCTAAAACAACGCCGTCGCCAAAAAGGACAAGCCCAATACGAGCGCTACGACCAGCGGGGTGAATATCATCAGGTTCAAGAGGGACAAATCTATTGTCTAGTCAATCTCAGTGACTATTTGGATACCGGGCTCTTCCTGGATCACCGTATAACCCGCCAGATGCTGTCACAAATAGCCAAGGGTAAACGTTTCCTCAACCTGTTTGCCTACACTGGTGTAGCCACCCTACACGCTGCCGCAGGTGGTGCTACCGCCACCATGACCGTAGATATGTCCAACACCTATCTGGAGTGGGCGCAACGTAATATGGAATTAAACGGCTTCAGCGGAAACCAGCATCACTTTGTCCAAGCGGACTGTCTAGAGTGGATCAAACAGGCGGTAGAGGCAGGCAATTATTACGACCTGATATTCCTTGATCCCCCCTCCTTCTCCAACTCCAAACGCATGGAACAAACCTTCGATGTATTGCGGGATCATGTTCCTCTGCTCAGCCAAGTGGCAGAGCTGCTTAGCGATAACGGTGTGCTGATCTTCTCCAACAATCATCGTAAATTTAAGATGGAGTACGAAGCACTACCCCAGCTGTTGATCGAGGATATTACTAGCCAAACGATCCCTGAGGATTTCAAGCGTAATCCCAAGATCCACAACTGCTGGCGTATTACACGAAAGGTGAGCTAGATGACACGAGAAGATGAATTAGAAAGCCGGATCATCGAGCTAGAGACCAAACAGGCATTTCAGGATGACCTGCTAAGCGATCTTAATGATGTGGTAGCTGAGCAATCTCAAACCATTGGCGTACTACTGCGGGAAGTATATGAACTGCGCCAGATGGTGAAAAACCTCACACCCTCCAATATTGCGGCCCCCAACGAAGAGACACCACCCCCTCACTACTAAACCACACAGGGATCACACCAGGGGGTTGAATCAAGACCCGTAAACGGTAACAAGCGAATTTTTATCGCGCCCCTTGAAACTTTTGTAGGCGATCCCCATCAAATAAGACAGCTACACCATACTTTGTTATTAGCCGACCTTCGGGTCGGCTTTTTCTTTTTGTGCTACCCACTGCTGGAGACTATCCAGCTCAATCAACAAACGCTGCCGCTCCCCATCAGGGAGATGATTCCAATGACAATCCAGCAAGGCACCCGCCAGGGCATAAAGTAAATTTAATGATGGTTTTTGGCCACTATCAACTACCTGTTGATAAGCGACAACAGCACCAAGATGCTGTAGTTGGAAGTAAGTTTCAATCCCCGCCCTATGTAACATCTTTTCCGATGCTAGGCCGAGATTTTTCAAGGAATGAAGTGGAGGGTTGTTAGGCATCCAGATCAGGAATGAGTTTGCTCTCCAGCTTGGCAATCTGATCTTTTAAAGCGAGCTTACGTTTTTTCATACGTCGTAGTTGTAACTGATCAACACTAAAATCTTCCGACATACGCTGAATCACATCATCCAGATCACGGTGTTCAACACGCAGTGTCTCTAACCATTGTTTGATATTCACGATCTCATTTTCGTGCATGAAAACCCCTCTTCAGCAAACGGACTGCAACAACTCAGTGTAGCCTATCCATTATAGTAAGCGTAGTGTTGGTTCATCAATCAGTGCAATTTGTTCCCGCAGTGCCTGGACATGCTCTTCCCAATAACGCCCCCCTTCAAACCAGGGAAAGCTCTGTTTAAAAGCGGGATCATCCCAACGCCGCGCCAGCCAAGCAGCATAGTGAATCATGCGTAACGCACGCAGCGACTCAATCAGGTGGAGTTCTACAGGGTCAAATTCACAAAATTCACTATACCCATCCACCAGCTCAGCCAGTTGTAACTCCTGCTCATGACGCTCGCCGCTCAACAGCATCCAGAGATCCTGAATTGCCGGCCCCATACGGCAGTCGTCAAAGTCGACAAAATGGGGGCCATTGTCAGTCCACAATATGTTGCCGGGGTGACAATCCCCATGCAGGCGCAGCTGGCGTAGAGGTCCCACTTGCTCAAAGCGCTCCGTCACTTTATCCAGCAAAGTACGGGTAACACTCTGGTAGTTATCTATCAAATAGCCAGGAATCAAGTCATCACGCTGCGCCAGATAGGCCAGCGAATCTTCGCCAAAACTTTGAATATCCAGAGTAGGGCGGTGGACAAATGATTTGGTGCCAGCAAAGTGGTGGATGCGCCCCATAAAACGCCCCAGCCAGTGCAGGTTATCCATATTGTCCAATTCGGGCCAACGACCACCCTGACGAGGAAACAGGGCGAAGCGGTAATCCGCAAACTGTTGCAGCGTTCTCCCTTCAAAGGTCAATGGTGCAACGACAGGCATCTCCGCCTCCGCCAAGGCACAGCTATAGGCGTGCTCTTCCAGAATCGCCTCATCACTCCAACGCCCTGGGCGGTAAAACTTGGCAATCAGTGGAACCGCCTCCTCCATTCCCACCTGATAGACCCGGTTCTCATAGCTGTTTAGTGCCAACAGCCGGCCATCGCAAAGCAGCCCCAGGGATTCAACCGCCTGGAGAATCCGCTCTGGAGAGAGATCTGCGTAAGGTGTGGATTCAGACATGGTGTTGAGGATCATCAAGTATTAATTCGACCCACAACATTTTTTGTATTTCTTACCACTGCCGCAGGGGCAGGGATCATTGCGCCCAATCTTTTCATTGGTGACTTCAATCAAAGGCGGCAGATCATCACCATCCACGTAGAACCACTGCCCTGCCTCACGCACAAAACGAGAGCGTTCATGAAGCTGCTCAGGCCGTCCATTGATGGTGTAGCGGGCCACAAACTCAATTTCGCCAGAGGCATCCTGCTCCCCACCGCCATTAATCTCAAGTACTTCCAGGCCTCGCCACTTCAGCGTTGGGTTATGAGAAATCGCATCACCTGGGCGCGTAGAAGGGTGCCAGGTTTCATTCAGGTATTCATTATATTCGCGAACATAAGCACAATAGCGGGAGCGCAACAGCGCCTCTGCCGTGGTCACCATCGCCAATTTCTGATGATATTGCCCACAACACTCCAGGTAATCCCGACCAGAACCGCATTCGCATAGGGTTGCCGCCATCTTACTCTTCTCCTCTTTTTGCCGGCTGATTGTACACCATTCCTTAAGCAATTGACTAAACCCTAACACACCCCAATTATCATCTATTTTTTTAATCAATACTCGGCAGAATTCGCAACAATAGATCAGAAAAATACATCCATAATTAAGAAAAACCAGAAAGTAAAAGGATGATAAATGAGCTTAGTGATTGATGGTCAGCTAAAAACCGAGTGGTTGGAACATGAACGTGAAGCGGGTGAATTCGTTCGCCTGGAATCCCAATTTCGACACTGGATCACCCCAGATGGCCGCCCTGGCCCCTCGGGTGAAGGAGGATTTGTGGCTGAGAGAGATCGCTATCACCTTTACGTCAGCCTTGCCTGCCCCTGGGCTCACCGCACGCTAATCTTCCGCAAATTGAAGGGTCTGGAGAAGATGATCTCCGTCTCTGTAGTTAATCCCTACATGGGTGAGGAGGGCTGGCACTTTGCCCCCTATCATGGCAGTACCGCTGATGATATCAATCAGGCTCAGTATCTGTACGAAAACTACCTACTGGCAGATCCCCACTATACCGGTATCGTCACCGTGCCCGTGTTGTGGGATAAGCAGCAAAAAACTATCGTCAATAATGAGTCCTCAGAGATCATACGCATGTTTAACTCCGCCTTCGATCATCTGGGGGCCAAGCCTGAGGATTACTACCCGGATGCTCTAAGAGTACAAATTGATGAGGTAAACCAGCTGGTCTACAACAATATCAACAACGGTGTCTATCGGGCAGGCTTCGCCAGTGAGCAACAGGCCTATAAAAAAGCCTATCATCGCTTATTTAGCACCTTGGACCAGCTCGAAGAGCGCCTCACTCACCAACCATACCTAGCAGGAGAAACCTTAAGCGAGGCGGACTGGCGACTATTTACTACCTTAGTGCGTTTCGATACTGTCTATTACAGTCATTTTAAGTGCAACCGTCAGCGTTTAGTGGATTATCCCAATCTTTGGCGCTTCACCCGACATCTCTACCAGATAGAGGGCATTGCCGATACCGTCAATATGGACCATATCAAGCATCACTATTATGGCAGCCATAAAGAGCTCAATCCAACCGGCATTATCCCCTGTGGGCCAGAGATCGATTTCACGGCAAACCATGAGTAGTGTGAAACATTTCACACTACTCACAGCATATAGTATTAAAGCCCTCAACCCCTAGCGTCGACATAATATTGATGGAATTTTATACGGATACACGATGACGTTACTGTTGGTGGACGATGAAAGTAACATTCTCAGAGCCCTCACCCGGATGCTACGCCGAGATGGCTACAAGATCCTAACCGCCTCAAGCGGTAAGGAGGGCTTGGAGGTGGTTAATGACAACCCGGATATCAAAGTTATTATCTCAGACCAGCGCATGCCGGAAATGAGTGGTACTGAGTTCCTAAGTCAGGTAAAAGAGATTTCCCCTTCAATCATCCGCATTATTTTGAGCGGTTTCTCCGACCTCAACACCATTACTGAAGCGATCAATAAGGGAGAGATCTTCCGCTTTATCAGCAAACCATGGGATGACGACATACTGCGTGAAAATGTCAAAGATGCTTTTCGCCATTACCAACTCTACACATTAAATGAAGAGTTTTTATTGGATCTGCAACGACATGGCCTAACACCGCACCAACTCTCTGTACTATTAGATAACCTCCCTCAGGCCATTATCACTATCGATGATCAACAAAGCATTCACTTTGCCAATCAGCAGGCCAATCTCATCTTTAATAATAGTGAACCCCTCAAAGGTATGTTGCTGCAAGAGGCGATACCGGCACTTTGTGAGCCATTGGCATCGCAACAACCACAGCCGATAGTCATTTCTCAGCAACACTACCAAACAACCTTTAGTAAAATGCAAATAGGTCAGGAGGAACAGCTATTGGTGACATTAACGCCGATAAGCTAAACCGTAGCTCATAACGCATAAGGATTTTGCCATGACACCACTCAGCGACTACCATCAATAATATGGATAACCCCCGACAGATTCACTATCACTTTGCATTTACTGATGGGACCAGCAGTGAATTTAATGTTAGTCTCAATCGGATAACACTGCTTGCCGAAGTGCCTGAATCCTCCGTTCCCTCGTGGTGCCAGCTTCAGGTTGCGCAGTGCACTAATTGCCCCTTAAAAATCGAAGAAACTCCCCACTGCCCTCTCGCAATGACACTCTCCCCATTGGTAGGCACCTTCTCCGGTCGTACTTCACACGACAGCGCAACGGTTACCGTCACCACAGAAGAGCGAACTATTAGCACCCATACCACGCTGCAACGAGGCCTGAGCTCTCTACTTGGTTTATTAATGGCAACCAGTGGCTGTCCACACACCCGCCTATTTCGCCCCATGGCCCGCTTCCATCTTCCCTTTTCCAGCGCGGAAGAAACCACCTATCGAGCTGCCGCCAACTATCTGCTCAGTCAATATTTTTGCGATGGGGAAAAACGGGATTGGCAGTTACAAGGGCTAGCAGAAAGTTATCGGGCTCTACAACAGGTCAATGCCGGCATCACCCAACGTCTGAGGCAGGTGTGTGAAGAAGATGCCGCGGTCAACGCAGTGATCCTGCTAGACCTATTCGCTAAAGACATCCCCTACTCCATTGAAGAGGCACTGGAAGAATTAAGTCCACTCTTCAAAGCGGGCATCTGCAAATAAACCACAACACTACTGGGCGCCTAATACCCGTAAAATCTCAGCTAATGTAGTATCCCCCTGATCCACCTTGCTATAAGCATCCCGCAACATACTGCTGCCACTGCTCTTGGAGATATATTCATTCAACTCCAACATGGTCACACCATCTGACAACATATGGCGTAGATGCTCATCCATGGTTAATACCTCATAGATACCAATACGCCCGGCATACCCCGTCTGTCCACAACGATTACAGCCCACGCCAATGTAGCTGGCGGGAGGGTGGTCCAGAAACAGTGGTCCCAGTTGCTCCAGTAACTCACCATCATGGGGATGAGGCTCTTTGCAGTGTTGACAGATACGCCGTACCAATCGCTGAGCAATAATCGCTTGTAGCGCACTGGCCACCACATAAGACTTCAGTCCCAGATCAAACAGGCGAGCGATAGTAGCAATCGCAGAGTTAGTATGTAGCGTGGAGTAGACCAAATGACCCGTGAGGGCAGCATGAAACGCCACTTCAGCTGTCTCAAAGTCACGAATCTCACCCAATAGTATGACATCGGGATCCTGACGCAGAATCGCCCTCAACACCGAGGCAAAATCCAGTCCAATCTTGTCCCTCACCGCCACTTGACCAGCTGCATCCATGTAATACTCCACTGGATCTTCGATGGTGACATAGTTCTTTTCACTGGAGGCATTATGCTGCAGTAATGAATAGAGCGTAGAGGTCTTACCGCTGCCAGTCGGGCCCGTGGTCAAAATAATCCCCTGAGGGCGACTCACTACATTCAACACCTTCTTTAAGTCACTGCTACTGAAATCCAACTGTTCCAATGTGCGGATAGAGGCATTTCGATCCAACAGGCGCATCACCACTTTCTCACCATTAATGGTAGGTAGTGTAGAGATCCGCAAGTCCACCACTTTAAGGGGGCTCTTCACCGCAATCCGTCCATCCTGCGGTTTACGCCGCTCAGTAATATCCAGCTCAGCCATCACCTTGATACGGGAAACCAATGGCAACAACAGGGAGTTGGGGACTTTGATCTTGTCATGCAGCACCCCGTCAATGCGATAGCGCACCACGACGCTTTTCGTACGCGGATGAATATGAATATCACTGGCACCCAGACGGATTGCCTCCAAAATAATCGCATTCACCAGGCGAATAGCCGGTGGCTCTTCGGTGCCTTCCAACAAGGTTTGCAGATCAAGATTCTCATCTTCCTCGATGATCACCTCAATCCCATCATAGGGGTCCACATCAGAGATAATAGTCTCTAGACCCTTAATCCCCTCATCTTCATAAACCTCCGCCAACTTGGCTTCAATATCCACCACATTGGCCATCACCGGCTGAATCTTCACCCCCAGACCAAATCCCAAATCCTGAGTAATACCACTATCCATGGGATCGGCCATCACCAGAACCAGTCGCTGATTCTCCAAGCGTAACGGGATCATCAACTGCTGCCGGCAGAGACTCAGCGGGATTAACGACGCCACTGCCGGATCGATACTGACCTCCGCCAATGCCACCTCTTCAATCATCAGCTCATCACGGAGGATCTTGCGTATTTTGCTCTCATCGACCCACTCCTTCTCCATCAGAATGGAAAAGACCGGTTTTTGACGACGCTGCTGTAGCTTGTAGATCTCTTGTAACTGCTGATCATTCAACAAGCCACGCTTATGTAGCATGATAGCCAGCTGACTACGATTAGTCAGACTCAACTTCGCCATCGCCTTAAGTTCACGACTCTGTTTAGCGGCTTGCTGCTGTAACTGACGATTTTTACGCTGTAGCTCATACTGTTCCAAAGCAACTGCTACTGTCACTCGCAAGTCATCATCATTCCACGGTTTGAGGATGAATTTATAAACTGCCCCCTCTTTGATAGCACTCATCACAGCACCGGTATCCGCATGCCCGGTTAACATAATACGAATGGTTTCAGGGTAGAGCTCTTTGATCTTATAAAGCAGATCACCACCCGTGATTCCCGGCATCATATAGTCACTGATCACAATCTCACAGGGGTGGTCAGCCATCAGCTCTAACGCCTCCTGAGCATTGTTCGCCACCAAGACTTTGTAATTCTCCTGACGAAAGATACGCTTCAGCGCATTCAACACATTAGGCTCATCGTCCACCAATAACAGTCGGTAGGGCTCACGCTGTGGTACGGCTTCCAGCGATTGCTCGCCATCCTCTTTCTCTCCGGTGAAAAGGGCTCGATATATCGACATATGGCCTACTCCCTGTTTGGTAGCTTGATAATAAAGGTAGCTCCCTGGCCCACTGTACTACTTACCTCAATGGCTCCCTGATGAGCAGTGACAATATCACTTGCAACAGTTAACCCCAGCCCTACGCCCCCCCCCACTTCCCTCGTGGTAAAAAATGGATCAAATATATGTGCAAGTTGCGCCTCCTCGATTCCTACCCCATTATCTTCAACCACGATTTCGATGCCTGATGATGTGGTACGGCTCCTAATTTCTACCTTGCCATGAGGCACACACGCCTGCACCCCATTGAGTAGAATATTCATTAACAACTGCCCCATATCAGCAGGCATACAACGGTATCGGGGGAGTGCGGTTAAATGACATTGGAACGTTACCTCTGGTGGAGCCTGCAAGCTCACCATCTGGATGGCATTTTCGATGATCTCATTCAGCTCCACCAGCTCCTCCTCCGCACGATCAATTGCCGAAAAGTGGCGCAAGCTTTTTACAATGGCTGCCACCCGCTCAATACCATTCAATGACTCCTCCATCAAATGAGGAAAATCCTCCAGCACAAAATCCAAATCATGCTCTTGCCAATATTGCACAAACGATGACGGCATTCCCTGCTTCCGCAACTCCTGTAGCATTGGTTCAATCAAATGAAGATAACCGCATGCCGATGAGAGATTGCTTTTTACAAATCCAATCGGATTATTAATTTCATGGGCAACACCGGCAGCCAGCTGCCCAATTGACGCCTGTTTTTCTGAACGATAAAGCTGCCGCTGACGCTCCTGTAACTGCTGCAGCTGCGCTTCGACACGCTGCTCCAACTGTTCCGATAGCGCCTTATAGGCCATCTGTGACTGCTGTAATTCACTGTGTTTTTGTTGTAACGCCTGATAATCGTCTTTAATCGCTTCGAGGTGTAAAGATGATGCCATAAGGTAACGGGCCGTACTGCGTAGCAAGGCTTGTGCGACACCTTGCAGCGCCCTCTGCTGCGCCTCATCCACATGATCTTCGATAGCCAGATAACCCACCGGCTCTAACTCAAAAACCAGTGGCAAAAATTGGGGGGAGTCGAGCTTTTCGGCACCGGCAATCCACTTAGCCGAGGCATCCAATAACTGCACGGGTGAATCAGCTAAGACATGCAATTGCTCCAGCAGCTGCGCTACATTTACGCCATTCAGCAACTGCACCAAAGTAAATTCATCATCATAACCGGATAGCAGCCCTTCTATGTGTTGTTCTCCCTGGCTCATCCTCCCCCCTTAATCTCCTTAATAAAAGCAGACTGACTTAGGTGATGCTTTCCCGCCAATTGGTATTCACCATCCAAGCGCAGATAGAGCTGCTCCAACAAAGCAACAAAGGTCTGCACCACCCCCTCTCCCCGGCTGGCACTGCTATAACAGAGTGGCCAATTTGTTTTTTGCCAACGCGCATTAATCTCCTCTTCGGAAACGATCTGCGGTAAATCCCGTTTATTAAACTGAACGACCAAAGGGAGTCGCTCAAAATCCAAGCCAACCTTGGCACTATTTTCCGCAAGATTTTCAAAAGAGAGGGCATTATTTAGACTTTGGTTCTGCTGCGAGTCAGCGACAAACACCACACCATCGGCGCGGGAAAGCACCGCTTTGCGGGTACTATCGTGAGCGACCTGACCAGGCACGGTATAGAGCTTGAACTTAATTAGCAGACCAGATGGGGCTCGAATTCCCAAAGGAAATAGATCAAAAAACAGCGTGCGATCATTTTTGGTCTCAAGGGTCATCATCTCCCCCTTGAGTTGAGGACTAAGTTGATCGTGCAGACTCATTAAATTTGTCGTCTTGCCACTCAGAGCGGGCCCATAGTAGACCAACTTAAGCGTTAATCGTGACAGCTCCTCATCATACTCAGCCATTGTCCTTCACTCCAAACTCTCATCCATGACATAGATCTTAAATTGCTCATCAAAGGAGCGTTCAAATCGACGAATCTTGTCGATCAAATCGATATCAAGCACGTGTCCACGAGACAATAGCAACACACCATTACGTACAATCAGGTCACGGGAAATAATCATCCCTTCCTGCAGATCACCAGAACGAAGTGAGCGATCCTGATCTACCCTCTCGATTGGCCCAATATCACTATATTCCGCAAACTCTTTCAGGAAGGTTTCAACAATTACCGGATCATAACGAACATGAGCATGCCTACGTAGATATTCACAGGCCTCTTGTGCACTCATTTTTTGCGTTTTTAGAATCCCCTTCTGCAACCCATCAAACTCATCGACCACAGCTAGAATGCGAGCACCCAAAGGAATATCTTTCCCGGATAAACCATCTGGATAGCCACGTCCGTCAAACAACTCATGATGATGACGAATAATTTTTGCTGCACCCTGCATGGGCTCAATCGACATAATTGCAGCCTCAGCAATAATCGGATGTTCCGCAACCGTGGCCCGCTCATCCTTAGAGAGAGAATAGAATGGCGCATTGGCTAGCCGATCAGGCAGTGCCAAATAACCCATGTCATGCAACATACCGGCGAATAAAATATCCTGCAGGTCATTTTTATCCACACCTAATTTAATGGCCAGATGATAGGCCTTATCCGCAACTGAGCGGGAGTGTCCTGTCATGGTACCACCACGCACCTCCAGTAGGTTGGCAAACATCTTCACCGTGGCACCATAGCTGTGTTTTAAATTTGAATAAGCACTTTCTAGTTGAGTATGGGCCTGGCGCAACTCTGCCGTACGCTCCCTGACCTTATCCTCCAACGAGGCATTCAGCACCTTCAGTTGCTCATTCTGTTCAGCGGTTAATGCCTGTAGGCGATCCCGTTCTTGCAGAAGCTGCTTACGCTCCAGTGCATTACGCACCGAGGTTTTAAGGTCATTCTCCTCCCATGGTTTACTAATATATTTGTAGATGCTCCCTTCATTGATCGCCTGTATTGCGGAGCTCAAATCGGCATACCCCGTTAGCAGAATACGTATTACATCAGGCCATTTTTTCGCCGCTATCGCCAAAAACTGCGCACCATCCATCTCTGGCATTCGCATGTCGGAGATAATCAAATCCACCGCTTCCGATTCAAGAATCTCCAGCCCTTCAGCAGCACTACTTGCTGTGATGATGCGATAACCCGTTGGCCGAAATAACCGGCGCAGAGAGGACAATATATTGGATTCATCGTCCACAATCAGCAGAGTGGCATTTGCCTGCTGCATCTCCACTTCCCCCATCTCCGTTAGCCCCCTATGGCAATGTTCTCATCGAGCGAAGCCTTCACTGGTAAACGAATCGTGAAGGTAGTTCCCCTTCCCAGCTCTGTATCAATCTCTATGCGACCATTATGTTTTTCCACAATACTGAACGACAGTGAGAGCCCGAGCCCTGTCCCCTGACCTACTGGCTTTGTGGTAAAAAAGGGATCAAAGATACGCTTAATATGCTCTTCCGAAATGCCTTTTCCCGTATCAGAAAATTGCACCCATACCCACTCCCCCCCTTCCATACCGGTGCTAATCGTAATGACACCTCGCTCCTCAATAGCATGGGCAGCATTGACTAACATATTCATAAACACCTGATTCAACTGTGAAGGGATACACTGAATGTCGGGGAGCTGACCGTACTCTTTTTTCACCTCGGCTTTATACTTCAACTCGTTCCAAACAATGTTCAGCGTGCTATCCAGGCCATCATGAAGATTGGCCTCCTGCCACTCCGCCTCATCAACATGAGAGAAATCCTTTAGATCTTTTACGATCTGTTTTACCCGAGAGATGCCTTCCAATGATTCACCTAACAGATCCTGAATATCATCCCGCAAGAAATTCAGATCATGTTTTTTCTCCAGTGTCTGTAGCTCCTGCTGTATCTCATCCGGCAATAGCTCACGCTTCTGTTGGTAGTTGTCAATTACTTGAAAAAGGTCGCCAATGTAGCCACGCAAAGAGACGATGTTAGAGTTAATATAGCCAACAGGATTATTGATTTCATGGGCAACACCAGCCGCTAATTGCCCAATCGATGCCATCTTTTCAGATTGTAGTAGCTGCTGTTGTGCCTCTTGTAACTGTGCCAAACTCTGTTCCAACTCATACTGTACTTTGGCACGTTCACACTGCAGCATGTGATTGGAAATAATTTCAGAAAGTGCCGTCACAAAATAGTGTTCATCAACATGCCACTCCCGCACACGATTGCACTGTTCTAGCGCGATCACCCCCACTGTCGTTCCCTCTGTCCAAATCGGTATATACATGGCAGAGGTAATTCCCTGAGGGCGGTAATAGCTCACTTTTAACTCTTCCAACCCCTGATACTCTTCAGTATCTGCAATGTTCAATACTTGGCTGAACAACTCACTATGCAATCCTTTTGGGTAATCCTGAGGGGTTAATGCACTTTTATACTCATTCTCATCCTGCAAAGAAGAGTAACGCGAATAGCTCTCAGGTAATCCTCGGCTATCAAACATCCATATCAGAACCTGGTCCACCTTTAACGAGCGACCAATTACCCGAGTCAGCGATTTTAATTCCAGACTGAGGTCGCCACAGCTCTCCAAATCACTCCCCATTAGGTCTGCAAGAATAGAGTGCTGGTTGATCAAGCTAATCTCTTTATCTTCCAACTCCCGATTTTTCTCCATCAGGCTATTTAACAGACGTTGACGGCTGACAATTTTTTCCAATTCGTTTGCATAAAGACTAGCAATCTCCATCTCCAAATCGCCATATTCACTACCAATTGGCTTATTGGCTACATACAGAAAACTAGGAGGACTACCATTGATTTGTATACGCTGACAGAGCAATCCTCTAATAGGCTCTTCATCACCAGCCCATCGTCCTTCGATATTCAACGCCTCAATATCGGTAATAATGGTTGGCTCAATATCCACAATGCCTTGAAAAAGCGTTGTTAATAGCAATTCGTGGAGAGGATCCTCATCACTACTGACCATCTCAAGCAGATTACCCTCTTCATCAAAATGCCCCAGGGCACTATGGCTGGAATTGGTCAGCTCTTGTAGATCTCGCAAGTAGAGATAAAAAATCTCATGCCATTCATGAAACTCATCATCCAGCATCAAGCGATCCAGCTCCCTTACTTTGGCGGCGGCCATAATAAAGGTTGTCATGCGATTGATCTCTCGGGAGAGGTTATTGGCCAGCAGGCGCTTATCATCTAATAACTTTCTGACCTCCAAATCGGAATGATGTAGAGATAGACTCAATTCAACCGCCACTTCCAACTCGCGTGGCTTAAGGGGCTTTACCAGATAGTGATAGACTCCCAGCTTCTTCGCCCGCTGAAAAGCCTCTTCGTCGTCAGCGCCAGTCAAAAGAATGACCGGAATACTATACTCATTCAGAATAATCTCAGCCGCATTCAGACCACCTAACTCACCTTCAAGAACAATATCCACCAATACAAGATCAGGCTGTAATGTTGAAAGTGAATCGATCGCTTGTTCTGCGCAAGGAAAGGTGGCGATGACAGAGTAGCCGGCCTGTTCAAGGGTAAGAGTGTAAAGGGATAGCAGGTCGCTATCATCATCGACAATAATCAACCGCTCCTTCGTCATTTCTCCTCCTTGAGTCGTCAATTGAACATCTTGCCGCTGTTAACCCGCCGTTGTCTGCACGGGAACCTTTCGATAATGGAATAATGCATGGCTAACCACCCACGCGATTGCAAAAAATTGCCACCACGCCCCATACGACATTAATAACGACCAGTGCTCAATAATCCTAAGAAAAACTGTTAAAATGGCACCTCATTTAACTCGACAATTTCATCATGACCCCAGCACTTCGTATTCAAGGCCTGCGCAAGACCTATAAGAACGGTTTCACCGCACTAAGCGGTATTGACCTGGAGGTACAGCAGGGGGATTTTTTCGCCTTACTGGGCCCCAATGGTGCAGGCAAATCCACTACCATCGGTATCGTCAGCTCTCTGGTTAACAAAAGTGGCGGCCAAGTGGAAATCTTTGGGCACAATCTGGATAGCGAACTAGAGGCAGCCAAATCCTGCATTGGCTTGGTTCCCCAAGAGTTTAACTTCAACGTATGGGAGCCGGTTGCTGAAGTTGTCATCAACCAAGCGGGTTATTATGGCATCGACCGCACTACAGCCACCCAACGGGCAGAGAAGTATCTAAAGCAGTTGGGATTATGGGAAAAGCGTAGCTCCATGTCTCGCAACCTCTCTGGCGGTATGAAGCGCCGTCTAATGATTGCACGGGCATTGGTACATCAGCCTAAGTTATTGATTCTGGATGAGCCTACCGCTGGTGTAGATATCGAAATCCGCCACTCCATGTGGCAATTCCTTAAACAGATTAATCGCGAAGGGACGACGATCATCCTCACCACCCACTATCTGGAAGAGGCTGAGAGCCTTTGCCGCAATATTGCCATTATCGATCAAGGTCAAATTGTAGAAAACACCAGCATGAAGCATTTGCTTAACCAACTGAATGCAGAAGCTTTTGTCCTGGATTTGGCAAACCCCATTGACTATACACCTGAATTAGCCGGTCACGATATTATCATCCTGGATGAAACCACTTTAGAGGTGTGCATCGACAAGCAGATCGGCATTAACAAACTGTTTGAAGACCTCAGCCAACACAACATCAAAGTATTAAGCATGCGTAATAAAACCAACCGCCTGGAACAGCTATTCATGGGCCTGGTTAATCAGAGCAATGGTGAATAAGCTATGACCGCTAAAGAGAAATACATCGCATTTCAGACGATTTTAATCAAAGAGATTCTGCGATTCTCTCGAATCTGGCTACAGACCATTCTGCCGCCAATGATTACCACTGCCCTCTATTTCATCATCTTCGGTAACCTGATTGGCTCACAGATCGGTGATATGGATGGATTCCGCTATATGGATTATATCGTCCCTGGCCTGATCCTGATGGCCATCATCACCAACTCCTATAGCAATGTGGTCTCATCATTCTATAGCTCTAAATATCAAAACCACATTCAAGAGATGATTGTTGCCCCGCTACCCAACTATGTCATCCTACTTGGCTTTGTCGCAGGAGGCGTGGCTCGTGGGCTGGTAGTAGGCCTATCAGTGACCATTGTCTCGCTCTTTTTCAGTGAGCTAAATATCGCCCACTACGGGATCACTTGCAGTATTGCGGTTCTCACCGCCATCCTCTTCTCCATCGCGGGTTTAATCAATGGCATCTATGCCAACTCTTTTGATGATATCTCCATCATCCCGACCTTTGTACTCACCCCTCTCACCTATCTGGGCGGGATCTTCTACTCTATCAGCATGCTTCCAGAATTCTGGCAAGATGTCTCACTAGCGAATCCCATTCTCTATATGGTGAATGGCTTCCGCTACGGCATCCTGGGAAACTCGGATATTGCACCTATCGCCTCTTTCAGCCTGATTAGCATCTTTATTGTCGGACTCTATCTTTATGCCCTCTGGTTACTCAACAAAGGACATGGCATCCGCGCCTAAAGAGTGCACAGAAATGGCCGATCTATTCCGAGTTAACACTCTACGGATCGGCCATGAAATCACTCAGCATTAGTGACCTTTCACTACTCATCGTTGAACCTTCCAGTACCCAAGCCAAAATCATTGGCGACAAACTCCATGAACTGCAACTCAACCGACTCGAATTTGTCAGCAATGGCGAAGAGGCGTTGCAGTCCATGTTGCAGAATCTCCCCGACCTAGTCATTAGCAGCATGTATCTCCCCGATACGGATGCGGCTAAGCTGGTACAAACCATGCGAAGTTCAGAAAAGCTGTGTGACGTTCCCTTCATGTTAATCTCCAGCCAGACCTCCTTCGCTGAACTGGACCCCCTCCGCCAAGCAGGCGTAGTAGCGATTCTCCCCAAGCCCTTCGACATCACTGATCTCAAGCGTGCCCTCAACTCGACACTCGACCATATTTGCGTGGATGAAGATGCTCTGGCAGATATTGATGTGGATAACCTATCCGTTCTAGTTGTGGATGATAGCTCCACGGCTAGACGCCATATCAGCCGAGTACTCGCTAATCTGGGGATCGAAAACATTACCACGGCTAAAAACGGTATTGAGGGTGCGCAAAAACTGAATGAAAGCTACTTCGATCTGGTTGTTACCGACTACAACATGCCGGAGATGGACGGTGAGCAGCTCACCCGCTATATCCGCGAACACAGTTCACAACGCTCAATCCCTGTACTCATGGTAACCAGTGAAGAAAGTGGCAGTCGGCTCTCTGCCGTTCAGCAAGCTGGCGTATCCGGCATCTGTGACAAACCCTTCGACCCTCAAGTGGTCAAACAGCTCATCCGAAGTGCGTTGAGCGAATAATTTCAGGCAAAAAAAAGAGGCCAGCAGCTAATTGGGGGGAGCCACCGACCTCATACTAGAAAGTAGGAGGAGAATCATTGCATTCGCAATAATTCAACTTCGAGTGGCAATGAAAGCGGCTTCATGCCGAGGAGGAAGGGGGAGCCACTCGAAGCTGCTATATATAATACAAAGAACGTGCCAACTTCAAATAACCTAGCAAATCAATAGTTTACTAAATTAGTCAAAATAAAGCAGTGCGGCATATCCCGCAATCGTGCTGCATTTCACAAATTATTTTTCAAATACAGCGACTTATACCCCTTCAGATAATGCGGCAAATACTACACATACCACTATGTGCTGACAAGCTCAATTCTCATACTAAAAAACTCATCTGAAATAAAAATAATCAGGCTTCACTTAGGCAAAAAAAAAGGCCATGCACTATGGGGGTAGTACATGACCTTATATAAGTAAGTAGGAGAAGAATCATTGCTATGCAATAAATCTTATCGCGCTCACAGTGTGTTGGCATCTGCCGGAGGGGGGTTCACACTGTGTCGCGACAATTAATATAATACAATCACCGTGCCAACTTTTAATTTTCTTTATTAACAATATGTTACAGATATTCCACAAAATAACCATGCGCTATTTCACACGCAAATGCGGCAAATCACGCACCATTTTGGCTCGCAATCGATACATGTATTAGGTAATCTATCGGTAAACTTGAGTCACCAACCCAAAAAGGTAATAAAAATCTCCATGAGCACACCGGATATTGAACAAGTAAAAAGTTTTCTACTCGATCTGCAAGATCGTATCTGCGCGGGTATCGAAGCGGAAGATGGCGAGGCTACCTTCTTTGAAGATAATTGGCAACGGGATAGCCACTTAGGTGGCGGCGGACGTACCCGGGTACTCACCGGCGGCAAAGTATTCGAACAAGCGGGCATTAACTTCTCCCACGTTACCGGCAATCAACTCCCTGCCTCAGCAACCGCCCACCGCCCAGAACTAGCAGGTCGTGATTTTGAAGCAATGGGAGTTTCTCTGGTAATCCACCCCAACAACCCTTACGTACCTACCTCACATGCCAATGTACGCTTCTTCATCGCCCGCAAAGAGGGCGAAGAGCCTATCTGGTGGTTTGGTGGTGGCTTCGACCTCACCCCCTATTATGGAAACAAAGAGGACTGCATCGAGTGGCATAAAAAAGCCAAAGCCGCTTGTGACCCCTTTGGTGAAAATGTCTATCAAGACTATAAAGAGTGGTGTGACAAGTACTTCTATTTAAAACACCGTGATGAGCCTCGCGGTATTGGTGGCCTCTTCTTCGACGACCTGAATGAAGGTGGCTTTGATCACTGCTTCGCACTGATGAAAAGTATCGGTAATGCCTACATCGAGGCCTATCGCCCCATCGTTGCACGTCGCAAAGAGACACCTTACGGAGAGCGTGAGCGCGACTTCCAACTCTACCGTCGTGGCCGCTACGTAGAGTTCAACTTGGTATTCGACCGCGGTACCCTGTTCGGCCTACAAACTGGCGGGCGTACCGAATCAATCCTGATGTCCCTGCCACCACTGGTAAAATGGCGCTATGACTGGAAGCCGGAAAAAGGGACTCCAGAAGCAGAGCTGTATGACTACTACCTACAGCCCCATGACTGGGTGAATGAGTAGTCTTTAAAGCTTTGTATCAATAAAAAAGCCACTGTGGATGAAATGTCCACAGCGGCTTTTATTTTTTATTGCAACTACAAATATTCCCAACATCCCCTACAAAGAGGCAGAGAAAAGCCCAACCACATAAGAGATAATTTTAATCTGATAATAAAAAGGGCTGATTTTTTATCAGCCCTGATTATTGATTTAAACTACTTCGACCCTATAGGATATAGCGTATATAAAGAATCTCATATCCCATACATAGGATAGGTATCATCAAAATGATTCCCCCCTGGAATAACGTTGGCGTGCAAGTTAAATATTGACCCCAAAAAACCTCCATTAACGGGGTCAAAAGCTTTATTCGTTACGTCAACATTTAGTGTCGCACCTGCCCCAAATGGAAGCGAGTGTACTTCAGCATACGGAGCAGCTCCGGAAGCTACAAGATTTGAAGCATCTAAAGCTCCTAAGCTGTGTCCAGTTAGTGGAGTGCCCCATGAAGTAAACATATAATGTAAACTTGAAGCATTTGGAAGCCCTTGGTAGGCCAGAGCAACATCCGCCACATCAAATATAAAGCTCCCACAATATGCAGCTCTAGTGCAAAACCCTCCCATATGCCCCTCAGTCGCGTTAAATCTCGATCCAAGCATGGCATTTCCCATACCAGATATTGCAAGCAACCCTATATTTAACTCGGTCATAGAAACACCATGACGTGCTACCTCTTTAGCTAATTTATTACTGAAATAGCTATTCAGCCGGTAATCTACAATAGAAGAGGCAACAGATGCAGCAGCCCAAGCGGCACTTTGCGTTCTAGCATACATACTCACAGCATTCGCATACCCTCCCATTACTGGTGACAAGATACTGTATGCACGCAAGCCATGTGCAGCACCATATTTCAACGAATCTTCAATACTAGCTCCATTAGAATACGCCCTATTTGCTTTGTACATCCCGTATGACATAGCAATACCTTTTGCACATAAGGCACCAGCGCTCATCGCACACGTCGCAACACCCGCCTGAACAGCTAATATATTCCTTCCATCCTTAGTTTGAGCCATCATCGCAGATCCAGTAATAGGGTCAATTGCCTGAACAACTGTAGCAACTACAGTCTTTACATCATTGCTCAAACTTTTCCACTTCTTACTCAACCAGCTATAACCTGACGGATCAACACGAGATAGCGGATTATTGTCAGTGTAGGAATAACGATTCCATCCTTGCGTACTAGCGGGATAAGCGACTCTAGGATCAGCGCTTAGGAAACGCGCTAGTTCTGGATCATATACCCGCCCCCCCATATGAATCAGCCCAACATTGTCTAACGACTTATGCTTGGTATAAGCTAGCCCGGTGATACCGGATGTCATCAATGCCACATAACCATCATTCCATTGCGCATCACGGCGTTTGCCAAATGGATCATAGCTAAAGCGTTCTGCAATTTGCCCATTCTCTTTGGTAATGACAGAGATAGACCCTAAGTGATCGGTATGGAAGTAGCGTAAGGTAGTTGCCGCATTACTCTTACGAGTGTGTACCGCCACCAACTTACTGCCTGCGTAAACGTTATTACGATACTCAATCGTGCCTCCGGGCTTATTCACCTGCTCAAACAGCTTGCCCACATAGCGGCTGGTCGTCGTACCTTGGGAGGTTACCGCTACTTGCTTATACAGATTACGGTTAGGCCCATAGGTAAACGCAGTACTGTTTGTACCTTGGGTAATCAGCGAAGGCTTATTATACGAGGTGTAGTTAACCACTCTCCCTCGGCCATTAATCATGTTGCCGTTGGCATCGTAACTGAGGCTTGCACCCTGCACATAGGTCACTGCATGGGGACCGGCACCATTTTGGCCATAGATGTAGCTGCCTAGATCACTACTGTATTGAATATTCCCCACCGCATCATATTGATAACTTTTCGCGGTAGTGCCATTGATGGTGGCATTGGTTAATCGATTAAGCGCATCATAGGTAAACGTTTCAGTAACACCGGTTTGCCCCAACCATTTTTGGTTATAGTCATAACGGGCTTCTAGATTGCCCAGATTATCAAAGTCATATTCCAGATACTGAATCTGGGCACTCGCTCCGGTGGTAATAGACGCCAGCGCCCCACTGATGGGATGGAATTCTCGCACAGTACTTAAGCCATTACCCAGCGCTTCCCAGGTCACATTGCCATTGGCATTGGTGCTGACACGCGACCAAAAAGTATAGCCAGAGCCAACTTCCTTCACATCGGTTAAGAAGCCGGTTGCACTATAGACATTTTGAGTTTTGAAACGACCAGAGCTCCCCGATGCGGGATAGGTCACATACTGTAGCCGACTCAAATTGTCGTATTGGTTGGTCACTACATAATCCACACCATCCAATTTAGTGGTTACTGATGATGCTCTACCCAAATTATCGTAGGCATAGATCTCTTGATAGTTATCACTACCTCTCACCATTTTGTGCAGCTTGCCTTTTCCTGCACCAGCGGCGGTATCGTAATACCAAGTGGTAGTTCCTCCGGTCGTTTCCGAGCGAGTCTTTAAGCGATTGAGCGTATCGTAGCTCATAGTGATGGTTTGGTTCTTGGCATCGGTTTGGCTTCTGAGTAAACCCAGCGAGTCATAGCGATAGCTCCACGCGCCAAGATTAGGATCGTCAACTCCAATCTTATTACCTTGCGCATTATATTGATAGGTGACTCGATTTTGGTAAGGATCTACCGTCTCCATAAGGCGACCAAAGCCATCATAGTAGTAACGATTCGCGTTATTGTTGCTATCGATACTTTGTAGCAACTTACCCGAAGAGCTCTTGTACTGCACCGAGGTCAAGGCAGTGGTGCCATTATTCCCTTTGCGATAGCGAGTGGTTGCTGTTTTTACTCCTTGGCCAGATACAAATGGGTAATAGATCATTACCTCGTCAGGATTAGCGACATTCGTATTACCTGGCAATAACATCTTGCTGAGGCGGCCATAGCTATCATAGATATATTGTTTCCAATAGATAACCGGACCATCAAACTCATTGCGTGACTCTTTGGTGACACGGCCTAAATTGTCATACACCTTGTATTGATGAACATACTCACCATCCACGTTCTGTACATGGCTTGAGGTTTGTCGACCAAGAGTATCATAGTGAACCATCTTGATAGGCTTGCCAGAACCTGATGATTTGACATAAAACTTATCGTATTGACCACAATAAACACCCGGATCACAGGAGAGATATTCCCACTGGGTATACGTTCCATCAGCACGATTCTCTCGAATCTTCCGCGCAAAAGCATCATACTGCCAAGAGGTCGTAATGCCATTGATTCCGACCTGAGAAACCGTATTACCCGTCGCTCTATCAATCACCATTGATGATGTTTGCAACAGGGGGTTGGTTGTAGTAATTGTTAACTGAGTCGGCGTATAGCTATAACTTGTTGATGTCGTTCTCGCGACAATGTTTCCAGTAGCGGTACCATCACGACCTTCAATTTTATGAGAGTTCTGATTGCCATAGTTGTTATAGGTAAAGGTCTCTGTACGCTCAACATTGGTACCGACTTGACTGGTCTTAGTCCATAGTGCTCCAGTACCAGGATAGTAAGTAAAGTCTGTTCTATCCGTCACTGGTAAAGCATAACTTCCTGCCACCAGACTAGATGGTGTAGAAGAGACCATCGAGGTACAGATATTAAATATCCAGTTTGCCGTATCAGCAGCACACGGAGTGTTCTCTTGGGTTGTGAAGGAACCATCAAGTAACGTCGTTACGCTTCGACCAACTATCCCATAAAGATTAATATTGTAGTTATTAGTGGTATCTTCAGAGATCTTCCCTCCACTTGCAGGCTCATAGGCAGTGGAAATAGATTGGCTTAGATATGGGTAAGGCCGGCCTTTGTCTGAGTTAATACTCAGCCATGTATTAACGTTCTTCCCAACTAATTTACCGTTAACAATGGTCTCAGTTTTATTCACCAAGCCATTGGCCCAATAGTCAGAAGGCATAGTTTGCTGACGATAATAGGTGTTTACTGTTGTATTGCTCTGCTGATTTGTTATCGATGTTTTGGCAAAGCCAAGAAAGCCTCGACCTTTCACATTTATCTTTGCACCCTCATAATGATATGAATATGTATTTTGCCCCCCTATTCCATTACTTATAGAATAATTGGAAGCAACATACATTGATCCTTGGTAATCACGAATGGAATAGGGATATGTTTGGGTATTGTACTTTGTATAGACTGCATCATCCGTTATTGTCGTATATTGAATATCTGTTCTTACACTGGAGCCAGACTCAATACTAATGACTTGGTCCCGACCTGCGCTACCATGTGAGACATACAAATCATGTTTCTCATAAGGAACCCAAGCCTTATCAGGTAATCCATCACCATTTATGTCAGGATAACCTTCGTGCCAACTATTGTAAGCATAGGGGTTCCCCCCCCCCGCAGAACCCGCCGAAATCCAAATTTTTGGCGTCGAGAAACCATTACCCGTTGATAACGCAACATAAAGATCATGTCGACCAGATGGCACCCATGCAAAGTCAACAAGACCATCACCATTTACATCAATAGCTGCTTCATGCCGCCCTTCAAAACCATATGGCTTTGAATATGTTGATGGATACTCACCAAGCCATATTGTCGGCGTTGAGAAAGAGGTGCCTGTTGATAGTGCTACATAACGCTCTTGCCTACCATAGGGGACCCAGATTTTGTCCGCTAAGCCATCACCATTCACATCACCATAATGTTCATGCCAACCATTGTATCCATACGGATTAGCACCATCTGCTGAACCCGCGGCTAACCATATCTGGGGAGCTAAAAAACCATTTCCGTTACCTAATGCCACATATAGATCATGCCTCTGGTATGGCACCCATAACTTATCTAGCAGACCATCACCATTCACATCTACATACTGTTCATGCCTACCAATGTATCCATATGGATTAGCACCATCTGCAGCGCCAGCGGCAATCCAAATTGTTGGCGTGGAAAAACCATTACCCATTGATAAAGCAACGTAAAGATCATGTCGACCAGATGGCACCCATGCAAAGTCGACAAGGCCATCACCATTTATATCAATGGCCGCTTCATGCCGCCCTTCAAAACCATATGGCTTTGAATATGTTGATGGATCCTCACCAAGCCATATTGTCGGCGTTGAGAAAGAGGTACCGGTTGATAGCGCGACATAACGCTCTTGCCTACCATAGGGAACCCAGATTTTGTCCGCTAAGCCATCACCATTCACATCACCATAATGTTCATGCCAACTATTATATCCATACGGATTAGCACCATCTGCCGATCCTGCTGCCAACCATATTTTAGGCGTCGAAAAGCCATTATCAGAAGCTAATGCAACATATAAATCATGCCGACCAGATGGAACCCATAATTTATCTTGTCTCCCATCACCATTTACATCGGCATAGCTTTCATGCCTACCTTCAAATCCATATGGGTTTGCACCGCCAGCAGCCCCAGCATTAATTTTAAGCTGTGGAGTTTCAAAGGAAGGAAGCGATGTATTTTCTACAGATTCCCACTTTATCTTTACAGGGTCCTTACATACACCATAAGCACATTCAGCAATGGATTGAATTAAACTTCTATTAGTAGAATAGCTATTAACATATGAAACAGTATATGCCCTTATCTCAGATAGATTGTGCTGAACTCTTATTCCCTTAAGCCTAAACGGCGTACTTATTTTGGCACCTGCAGTAAATCCAGTGAAAATATCACTGCGATTTTCATAATCAAAAATTAACGAAGTATTTCCCTCTGCATAGTCTATCTGGCTAACATGATAATAGCCTTCATCACGATTTTGGGTATAGTTATAAATTATCTGATTACCAAAGCGATCAGAGATTTTAGTCACTGGCCAAACATATGAGTAAACTTGACCGTTTGATTGATTCTTTATGGCAATAGGCATACCACCATATTCAAAAATACGACCCGATTTATCTATAACTTCAAAATATTGTGGTGCATTATTGTAAGTGCCATAAGAAATGACTCTTGAGTAAGATTCAATTTCAGTTCTGTATTCTGTGCCGGAAGCCCCATATGCACCAGAAACAGCAAAAAGCTGCTGCCCATCCAAACAGAAACGATCAGAGCTATCAAATTTAACTCCAGCCACTTCACCATTTTGTTCGATTGTTTTTCCGCAACGGGTTATCGATGAGAGTCCACCTAAACTCCAGCCAACACCCAAGAGTCCATTTCCCCCTTGACTGTTGTAATTAAGAGAAATCCCTGGCTGTAAGCCATTGATACCGGGAGGAACTTCAATAGGAATTGAATAACTTGCTGCACCGGTAGGGCTAACATCAAAATTACCGGTTAATGAGCCATTATAAGTAGTCGCATTTGCATGTGTTGAGAGACACAAAACAAACAAAGCAACCAGCCATGCATAGCTGACCTTCATTTTCATACAGATATCCATATATTAAAAATTAATAAAAAACAGATGGATTTTACCTGCATGCATGGGCACAACCTATTCAGATTTGTCTTATTAGGCTGTAGGAATTATCTTGCTTATACACCAAATATAAAGGGGTAATTGAGGATGGATGCTTTAATAGTCACAATGAGTGCTTTATCTTCTTATAAATAAAAAGCCACCACAGATGTCATTCTATGGTGGCTTTTTATTGATGCAGGCTGTGACAACTTATTTAGTACAATTCACTGCAGTAAATCCATTACATCGCTTATTTACTGCTCCATACGATTGATCAGTACATCCAAGTTACGGGTGTCCAAGTTTGGTAAGCGGGTAATAGGCTCACTCAGGGAGCGAACCTGTACTGGATTCAATACCCGCTTCTCATTCAGCGTGTTGGTTAGTTGTAGAAATTGGCTGCGATTAACATTGATATTTTCTGCGGCCAGCCTTACTTCTTTGCTGATGGCTTTGTTGGTTTCAGCCACCACCTTCACCTCATCACTCAGCTTTTCACTCTTTTGTGCTACCTGAGTTACCTGCTCTTCCAACCGTTCAAACTCAGCGCGAAAACCGTCAGCGGACACTTCGACACTGGCACCACTCCAAACTGAAAGACCGACCAGCAATACACCGAAAAAGCTAAGTACGCCACCGCCAACGCCCAATACCTGCTTACGGATCCACACCCAGCAGACGGAGACCAGCACCATACATCCCAACAGCAGCCCCACTAGAAACGCCATCTCTTTGACGTCCATCATCCTATCCTCTCGCTATTTTTAAATAACTCTCTATCAAACATAACTCCCATAAACACATATGGAAAGGGAAAGTTGTCATCTGAGCCAAAGCAGCGCTATTAACAGTATAAAAATTGAGCATTAAATATATTCTCATCACTCTATAATCATTTAATAAGCCACATCCTAAACAAGGAGAGTAAGATGCCTGCAATCAGTTACTCTGGCCCAGACTATGAATATGATCTGGATGATGAGATTCAAAAAATCCGGCGCCATCAAATTCATCGGGGAATCCCGGAGAAGAAGCCTGATAATATGCTTCTTGCTTCATGGAATCTATGCAATCTCGGTGATAATAAGCAGCAAAGAACCACTAGTGACTTGGTATTGATGGCTGAAATTCTCCGCCCTTTTGACTTAATTGCAGTGCAGGAGATAAAAGATAACTTTCGTCAGTTTCGCGATCTCGTTCACCTCCTTGGTGGAAATTATGATTACATGATCACCGACCGTGCTGGGAATGATGAGAGGCTGGGTTTTATCTACGACACCAATCGTGTAAAGCGGTTGCAGCTAGCTGCGGAATTAGTAGTGCCAAAAAGGGAAAGCAAAAGCATTACCGTTGTATACGATAACAAAAATACTGAAGCAAAATTTAGCGGCTTTAATCGTAATCCCTATCTGGCCTCATTCAGATCTGGGCAATTCAATTTTACCTTGGCCAATGTCCATATCATTTTTGGCAGTGGAAAACGGGGTTACCTGAAAAGAATCGCGGAGGTCTTCAACCTAGCTCACTGGGCACATACCCGGGTGACCAAAAAGTCTGAGCGCACCTTTGACCAAGACATTATATTAATTGGTGACTTTAATACCCCTAAGGCCAATATGACGGATCGGGTGGGAAAACAGCTGCTCGCCTATGGAATGCAACCAACCACTCACGGCAGTAAAATGGGCTCAAACCTGGCGGGAACCGATCATTATGATCAGATCGCCTTCCATCCAGAACATACTAATAATAAATTTACTGGCATAAGCGGTGTCTTTGATTTTGATAAGGTGCTGTTTACCGATATTTGGCGTAATCATCCTGTGCACTTTACAAAATTTACGCAGTATCACATCAGTGATCACCGGCCAATCTGGAGCGAATGGAATAACACCTTTTCGTGAAAGAGATTTAAGCAGACCGCTTCTTCATCTCTGACTCGACCAGTATTGCAACTTTATCCAGCGCGCCGCGGTTCTCCTCCACCAATCGCTTGCCATTTTCACCCATGGATTCACGTAACGCATCGTCCTTAAATAGGGCAATGACTTCTCGTGCCAGATGAGCAGGTGTTTCCACTTCAATGGCGGCCTCACCTTGTTGCAACAGACGGTGTATTTCAGCGAAATTGAACATATGGGGACCGGTTAGTACAGGCAATCCTAGCGAGGCAGGTTCCAGCAAGTTATGTCCACCGGTGGGAACCAGACTACCGCCCACAAAGGCGACATCTGAAGCGGCAAACATCAGCATCAACTCGCCCATGCTATCCCCAAGAAAGATCTGCACTTCATCATGGCATGGCTGTTTTTGACTGCGCCTTACCAGCTTTAAGCCTCGATTAATACAGAGCTCCGCTACATCATCAAATCGCTCTGGGTGACGTGGCACCAGAATCAATAGCGTCTCGGGCAGATGTCGACGAATCTGCTCAAAAGCATCCAGGATCTGCTCATCTTCCCCCTTATGAGTACTGGCTGCAATGAACACTTTACGTAACACCCCAAGCTGTTTACGCAGCTCTCCCGCCTCATTGGCCAACTCCCGGGGGGGATGAAAATCAAACTTCAGACTGCCCGTAACATGGATATGTGCGGGATCGGCACCCAACATAATCAACCGCTCTTCATCATCGCGGTTTTGTACTGCAATCTGACTAAAGTTACTTAATGCTTCCTCCACCAATGTGGCAAAGCGAGCGTAGCCTTGTGCCGACTTTTCTGACATGCGGGCATTCGCCAACATGGTGGGAATACGCTGTTTTTTACAATAGTGCAGCATGTTAGGCCAGATTTCCGTCTCCATCACGATCAACATCTTGGGTTGCACTCTCGCCAAGAAGCGCTTGATACAACCAGGAGTGTCATAGGGAACGTAACGATGGTGAACATTACCCTTGATCTGCTCCACTCGCTCTGCACCGGTAGGCGTCATGGTGGTGATCAGGATATGGTGATGAGGATAAAACTGCTGCAAACGGCCTATCAATGGCCGGGAGGCCTGTACCTCGCCCACGGAGACTGCATGGATCCAAATGGTAGGTGTAGTGGAGCGACGCCCAAACCCGAAGCGCTCCAGTATACGTTCCCGGTAAGCGGGTGCCTTACGGGAACGAAGCAGAAGACGAATAAGAATAAGCGGTAATGCCGCAACAAAAAGTAGTGAGTAGAGGGCGCGCACCCGTACGCTCCTGATAATTATTTTTGTGTCCGAATCCGTTCCACAATACTACTGGTAGAACACCCATCTGCAAAGTGTAGCACCTTAACCTCACCACCGTTGTCCTGTACACATTGATGGCCAGCGATCTCTTCCACCTTGTAATCGCCCCCTTTCACCAACACATCGGGCAGCAGGTGACAAATCAGCCGTTCAGGGGTCTCTTCGGAGAATGGCACCACCCAATCCACGCTGCGTAGCGCAGCCAGTACTGTCATTCTTTGTTCCAGGGGAACGATGGGACGGGAATCCCCCTTAAGACCACGTACTGATTCATCGCTATTTACCGCGACAATCAGACGATCCCCCAAGGCTTTGGCCTTTTCCAGATAGGAGACATGACCGGCATGCAGCAAGTCAAAACAGCCATTCGTCATCACGATACGCTCGCCCAGATCTTTGGCTCGCTGCACCACATGGCTAAGGCTCTCCTCATCCAGCATCCCTGTTTCAATAGTGGATTCAGTCTGGTGATCAGCAAGAATCGCTTCTCGCAATTCCGCCACACTGACGGTCGCAGTACCCAGCTTACCCACGACAATCCCCGCTGCCAGATTGGCCAGCGCGGTCGCCTCTGCCAAGGGCTGTCCTGCTGCCAAAGCTGCGGCCAAAGTAGAGATGACGGTGTCACCTGCACCGGTCACGTCATACACCTCACGGGCCAGTGTAGGCAGGTGGAGAGGATCGTGTCCCTTATGTAGTAGGGTCATCCCTTTTTCGCTACGAGTAATTAACAGGGCCTGCAGTTGCAGCTCATCTCGCAACGCCTCCCCTTTACTTACCAGAACTTCATCGCTATCGCAGTGGCCCACTACCGCCTCGAATTCTGAAAGATTTGGGGTCAACAATGTGGCACCCCGATACTTTCGCATATCCGTTCCCTTGGGATCGATCAGCACCGGCTTTCCTGCTTTATTGGCTGCCTGAATCAGAGGTTGTACGTGGGCCAGGGTGCCTTTTGCATAATCAGACAGTACCACGACGTTACAATCTGCTAAACCTTCGTCAAAGCGCTTGAGTAGGGAATCATCAACCAGGCTGTGTAGCGGCTCCTCAAAGTCGAGACGCAGTAGCTGCTGGTGACGGCTCAATACCCGCAGTTTGGTAATAGTCTGCACACTCTCTGAAAGCACAAAGCGACATGTCACGCCTGCCTCAGTCAGCTGCTCCTGCATAATCCGGCCAGACTCATCATTGCCAGCTAATCCATCAACAGCAGCCCGAGCCCCCAAAGCCGCAATATTAATCGCCACGTTACCAGCACCACCCGCTCTGGCCTGTAGTTCACTGTTTTTCACATTCACTACCGGCACTGGCGCTTCTGGGGAAATGCGTGACGTCGACCCTTGCCAGTATCGATCCAACATCAAGTCACCGGTTACCAATACTGACGCATTCTCAAAATGGGGAATGTGGAGTTTCATCTAAATCATCTGCTCAAAAGGTTCACAGAACATGTGGAGTAGCAGGATATGCATCTCCTGAATACGCGCGGTACGAGATACATTAATGGTCAATGCTACATCAACCATCGATTTGAGTTGGCCACCATCTTTACCCAGTAGGGCGATGGTTTTAATTCCCGCACATTTAGCTTGATCCACCGCTTTGATCACATTGGCTGAATTACCGGAAGTGCTCAAACCAATCAATAGATCCCCTTCCCGGCCCAGTGCAGAGAGCTGACGGGAAAAGACATAATCAAAACCGTAATCATTACCGATAGAGGTGAGAGCAGAGCAATCGGTGGTCAATGCCACAGCCGCATAACCTTGGCGGTCCTTTTCAAAACGCCCGGTCAACTCTGCAGCAAAGTGCTGGGCATCTGAGGCAGATCCGCCGTTACCGCAGACATAGACGGTGTTCCCAGCTGCCAGTGTTTGCTCTAGCAGCGCGATGGCCTGCTGTATGGTATCTTGCATCCGCTCTACACAGGCCAATGCTTCACGGTGTTCGCCAATCAGCGATGGGATATCGATCGCCATGCAATTATCCACTACTCATTAAACTGGGTGGTATACTACCACAACTGTCACTTAACAAGCTGTTAGAACTGCAAAAGATCCTGTGAACAAATCCAGTCATTCCAATCGTCCCCCCATACACCCTAAATATTGGCCAATATGGCTGGGGCTTGCACTATTACGTCTACTCACCCTACTGCCATTTTCCCTGCAATTAAAGCTGGGTGGCTTGCTTGGCACGCTGATGTACCACGTTGGCAAATCCCGCCGCCAAGTCGCCGCTACCAATCTGAAACTCTGTTTTCCTGAACTCACGGACTCAGAAAGGGGGAGCCTTCTCAAAGAGCACTTTACCTCCATGGGCATCATGGTATTCGAACTGGGGCTTAGCTGGTGGGCCAGTAATGCGCGCCTGGCACGATTGACAGAGATTGAAGGAATGGAACACCTGGAGAAGGCAATCGAAAAGGGCCGTGGTGCATTGCTGCTGGGCGCACACTACACCACGCTGGATATCAGTGGCCATCTCCTGGCGACACAAACTGATCTGCCTATTCGCAGTATGTACCGTCCTCATGAAAATCCGGTGATTGAATATGTCATGCGACGTGGACGTGAAAGCTATCTGGACAGTCTGATTTCCCGTGATGATATTCGTGGACTGATTCGTACCCTTAAAGAGAACAAAATCGTTTGGTATGCACCGGATCAGCAGTATGAAGGTAAAGGTTCCGCGTTAGTCCCCTTCTTTGGTGTAGAGGCTCCCACCAATACTGGCACTTCGCGAATTGCCAAGCTGAGCAAAACAGCAGTCATCCCCTTTGTATCCATCCGCAAATCCGATGGCAGTGGATACAAGCTAACGCTGTTACCGCCCTTGGAAGATTTCCCGACGGATGATGAAGTTGCCGATACGACTCGGATACACCAGATTTTTGAAGCGCAGATCCGTCGCAACAAAGCGCAATATTTCTGGGTTCATAAGCGCTTTAAACGCAAATGGATTGGTGGTTCCGATCCTTACCAGGACTAGCCTGCTAACTGTCGATAGAGATCCTGATACTGTGACACGATTGCCTGCTTGGTAAAGTGGGCATTCACCTTGGCATAGCCAGCCTCCGCCAGTGCCTGACGATACGCCTCATCGGCTAAACAACGTTGCAAGGCATTCGCCATCGCTTTTGTGTCATCGATAGGTACCAAGAGACCATCCTGACCATCCGTGATCAGCTCTACCCCGCCCATTGTCGCGGTGGATACCACTGGTTTTCGGTATGCCCATCCTTCCAGAATCACATTCCCCAATGGCTCTTCCCGGGAAGGACAGACAAACAGATCTGCCATATTAAAATAACCGCTGGCATCGGTCTGCCATCCCGCCCAATGGATACGATCACCACAATCCAATGCGGCCGCCTGCTGTTTCCATGCCTCCGCCATTGGGCCATCACCCGCGATGACCAAATGAACCGGCCTTCCCTGAAGCTCACTTGGTAACTGTGCCAATGCCTGTACAAGGGTATCAAATCCCTTTTTCTGTACTAGACGCCCCAGCGCGAATATCACCAATGCCTCCTCAGGAATACCATAAGTCAGACGCAGTTGTTTGATATCTACCTCTTCGGATGGGCGTGTATCACCCACAAAATTACCAATATAAAAGACCTTATCCGCAGGCAGGCCACCCGCTATCAGGAAATCACATATCCCTTTGGTATTGCCGATCCAGGCATGGGCGTGGCGAAAACGCTTGATATTGTAAAAACCACCAAGGCGTGCAATGTGCACCGGCCCTTTCTCTATAGGAATATGGGTTAATACGGTAGCTCGCGTCATATAGGTCTGAACGATATCAGGTTGCTCCCGTTTTATCGTCTTATTAATCGCCATACGCGAGAAGAGATCCCACTGACTACTCATCTTGGCATGATACTGAGGAATAATGCCGTGCAACTCCCTGGCCACCAGACTATTTGGACGATTGATAGCAATGGTCTGCTCCCCAGCCTCCTGCAATCCCCGTATCAGACGCATATAGAAACTCTCAGCACCACCTAGTAGGCGACTACCGATTATGTGCAGCGATTTACTCATCTCAATTCCTAAAGTCTGTGGAGGTTTTGCTTAACCGATCTTTAAGCTTAATTTAAAGCATCACCGGGAGATCTTAAACGATATAGGCCACTGGATCGCAGGCCGCCTCCGGCATAGATCCATCCCCTTCAATAAACAAACTATACCAAATAGCAAATTGCCACAGTCGCCACAATGGCTGAGTCACGTCGCCTTTTTCTCGCTGACGCACAAACAACTGCCGGATACCTGCAGGGTTAAACCACTCTTTAATTCCAGGATGCTCTGGCAAACATTGCTCCAAAGGGGTCAACAAAGGCCCGGTTAACCAATCGCGGACCGGTACGCTGAACCCTTGTTTCTTACTCCAAAGATGTTCCTTGGGCAGATATTGCTCTGCCCAGCGGCGTAAAAAGGCTTTGCCACTCTTCCCCTGCACCTTTAATTCAGGTGGTAACGCCAGACCAAATTCCACAATTTGGTGATCAAGGAAAGGGACACGCCCCTCTACTCCCCAAGCCATCAGCATACGGTCAGCTTTCACCAATAGATCGTCAGCTAACCAACTCTGTATATCGACGGCCTGCATCCGCGACATCCGCGGCCACTCACTTGGCAGACTCTGCCAACTATCGATAAAGGGCCGTGACCAAGCATCCCGCTGGTCCAATAATGCAGGTCCAAATAAGGCTTTCTCCCAAGGCGACTTGAAGGTTTTACTCATACGAAAACCACCCGAGCCAGGATAACGCAGCTGCTTGATGATGCGCTTCGGCGCCGGCATGCGGTAACGCGCATAACCCGCAAAGACCTCATCTCCCCCCTCGCCGGAAAAGACCACCTTAAGATCCTGCGCCGCACGTTGCGCTAACAATGAGACCGGTAAGTTGGCATAGTCCCCCATCAATTCATCTGCCGCCCAGATGGCATGAGGAAGCGCCTGTAACAAATCCTGCTCATGCAGTTCCAGTACGGTGTGCCGGGTATTGAAACGCTTGGCAATTTCGCCAGCAGCATTCAATTCATTGGCAACACTTGTCCCAGGAAAACCAACAGAGTAGGTAGAGATCGGTCCATCCGCGTATCGATCCAGCATCGCCAACAAGACAGCAGAGTCCACACCACCAGAGAGAAACAGGCCAAACGGCACATCAGAACGCAGGTGAATCTTCATCACCTCATCCATCAGATAGTCAAACTGCTGCTGTAACTCGCCCTCACTGCCCTGGATGGGAGTCACATGATTGGGCTTCCAGTATTGCCAGCGCCTAACAATCTCCCCCTTCTCGATGAGAATCGCCTCGCCCGGCAATACGCGATCAACACCTTGTAGCAGAGTCGTTTGCTGTGAACTGAAATTGTTTTGCAGATACTGTACCAATCCAGCAGGGTTAATAGGTGGGCGCTTACCGCTGATTGCCGACAACCCTTTTAACTCAGAGGCGAAAAAAACACCTCTCTCATCTTGCTGTAAGAATAAGGGTTTGATGCCCAATCGATCACGGGCAATCAGTAGTCTCTCTCTCTTGCGATCATAGAGTGCAAAGGCATACATCCCCTTCAACTGCTGTAGAAAATCCTCACCATAATGTTGGTAAGCAGCCAAGATCGGTTCACAATCAGAGTGAGTGCGGAAGTGGTAACCCTGATTTACGAGGGAGGCTTTCAATTCCAGGTAGTTGTAGACCTCACAATTTGCCACCAAACAGAGGTTCTCGTCTTCGCTAAAAAGTGGCTGCGCGCCCCCTTCCAGATCGATAATTGAGAGCCGGACATGAGTTAGCCCAACCTGGCCTTCTTGGAAAAACCCCTGTCCATCCGGGCCTCGATGCGCTATCGCCTTAGCCGCAGACGCCAGCACATTCCGATCCACTTCACCCTGGCGAAGAAAAGCCCCGGCAATTCCACACATCAACGCACCTCCTAAAGAGATTGGTAAACCTGAAAATTCCCTTCGACCATTGCCTCGATAGAAAACTCATTTCTGGCAATGGTCTTTCCAGCTATTCCCCACGCTTTGGCCTGTTGATCATCCGCCAGCAGGCGCAACAGGGCATCACGTAATTGAGGGACATTTTGTGGATCGATTAAGATACCGTTCTGACCATCCCGAACAATCTCGGGAATACCGCCTGCACGCGTGCCAATCAATGGCACACCTGCAGCGGCAGCCTGCAATAAAGAGACGCCTAATCCTTCCATGTCTGCTGGATGCACAACGGCATGAAGGTTTGCCATCACCCGATAGAGATCATCGCGAAAACCAATCAGTCGAACATGCTCAGACAATCCCTGCTGCACGATCTGTTGCTGCAGTTCCTCTTCCTTGGGACCTTTACCAAACAGCAGCACTTGAATATCCGGGTGTTGCGCAATCACCTCTGGCAGTGCGGCAAACAGGTGACGATGCCCCTTACGATGGATCAGCTGTGCGATCACTCCAAGTACACGACTCCCCTCCGGCAATCCAAACTCCTGGTAGAACCATTCAGGTTCAGGCTTGCGATCAAAGCGCTCCACATCCACCGCGCTGTGTACACAACGCACCTTCTCAGCAGGCACTCCTTCACTCAAGAGCACCTCGCGAATACCATTGGAGATCGTCACCACTTGATCAAACAGCCGATACTTTAACTTAGCAATAAAGGGCGATTCTGGATTATCCACTCGCCGGGAGCAGACACACTTTACCCCAGCCCATTTGCCGGCAATCCCCCCCAGCACATCAGCACCGCGACGACTGTGCAGGTGGAGGACATCAGGCTGCTCCTCTTTCAGCACCCATTTGAGGCGCTTGATAAAGCCTATATCCAGATCCCCATACATAGGCATCTCGTACACTTTATCCACCACATGGCGTGCAGCATCAGCAATAGCACTCCCTTGTGGACAAACCAACACACTGCGCACTGGCTTGTTTTGTAATCCACGCAATAGGTAAAAAACTTGTAGTGCGCCACCATAGAGATGCATACCGGCCTCCACATGGACAACGGTCATGCTCATGACAATACCTCGGCACTGTTCTGCATGATCTCCTCGATGGTCAGTCGCTTCATACAGGTGAAGTCGCCATCACAGCTGGGGCTGCGCCGGCAAGGAGAGCAATCCATTTTATGGTAGAGCACACGGGCATTCTGTCGGGTGGTATCACTATAAGGGCAGGTAGAACCGAATAGTGCCAGGGTCGGTACATTGAAAGCAATTCCCATGTGAGTCAGCCCGGTGTCCACGCCTATCAAGAGGGAACCATATTTGATCACCGCCGCGGTTTGAGTCAGGGAGGATTTTCCAGCCAAGTTGATAATTTGGGGATTGGCCTGCTGAATGCGAGCCGCCGCCTCCACATCACCCGGACCACCCAGCATCATCACCGGCATGCCATGCTGCTGCATAATCTGCTCAGCCAGCACCGGCCAGCGCTCCTCCACCCAATGCTTTTGGGGACGGGTGGTAAAGGGACAGATCACCGCATAACGTCCAGGCTCTGCCAGCTCACGACCGTAAGCCTCATCGGCCTCGCTTAGGGCAATATCCATCTCGAAATGACTCACATCCAGCCCTAACGCCTCAGCGAGATGGTAATACTCCGAACCAATACGAGGACTATCCCCCTGGCGGGAGATCATCGCCGTCATGAAGCGGGCACTCCCCTCTTTTGACCCCAGGCCAATACGCTCAGGCGCACCAGACCAATTTGCCCAGACACCGCTTTTAAGCAACCCTTGCAGATCAATGGCCACATCGAAACGCTTATCCCGCAGGCGTTTGCGTAGCTGTCGCACCTCACGCCAAAGGGTAAAAAACTGACGCTGTTTCCAGAGCTGTTTCCACTGAGCCTTGGGCCAGAGAATCACTTCGTCCAAATCAGGATTATTTTTGAGCAGTGGTGCGGCGGCAGGTTCTACCATCCAACTGATTTGTGCCTGGGGATAACGGCGGCGAAGCGCCTTAATCAAGGGAGAAGCAAACACCACATCGCCAATGGCGCTGAGGCGGATAATCAGAATCTTTTTTGGTTCAGTCATGGTCTATGCAGCAAAAAAAGTTAAGCAATTGTAACAGGCACCAAGGCAGAGTGGTAAACTCACATTAAGATAATCCACCAACAACCTATAATTCCTTTATAATCAAATAAGAATTATCTCATGGATGCCATCGGGACATGCCTGAACGCATTGTAAAATCATTGATTCTTTCGGTCATTGCGGCGATCGTTCTCTACTTTGCGGCCATTATGGCCACCGGCTATGAGGAGATATTGGCCGCCTTTAACCGCCTGGACGCATTAGGTGTGTTGCTGATATTGGGCCTCTCCCTGGTCAATTACGGGCTACGCTTTATCCGCTGGCACTGGTTTGTCAATGCCCAGGGGCACCCCATTCCTGCTCTATTACACAGCAGCTACTATATCAGTGGCTTTGCCCTCACCACCACCCCAGGTAAAGTGGGCGAAGCGATCCGCTCCCGCTACCTGAAACGCCATGGCATGCCCTATAACCAAAGCTTCGCCACCTTTTTTATGGAACGTTTCCTCGATTTTTGCGCCATCGTGCTCTTGTCTGCCAGCGCCGTTCTACATTTCCAGGGCTATGAATCACTCATACTCCTCTCCCTTATCGCCATCGCCTTCGGCCTATGGTTTCTGAAAAGTGGCTTGGCCACCTTAATGCTGGACCATCTAAAGCAGCGTACCCAGCAACCAAAGATCCATGATCTCGCCGAGAAGCTGCACCGTTTTCTCTTCTCAGCGGTTGAGCTTTTAAAAGGAAAATTTCTGCTAGGTGGTCTGACACTGGGCATTATTGCCTGGGCTGCTGAAGGCATTGCCTTCTACTTTATCCTGCAATATCTAGGGATTGAGAGCAGTTTGTGGCTGGCAATAGGCATCTACTCCATTAGTGTAGTGGCTGGCGCCATCTCCTTTATTCCCGGTGGATTGGGCAGTACCGAAGCCGTAATGGGACTGCTGTTAATCGCGCTGGGAGCAGAGCCTGCCACCGCCGTAGCCGCCACAGTGATCTGCCGGGTTGCTACCCTATGGTTTGCTGTCGCTCTAGGCGCCATCACCATGAGCTGGCTGGAACTCAAGCACCCTGTATCCCTGACTGAATCATGAACTCGATGAATAACACCAACTCACTACCACTCTGCGTCGACCTGGACGGCACCCTGATTAAAACCGATCTGTTGATGGAATCACTATTTGCCCTATTAAAAGATAATTTTCTATGGGCTTTCATGCTGCCCTTCTGGCTACTTGGCGGCAAAGCGAATCTAAAGCACCAGATTGCCAAGCGGGCTAACATCAATGTGGCCCTACTTCCCTACAACGAATCCTTCATTGATTACTTACAGGAACAGAAGAGCCTTGGACGAAAATTGATTCTAGCGACTGCCTCTAACCAGAAATATGCTCAACAAATTGCAGAACACCTGGGGCTATTTGAGCAAGTATTGGCGAGTAGTGAATCACACAATCTATCCGGTAAGAATAAACTAAATGCCTTGGTCTCACAGTTTGACGAACAGGGCTTTGTCTATGCGGGCAACGACACGCCTGATCTCAAAATATGGCCCCATGCTGCTGCCGCAGTTGTGGTCAACCCGCTAGGAAGGGTGGGTAGTAAAGCGCGAAAGAAACATACTATCGAAGCAGAGTTTATCGATCCAAAGCCAGGCTTAGCAGGCCTGATCAAGGCCCTTCGCTGCCATCAGTGGATGAAAAACATCCTGATCTTTGTGGCTGCGGTTACCGCCCATGTGGCTATCAACATAGATATCATCAGCAACCTACTGCTGGCGTTTTTTGCCTATTCACTCTGCGCCTCGGCCGTTTATCTCCTCAACGACATGTTAGATCTGGAGGATGATCGCAAACACCCCCGCAAACGTCATCGCCCCTTTGCTGCGGGTACCATGCCATTGATCCATGGCGCTTTCCTGCTACCAACGCTATTTGCCGGTAGTATGCTATTGGCATCACTGGTCTCGATAAATTTTCTCTGTGTCCTGCTAGGCTACTTTATACTCACCATGGCCTACTCATTGAAGTTGAAACGTATCATGCTACTGGATGCCATCTCACTGGCCTGCCTCTATACCCTGAGGGTTATTGCAGGAGCTGTAGCGATAGAGGTGACCCTCTCCTTCTGGCTACTGGCCTTCTCCATGTTCATCTTTCTTAGCCTCGCCTTCGTAAAACGCTCTACCGAAATTATGGAGGCATTAAAACAAAATAAAGAGAAGCTCAGTGGCCGTGGCTATCAAACCACTGATTTGGAGCATCTCAACACCATGGGCACCACCAGCGGTTACCTATCAATCTTGGTATTCGCCCTCTATATTAATAGCGAAGAGGTACTAACCAACTACCAATATCCAGAAGTATTATGGCTAATCTGCCCACTACTGCTCTATTGGATTAGCCGAGTCTGGTTGATTGCCGGACGGGGAGAGATGCATCATGACCCGGTTGTCTTCGCTCTCACTGATCGTATCAGTCTATTTACTGGAATGGTCCTGGGTCTGCTACTGGTGGTCGCGATTTAGATGGCTCAGCACTACACATCCTGGGGGCGCTACCCAGCTATTGAGCAAGAGGGCATTCCCCTTGACTGGCGTCATCAGCCTTTACCCCTTGAGCAGGCTGACAACAAACTACTGCTCCCCTACGGCAATGGCCGCAGCTACGGCGACAGCTGCCTCAACAAAGATAATCTAGTACTGGCGACTCGCGAGCTTCGCCATCTGATCCAGTTTGGTCGCGAGTACGGCATTCTGCGCTGTGAAGCGGGTATCACCTTGGGAGAAATACTGGAAGTTATCGTTCCTGCCGGGTGGTTCTTACCTGTCACGCCAGGCACTCAATTTGTCACCCTTGGTGGTGCCATCGCCAATGATGTGCATGGTAAAAATCACCATCACGCAGGCACCTTTGGTCACCACCTACGCTGTTTTGAGTTGCTACGCTCCAGCGGAGAGCGCCTGCTTTGTTCACCACAAAAGAACCGTGAACTATTTAACGCCACCATCGCGGGACTAGGGCTAACGGGTCTAATTACCTGGGCTGAGATTCAACTCAAGCCCATCAACAATCCCTATATTCATTGCGAAACCCTGCGTTTTTCCAATCTTAATGAGTTTATCCAGCTGTGTAATGACTCTGATCAGGGATATGAATACACCGTTGCTTGGTTGGACTGTCTGGCAAAAGGCGATAGCCTGGGACGAGGAGTGTTTATGCGTGGCAACCATGCTGGGAGTGAATATAACCAACTACCTATCAAGTCTCCCAAGAAACGCCCCAGCATCCCATTCGATGCCCCAGGGTTTGCCATGAGTCCATGGGTTATCAAAGCCTTTAACCACCTCTATTACAATAAGCAGAAGAGTGAGCGTATTGAATCCATCGACCATTATGCACCCTTCTTCTATCCGCTAGATGCTATCGGCAACTGGAATAGGCTCTATGGAAAACGAGGCTTTTTACAATATCAATGCGTGGTGCCAGATGATAACGGCAAGCTCACCACCATCAGAGCCATTCTTGAGCTAATTGTCCAAGCAGGCCAGGGCTCCTTCCTGGCGGTACTCAAACGCTTTGGAGATAAGCCCTCCCCTGGCCTACTCTCCTTCCCCCGCCCAGGCCTGACCCTCGCATTGGACTTTCCAAATCGGGGAGAGAAACTGTTACATCTGTTTAACCAATTGGATCATCTAGTTGTAGAGAGTGGTGGAGCCATCTACCCCGCCAAAGATGCCGCTATGCATAGCCCTGCATTCAAACAGTTCTACCCCCAATGGCAGGCATTTAGTGAGTATATTGATCCGCGCTTCTCATCATCCTTATGGCGCAGAGTGACAGGAAAAAAATAGCAATGAATATTCTAATTATCGGTGCCACCTCAGCCATCGCCCAAGCTACGGCCAAACGCTACACTCAGCCCGGCAACCATCTGTTACTGGTGGGCAGAAACCCGGATAAGCTCGCCATTATTGCCGAAGATCTTCGCGCTCGCGGGGCCGATGAGGTCTCTTACGAAACCGCTGATCTGCGTGAAGTGGCTCAACATCCGGCACTTTTCAATCGCATATCCGAGCAACTGAAACAGATCGACATCACCCTAATCGCCCATGGTAGCCTGCCCAACCAACAAGCCTGCGAGCAGGATTATCAGGTCGCCTTTGATGAACTACAAACCAACTGTCTAAGTGTAATCTCTCTACTTACCCTGCTGGCCAACCAACTGGAAAAACAAGGCCATGGCAAGGTCGCCGTCATTACCTCGGTTGCAGGGAATCGAGGCCGCCAGAGCAACTACCTCTACGGCACCGCCAAAGGGGCGGTGAGTATTTTCCTGCAAGGATTACGCAACCGATTTGGCCAACGTCCAGATATTCATTTCTGCGACATCAAGCCCGGCTTTGTTGATACCCCTATGACCTCTGAATTTGATAAGGGAGCACTATGGGCACAACCTGAAACAATTGCACAGGGAATTGTAATGGCATTGGAGAAAGGAAAAGGGATTGCCTACCTTCCCTGGTTCTGGCGGTTTATTATGCTTATTATCTGCTCCATTCCTGAGCGAATATTTAATAAGCTGAAGCTGTAATAGACACCAAGGATCAACAAACCTAAGATTTTCTATATTTATATATTTTTCGTATTATGTTTTTATGGATTATTCTTAAACCAAATGGTCTAAGAGAAACTAGGAAATAATATAAATAACGTCGACTTGCCTTAAGCTCAGGCAAGGAGAATAACTTCTTTGCCGCACAGGCATATTCAAGAAGCCCATACAAGCAGGCATGCTCACGCATGTAAGCATTTTCAACATTTGCAATATGTGGTTCATAGTATTTATCAATTAGAGTAAACCACTTAGGTATTCTATCAAGGTGTATCTTAATAGAATTATCTGACCAACTCTTCGCTACATTCTGCGAACTCACCAAAGAATCAGAGATCACTAAAACACTACATCTACCATTTCTATTCATCTTATCTGCAAGGTAGTCCCATACCAGCCCACTATACGCATGGTATGTATCGAAGAATCTTTCATAATTTGACACTTGCAGAGCTTCCCTCTTTACAATGAAACTCCCAAACGGCATGTCAAACACATGTCTTTTGAAAAACGCTTTCGCATCAAAGAAGACATCATCCCCTTCAACTGTCATCTGCTTACGAACTTTTCCACCATTGCATATCTGAGCCTGATTTATAAGAATCAAATCATGGGCTTTATCTCGCAATAAATCATATAGCCTGAATAATGCCCCCTCTGACAAGCAATCGTCATCACCTAACATATAAACATAATCTGTATCTGCCATTTCAGCAGACTTCAGCATATTCCTATCAATTCCTATATTCGAGGAATTCCTTGAATATCTTATATTTTCAAACTTTGCCACAAATTCACTGACAACCTCTTCAGTTCCATCCTGAGAATCATTATCTGAAATAATAATATTAATATTTAACTCACTTGCATCCCCTGCAATAGAGTTAAGCGTCTTCTCCAGAGAGCATTTACGGTTGTATGTGGGAATACAAATTGATAACAGGCCACCACTCATTAACATCCTACCCTTTTCATCGAATCCTTTTACACTAGACAGTTTGACTTTAACTTTCGCCCAACAGGTACGCAACGGGATCAACCAGCGCCGGCGGCCGTAAGCCATCACCCTCGATAAACAACCTGTGCCAGATTGCAAACTGCAGCAGCGCAAAGATATTCTTAGTGACATCCCCTTTAACCTGCTGGCGAGTAATTAAACTTTTCAAACCTTCGGGCCTCATCCACTCTTGAATCGCAGGACTTGCCTGTAAAGCCACAGCAACGCGCTGCAAATATTCACCATGCATCCAGTCCGCCACCGGCACCTTGAAGCCACGCTTCTTCTGCCAGAAATGCTCATTGGGAAGATAACGACTGGCCCATTTTTTAAGGAACATCTTACCCTGTTTGCTCTCAATCTTGAGATGATCCGGCAACGACATTCCGAACTCCACCACGCGATGATCAACAAACGGCAGGCGCCCCTCCAGGCTCCACCCCATCAGCATGCGGTCAGCCTTCACCAATAGATTGTCTGGTAGCGCCGTAGTGAGATCCACATATTGGCGACGCTGCAGCTCACTCCACTGCTTGGGTGTTGCCTGCCAAGCATCAATGATCGGCTGACGCCACTGATCCGCCACACTGAGAAGCTTTTCTGAGAAGAGTTGCTTAGCTAGGCTGCCACGGAAGTTACCACCGGTACGAAAGCCACCAGAACCTGGATGTATCACCCCCTTAAGAAGCACCTCTAGCCTACCGGGCCGGTAACGGCCATAGCCAGCAAAGACCTCATCTCCCCCTTCACCAGAGAAGACCACCTTCAGCTCCTTCGCCGCCTCTTCTGCCAGCAGCGAGGTGGGCAGATTGGCAAAATCACGCATTAGGTCATCGGCGGTCCAAGCACTATAAACCAAGCGGTTCAGCATCTGCTCACCCGTGGGGCAAATGATTGTATGCTGACTGTTGAAGTGCCTGGCAATACTCTCCGCAGTAGAGAGCTCATCCCCGACACTGGAGTCTGGAAAACCAAGAGAGAAAGTACGAATTGGCTCATCCTTATAACGGCTAAGCAGTGCCAGCAAGGTGGTAGAATCCACACCACCGGAGAGAAACAGGCCAAACGGCACATCAGCACGCATATGTTCGATCATCACCTGCTCCATCAGAACATCAAACTCGGCCTCGGCCTGCTGATAATCGATATCACGGGTCTCAATATCCAGCGCCGACCAGTAGCGCTTACGATCGACCACCCGCCCCTGTTCGATCACCTGGTATTCACTGGGCAACAGCTGCTCGACGCCGTCGAAAAGGGTTTCCCGCCCGGTGGCATTCTGATTCTGTAGGAATTGGATCAACGCAGCAGGATTCACCACTGGCTTCTGGCCTAGGGCTGGCAATAACGCCTTGATCTCAGAGGCAAAAGCGATGCCATCAGGGGTATGAGCAAGAAACAGTGGTTTCATCCCCAGCCGGTCACGGGCCAGAATCAGGCGCTGCCTGACACGATCATAGAGTGCAAAGGCGAACATGCCGCCCACATGGGGGAGGAAATCATCACCATACACTGCATAGGCGTGCAGAATAGTCTCGCAATCAGAGTGAGTCTGGAACTCTCGTCCGGCCTTTTCCAACTCGGTACGCAGCTCGATGTGGTTATACACCTCACCATTGGCCACCAATACCAGGCCATCCTGCTCACTGACAAAAGGTTGATCACCGCCAGCCAAGTCAATAATGGAGAGGCGGGAGTGTCCGAGCCCAAGCGGGCCTTCGAGGTGGAGACCCGCGTGATCAGGACCGCGATGGTATAGCGCCGCCGCCATCTGATGCAACAGTGCCTCCTCCACCACGCCAGCTTGCTTCAAAACTCCAGCAATTCCACACATCGATTAGCTTCACCCAATTTAAATATCAGAGGCTTATGATAATACAGAGCCGTGCCAGTGAATAGGTGAAGGGGCCACTCATGCGCCTCTCAGGCACACCCCTCACCGCCTACCCAGCACCTCCCACGCCCATGTATACCTGCATGGAAAATTTCGCGTATAATGCTCCGCAAATTCACGGGAATAGGCTATGCAACACAAGATCACAACGACAGATGGGCTCAGTTTTTCTGCACACGAGAAACAAAGCGTGCTGGACGCAGCCCTCGAGCACGAGGTGATACTCCCCTATAGCTGTAAAAATGGCCAGTGCGGTGTCTGTAACACCAAGTTACTCCAGGGTAAAGTGGAAGAGCTGCAACCCCAACAAGGTCTTAGTGACGAACAACGCGCTGACAACTACTTTCTTAGCTGTTGTTGCGCTGCCCATAGCGACATCACTATTGAGGCCGAAGATTTAAGTGCCTTACATGGCATTGAGATAAAGACTGCCCCCTGCCGGATCAGCACCATCACCCGCCTCAGTGACGAAATCGTTCATGTGGTATTGCGACTTCCCCCTACCATCCAATTTGATTTTCTTGAAGGCCAATACGTCGATATTATTGGCCCAAATGCGGTAAGGCGTAGTTACTCCATCGCCAATAGCCGCCACGCCACCAACATAGCGCTATATATTAAGAAGGTCGAAGGTGGCGTATTGAGTGATTATTGGTTCAACCACGCCCAAGAAAATGACCTACTACGTCTAGAGGGTCCCAAAGGCACCTTTTTCCTGCGCCAAAAGCAACCCCACCTGATTTTTCTAGCCACTGGCACCGGCATTGCCCCAGTCATGGCCATGCTGGACCAGCTGGAACAGAACAGCTTAGCGCACGACTTTACCTTGACCCTCTATTGGGGAAATAGGGTACCTGAAGAGTTTTTTTGGCAGCCCCAATACAAAAACATCAAGCTCAACTATATTCCCGTTGCCTCACAGGCAAGCGAAACGTGGGATGGTGAGAAAGGCTACGTGCAGGATGCCTTGCTCAAACAAAATCCATCACTCAATACTTGTGAAGTCTATGCCTGTGGCTCACCACAAATGATCAGCTCCGCCAAAGCAGTTTTAACTAATGCGGGTTTACCTGAGTCATCTTTTTACTCTGACGCCTTTGTCAGCAGTTGATCTGATTTTTTCGAATATACCAAGGATAATCTCTAATGAAAGCAGTGATTCTCGCCGGAGGACTCGGAACGCGATTAAGCGAAGAGACAAGCCTGAAGCCCAAACCAATGGTAGAAATAGGCGGCAAACCCATTTTGTGGCATATCATGAAGATATACTCCAGCCATGGCATCAACGACTTCATTATCTGCTGTGGCTACAAGGGTTACGTCATCAAGGAGTACTTCGCCAATTACTTCCTACACCAATCCGATGTCACTTTCTGCATGAAAGAGAATCGCATGGATGTTCACCAAAAACGCGCCGAGCCCTGGACCGTAACCCTTGTGGATACAGGTGATGAGTCCATGACGGGAGGTCGCCTCAAGCGGGTTAAACAATATGTTCAGGATGACGAAGCATTCTGCTTCACCTATGGTGACGGCGTAGCCGATATCGATATCAGCGCCTCCATCGAGTTTCATCGTCAGCATGGCAAATCCGCCACACTCACCGGCTCCTTCCCGCCCGGGCGTTTCGGTGCACTGGATATTCAAAACAATCAGGTCATGGAGTTCAAGGAGAAACCCAAGGGTGATGGCGCCATGATCAATGCAGGCTTTTTCGTACTTTCTCCCAAGGTCATTGACCTTATCGAAGGCGATAGTACCGTCTGGGAGCAAGAACCACTTATGAATCTCGCCCAACAGGGTCAGCTGATGGCCTATCCCCACCATGGCTTTTGGCAGCCTATGGATACCCTGCGGGATAAGGTTCATCTGGAAAAACTGTGGCAAAATGGTGATGCCCCCTGGAAAAGTTGGGAGTAAGCATAATGACAATCAATCAACAGTTCTGGCAAGGTAAGCGGGTTTTCCTCACCGGCCACACGGGTTTCAAGGGTAGCTGGCTATCTCTCTGGCTACAGCAGATGGGAGCAGAACTGAAAGGCTATGCTCTAGCACCACCCACCTCACCAGCACTGTTTCAAGTAGCCAATGTAAAGGAAGGCATGGCGTCACAGGTAGGCGACATTCGTGACTTGGCAGCTCTGCAAACGAGTGTGATGGGCTTCAACCCCGACATCATCATCCATATGGCAGCCCAACCGCTGGTACGTTACTCCTACCACGAACCGGTAGAAACCTACGCCACCAATGTCATGGGTACTGTTCACCTGCTGGAAGCCGCCCGAAAATGCAGTAATCTACGTGCCATCGTCAACGTCACTACGGATAAGTGCTATGAAAACCAGGAGTGGTTATGGGGCTATCGTGAAAATGAACCAATGGGTGGCCACGACCCATACAGTAGCAGTAAAGGGTGTGCTGAACTTGTTACCTCTGCCTACCGCCGCTCCTTCTTCCATGATGGCCAAGTTGGTGTTGCGAGTGCCCGTGCCGGCAACGTTATTGGAGGTGGAGACTGGGCAGAAGACCGCCTCATCCCCGATATTCTACGGGCATTTGAAATGGATAAAGCCGTTATCATCCGCAATCCCCAATCCACCCGGCCCTGGCAACATGTATTAGAACCACTATCGGGTTACTTGGTGCTGGCAGAGAAACTCTACAACGAACCCACACAGTTCGCAGAAGGATGGAACTTCGGCCCCAATGAGATGGATGCACAGCCTGTAGATTGGATTCTCAACAAGATGTGTGAATTATGGCCTGGAGCATCCTGGAAATTAGATGATGGTGCACATCCTCACGAAGCAGGCTACCTGAAACTGGACATTTCCAAGGCACGGGCAAAACTACACTGGACACCCACCTGGACGCTGCAGCAAACACTGGGGCGTATCATTGACTGGCATCAGAGCTGGCTTTCAGAGGCCGACATGCGCGCGCACTGCCAAAAAGAAATTGAAGATTTTGTACGAGACATGAACCATGACAAAAACAGCTGATACCCTACGCAAAGAGATCGCATCACTGGTGGAGGAATATGCCGCCATCCAATACGCAGAGAAGCCCTTCACGGCAGGCAGTGATACTGTTCCTCCCTCTGGCAAGGTGATCGGTGCGCCGGAGCTTCAACTGATGATTGAAGCCTCCTTGGATGGGTGGCTCACCACTGGCCGCTTTAATGATGAATTTGAGCAGAAGCTTGCAGCGTTTATTGGCGTTAAACACCTAATCACTGTCAACTCAGGCTCATCAGCCAATCTGGTAGCCTTCAGCACCCTCACCTCACCTAAACTGGGCGATCGAGCAATCAAGCCTGGCGACGAAGTGATTGGCGTAGCCGCAGGCTTCCCGACTACGGTTAACCCCATCATACAATTCGGTGCGATACCGGTATTTGTCGATGTGGACCTAAAGACCCACAACATTGATGTAGACCTAATTGAATCTGCAATCAGCGAAAAAACTAAAGCGATCATGCTGGCTCACACCCTCGGCAACCCATTTAACCTGGAGCGAGTCAAAGCAATATGTGAAAAATACAACCTATGGCTAGTTGAAGATTGCTGTGATGCGCTAGGCTCCACCTACAATGGCCAGATGGTCGGTACCTTTGGTGATATCGCGACGCTAAGCTTCTACCCTGCACACCATATTACTATGGGTGAGGGTGGTGCAGTGTTCACCAACAATTCACAACTGATCACTATCGCCGAGTCTTTCCGCGACTGGGGACGTGACTGCTACTGCAAGCCAGGCTGTGATAACTCCTGTGGTGCACGCTTTAATCAGCAGCTAGGCGATCTGCCTCACGGCTATGACCACAAGTACACCTACTCTCACCTGGGCTACAATCTCAAAATCACCGACATGCAGGCAGCATGTGGTGTTGCCCAGCTGGAACGCCTACCGGGATTGATCGCAGCACGTAAAGCCAATTTCAAATATCTAAAAGATCGTTTAGCCAGTGTTAGTGACTTTATCGAATTGCCTGAAGCCACAGAGAACTCAGATCCATCATGGTTTGGTTTTCCTGTTACGGTAAAACCTGATACCGGCGTCACAAGAATCGACCTAATCAAATATCTCGATCAAAATAAAATAGGCACACGACTACTATTTGCAGGCAATCTGACCCGACAACCCTATTTTAAGGACGTTGAATATCGGATAGTGGGAGAGTTACCAAACACTGATATCACCATGAATCAAACATTCTGGCTAGGCATATATCCTGGACTTGGCACTGATCAGCTTAATTTCATAGCCGACAAGATCGAAGAGTTTTTTGGTATTAACTTTTAATTATGGCAACTATTCTTATAACTGGAGCGACTGGCTTCCTGGGAAGCCATCTCTTGGAAGAAATATTAGTTAAGGGTTATGACGTTGTTGTATTAAAAAGATCTGCGTCGAATATTTCACGCATTGAGCATCTCCTGCCTAAAGTAACAACCATTGACGTTAATGTAGATGGAATAGAGGCTGCATTTAGAAACAATGCCATTGATATAGTCATCCATACCGCATGTGATTATGGACGATCTAAAAGCACAACATCGGCTATTGTCGACACAAATCTCATGTTCTCATTGCAAATACTTGAGCAAGCGGCAATACACGGCGTTAAAACTTTTATCAATACTGGCAGCCTATTACCCAAGAATGTGAATACATACAGTCTTTCCAAAGCTCAATTTGAAGAGTGGATGAAATTATTTTCTAAGAGCATTCAGTGCGTCAACATCCGGCTGGAGCACATGTATGGCGTTAATGATGATGACAAAAAATTTGTTCCATGGCTGATAGGCAAAATGCTTGATGGCGAAGATAAGATAAAATTAACCTCTGGTGAACAGCTTCGTGACTTCATATATATAGATGACGTGGTATCTGTATTCACTCTTATCCTAAGAAAATTAGAAGATTTACCTGCAATGTCAGAATTTGATGTCTTTAGCGGCAATCTTATAACCGTTAAAGAGTTTATTTTGAAACTGGCAAATGAGATTGAGCAGACCTTTGGGCGGGAAATTGTACCCAGACTTGAATTTGGCGCTATAGAATATAGAGAGAATGATGTGATGGTGCCGGAATTTAATAAACAGCCCTTGCTTGATTTAGGTTGGAAAGCAGATATTCCAGTATCTATGGGCATAAAGCGTATTGTAGAGGAAATATCTTGAAATACTTAATTACAGGCGGCTGTGGATTTTTAGGCTCAAACATTGCGGAAAAAATTTTAAAAAATGGATCACCGCTTGTCGTATTTGACAATCTATATCGTATTGGCAGTGAAAAAAATCTTGCCTGGCTAAAACAGTTAGGAGATGTCATACACGTTCATGGTGACATTAGAAACCAAAATGATGTAGAGCGCACCATCAAAGAGTATCAGCCTGATGTTATCTATCATCTGGCTGGGCAAGTGGCGATGACCACATCCATCGCAAACCCTCGCATGGATTTTGAGGTCAATGTAAATGGGTCATTTAATCTCTTGGAAGCGGTTAGAAAATACAGCCCAAACAGCACTGTAATTTACTCATCAACCAATAAGGTATATGGAGACCTTGAGCAGTTCAGCTATAAAGAAACTGAGCATCGTTATGAATGCATAGATTATCCAAATGGATTTGATGAAAAAGTCAGCCTGGACTTTCATTCACCTTATGGCGTATCAAAAGGCTCTGCCGATCAATATATGCTGGACTACGCACGAATCTACGGCATAAAAACCGCCGTTTTCCGCCACTCATCCATGTTTGGTGGCCGCCAATTTGCTACAGAAGATCAAGGCTGGATTGGCTGGTTCTGCCAAAAAGCTGTCGACCTCTCTCGGGGTAATAGAGACCTATTTACTATTTCAGGAAATGGCAAACAAGTTAGAGATATTTTGTATGCGGATGATACCGTTGATCTATATCTGAAGGCCGCTGAAAATATCGAGAATATTAAAGGCCAAGCATTCAATGTTGGCGGCGGTATGAAGAACTCATCATCCCTGTTAGAATTATTTAACTTCCTCAACTCTGAGCTTGATGTTGCACTACGTTACGATCAGCTCCCGGCAAGAGAGAGTGACCAACGGGTATTTGTTGCTGATATCGACAAGGCGAGCAACCTGATAGGCTGGAAACCTAAAACCTCTAAAGAGGAAGGGCTACGCAAGATGATAGCTTGGGTCGAAAGCATTAGCTGAGAAAACACCCATTTCAATTGCATACTCCAATAAAACATACTCATCGACAACAAGGTAATCATCATCGTGAATAAGCTTGTCAGTATTCTTATTCCAACGTATAACAGAGAAGATCACATTGTTGAATGCGTGAATTCAGCAAGGGCTCAAACATACCCAAATATCGAAATTATTATTGTTGATAACAATAGTTCTGACAATACCTGGGATATATGTCAGAGGCTTGCCAAGGAAGATGGGCGAATAAAAACATTCAGAAATTCAGAAAATATTGGGCCTGTACGAAATTGGCAACGCTGCATTAATGAAGCCACAGGCGATATAGGCAAAATCCTATTCAGTGATGATACCATTGAAGCTGACTACCTAGAGAAAGCCTTACCTTTGCTTAATAAGCCTGGCGTTGGACTTGTCTTTAGCCATGCGCTGATTGGAGCAAATAAAGAGCAAGCAAATAGCGCTTATCGATGGAAAAAGAAAAGTGGTATTTATCAATCCAAAGACTTTATTCGTAGTGCATTTTTTAGTGCAAAAATCCCTGTATCGCCAGGTGCAGCCCTATTCCACCTTAAAGATTTAAAAGAAAATATATCAGTCGATATTGCCTCTGAAAAATACACTGACTTTTTAGATCATGGTGCTGGCCCGGATCAACTACTATATCTTCTCACCGCCTACCAACACCCACTAGTAGGTTATATAGATGAGCCACTTTCATTCTTTAGATCACATTCAGGATCCATTACCATCCAATATGGCAATTTAGGGATCATTGACCGCTATCTACATGCCAGAGCATGGTTTCTAAAACAATCAAAATATAGAAAGTGGCTATTACCTATGCTGTATTACTCTTGGAAAAAAATAGCAGAATATAGAAGCTGCATGTCATTAAGTGAATACTATGAGAGTTTTGGCATAAAAAAGCCCACATCCAAAGTCATTCTTGAAATATATTTGAAACTACTCAAACTCAAAGAGAAAGTAGGACCATGAGCACCTCTTTTTGTCTGGACTCGAAAAAATCGACCACGTGCATCCTATTTGAAGAAACAAATGCCAGCATAGGCAGTATCCACAGCACCTCGATTGGCGGAAACCGTAGCCGTGGCCTAACAAAGAAAAGCGCCCATATCAATGAAATACAAACTGAAGTCCTAACCAGCAGAACACACTTAGCCAATAACAATAGAGAGACTCTTCCACTTATCTCTATCATTATTGTCACATTTAACGCGGAGTCACACCTATCCGCTGCAATAGAAAGCATATTAGAACAAGACTATCCTAATATAGAACTCATCATTGTTGATGGTGCTTCTACCGATAACACCGTTAAAATTATCCAGTCGTATGACAAATATATTGATTTCTGGATAAGTGAAAAAGATAGTGGTATTTATAATGCGATGAATAAAGCCATTCCCTTTGCCAAAGGCGACTGGATATATTTTCTAGGCAGTGATGATTTACTTAATGATGACTTCTCCCTTGCTGCCTACCAACTACATAAGCCTAATACGATCTACTATGGCAGTGTTTTTATGCCATTAAGAAAGAAAACTTATGACGGCCCATTCAGCAAGCTTCGATTAATGAGAAAAAATATATGTCATCAAGCAATTCTTTACCCCAGAACTGCCTTTGATAATGAAACATTTAATGAAAAGTACAGGGTATTAGCAGACTACCATTTCAACATGATCTGCTTTAATACTCCCAATCTGAAATCCCAATATTTGCCATTAACTCTAGCCACCTTTAATGACGAAACTGGCTCAAGCTCACTCAGCATTGATCAGGAGTTCAACAATGATTACTGGAAAATATTAAAAGAAAACTTCCCCACATGGCTTTATCATTTCTTTAAAATAAAGCATAGCCTTAGAAAAAAAAGAAAACAGCTAAAAGAAAAAAGCTATCCTTTTAAATAAAACATTAGATACTGAGCTGCTCCTCTCACTCGACTCAACGACATAAGTACTTTCTCATATCGAAATCCGATACTGTACAGCAGGGTTGATAGAGCGCTTCTGACTAAGGTTTTTATTGCCTTCTTAAGAGCCACTCTTTTCATTCTATATTTCGATAGCACATATAACTGAGAAAAAGTTTTATGCCTCAGCTTAAAAGCTTCCACTTTTACACTTGGCGGTGATGACTGCCCTACTAGATGCATGATAGAAACCGAAGGAATTAATACTGTTGAGTAGCCTCGTTCATTTGCACTCATGCAAATATCATCATCTTCAAAATACATGAAAATATTAGGGTCGAAATAGTATGGCTCACCTTCAAACGCACACATTCGCAACAAAAGTGCAGCGCCAGAGAGAGAGAACGCACAGGTATCCCCTTGTACATCTGCAAACGAGAATGGAAAACTACGATTAATCTGACGCCGCGCCACCAGTGGTGCAAACAGCGTACACTGAGCCAAGCCATCCCCCTGCATTATCGCCGGAGCAAAAATTGCAGCCTCAGAGTATCGCTCTGTAGCACTCAATAAATCATCAATAGTAGATGGATCAGTAAAACAGGCATCAGGATTCATCAGTAGAGCAAATGGCGTAGAGACTCTCTCCAAGGCCACATTATTTGCCGGACCAAAACCAATATTTTTCTCATTCGAAATAACTTCGACGAAAGGAAAATTTTCACGAATATAGTCTGGCGTACCATCACTACTCGCATTATCCACCACAAAGGTAGGAATACCCGCAGGAATACTACTCAAAGCAGTACCGATAACACTTTTACTGTTATAGCTCACCAGAATAATCGTTACTTGCTCGGCTCCCATCATACGGAAAACTCTTCAGCATAAGGTGGCAGACCAAAAGAGGCTAGATATGCAGTGGTACTCGCCTCAATCTCATAAGGGAGTGCCGCCTCCTGTAACACCTGTTTTGGCAATGGATTATCCAAGGTCTTGATGATCTCTCTTGCCATCGCTCGATCATCACCCAAATCAACCAGTGAACCATACTTACCGTCTTGCAGAATCTCTCTGGGACCACTTGGGCAATCAGTAGAGACGACAGGCGTACCAACCGCCAGGGACTCTATTACCACAAAGCCCAGGCCTTCCCATAGTGAGGCAAAGGCAAATAGCGCCGCATGCTGCATAAAAGCATAAGGATTGGGTTGAAAGCCCACTAGGTCAACGTTATCCGCAACATCTAATTCAGCCGCAATAGCGAGAAGTTCATCATGCTTATTACCTTTACCTAAGATCACTAAGCGACACTCTCGCTGCTTACGCACCTCAGCAAAAGCACGAATCACTGTTGCAAAATCTTTGCGGTAACAGAGCTCCCCCACACCAAGAATGACTGGAGGCTCCCCCGGCTGAAACCAGGGATGATCGGGTCGCGACTGCTCATCCTCAAAGAGTGATGCAGAAACCACCGGGCTGGGTACGACATTGATGCGGTCTCTAGACAAACCGGTATACTCCGCCATATCATCCGCCACCCCCTTTGAGGTCACAATGACATTATCTGCATAAGGGTAGAGCTTCCCCATAGAATTACGTTGCAACCAACGGTCAAACCAGCCTCGACTCGCCAAATCGATTGAGATAGTCGTACCAGAGCTCAATACCAGTCGGGTATCCACACCCGCTAACCATTTGGCAATAATGGCAGTACGATTAACCCGATCCTTATCAGAGAGCATGACAACAGGCCGCTCTCGTTTTAAATAACGCACTACCGCAGGCAGGCTTGGATAAACATGCTTGCTACCCAAATCAATGATATTTAGTCCTGGCAGATCCTCATCAATGTAGGGCCCATGCTTGCGCACATGGAGCAAATCAATCTGATAGCCTCTATTAAGGATGGCAGGAATCAGGTGTTTCATTGCCCGATCCACACCACTGTGGCCAGAGGTGGCAAAAAAACAGGCTATCTTTGGGGGTGCGGGCATCGGAGACATTCTCAATATACAGTGGTTCGGTTTACGCCAATTTGCGCATTTTAATCTTATCTGTCAGCCATTTTACCACCCCTTTAGGAAACATCAGCATCCACGCCAATTTATTCGGCGCTTCGCGCCACTGCTGAGCTAAACCGATACCGGCATGCAGGGAAAAACGGACATAGCGGTGGTAACTGTCCAGTCGATGTCGACGTGTAAAGTAGTGGGCGGAGCGGGCAATCTCCCGCAGATAATAGTGACGAAATCCCTGGGGATTACGCATACGAATTTTGAAGATATTGGCGGTCAACCCATCCGCATGCTGCTCAATATGTTGGAACACCTCATTCACATAAAGGCATTGGTAGTGCTCTGCCAGATCCTCCCAAAGGATAGAATCCCGAATATGTTTCTCGCCAGGAAATAGCGGATAGGGGTATTGTCGTAGCAGATCCGTACGCAACGCGCCCTTTTTATCCCCCCACACACCCAGTTTGTAGTGTACTTCAAGAAAGTTTGAGACCAGACGATCCTGCGGGTAGGGAGCGCCACAAATTTGACCATCCGCCGTTGCGGTATGCCCTTCAACACCAGAGAAGTGTGGCCGTTCTTCTTCGGGAATAGAAAGCCAGTGCCGCCATAAACGCTCCAACGCATCGGGAAGCAGCTCATCATCAGAGTCCAGAGAGACGAACAGTTTCCCTCTAGCCAGCTTTATCGCCACATTGTGAGCGGCCACCTTTCCCTGATTAGCTTGTGGATGGTAGATCACCGGAAACTCCACCTGCTGCTGCCAGCCTTCCACCAACTGCGCAGTATTGTCCGTCGATCCATCATCGATAATGACCACCTCAAAATCTCGTAGGCTCTGTTTCTCGACGCTGTTCAGAGCGCTTTGCAACAGATGGGCACGATTATAGGTAGGTATAAAGATGGTAAACGCAAACTCAGCCACAGCGCTTTTGGTTAATTCGCCTTCACCAGAATGACCCAACAGAACTCTCCTCCAATATCACTTTGCGGCAAAACAGGATAAAATCACTAAAGCCAGTTATTTTACGACAATCAGAAAGACATCGATAGCTAATGGATAAACAGAAAATCGCCATCTACATCTCCTTTTCCGGTGAAGGAGGAGTGGAGCGCATGGTGAGCAACCTGATTCACGAATTTGTTCGCAAAGGACACCCCGTAGATCTGCTACTCATTAAAGCCCGAGGCGAGCACCTCAAACGCCTCCCCTCTTCGGTGAACATCATCAAATTGGGCTCTGACCACTCCTATCTGACCCTTGGCCCTTTAGCAAGCTATTTGAAAAAAGAGCAGCCCAAGGCCCTGCTAGCAGTAAAGCATCGGGCGATTGTCGTTGCGGTTCTGGCACGCATGCTGGCAGGCACATCAACCCGCTTGGTAGGCCGACTGGGCACCAACCTCTCCCAGGCCCTGGAAGGCAAAAGTGCAGTGCGCAAATGGATATGGCATAAGCCCATGCAGTGGCTCTACCCTAAAATGGATTTAATTATCCCAGTATCAGAGGGTGTGCTAGAAGATGTCAGCCAGATCACCGGCCTGGGCAGAGATAAGCTGCAAGTGATTCGTAACCCGGTGATTACCCCACAAATGACCTCGCTGGCTGAAGAGCCTATCGATCACCCATGGTTTGGCGATGGAGAGTCACCCATTATCTTAGGGGCTGGACGCTTCACCCGACAAAAAGATTTCATCACACTGATCAAAGCCTTTGCACAAGTACACAAGCAGCGCCCCTGCCGCCTAGTGCTATTAGGTCATGGGCAACTACAGCAACAGTACCAATCTCTAGCAGAAGAGCTGGGGGTAGCTGAAGATCTCTCCATGCCAGGCTTTGCCAAAAATCCCTACCCCTACATGAAGCAAGCAGACCTGTTTGTACTCTCATCGGCCTGGGAAGGCTCTCCCAATGTACTTTCTGAAGCCCTAGCTCAAGGCACTGCCGTTGTCGCAACGGACTGTCCAAGTGGACCAAGGGAAGTGCTGGATGGAGGGAAAATAGCACCACTCGTCGCAGTAGGTGATGTAGAGGGAATGGCCCAAGCAATCCTTCAGGCACTGGATAACCCCAGCCCCCCCCAGGAACTTCGCAATGCCGTTTCTGAATATACGGCTGAAGTGAGCTCCCAGCGATACCTAGACGCCCTAGGCATCGAATAGTGATAAAATACCCCCATTGATCCAGCAAGAGCGAAACCAATATGTTGTTATCCCACCGATATAACTTTCTTTTTGTCCATATTGCCAAAACCGGCGGTACCAGTGCCCGTGCGGCACTAGCAAGGAAAGCCATGTGGGATCCCTATCGCATGCCAATGTGGGTATGCAGCAAGCTCAGCCATCTCACTGGTCACAAGCTGGGCAGCAAATTCCCCCGGCACTCAAAAATTATCGCCGCCAAAGAAATGCTACCCCACGAGTTTTTTGATGGGCTCTTTAAATTTGCCTTTGTCCGAAATCCCTGGGATCTACAAGTGAGCTCATTCCACCACATCCGTCGTGAGCGACCACAATATCTATTTGGCCATGATAACTTCAAAGATTTCATGAAGTTCAAACTGGATCCAGAGCGCCCTTATCAATACCATGTTGACACATCAATTGAACTGCAAAGCGACTATCTCATCGATCTACATGGAAAGATCGTTACTGACTTCATTGGTCGCTACGAAAATCTACACGATGACTTCGCCCAAGCATGTGAAAAAATCGGTATTCAATGCCAGTTACCAGAAAAACGTATCTCCACAGATCGTAGCCGTGACTATCGGGGCTACTACGATGATGAAACCATGGAATTGGTTGCCAATCACTTTAAACAGGATATTGAGCTACTTCATTATCGCTTTGAGGAATGAAGCTCATTCCTTTATTACAACGTTAAAGCTCCGCTCTTTCTTTTGTACCAATAGCGCTATATTTACCCTAAGCAAAGCAAAAGCCCCCGCAGTAGCAACAAGCCACTGCAGGGGCAAACGCTTAATCCGCATACTAAGTAGGGTGCGGATCAACCTTCTACTAAGTACTCCGCACCACAATAAGGGCATTTACCCTTGCCATCCTTCATAGGAATGAACACCCGTGGATGAGAGTTCCAAAGACTCATGCCATCCATTGGGCAGTGCAGAGGCAAATCAGATTTGCTAACGGTGTATTTGTTCTCTTTGTTTGGCAGGATCTCGCCCACTTCAGGGCAAGCTTGTGATGTTCCGGAAGTCATGTTCTCTCCTGTTGTATCAGAAGTTATCATTCGCGAGCATGCTCAGTGCACGCTCGCGGCTTTCTCTTATACCAAGGCAATCCACTCATCATGGCCTTCGCCACGACCATGCACCAAATCAAAGTAGAGGGTTTGCAGCTTTTCAGTAATCGGGCCACGATGGCCAGCACCAATCTGGCGACCATCCAGTTCACGGATTGGCGTTACCTCAGCAGCAGTGCCTGTGAAGAAGGCTTCATCCGCGACGTAAACCTCATCACGGGTAATACGCTTTTCACGTACTTCGATACCCAGTTCTTTACACAGGGTCATGATAGTAGAACGGGTGATACCGTCCAGCGCAGAGGTCAGCTCAGGGGTGTAGATCACACCGTCACGTACCAGGAAGAAGTTCTCCCCACTCCCTTCTGCAACATAGCCATCCACATCCAGCAGTAACGCCTCATCGTAACCATCACGCAGAGCCTCTCCCAAGGCCAGCATGGAATTCATATAGTTACCATTGGCTTTCGCCTTACACATGGCAATATTCACATGGTGGCGGGTATAGGAGGAGGTGCGGATGCGAATCCCCTGCTCCAATGCATCTTTACCCAGGTAAGTACCCCAAGACCACGCAGCAATCATTACATGCACTTTAAGATTGTCTGCGCGCAGGCCCATCCCCTCTGAACCATAGAAAGCCATAGGACGAATATAGGCTGACTCTAAATTGTTTTCACGTACCGCTGCACGAGTCGCTTCGTTGATCTCATCCTTACTGTAAGGCATAGGCATATTCATGATATGCGCAGAGCGGAACAGGCGGTTGGTATGCTCCTCCAAGCGGAAGATAGCAGTACCCTTATCCGTATTGTAAGCGCGTACCCCCTCAAAGACGCCCATACCGTAATGTAGGGTGTGGGTCAGTACATGAACCTTGGCATCGCGCCAGGGTACCATTTCACCATCTAGCCAGATGACGCCGTCGCGATCATCCATACTCATGCTCAACTCCTCAATCTCGAAAATTCAAACTATTGATCAGCAACCATTAACTGCTGCCAGATCCGGATAACCTCTTGCCGATAGCCGGTAAACGCCTCATCATCGCTAATTGCGGGTAACTCCTGTAGCGCTAATCGATGTCCCTCCGCCCGATAGTGGCGATAGGCATCACATAGTAACTCCGCATCGGTCTGTGACATCAGACCAAACTTCGCAAACATCTCTAATATGCGAATGTTATCGGTATAGCGACACAACTCGGGATATTGGGCGGACCAAGCCAGAACCCCATATTGCACCATAAATTCGATGTCAGCGATACCTCCTTGACCCTGTTTTAGGTCAAATTTTCCATCAACTTTCTTCACCAACGAGTCACGCATCTTCTCGCGCATCTCCCGAACCTCATTTCTTAGCGTTTCCGCATCTCGAGGCTGGCTCAACACCTGCTGGCGAATCTGTTCAAATTTGGCCGTGACTTTATCATCACCCACCACCACTCTGGCACGCACCAAAGCCTGATGCTCCCAAGTCCATGCTTTCTCCTGCTGATATTCGGCAAAAGCTTTCACACTCGTCACCAGCAAACCTGACGCCCCACTGGGGCGCAGTCGCATATCCGTGTCGTAGAGCACGCCAGATGGAGTATGTACTGTCATGATATGGATAATTCGCTGTCCCAGTCGGGCAAAAAACACCGAATTATCAATAGGTTTTTCACCTGAAGTCTCGCCACTAGGCCCTGCATGGAGAAACACTAAATCCAGATCCGAACCATAGCCCAGTTCAATACCACCCATTTTTCCATAGGCAATAATGGCAAAGGCCAAATCACACGCTTGGTCATCAATGCGACAGACTGGACTGCCATGCTTGGCAACCATGTAGTTCCAAGCGAGTTCAGCCACCTTCTCCAGCAACACCTCTGCCAACCAGGTAAGGTGGTCACTCACCTTCATCAGCGGTAGTGCATTATTCAGATCAGCCGCAGCCACCCGCAAGACATGGATCTGCTTGAAATGGCGCAGCTGCTCCATCGCCGCCTCTAAATCCGTCTCATCAATGCCACCAAGCGATTGTTGTAACTCTTTTTTCAAGCCATCTCTGTCAGGTGGACTATAGAGACTACGAGGATCCAATAGCTCATCCAACAACATGGGGTGCTGTTGGAGAAACTTACCAATCCAAGCACTGCTGGAAAAGAGATAAACCAATTGGGAAAGCGCAACCGGGTTTTCGATCAACAGCGCAATATAAGCAGAGCGTCTAGCAATGGTCTCAATCAACCCAACGACCCTTTGTAGCGTCTGCGTACTATTTTGGGTCTTGGCTATGGCGCTCAGCAATAATGGCATCAGTTGATCGAGCCGCCCCCGCCCAATATGGCTAAGAGTGCGTAGTGCCCGCGACTGATGCAATCCCCTGAGCTGGTTGACCACTTCCTTCGGATCATCAAAGCCTGCCTGTTGCAGGAGCACTAATTCATCATCACCGGGCTCTTCACATAACCATATGGGCCCCAACTTATCCTCTTCACTTTTATCCTTTTGTGGAGCGGTGATCACCTGATCAAAGTGCTCCTGTACCTTATTGCGATGACGCTGCAATACCTGTTGATAGGCCTGCCAGCTCTCAAAGCCCATTCCCACTGCCAGGCGCAACTTACCCTCATCATCTTTAGGCAAATCATGGCTCTGCTGATCTCGCCACTGCTGTATACGGTGCTCACTGTTACGCAAGAAAATATAGGCTTCGGCAAGGTCCTTTACCACGTATTCAGGCAGGCACTTCTCTACCACCAACTGCTGGAGAATATAGAGAATCTCCCGGCGCTGCAGATTCTTCAAGCGACCGCCTCGTATCAACTGGAAGACTTGACCAATAAACTCCACCTCACGAATTCCACCAGGCCCCAGCTTTACATTATCCAGCATCCCCTTACGCTTCACCTCACGCATGATCATCCCCTTCATCTCTCGCAGGGATTCAAATACGCCATAGTCGATGTAACGCCGGTAGACAAATGGGCGTAATAGTTCCATCAGCTGTTTACCTGCCTCTTGATCACCAGCACAGACCCTCGCCTTGATCATGGCGTAACGCTCCCACTCTCGCCCATGCAACTGGTAATACTGCTCCATGGAAGAGAAGGAGATCGCCAGGGGGCCACTCTCCCCAAAGGGACGCAAACGCATATCCACCCGAAACACCTGACCATCTTCAGTCAGGTTATCCAAAGCCTGGATCACCTTTTGTCCCAATTGACGGAAAAATTCCTCATTACTCAGGCTACGCGCCTCGCCATCGGTCTGTCCCTGTTCAGGGTAAGCAAAGATCAAATCGATATCCGATGAATAATTCAACTCCCTGGCACCCAGCTTACCCATTCCCAAAATCACCAATTGCTGGGCTTTGCCCTGGCTAGAGCGGGGAACTCCGTAGCGCTCTGTTAACACGCCATAGTGGTAGACCAAGGCCTCTTGCAGTGCCGCGTCTGCCATATCAGAAAGATCAGAGGTAGACTCCTGAAGTGTTGCTAAGCCACAGATATCCCGCCAAGCAATGCGCACCATCTCCCGGCGGCGAAAGTGGCGCAACGAGCGATTCAATGCGGCCTCATCCTCAACCCCGTCCATCTGTTGCCGCAGTCGTAGCAACATTCCCTTCGAATCATAGCAAGTTTGCAAATCGCCACTCTCAACCAGCGATTCCAACATCAATGGATCGCGGAGTGAAGCCTGCATGACAAACTCACTACACCCCCACACCCTCATCAGTTGAAGCTTTAGCATGTCATCAGAATAGAGTGATGGCTTATCACTATATCGCTGTAACGTTTCACAATAGTGCTGCCACTGGGGCTCAAGGCGCTGCTGCCAAGTTTCAGGAAGCGGAGAAGTGGACATGAATGTGGCCTTTTTGGTTGAAATGCAGAGAGTTAGTTTAGCAAGCTGTTACGTGCAATTCATTAATCATCGGTTTCTAAAGCTCTGCACCACCACACCGATAAATGTTGCATATCACCCTACGATAAGAACACTAGCTAAAGGCCGCATTATGGAACTGAAGGATTATCTCCGCATCATGGTAAAGTATGATGCCTCAGACCTCTATCTAACCACTGGCGCCCCACCCAGTGCCAAAATCCAAGGGCAGCTAAAAGCCCTCAGCAAGGACCCTTTGCCGCCCGGTACCGTCAAAGAGGTGGCCTACCGAATCATGGATGATGACCAAATTAAAGAGTTCGAGCACTCTCCTGAGATGAATCTGGCGATCTCCGAACCCAATGTGGGCCGCTTCCGTGTCAACATCTTCCAGCAGCGCAATCAGTGCGCCATGGTTATCCGTAACATCAAAACCGACATTCCCAACTGGAAAGACCTAGGGCTACCCGAGGTATTGCTGGATGTCATCATGTCCAAGCGGGGGCTAATCCTTTTTGTAGGGGGTACCGGCTCCGGTAAATCCACCTCACTGGCTTCGCTGATTGACCATCGTAATACCAATAGTGCCGGCCATATCATCACCATTGAAGACCCGGTGGAATTTGTCCACCGCCATAAGAAATCCATTGTCAATCAACGCGAAGTTGGGGTAGACACTCTCAGCTATGAAGATGCACTGAAAAATACGCTGCGTCAGGCACCCGATGTTATCCTCATCGGTGAGATCCGTGACCAGGAAACCATGGAACATGCCCTGGCCTTCGCGGAAACCGGCCACTTGGCCATCTCTACCCTTCACGCCAACAACGCTAACCAGGCATTGGACCGTATCATCAACTTTTTCCCGGAAGATCGCCGTCAGCAGCTGCTGATGGATCTCTCACTTAACCTACGCGCCTTTGTTTCCCAGCGTCTGGTTCCAACTGTAGATGGTAAGCGGGCTGCCGCCATTGAAATCCTACTGGGCACTCCGCTAGTGCAGGACATGATCATGAAGGGACAGGTAAAAGAGATCAAAGAGGTGATGGAGAAATCCGAGAATGTGGGTATGCGTACCTTCGACTCCGCCCTCTTCTTCCTCTACAAGGATGGAAAAATCACGCTGGAAGAGGCACTCAAAAACGCCGATTCAGAGAACAACCTACGCCTGCGTATCTCACTCTCGGAAGGCGATGCCAGTCAGCTGGGCGAAAACTCCAAGCTCTCCATGCATGGTGAGGAACCTCCTGAACCTGAAAAGCCTAAGCCACAGTCACCGCCAGGTGGACTTAAATTAGAATAACAAGAAAGGCCGCAGATGCGGCCTTTCTTGTATTTATGGTACCTAGCACAGCGCCTAATGATAGGTCACATTGATAGTGGGTCGCTCAGACACATTACCATATTCACTAGAACGGAAACGCATACCATTCGTTGTTCCCGCCGAACGGATAATCAGGCCATTGTTTGGCACACTGCCATCAATCCAGCCTTGCACCAGCTCAACACCCGCATCATTCAGCATCAACGTGTACTTGTGGGCATCCGTAGGTATTACACTACCCATTAATACTCCTTGATTAGACTCGATATTGGCACTGTTCCAGGTCACGCTGGACTCATCCCAACTCCCCTTCATCGCATACAGATTGTATTGACCAGAACTGGTATCGTAGACATCGAGTTCAATCTCAGTAGCGACTACCTTGGCATTGCTTGGGATAGAGGAGAGATCCCACTTCAGCAACCCAACCAACTCGCTAGAGCTACTCAAAGCATCAGCAGTGACATATTCATAATCACCATAGTTGGTATTAGCGCTTCCACTCTTGATACGGCTATCTTGGGTACCACTATAACCATTCACACCATCAGTCAGCTGAACCATGGTTGGCATCACTGCTGGGGTAGCATCCTGTTTATAGGTTACAGACAGAATCGGACGATTAGCCGCAATATCATCTTCGCGTGAATCGAAGATAATACCATCCTCACTACCCATGGTACGGATCATCAAGCCGTGATTCTCACCACCATCAACCCACTGCTGTACCAGCGCAATACCACGATCATTGAAGCTAACGGTATATTTACCGAATGCCGCTTCCTCTATGATACCAATCAACACCCCTTGACTAGCATCGACATCAGCATTGTTCCAAGTCGCTGTCATCTCTGACCATGCACCATGCATTGCGAACAGACCATACTGGCCACCATCGTTATAGATATTGAGGGTCAGATCTGCACCGGTAATCACTGCACCTTGTGGTACAAACGACATATCCCACTTCAGTAGTGATACATACTCATCGTAATTGGTATCCCGTCCGTCAGCTTGCACTCGTGTGCTAGCACCATGGTTAGTATTCGCATCACCTGCTGCTACATAGGTATCCTGAACATCTGCCCGTTCCACAATAACACTGTTGCCACCGTTATAGCCGGTACCACATGGCAGCTCTTCACCCACCACACAGAAGCCAGACTTTGGATCCATCATGCTATTCTGGTAGATATGTGGCGTCCAGAATGGCAGATCCACCGTCACATCATCACCATCACGGGTGTATACCTCATTCCAGAACTCTGTCATTTGAACAGATTGCGGCAACTTAAAGTTGAACATATTGGGGGCAGGGATAAAGGCTTCACTACCCGTATAGGTCATCTCAAAGTGACCACAATAACCACCGTTCCACACGTTATGCGCAATAAACTCAATACTCAGGTTAGTGAAATCAGGTATGTACTGGGTATAGGCCTGTGGCTCAGATTTACCGCCAGTACAGAAACCAAACTGCTCGTTACTCAGTGTTGGACTGTTGGCTTCAACATCCTGCATCCAGGATGGGAAGATCACAGTCACCTGATTGCCATTACGCTGCACATCACCATTCCAGGTACCGTTAAATTGGGTATCCTCTGACAGAGTGAAGTGAACACCGTATGGGTATGGCTTAACACTGCTCGTAGTATTGGTCACGACGATATCCGCACAGTAACCAGTACTCCATGAATCCCAGATATCCAGAGAATATTCCAATCCAGCCAGCTCACTCTCTACCAGCCTGATTTGATCTTCTGGACTAAGTTGAGTATCAGGATCCGTACATACCTGGCCACCATCAGCCTTAGTGGTGATACCAAAGGAATCACTCACATTCCCTACGGTAAGTACAGCTGAAACCATGGTGCTGAACATCGCCGATGAGTTACGTTGAACTTCGATTACATCACCTTCGATGATAGAACCAGCAGTAGTCGTCCAGCTACCACCGTTAACACGGTACTCACCATCCACAATCGATACCGATACCGCCACATTGATGCCGGTAATCATAATGGCATTTGAGAGATACGACGTATTTAGCTCTGCGTTAGTGACATCATCGAAGCTGAATGGATCAGGGGTAATATCCTCAACCATCGCCTTGGTGGTGATATCAAAGGCATCGCTTTGGTTACCAATCGTCAGTGTTGTAGATACTGTGGTTGTGTAGCTGGTCGAAGAATTACGACGCACCGCCACGGTATCGCCCGCATTCACATTGCCAGCCGCGGAGGTCCACGCCCCACCGTTTACACTGTACTGACCGTTCACGATGCTGATCACCACGGCCTGCTCAGGACCGCTTACGGTAATGGTGTTGGAGGTGTAGCTGGTGTTCAGCTCCGCATTCAGCTTATCGATGAAAGTGAAGGCATTCACGTTGGTCACCGCCGCACGCGTGGTGATATCAAACGCATCGCTCACACCACCGATGGTTAAAGTAGTCGATACCATTGTCTCGTAGCTGGTCGAAGAGTTACGACGTACGGCCACCGTATCGCCAGCATTCACATTACCGGCCGCGGAAGTCCACGCCCCACCGTTTACACTGTACTCACCGTTAGCAATGCTGATAGAGACCGCCTGCTCAGGACCGCTTACGGTAATGGTGTTGGAGGTGTAGCTGGTGTTCAGCTCCGCATCCACCTTATCAATGAAGGTAAATGGATTCACACTGTTCACCGCCGCACGCGTGGTAATATCAAACGCATCACTTACCCCACCAATGGTCAGGTTGGTAGATACCGCTGTCTCGTAGCTAGTCGATGAGTTACGACGTACGGCCACCGTATCGCCAGCATTCACATTACCGGCCGCGGAAGTCCACGCCCCACCGTTTACACTGTACTCACCGTTAGCAATGCTGATAGAGACCGCCTGCTCGGGACCGCTTACGGTAATGGTGTTGGAGGTGTAGCTGGTATTCAGCTCCGCATCCACCTTATCAATGAAGGTAAATGGATTAACAGTAGTGACTGCTGCACGGGTAGTGATATCGAAAGAATCACTTTGATTACCAATGGTAAGCACTACAGAAGCGGTTGTCTGATACTGATTGGCGGATAATCCACGTACGGTAACGGTATCACCTGCTTTTACCGTGCCTGCCGCTACCATATAGGTACCACCATTAATGCTGTATGAACCATTCACAATAGAAATAGCAACGGCTTGCTCAGGTCCACTGACAACAATGCTATTAGAGTTGTAGCGCGCATCCAGCTCCGCGTCTGTTTTATCCACAAAGCTAAATGGGTCAACATTGAGGTTAGCCGCACGGGTGGTAATATCAAAGCTGTCACTTTGTGTACCAATGGTAAGTGTTACCGACTGCATACTTTCATAGGTACTTGCAGAGTAACGGCGCACAGTCACAACATCACCGGCGCTGATAGTGCCAACCTCATTGCTCCATACCCCACCATTAATGCTGTACTGTCCGCCAACAACCGAGATCGCTACAGGCTGCTCAGGACCACTTACCGTGATGCCATTAGAAACATAAATGGTATTCAGTTCTGCATCCGTTACATCGATAAAATTGAATGGTGTAACACTTAGCATCGCACTACGGGTAGTGATATCAAAGGAGTCGCTTTGATCACCGATAGTCAACGTTGCAGATACGGTGGTTTCATAGCTGCTCGAAGAGGTATTACGAACCGCTATCGTATCACCAGTCACCACTCGGCTTGGCATTGAAGTCCATGCACCACCATTAACACTAAATTCACCACTGCTAATGGTCACGAACACAGGCAACTCAGGCCCAGTCACCGTAATAACATTGGAAGAGTAACTTGTATTCAGCTCTGCATTGGTCACATCGATAAAACTGAATGGATCAACAGTCATAACACCAGCACGGGTTGTAATATCAAAGGCATCGCTTTGATTTCCAATGGTCAGCGTAGCGGAAACACTGATTTCATAATCATCTCCGGAACGACGACGTACACTCACTGAATCGCCCGCGCTAATGCTGCCTATAGCCGATGTCCATGCACCACCATTGATACTGTACTCGCCACCCACGATAGAGATGGAGACTGGCTGCTCGGGGCCTGTTACAGCAATGGAATTGGAAGTGTAGAAAGTGCTCAGTTCTGCATTAGTCACATCCATGAAGCTGAATGGATTAACACTCAAATTTGCAACACGAGTAGTGATATCGAAGCTATCGCTTTGATTACCAATCGTCAGCATTGCGGAAACTGCAGTTTCATAGTTACTCGCAGAGTTACGACGAACAACAACCGTATCACCAGCATTCACGCTACCTACTGCAGACGTCCATGCACCACCGTTTACGCTGTATTGACCATTTACAATGCTAATAGCGACCGCCTGCTCTGGACCACTGACGGTAATACCATTCGAGCTGTACAAGGTATTCAGATCGGCATCGACCTTATCCACAAAGGTAAATGGTGCAACACTCAAATTGGCTGCACGGGTCGTAATGTTATAGACCCCCATTTTATTGCCTACCATCAGTGAAACAGCAGTCGTTGTCTCATAATTGCTGGAGGCTATACCACGCACCCGCACACTATCACCGGCATTTACCATACCCGAAGGTAGCCATGCACCACCATTGATACTCATTTCACCGCTGATTGCACTAGCGCTAACCGCGATCTCAGGGCCATTAATAATGACACTATTTGAGGTATTGAGAGAGTTCAATTCAACACCGGTCACATCATTGAAGGTAAATGGATTGACATTTAAATTAGGCGAACGGGTGGTGATATCAAAGCTGTCGCCTTGGTTACCAATACTCAAAACAACCGAAGTCGTTGCTTCATACTGATCCACTGAAGCACGACCACGCACCGAAACTCGATCACCGGCACTAATGGTACCTGGAGCCGTCGTCAAAGCACTACCATTAATGGTGTAAGAACCATTAACGATAGAGATACTCACTGGCTGCTCTGGGCCACTCACGGTAATAAAATTGGAATCATGTTGACTATCCAACTCTGCACCAATCACGTCCTTAAAGGCAAAAGGATCAACATTCAGATTCGCTGCACGGGTAGTGATATCAAAGCTGTCGCTTTGATTGCCAATGGACAATATGACTGACACCGTTGTTTCATAGGTTGCTGCAGCGCTACGCTGAACTTGAATGGTATCTCCAGCATTAACAGTACTCGCTCTATTCATTGGCATATTACCGTTAACACTATAGTAACCACCGACAATGCTGATGCTCACAGGCGCTTCTGGACCACTGACCGTTATGATATTAGAGCTTTCGCCACTATTTGGCTCTACATCAAATTTATCCACAAAGATGAATGGATCGACTGTCAGATCTGCAACGCGGGTGGTGATATCAAAGGCATCACTCATCGTACCGATAGTCAGAGTGGTAGAAACCGTTGTCTCGTAAGCCGTTGCAGAGTTACGACGCACTGCCACGGTATCCCCTGCATTCACATTACCTGCCGCAGAGGTCCATGCACCACCGTTCTTGCTGTATTCACCGTTAATAACAGAGATCGCAACCGCCTGCTCTGGACCACTTACGGTAATAGTATTCGAGGTGTAACGGGTATTCAGTTCCGCATCCACCTTATCAATGAAGGTAAATGGATTCACACTGTTCACCGCGGCACGAGTGGTAATATCAAACGCATCACTCACCCCACCGATGGTCAAGGTAGTAGAAACCGCTGTTTCATAGCTGGTCGATGAGTTACGACGCACTGCCACAGTATCCCCAGCAATCACATTGCCTGCCGCGGAGGTCCATACCCCACCGTTCACACTGTACTGACCGTTAACGATGCTGATGGACACGGCCTCCTCAGGGCCACTCACGGTAATGGTGTTCGAGGTATAGCTGGTGTCCAGCTCCGCATCCACCTTATCGATGAAGGTAAATGGGTTAACGGTAGTGACTGCTGCACGGGTAGTAATGTCAAAAGAATCACTTTGATTACCGATGGTAAGCACTACAGACGCAGCTGTCTGATAGTCATTAGCGGATAATCCACGTACTGTAACGATATCACCTGCTTTTACCGTACTTGCTGCAGCCATGTAAGTCCCACCATTAACGCTGTATGAGCCATTAACGATAGAGATAGCAACGGGCAACTCGGGACCACTCACGACAATACTATTAGAGTTGTACCGAGTATTTAGCTCTGCATTGGTTTTATCTACGAAAGTGAATGGGTTTACATTAAGGTTGGCAGCACGAGTGGTGATGTCAAAGTTATCGCTCTGATTACCTACAGTAAGGGTAACCGACAAGGTGCTCTCATAAGCATTAGGAGAGTAACGACGTACACTAATGCTATCTCCCGCACTCGCGGTGCCCGATCCATTTTTCCAAATACCACCGTTGAGGCTATATTGGCCATTCACAACCGAAAAGCTAACAGGCGCTTCAGGTCCTTTCACTGTAATAGTATTTGAAACAGTAAGCTGATTTGGCTCGGCATCGATCACATCAATAAAGCTAAATGGCTCAACATTAAGATTTGGCTCACGAGTGGTGATATCAAACGACTCTGAGAACGTTCCCACGGTCAAGACAGCAGAAACCGTATCGCTGTATTGAGAAGAAGAGGTGCGACGCACTGTGATTTGATCACCCGCAACCACAGTGCTATTAGCAGATGACCAGCCACGACCACTAATGAAGTACTCACCGCCAACGATCGAAATCGGTATTGCGGTATTAACATCGGTGATCGTTATGACATTCGAAAGATAATTGGTATTAACTTCGGCATTTAAGACATCAGTCAACACAAATGGCTGAGGCGTTTGATCTATAGCTTGAGTCGTGATGTCAAAGCTATCCCACACGCCGGCGATATTTAACACCGCAGAGGTAGTTTCCCCAAAGCCTGTCGCAGAATAGTTGCGCACCTCAACGAGATACCCGGATGCAACATTGTAAGGCGCACCAGCAGGTAGCCACATGGTCCAGCCACTACCGTTATATACACGGTATTGGCCTGCACTTAGCGTCAGAGGAAATGATGTCACATCCCCCTGCTGGGCGATATTGACTTGAATTTGGTTGGAAGCATAACGGGTATTCTGCGCAGCATTGGTAACATCCGTAAACTGGATTGGCTGCAGTGTAGTACATTTCAGATCAGGATTAGGGTTACAGGCCTGGGCACCACCATCAACGGCTAATGTTGCCTTGGCAAGAGTCAGACGAAATGCACCTGGGTGATAAGGGTCGACCTCATCCCAGTCAATATCCACCATCACTTCGAGGCCATTGTTGACCTGCTCCTTGATACCTGGAATATGGGTTAGATCAAAAGTACTAAAACTCCACTCATCGGGAGCCGCTGCCAACATGCCCACTTCGACCCACTGGCCAGCCACTTTGACCAGAATCTTGTCATCTTCACTTTTGTAACCGACGGCATCAGTGTAATCCACATCAAAAGCGGCGATTTGTAGTGTAATACTCTGATGGTCACCAATAATCGGATTATGTTGCCAACTCCAATCTTCATAAGGGCGACGCCAATAGGGATCATTGTATTTTTGTGCATCACTAGGAACAAAATATTCCGTAGCGGTGTTATTGGCGTATTCCTGAACATCGGTAACGGGTTGCGCTTGAGCCACAGCGATCGATGCAAGCAAAAGGAGAATCATTGCAAATGGGCTAAATGCAGACTTCATCATCTTATCCTGTCTAAAAAGAGCAACTAGCGGGTAGCTTTATTTTTGATATTTTATGCAGCCACGCTACACAAAAAATACCTTAATCTAAGGGGGTTAATGTAAATCAGAATAGGAAAAAAGTTCTGTGACTATGTTACATAAAAGTTAAATTTTCGGAAAAAGGATGATAAGACACGCCTCCAAAGGAAAATGCCGTGCAATAAAAAAGCCCCCCTCAGCTATGGCTGAAGGAGGCTTATTTCAACAATTACTTGAATGTAAATGTTGTCCTTTTAACCTGCCTAGTGGTAGGTCACGTTGATAGTCGGACGTTTAGACACCTTACCATATTCACTGGAACGGAATCGCATATCCTTTGTGGTTCCCGCTGAACGGATAATCAGGCCGTTATTTGGCACACTGCCATCAATCCAGCCTTGTACCAGCTCAACACCTGCGTCATTGAGTACCAGTGTATGCTTCAGGGCATAGTGAGGTACCACTGTGCCGATCAGTACACCTTGATTCGCTTCAATATTAGCGCTGTTCCAAGTGACACTATCCTCGTTCCAACTACCGTTCATGGCATACAGGTTGTATTGATCTGTGCTGGTGTCACTGATGGTGAGCACAATCTCAGTCGCCACAACGTTGGCATTAGTTGGCATAGCGGAGAGATCCCACTTCAGCAAGCCAACAAACTCACTGCCACTGCTCAAACCGTCAATCGTAACGTATTCCTGATAGCCATAATTGGTATTGGCACTGCCACTCTTGATACGGCTATCTTCGGTGCCGGTATAACCATCTACACCATCGGTAAACTTAGCCTGTGCAGGCATGGTTAATGGCGTACCATCCTTTTTATAGGTAACGGTAAGCTTCGGACGACTGGCTTCTACGGCGTCTTCACTTGAATCGAAGATAATACCGTTGATGCTACCCATGGAGCGGATCATCAGGCCGTGGTTTTCACCACCATCAATCCACTGCTGAACCAAGGCAATACCGCGCTGGTTGAACTTAACCGTAGCGTTACCATTAACGCCTTCCTCGATCAGACCAATCAACACGCCTTGGTTAGCATCAACATTGCTGTTGCTCCAAGTGGCAGTCTCTTCTGACCAATTACCATTCATGGCAAACAGACCGTACTCACCACCATTTTCATAGATGTTAAGGCTTAGTTCAGCACCGGTAATGGCAACACCTTGTGGAATCGATGACACATCCCACTGCAACAGTGACACATACTCACCATAGTTTGAGTCATAGCCATCGGCTTGCACACGAGCATCCTGACCATAGTTGGTGCTATAGCTACCAGAAGCCACATAAGTATCTTCGATATCAATCAGCTCCACGATGGTGCTATTGCCGTTATAGCCAAAGCCACAAGGCAATTGGTCACCCACGGTACAGAATCCAGAATTGGTTTGCTCGGTGGTGTTTTGATAGATATGCGATGACCAGTATGGCAGATCAACCGTTACCACATCACCATCACGGGTGTAGATCTCATTCCAGTACTCGGTCATTTCAACAGACTGAGACAGATTGAACTTGAACATATTGGGTGAAGGAATATACGGCTCGTTACCCGTGTAGGTCATTTCAAAGTGACCACAGTAACCGCCATTCCATACGTTATGCGCAATGAAATCAATGCTCAGTTTAGAGAAGTCAGGAATGAACTGGGTATAACCCTGTGGCTCAGATTTACCTTTCGCACAGAAACCAAATTGCTCGTTATCCAGCGTCTTGCTATTGGCTTCAACATCTTGCATCCAGGATGGGAAGATAACAGTCACGTCTTCACCATTACGGGTTACCTCACCATTCCAGGTACCGGTAAATTCAGTATCCACAGGCAGTTTGAAGTGAACGCCATAGGGATATGGTCTGGCTTTATCGTTGTTGTTGGTGACAACGATATCCGCACAATAACCGGTGCTCCACGGATCCCAGATATCCAGCGAGTACTCAAAGCCTGCCAGCTCACTTTCAATCAGCTTCGCTAGCTCTGCAGGATCAAGGGGCGGATTAGAAGGCTCTTCACACACAGGAGGCTCAGCATCTTTAGTGGTGATATCAAAAGAATCACTCTCTGTACCCGCCGTCAAGATCGCTGAAACCATTGTGCTGTTTTCAGTAGAAGAGTGTCGACGCACTTCAACCACGTCACCCTCAACCGCGTACTGAAGCTGATTCGTCCACGCACCACCGTTAATACGGCACTCGCCACCAATTACCGTCACTTCAATCGCTGTATCAATGCCAGTAATGGTTACTGCATTAGAGACATGCTCAAGATCTAGCTCAGCGTCTACCACATCCACAAAGGTGAATGGATCTGGTGTGATATCCGGTGCTTTCATGGTGGTGATATCAAAGCTATCGCTGTAAGTACCCACGCTCAGCAGTGCACCCACCAGCGTGCTGTATTGATCCGATGACAGACGAGAAACCTCAATCACATCACCTTCAACCACGCTACCTGCCGCACTAGTCCAAGCTCCACCATTAACACGGTATTGACCCGCTGTAATAGAGACTGGCGTATCGGTATTTACACCCATTACCATGATGCTATTTGAGGTGTAAGACAGGCTGATCTCCGCATCAAACACATCCACAAAGGTGAATGGCTCAGGCGTGGTATCAGGTACAAAAGCCTTCGTGGTAATGTCATAGCTATCAACGTAGTTGCCGACAGTCAGTGTTGCCGCTACTTGTGTTGAGTGGGCATTGGCTGACATGCGCTGTACACGTACGGTATCACCCTCGACAACGGTACCCGCAGCTGCAGTCCAGCCGCCACCATTCACACTGTATTCACCACCGACGATAGAAATTGGAGCCGGTGCGTTAATACCCGTTACCGAGATAGTGTTAGAGGTATAAAGGGAATCCAGATCGGCATCCATTACATCAATAAAGGTAAATGGATTAGGCGAGGTATCTTCATCTTTGGTGGTGATGTCATAGCTATCAACATAGTTGCCAACAGTCAGGGTCGCAGCCACTTTAGTTGCAAAGGTATTCGCGGACATACGACGTACCTCAACGGTATCGCCATTTTCAACAGTGCCCGCAACTGAACTCCATGCTCCACCATTCACGCGGTATTCACCACGCACAATAGAGATTGGTGTGGGTGCATCAATACCGGTAATGGAAATGCTGTTAGAGGTGTACAGATAATCCAGATTCGCATCGGTAACATCGATAAATTTAAACGGATTTGGCGAGGTATCGGCTTTTCGAGTCGTGATATCAAATGAATCAGAATAGGTGCCGACAGTCAGAACGGCAGAGACCATGGTGTCATACTGATCAGAAGAGAGGCGACGTACGATGAAGGTATCTCCTTCAACCACGGTGCCTGCAGCAGAAGTCCAACCGCCACCATTAATTGCATATTCACCGCCCACGATTGAAATAGCCGTCGGAACATTAATGCCCCGAACCGTGATCACGTTAGAATTGTAATTTCTAAGCAGATCAGCATTCAAAACATCGTTAAGATAAAACGGTTCTGGGGTGATATCTGCCGCTTTGGTGGTGATATTAAATGGCGCACTATAAGTTCCCACTGTCAGCGTCACCGTGGTGGTAGTCGATGGCTGATCAGAAGAAAGGCCACGCAGCTGAACACGATCACCTGGGTTGATCAAGGCATTGCCCTTGAACCAATAGCCACTGCCATTGACCTGAGCTTCCCCACCCACAACCGACATGGGAGCAAAACGGTCAATCTCCTGAATAGTGACTTCGTTGGAGTCATAGGATTGACCAAATTCGGCATTAGTCACCGGATCAAACGCAAACGCCAGTGGTATCGCATCAAACGCACGGGTCGTCACATTCACCGTATCGCTGGCTAAGCCAATGGTTACGGTCATGCTAACGGTAGTTTCTGGCGTATCGGAAGATAGGCGCTTCAGAGTAACGGTGTCACCCTCTCCGACGAGGCCCTCCCCAGAATACCAAATGCCACTATTATTAATTTGATATTGCCCATCAACAATAGAGATGGGAACCCGACGATAAACACCGCTGACGGTTATGGTATTGGTTTCCATATACTGTTGAAGTGGCGCATTGGTGATGTCAGTAAAATCAAACACTGGTGAGGCAATGCTGGAGTCACCATCGCGTACCGCCCAAACATGTTTTTTTCCGCTAGTCGCATAGTCGTCCGCTTGCTGACCGTAGGTCACACCAAACCAAATCGCCTTATCGATAGAGGGCAGGTATGTATCGGTCCAAAAGGACATCGTAGAATTAAGCAGGTCAAGCGTTACATCACCAGAGGTTTTGTTGATAAGGCAGTAGGTTCCACTGGTGGGGCATTGCCCATAGGTACCATTTTGATCCCGCATGGAATGATTGCCAAGCGTGGTGTGGAACATGTACGCCAACTCCGAATACGCAGGGTTGGTATTGTCACCGCAATCGCTATTGTAATGCGTTAAACCAGAATAGCTGTCGCAACCCGGTTTGAGGGTAAGCTCATCTTTGAATTTCGGTAGACGCCAATCTGTGTAACCGGCATATTCGAGGTTATCAACAAATGTTTTGGCCTCATGCCAATTTAAACGCCCCCCGGTATCATAGCCACTATTTTCCACTATACCGGGATCAGCGATCCAAGTAATATCCTGGTCTGAGTCATAGATCAAACCACCACCGCGGTCAAAGAGTTGAGCGTGAGCTGCAGGTGAAAGCAACAAGGCAAAAGAGAGCGTCGAGAAGACCCCTAATTTACGGTTCATATTGGACCCCCTAGTATCCAAATAACGCCGTTAGGTCATCCTTAACTATATGCGCTGTAAATGCGTGTATATCCTCCGCACCTCTATCCTTAATGAGACGAAAGCCATACAAATTTTAATGTAATAACTTTAACACTTAGGTCATATCAAAATGAATAATATTTCTATAGTTTTGATATTTTTTTCTAAAGATTTTTCTTGAATGACCGATAGGACCTATCAAATTGTATCTAAGAAAATAATATTTTTAATATTTTCAATGGCCTATTACTTAATCAGCAAGTCCTGATAGAGTTGTTGTTTGGATAATCTATTTTCTAAAAACACCGAGAAAACGGCAACATTTGCCCTCGCAACCACGATTTAAATGGGCCACTTTATCGTTCTATATCATGGACAATCAGCTCATATTCAAGCATCGCCTCTATACAAAAAAGCCTCCCTTGATAAATCACCAAGAGAGGCCTGAAGCCTACTTTGATTCAATATGACAAGGCAGTAGTTCACCTACTACACAGATACCTGTTTCAATATCAATACTTCCGCCTTGGTTGATATGAGACAACCAGCTTGGCAGCGTGAAGGTCACATTGCTGCCATCACGGGTGTAGCTACCCGTCCAAGCATCGGTAATCGCCACGGATTGATCCAGTGTGAAACCGATGGCGTTCGGTGCTGGAATATAAGCATCGTTGCCATTATAGCTAGCCTGGAAGCTGCCGCAGTACCCCCCACTCCACTGATCCAGCAGGCTGAAGGTGAGATCAACCTGGGTGAAGTCTGGAACATAGTGGTTCAGAGTATTGGGTTCCGAGCCACCCATGACACAGAAGCTAAAGCTACCATTCGCAGGGGCTTGGCTGTTAGCTGGAATATCGGCAGCGCCCGCAGGGAAAATCGCCGTCACGGTATTGCCATTGAGCTGCACATCCGCATCCCATGTTCCGGTGATTTTTGCCTTATTCGGCAGATCAAACTGCACACCGTATGGGTAAGCTTTTGCTTCATTGGAGGTATTGGTCACCACCAGCTGCGCACAATATTCTCGTCTGCTAGAGCTGGTAATATTCAAGGAATACTCAATCCCAGCCAATGAAGCTTGGATCGCTGCGGCTTGTTCAGCAGAGGTAGGCGCCTGATACGACACACTACACGCTTGCCCTACTGGAGCCGCCTTGGTGGTGATATCAAACGAATCACTCACCCCATCTACCGTGAGGATCGCAGATACACTAGCACCATATTCAGCAGCAGAGATAGCACGCACCTCTACACTATCCCCTGCGCTGACGGTTTGCACTTGGTCAGTCCACACACCACCATTCACACGGTATTCGCCACCAGTGACAGAGGCTTCAACACCAATACCGGTACCACTTAAGGTAACGCTGTTGGAGGTGTATAGCTGACCCAGCTCAGCATCTACCACATCGCTAAAGCTGAATGCAGCGATCGCCGCCGCTTGTTCCTCTACGCGATAGGTTACTTTGAAGCTTGGGCGATGAGCTCTCTTGCGCTGCTCACTGGTATTGATAACAACACCATCAGTGGTGCCCATGCTACGGATCATCAAACCACCGTTGCCACCCTGTAGCCAGCTTTGAACCAAATCAACACCGGTAAAGTTAAGCTTGATGGTATGATAACCGGCACCTGAAGGCTCCCACGCGGCCAGCAGCTTGCCCTGGTTCGCATCAATACTGGCACTATTCCAAGTCACAGTATCTTCAGTCCACCCACCGTTCATGGCGTACAGACCATAGAGATCCCAAGCTGCATCGGTCACTTCTACCGTGATTTCAGCACTGGTGATAATGGCATCCGCAGGAATAGAGGAAACATCCCACTGCATCAGTGCTACCCCTTCACCATAACCGGAACTGTTTAGCGCAGCATCGCCATCAGCCTCCATGGTTCTATCACCACCGAAGTTACTGGTCGGTACACCACTGGCTACCCAGCTATCTTGAGCGCCATTGTAGCCGTCCAAACCATTCTGGAAGGTCACAGTATATTGGTTCTCAATCTCAGTACCGTAGTTACAAGGCAGCTTCTTACCGGTCGCACAGAAGCCATAGATGGTCGCCTCTTGCTCTGGTGTCAGATGAGAAATCCAATCAGCACTATCAACGCTAACCAATTCACCTTCCTGCACAAAGTCACCATTCCAGCTTTCAGTGATCACACTGCCTTCAGGTAGGCGGAAGTTGAAGCGATCTGGGGTCACGCTATATGACTTGTTACCACTATAACGAGCCTTGAATTGGCCACAGAAGCCACTCATCCACTGGTTAGTTACTTCAAACAGTACCGCAACTTCTTCAAAGCTAGGTACGTAATGCTCAAAGTTAGTTGGCTCAGAGTGGCCCTCCACACAGTAGCCGAACGGGCTGGTATCGGTGGCACCGGCACCAATTCGTGACTGCCAATCTGGATAGATCACGGTCACCTTATCGCCTTCGCGAATCGCATCACCATTCCAGGTCTCAGGGCCATCTACACCATAGCGGAACTGAGTATCTTCAGGCAGAGTGAAGATCACACCGTAAGGATAGTGATGACTGCTATTACCGTTGTTAACAACATTTACGGTTGCACAGTAACCGGTAGTCCACTGATCTGTGATGACAAAGTTGAAACTCAGATCATCGATCTTCGGATCTTTCACACGACGTACGATCTGGCCTGGTGGTAGTTTCTTATAGCTACCTGGATCAACACAGGATTGCGGATCAACCGGATCATCAATGCCACGGGTGGTCACATCAAATGAATCACTCTGCGTACCCACGGTCAGGATGGTGGATACCGTTGTTTCATAAGCTGTAGATGACGTCTTACGGACTTCAATCATGTCACCCGCGACAACCGTACCCACATCAGAAGTCCACGCACCACGGTTAATACTGTATTCACCATCAACAATGGAGACTTCAACCGAAGCTTCAATACCGCTCACTGTAATAGTGTTAGAGATGTAAGAGATATCCAATTCTGCATTGAGAATATCAATGAAGGTGAACGGATCTACACCTGGAATATAGGCCACGGTCGTAATATCAAAGGCATCACTCACCGTACCGACAGTCAGTACCGCACTCACGGCAGTGACATACTCGGTTGAGGAATTGCGACGTACTTCGATTACATCACCGTTGAGGGCAACACCCACACTACTGGTCCATGCACCACCATTGATGCGGTACTCACCGCCCACGATAGAGACATCTGCCTCGGTGTTGATACCAGTAATGGTAACGACATTGGAGACGTAGGAGGTATTAAGCTCTGCATCAAACACATCGATCAAGCTAAACGCATTCGGCGTAATATCGGCGGCAATCGTAGTGATATCAAACGCATCGCTATAGGTGCCCACGATCAGTGTAGCAGCGACTGATGTGCTAAATTGAGTTGATGAATTGCGGCGCACTTCCACCACATCGCCATCCAACACCGTACCTGCTGCCGAAGTCCACGAGCCACCATTCACACGATACTCACCGCCCACAATCGAGATTGCGGTTGTGGTGTTGATACCGGTAATGGTGACCGTATTAGAGGTATACGAGGTATCCACTTGTGCATCAGTTACATCGATGAAGCTAAATGGCTCTGGTGTGATATCCGCGGCAATCGTGGTGATATCAAACGCATCGCTATAGGTACCTACCGTTAAGGTTGCTGCCACAGCAGTGCTGAATTGCGTTGAGGAGTTACGACGTACCTCAACCACATCGCCCTCGACTACCGTGCCGTCAAACGACGTCCACGCGCCGCTGTTCACACGATACTCGCCACCAACAATCGATACCGCCGTTGCGGTATTGATACCGGTAATAGTGACGGTGTTAGAGGTGTATGAGGTATCCACTTCCGCATTGGTCACATCGATGAAGCTAAAGGCATTCGGTGTGATATCCGCGGCAATCGTGGTGATATCAAACGCATCAGAGAAAGTGCCCACGGTCAGTGTTGCAGAAACCTGGGTGCTATGTGTAGTTGATGAATTACGACGTACTTCCACTACATCACCATCCACTACGGTTCCCGCAGTAGAAGCCCAAGCGCCACCGTTCACACGATACTCACCACCTACAATCGACACGGCGGTAGCGGTATTGATACCGGTAATGGTTACCGCATTTGAGGAGTAGGAAGTCTCTAATTCAGCATCGGTCACGTCGATAAAGCTAAACGCATTCGGTGTAATGTCTTCGGCCTTGGTCGTAATGTCAAAGGCATCGGAGAACGTACCCACGGTCAGCGTTACAGCAACGGCAGTACTAAATTGAGTTGATGAGTTACGGCGAACCTCAACCACATCACCCTCTGCTACCGTTCCAACCACTGACGTCCATGCGCCCCCATTCACCCGGTATTCACCAAACACCGCTGATACGGATGTCCCAGCATCGATGCCGGTGATAGTAACGGCGTTAGAGGTGTAACTTGTATCCAATTCAGCATCAGTCACATCTACAAAACTAAATGGATTAGGCGTGATATCCGGTGCTTTAGTGATAACGTGAAAGATACCTATTGCAGCATCATCACCGCCAACACGGAGCGTACAACTCACGTCAGTCTCATATTGAGATGATGAGGTGCGGCGTACAGCCACCACATCATCGTTCTCTACTGTTCCTGTCACGTTTGTCCACGTACCGCCATTGATGCTGTATTCACACACGGAACTGGCAATAATAATCGGTACAGAGGTATTAATACCCGTGATGGTCACGCTGTTAGAGGTGTACAGGGTGTATATTTCTGCATCGAATACTGTGTTAAAGATAAGTGGATCAGGCGTATCGTCTATTGCTTTAGTCGTAATATCAAAGCTATCGGTTTGAGTGCCGATGGTCACCTCAACCGAAACTGTTGTCCCAAAATTTGCCGACGAATTGCGACGCACCGTGATGGTATCACCCTCAGTAACGGTATCGTGTACTTGGCTGTATGCCACTTGCCAGGCTCCACCATTGATACTGAATTCACCGCCAACAACAGTTAATCCTGCACCCACTTCAGGGCCAGTCACAGTAATGGTGTTTGAGGTATAAAGCGTACTTAATTCCGCATCGGTCACATCTACGAAGCTGAATGGATCAACGTTGTTAATCGCTGCACGAGTCGTTATCAGGAACGCATCACTTGCACTGCCAATCATCAACAAAGTTGAGTTACTGGTTAAGAAATTTTCAGATGATAGATTGCGTACCGTGACGATATCTCCTGCCTCAACGGTACCCGCGGCAGTAGTCCAAGCCCCACTATTAATGCGATATTCGCCACCATTGTTGATGGTTATATTGACCGGCACCTCTGGTCCACTCACCGTAATGGCATTGGTCTCATAATAAGTGCTCAGCTCAGCATCAGTAACGTCGACTAAATTAAATGCATCTACTGTGGTAACAGGCTGACGATTGAAGATGTAGAAAGTCGATGATTCACCACCAATGCTCAAGGTAGCAAACACCGTATCACCCCAATCAGGGCCAGAGATACCACGCAACTGAATCATGTCACCCTCAACCACATCTTGGTACCCCGTTACCCAGGGGCCACCGTTAATGCTGTACTCAGCCTGAGCATTGTTGGTCGGTACCACTAAGGCAGATGCAGTGGTATTGATTCCGGTCACCGTAATGGTATTAGATAGGTAGCTAGTGCTGCGCTCCGCATTGGTAATTGAATTTAAAGTGAATGGATCTGGAGTCGTATCCGGCACAAACTCTTTGGTTGTGATATCAAACGAATCTGAATAGGTGCCTACCGTCAGCACAGCAGAAACCAACGTGCTGTATTGATCCGAAGAGGTTCGGCGTACGATGAAAGTATCACCTGCCACGACAGTACTTGGGGCTGAAGTCCACGCGCCACCATTCACCGCATACTCGCCACCCACCACAGAGATCTCTGCGGGTGCATCAATACCCTTAACAGTGATGACGTTGGAGTTGTAATTGGTGCTCACTTCCGCATTCAGTACATCATTCAGGAAGAACGGATCAGGGGTAAGATCTGGGCCAACAGTCGTAACATTCACCACTTCTGAAACATTACCAATGGTGACGGTAGTACTCGTGGTAGTCGACATAACGGGAGCAGAAAGTATGCTTAGCGTTACCGTATCATTCTCACCCACAAAACCCGGCATAGCCGTCCACTGACCATCATTAATTTTATAGTAGCCACTGGTGACAGAGATCGGAAGTTGACGATGAATACCGGTTAACGTCACCGTATTGGAGGGCATATAGGTGTTCAGCGGTGCATCTATAACATCAATGAAGTCGAATACCGGATCCGCGATGCTGGAGTCGCCGTCGCGCACCACCCATACGTTAGCAATACCGTCCGCGTAGCCCGCATCCGCTTGCATGCCGTAGGTATAGCCAAACCAAATGACTTTATTGATAGAGGGAACGTAGGTATCCGTCCAAAACGAATTAACGGAATCCAGGTTATCGAAAGTAACGCCATCTGCAGTTTGATTTTGTAAACAATAGTTTCCGCCGCTTGGGCACTGACCATAAACACCATTGCGATCACGCATGGAGATGTTGCCAAGTATATTATGGAACATGTAGGCCAGTTCCGAGTAGGCCGTATTGGTATTGGAACCGCAGTCACTATTGTCATAGGTAAGGCCTGAATACGAGTCACAACCCGGCTTTAGGGTTAACTCATCCCTAAACTTAGGCAGGCGCCAGTCATCGTAGCTACGATATACCAAATTATCAGCCCAATCCTTGGCTTCTTGCCAGGTCATACGTCCATCTTCATCATCACCTAGGGTCTTGGACAAATCGACGTCTTTAATCCAGGTAATGTTTTGATCAGAGTCATAGACCATGCCACCGCCACGATCATAAAGCTGGGCTTGGGCACTACTGGCTAAAAGAATCAAGGCGCTAAACAAAAACACAGCGCGTATAGGCTTGGTAAACATCACACTCTCCTAACAACCTGGAGTCCTACCGCGGATGTTATTAGTTCGTTCAAACGCCCGCTAAGCACTTTGCGATCCTACGCAAAGAAAATACAGTTAGCTAACAGACAGTTGTTTTATAATATTTGATCAAAGGCCAAGTCCCAGCGTCTGTGATAAAGTCACACAACTCTCAATTAACCCAATTTTTTTTTAAAGTTTTCACCTCTCCTGCCGACCGGCGATCAGTCGGTCACCCTAAAACATAAAAATTTCAATAAAAATCAATTAATTGAGGAAAAATTATCATTATTTGCTAATATATCTTATCTCCTTGGTTAAATCATATACATAGCGATTAAATCGGCAAACATTGCGAGGAATCTTGTGGTGGCCTGAAGAATAAGAAGATGACTGCAGCAATGCGAAGAAACAAATTGAGGAGTCTCTGAAGAAGCCCAATTGCCATTCTACGCTATGATTTTTTACTAAACTCAAACATATCTTACCCACATAGATACGAATACTTAGCGATAGCGGAGCAGTAACTGTGATCGAGAGCCCTGATGAAAACCAAGGTAGTGACCGGGCCTCTTCAGGGACACCCTAAATCGACACGGCAAGAAAGTAACATAAAAAAAGGCCGCAAACGCGGCCTCTCTTTATCGAAGTGCCTAGAAGCACATTCGCTTATTTATTGGTGATATTTAGCGCTCAGCTCATGAACCGCCTCTACAAAAGCACCCGCATGTTCTGGATCCACATGCTGATGGATGCCATGACCCAGATTAAAGACATGGCCAGAACCTTTACCATACCCTTCCAAAATCGTCTCCACCTCTTGGCGAATACGCTCAGGAGAAGCGTACAAGGTTGATGGGTCCATGTTGCCTTGCAAGGCAACCTTGTCCCCAACGCGTGCACGCGCATCACCAATATCAGTAGTCCAATCCAGACCCAGCGCATCACAGCCAGTCTCAGCCATCGCCTCCAACCACTGGCCACCACCTTTGGTGAACAGAATCACTGGCACCTTGCGACCATCCTTCTCACGGATCAGACCATCAACAATCTGCTGCATGTAGCGCAGAGAAAACTCTTTGTAATCACGAGGAGTCAACACGCCACCCCAGGTATCAAAGATCTGTACCGCCTGTGCACCCGCCTCAATCTGCGCATTCAGATAAGAAGTGACTGACTTCGCAGTGGTATCCAGTAATTTGTGCATCAGGTCTGGGCGATCGAACATCATGCCTTTAACCTTGCTGTATTCTTTAGTGCCACTGCCTTCTACCATATAAACCGCCAGGGTCCATGGGCTGCCAGAGAAACCAATCAATGGTACACGGCCATTCAACTCGCGACGGATAGTACGCACAGCATTCATTACATACTGCAACTCACCCTCTGGATCTGGTACGAACAGATTATTCACATCCGCTTCTGTACGCACAGGCTTATCAAAAACCGGACCTTCACCGGCTTCGAAACGCAGGCCCAGGCCCATGGCATCGGGAATGGTCAAAATGTCTGAGAAGAGAATCGCTGCATCCAGAGGATAACGGTCCAGCGGCTGAATAGTTACTTCGCAAGCCAGATCCGCATTTTTACACAGATCCATAAAGCTACCCGCCTGGGCACGAGTCGCCTTGTATTCAGGTAGGTAGCGACCCGCCTGGCGCATCATCCACACCGGCGTGTAATCCACTGGCTCTTTCAGCAACGCACGCAGAAAACGATCATTTTTCAATTCAGACATCTACTATCCTTCCCCAAAAATTGTTCAATGCAAAGGCGCAAAGACACTAAGTCAAAACACCATCAGTATAATTGCAGACTTATGTCTGCTTATAAAACAACAAAGGCGCCAATTCGCAAAGTACTTTTTATTTTTACTTTGCGACTTAGCGCCTTTGCGTTAGGTGTTGATGCTCTTAAACCTCAAGATAATCCAAAATACCTTCCGCAGCCTCACGGCCTTCGAAGATAGCAGTTACCACAAGGTCAGAACCCCGCACCATATCACCACCCGCAAAGATCTTCTCATTGGTGGTTTGGAATTTGAATTCGCCATTGCCACCCGCTTTCACACGGCCACGCTCATCAGTTTCGATACCGTAATCAGCAAACCAAGGGGCTGGGCTAGGCTGGAAACCAAAGGCTACGATCACGTGATCACATGGGATAATCTCTTCAGAATCAGGAACGGCTTCAGCACGACGGCGACCAAATTCATCAGGCGCACCCATTTGGGTGGTCAACAGTTTGATACCTTCCACCTTACCGTCACCCACAATCTCAACAGGTTGTCGATTGAAGAGGAATTGAACGCCCTCTTCCTTAGCATTAGTTACCTCTTTGACCGAACCTGGCATATTCGCTTCATCACGACGGTAAGCACAGATTACGCTCTCTGCCCCCTGGCGAATGGAGGTGCGATTACAGTCCATCGCAGTGTCACCACCACCCAGCACAACCACCTTCTTGCCAGCCATATCGATAAAGCCAGCCTCATCCTGCGGATAACCGTAGCAGTTATTCACATTAGAGATCAGGAATGGCAGTGCCTCATAAACGCCTGGCAACTCTTCACCTGGGAAGCCACCCTTCATGTACTTGTAAGTACCCATGCCCAGGAAGACAGCATCGTATTCATCTACCAACTTCTGGAAATCGATGTCTTTGCCTACTTCAGTATCCAGAACAAACTCAACACCCATCTCTTCCATAATGGCGCGGCGACGTTTCACCACCTCTTTTTCCAGCTTGAACTCTGGAATACCAAAGGTCAGCAGACCGCCGATCTCAGGATTACGATCATAAACTACTGCTTTCACACCATTACGCACCAGAATATCCGCACACCCCAGACCTGCGGGGCCAGCGCCAATGATAGCGACCTTCTTATCAGTAGGTACCACATTGGACATGTCCGGCTTCCAACCTGCCTCAAATGCTGTATCCGAGATGTATTTCTCTACTGAGCCGATAGTGACTGCGCCGGCATTCACCTGATTTAGGGTGCAGGCACCTTCACACAAACGATCTTGTGGACAGACGCGACCAGTAATTTCAGGCAAAGAGTTCGTTTGATGTGAAAGCTCAGCCGCCTGCTCCAACTTACCTTCAGCAACCAGTTTCAGCCAGTCAGGAATATAATTATGTACCGGGCACTTCCACTCACAGTAGGGATTGCCGCATGCAAGACAGCGATCCGCCTGATCCGCCGCATTGGCCTGATCAAAACCGCCATAGATCTCGCGATACTCTTTAATACGAACCTCAGCAGGTTTCTTTGCTGGGTCTTCTCGCTTCACTTGGATAAATTGAAAGTTGTTACCCATAATCTCAACGCTTCTCGTTTAATGGCTTTCCGCAATTTGTTGCGGAAACAAACCCTTTGGGGTTTCCAAAGGGGAGTGTGGAACCCTCCCCTTTGATCGTCTATTAAGCTTCGATGGCGATTAGGCCGCCGCCTGTTGCAGGTCTGCCAGCAGTGACGCCAACTCAGCGGCTTTTGGCTTAACCAGCCAGAACCGGCCAATGTAGCTGGCAAAGTTATCCAGAATCTCCTGCCCCCGCTCACTACCGGTCTCAGCCACATACTCCTCAATCACGCTACGCAGGTGATTGCGGTGAGCCTCTGTTGCTTCGGTACCAATACGGTGGATATCAATTAGCTCATGGTTGTAACGATCAACAAAGGTATTGTCCTCATCAAGGATATAGGCAAATCCCCCTGTCATTCCGGCACCAAAGTTAACACCAGTCTGGCCCAGCACAGTCAACATACCGCCTGTCATGTACTCAGCACCGTGATCACCGATCCCCTCTACCACCGCATGGGCACCGGAGTTACGCACACCGAAACGCTCACCTGCCAGACCTGCTGCCAGCAATTTACCGCCGGTCGCACCGTATAGACAGGTGTTACCAATGATGGTGGACTCATGGCTCTTGAAAGCGCTGCCCTTAGGCACACGCACCACCAACTTACCACCAGCCATGCCTTTGCCAACGTAATCGTTAGCATCACCATCCAGGTACATATTCAAACCGCCCGCATTCCACACACCAAAGGATTGGCCCGCAGAACCCGTCAGCTTCAGAGTGATCGGTGCATCAGCCATACCCAGATTACTGTGGCGAATCGCAATCTCACCAGAAAGGCGAGCACCGATAGAGCGATCGGTATTCTTCACACTGTAGCTGAACTCTCCACCACTCTTGTTCTCAATGGCAGAGATCGCATCAGCCACCATCTTCTCGGCCAGCTCCCCCTTATCAAAGGGCTCATTCCTGGGCGACTGGCAGTATTGTGGCTTGTCACTGTTTACGCCCGCCAGGATAGGTGACAGATCCAGGCGCGCCTGCTTGGCAGTCCCGCCTTGGATAGGCTCCAGCAGGTCAACACGACCAACCAGCTCCTGAATAGTACAAATCCCTAGCTGAGCCATAATCTGGCGTGCCTCTTCCGCGATAAAGCGGAAGTAGTTCATCACCTTCTCAACAGTACCGGTGTAGTACTCTTTACGCAGAATGTTATCCTGGGTGGCAACACCAGTCGCACAGTTATTTAGGTGACAGATGCGCAGGTACTTACAACCCATGGCAATCATCGGTCCGGTACCGAAACCGAAGCTCTCCGCACCCAAAATCGCTGCTTTAATCACATCCAGGCCCGTCTTCAAACCACCGTCAGTCTGAACGCGGACCTTATCACGCAGATTGTTGGCCATCAGCGTCTGATGAGTTTCAGTCAGACCCAGCTCCCATGGACCGCCACAGTATTTCACCGAAGTCAGTGGTGACGCACCGGTACCACCGTCGAAACCCGCGATGGTAATCAGGTCAGCATAAGCCTTCGCCACGCCGGCCGCGATAGTACCTACACCCGCTTCAGCCACCAATTTCACAGAAACCAATGCCTCAGGATTTACCTGCTTCAGATCAAAGATCAGCTGGGCTAAATCCTCGATGGAGTAGATATCGTGATGAGGAGGAGGCGAAATCAGACCAACCCCAGGCTTGCAGTAACGCAGCTCAGCGATCAGATCATTCACCTTGTGACCAGGCAGCTGCCCACCCTCACCAGGCTTGGCGCCTTGAGCCACCTTGATCTGCAATACCTCTGCAGAACGTAGATAGGCAGGCGTCACACCAAAGCGGCCAGAAGCGATCTGTTTAATTTTAGAACGCTTAACAGTACCGTAGCGCGCAGGATCCTCACCACCCTCACCGGAGTTAGAACGGGCACCTAGACGATTCATCGCCTCTGCAAGTGTTTCATGAGCCTCAGGAGAAAGCGCTCCCAATGACATTGCAGCCGAATCGAAACGCTTAAAGATATCTTCCGCCGACTCCACTTCATCAATAGAAATCGGTGCAGTAGAACCTTTCAGACTCAACATGTCACGTAGAGCGATTGGCTTACGGTTGTTTACCAGAGCCGCATGCTTCTGCCAGTCAGCGAAGTCTCCACTCTCAACGGCCGCCTGCAGGGTTTTCACCACATCGGGATTGTAGGCGTGATCTTCACCACCATGCACATACTTCAGCAAACCGCCCTGCCCCATCGCTTTGCGAGGGTTCCAGGCTCGCTTGTGCAGTTGAGCATTATCAGCTTGCAGATCTTCGAAGCCTGTTCCCTGAATACGGGCAACCGTGCCTTTAAAGCACAGATCAACCACTTCACGACTCAGGCCAACCGCTTCAAACAGTTGTGCGCCGCGATAGGAGCCAATGGTAGAGATACCCATCTTCGACATAATCTTATACAGGCCTTTGCCAATCCCTTTGCGATAGTGCTGTTCAACCACAGCAGGATCAACATCGCTAATCGCCCCCTGCCTCACCATCACACACAGAGTCTCATAGGCAAGGTATGGATATACCGCGGTTGCGCCGTACCCAATCAATACTGCAAAGCTGTGTGGATCACGAGCCGTTGCTGTCTCAACAATGATATTGGCATCACAACGCAGGCCTTCTTCAATCAAACGATGGTGAACTGCACCGGTTGCCAATGCCGCATGAACCGGCATTTTATCTTTGCTAATGCCTCGATCTGACAACACGATAACCACTTTGCCCGATTTCACAGCGGCAACAGCCTCATCACAGATCGCAATAACGGCCTCTTTCAAGCCACCTTCGCGATTCAAGTCGATGCGGACATTGGCGTAATCGGCATCATCCATCGCCAGCAGCTGCTGATATTTACTGTGGGAAAGAACAGGGGACTCCACCATCAAGCGTGATGCATGCTCTGGCGTCTCCTCGAACATGTTCATTTCACGGCCCAGGCAGGTCTCCAGCGACATAACAATCGCTTCTCGAATGGGATCAATCGGTGGATTAGTGACCTGAGCAAACTGTTGGCGGAAGTAATCATAAGGCGAACGAATTTGGCGAGACAACACTGCCAGTGGCGTATCATCCCCCATTGAGCCAACTGCTTCCTGGCCACTTTCAGCCAGAATGCGTAGCACCTGCTCGCGCTCCTCAAAGGTCACCTGGAACTGTTTCTCATAAGCCGCTAACTCATCATCAGCCATGGAAACACCGCAGCCATGCTCCCCTTCCAAATTGGATTTGAGACGACGGGCGTTATTGCTCATCCACTCTCTGTAGGGCTGACGGGACTTGAGCATGCTGTCCACGTCTTCAGGCAGCAGCAACTTACCGGTTTCGGTATCAGCAGCCAGCATCTGGCCTGGCTTCAAACGACCTTTAGCCACGACATCCTCAGGCGCATAGTCGTAAACACCGATCTCTGACGCCAGTGTGATATGGCGATCCTTGGTGATTACATAGCGAGCAGGACGCAAGCCGTTACGATCCAGCGTACATGCGGCATAACGGCCATCAGTCATTACAATACCTGCGGGACCATCCCAAGGCTCCATGTGCATAGAGCTATACTCATAGAATGCACGCAGATCGGGATCCATATTTTCGATATTCTGCCATGCTGGTGGCACAATCAAGCGCATCGCACGGAAGATATCCATGCCTCCTGCCAGCAGGGCCTCCAGCATGTTATCCATGCTGTTGGAATCTGAGCCACTCAAGCTAACCAGCGGGCGAATATCCTCCATCGGCAGCAGCGGGCTATCAAACTTGTGTCCACGAGCCAACGACCAGAAGCGGTTACCTTGAACAGTATTGATTTCACCATTATGCGCCAAATAGCGGAATGGCTGAGCCAGACGCCATTGCGGCCAAGTGTTGGTTGAAAAACGCTGGTGGAACACTGCCGTAGAGGATTCCAGGCTCTCGTCATTCAGGTCTTTATAGAAAACCGGTAGGTTCTCCGGCATTACCAAGCCTTTGAATGAAATGACTCGAGAAGAGAGCGTTGGAATATAAAACGCGGGATCATGTACCTCAATCGCCTTCTCAGTACGACGACGAGCAATATAGAGATGGCGCTCAAAGTCCTGCTCGGCCATACCTGCAGGTGCATTGACAAAAATCTGCTCGATCTGAGGCATAGAAGCCAATGACTCCTCACCGCAAGCGCTTGGATCGGTCGGCACAACGCGCCAACCCAGCACATCCAATCCCTCTTTGGTGATTTCATTCTCAAGCTGTTTGCGGGCTTTTTCAGCTAGGTCATCATCCTGGCTCAGAAATACCATGCCAACGGCATAGAGGTCAGCCAGTTGATACCCCAGACCCGCTGCTGCCGCACGAAGGAAGCCGTCTGGCTTACGTAACAACAGGCCACAGCCGTCACCGGATTTACCATCAGCGGCGACTGCACCGCGGTGGGTCAAGCGGGCAAGCGCCTCAATCGAGGTCTGCACCACCCAGTGGCTTGGTTTATTGTCCATATGGGCAATCAAACCAAAACCACAGTTATCTTTTTCGAACTGACTGCGGTAGAGGCCGTTTTCTTCTGGCTGCCTATTCATATCTGGAATTCTCTGCACCATGCTTTGATTACTTGGATTACGCCGTGAGGCACATAAAGGAAGGACATCTCACGGCAAAATGGCCCGAGATTATACATTCGCAGGCAAATACATTCAATTACTGCGATTTTTTACAGAGAAAATGATCCCATTTATCTTATTGGGAAGATGCAATATCCTTTTGGAATTCTTGATATTTTCTCACCAATGCACCTTTTGCATGCAATCGTTTTTCTACCTCAGCTTTTTCATTCAACGCCTGCTCAGAGGTCTCATAATTGCCATAAATCATGACATACCAGTTCCCACTACTGCGTCGAGCCCGATAGTAAGCTGCCTGGTCCTCCAAGCCCTTTTCCCTAATCAGGCTTTGTAATCGATCCTCACTGCGCAACGACATGATGCGTAAAGCATAATGACTGGAAGGCTGCTCTAAAATCCACGCATCTGCACGCAAGCCATCCACTAAAAGAGGTAACTTCTCTTCCACGACAACCGAGGGCTCTTTATCTACCAACTCATCAACAGGAGATTGCGCCGTGGCAACAACCTCTTCAGCGCTATCAATGCTTTCAACTTCAGCCTGCCGTTCAGGCTCTACCGTTGGCTTTTCCACAGCATCCAACTGAACCTCAACCACCTCAGCCCCCTGATTTGACATCAGCTCCTTCAATTCGGGCTCAATCTCTTTAGCAGGCATTGTGTCAGCATGGTTAGTCGGCATAGTGGATTGCCGCGACATGGTCGGATTCATCCACTCCCAAATACCATGCTGAAAATAAATCGCCCCAGCCAGCAAAGCAATCCCCCCCGCCAATCCTAGGTAACGTCCGGTTTTCCTGCCGGAGCTCATGTCTTTTTTAGCCGCAGCAATAGGATTAGTACTTAAAGATGAAGAGGGAGATGCCACCGGGAATTGCACAGCACTTAATGTAATATATTCGCAAGCAATGCCAAAGGGGGATAAAAATTTATCACACTGCCGCCGCAAACGTTCACCGCCTGCCAAAACGACACCGACAGCACCTTTTGCCCCCTGATAGAGCGAACGCAGTAATCGCCAGTGCTCATCTTCAAGCACATGAGCATCCACTATCATAAGCAGATATCGCCCTCCCGTCCGGCGCTGCCGCTCCAGGCGGGAGCACAGTGAAGCCGTATCTTCCCTCCCCTTACCTAGATTGATATCCCAAGATTTGGCCAGAGATTGTATCCACACAGATTCCCCACCTTGCAGTGGCAGGTCTACTTTAGCAACATGACCTGGTTCCTTCTCTGCCATTATTAGCGAATGGCTCATGGATTCCGACTCTGCACTATTTCCTATTAGCACATTAACATGCCGGGAATATTTCCAGGCAAATGTGATCAACTCGCGCTCAAACCGATCCACCTCAGAATAGTTTTTACTTTTCTGTGGCACAGAACTAGACACCGAAGACAAGGAAACACCATCATCTTGCTGCATACTTTCGAGCTCAGCCATGAAAATACTCTTTCATTGTTACAAGGAATCCCCTTGCATAAACATGACCCGATAACCTCGCCTAACCTGTGTATCCCGCAGACTTAACAATTTATCCATGGCACTCTCCCTGTCCACAAAATGCTCTTTCCGCACCCTGCCAGCACGCCCTTGCTCTCCACTCTCCACCAGTAAACTCCAACCCTCGATCAGATCCTCCTGCAATATCAATTGATAATAACGCGTAACGCGCTCCTGATCCGGCTGGCTTTGCATATAGATTCGCATAATGATTCGGTACTTCTAAGTCAGATACCCAGGATTGAACAATTTTTCATATTCTGCAATTGCATATCGGTCCGTCATGCCCGCAATGTAATCCGCCACGATACGCGCCTGTCCTAGCTCACCATCGACGCTTGCACTCTGGCAGAGACGCAACTGAAAGTCAGGGGGAAGCAGACAACTTTCTGACATAAATACATCGAATAGTGACCTCACCACCTGTTGCGCCTTGTGCGACATGCGCTTCACACGATAATTGCGGTATAAGTTGGCTCTCAGAAAGCGCTTTAATTGCTGATTTTCTTCTGCCATCGCATCACTAAAACCAATTAAAGGTTCTGCATGTTTACGTACCTCATCAGCACAAGCAGGCATCAGCTCGTCCAAGCGCTGGCGACTGGTGGTAATAAGATCAGTCACTTGCTGATTGATCATGCGACGAATTACTTCATGTATGCAGCGACGCTGAGGAATATTTGGATATCGCTCCATGACTTTTGCATATTGCTCTGCAAAAATAGGCAATTCCTTTAACCCTTCAAGGGTCAGCATTCCGGCCCTCAAACCATCATCAACATCATGATTATTATAGGCAATTTCATCTGCCACATTGGCCAGCTGCGCCTCCAAGCTTGGCTGCCTCCCTTCGAGAAAGCGCAAACCCACCTCACCCAGCGCCTTTGCATTCCCATGTGAACAGTGCTTTAAAATCCCTTCGCGTGTCTCAAAAGTCAGGTTCAAACCAGGAAATTCGGCATACTTATCCTCCAACTCATCGACCACCCGCAGGGATTGCTGATTATGCTCAAACCCACCATAGGGTTTCATGCAGGCATTTAATGCATCCTGACCAGAGTGACCAAAAGGGGTATGCCCCAAGTCATGAGCCAACGCTATTGCTTCAGTCAGCTCCTCATTGAGACTTAGCGCCCTTGCAACTGATCGTCCAAGCTGCGCCACCTCAATAGAGTGTGTGAGGCGTGTGCGAAACATGTCCCCCTCATGATTCACAAACACCTGAGTCTTGTATTCGAGACGGCGGAAGGCACCTGAATGGATAATCCGGTCCCGATCACGTTGAAACTCACTGCGATACAGTGGCACTGACTCCTTATGTCGACGCCCTCGACTCGACTGCTCATCAACTGCATAACACGCCAGATTGGCCATTACTATGCGATTCCACCTCTCGATGAGAGGGCATGATGTGCCTCTAGAGTCTCCAACAACATCTCTTGCGGAAAGTCACTACTGATGACGGATTCACCAAATGATTTCATCAACACTAGCCGAAGTTGGCCTTCCATAACCTTCTTATCAACCGCCATCAACGACATAAATTTATCACTCGTCATTGCCGCTGGGCTTCTCGTTGGCAGTCCCGCATGATCAATCAGCTTGTCAATACGCTTTATATCATCCTCAGACAACCAGCCAAGCCGCATAGAAAGATCTGCTGCCATCAACATGCCTACCGCCACTGCCTCGCCATGCAGCCACTCACCGTAGCCCATCCCCGTTTCAATGGCATGCCCAAAAGTGTGCCCAAGGTTTAATAAGGCCCGAACACCACCCTCAAGCTCATCTGCTGCGACAATATCGGCCTTATCCTGACAAGATCGCGCTATTGCATAAGCCAAAGCTTCTGGCTCCCTTGCTAATAATTTATCAATATTCTGCTCTATCCAAGCAAAAAACGGCTCATCATTAATCAGACCATATTTTATAACTTCGGCAATTCCAGCACTTAGCTGCCGATCTTCCAGTGTATTCAGCGTATCGGTATCCGCAATAACACACTGTGGCTGATGAAATGCGCCAATCATATTTTTGCCGAGAGGATGATTAACACCGGTCTTACCTCCCACCGAAGAATCAACCTGAGAGAGTAGTGTCGTAGGGATTTGAATAAAAGGCACACCTCGCTGATAGCATGCGGCAGCAAAACCGGTCATATCACCGACAACGCCACCACCCAACGCAATAAGGGTAACCTTACGGCTAAAGCGTTTTTCCAGTAAGACATCAAAAACTTGGTTTACAACATCAAGATTTTTATAAGATTCCCCATCTGGCAGCACAACACTTTCTACCCGTTTACCTTTCAGAGCATCTAGCACTTTCTGCAAGTAAAGCGGAGCCACCGTCTCATTAGTAACAATTAAAACTTCACTACCAACAATATGCGAAGCAATCAACTCTGCATTACCCAACAGATCCTGACCTATATAGATCGGATAGCTACGCTCACCTAAATCAACAGTTAAGGTTTTCATTTAACACACTGCCCAACATTCAATCATCACTGACGCATCGCTTATCTAGGCGACTCCAGCCACTCAACTATCTCTTTGATAACAGCTTTTACGCTACGCCCACCGGTATTCACCACAATATTAGCCACCTCTCTATATAGCGGATCTCTTTGCATCAAAAGCTCTCTAATTCGCTGCTCTGGATTTTCTGTTTGCAAAAGAGGCCTTTTGGCGTCTTTGGAGGTTCGCTCTAATAGCTGCTCAATATCTGCACTCAAATAAATAACGGCAGCATTTTGACTCAAAACGTCTCTATTTAAAGGGTTAATGACAGCCCCTCCACCCGTCGCAATGACTAAGCCCCGCTGCACACTTAACTCCTCGATCATGCCAGCCTCACGACGACGAAATCCCTCTTCACCTTCCAGCTCGAATATCAAAGGGATATCCACTCCTGTGCGCTTTTCTATTTCCCGGTCACTATCCTTAAACTTCAACCTAAGGCTCTTTGCCAATTGACGTCCTATTGTAGTCTTACCAACGCCCATCGGGCCTACCAGTACAATATTAGGCTTGCCATGAAATGAGCGTGACACAACTTTTCCTTTCCCCATAATGACTGGGCGGCCCTCAGGCCGCCCGTTTACCATATACTTATTGGATACTGACCCCATCTTTAAGTATCTTCGGCGTTACAAAGATTAAGAGCTCTATCTTATCATCTTCTTTTGCCGTGTTTCTGAATAACATACCCAATATGGGTAGATCACCTAACAGAGGCACTTTATTCACCTCCTCCCTGGTCGTCTGCTCGTAAACGCCGCCAAGCACAACGGTATCCCCATTATTCACAAGTACCTGAGTCGTCACTTCTTTTGTATCAATGCTTGGAACATTGGAAAAGATTTCACCGACGGAGTCCTTACTAACCCTCAAATCCATCAACACCCTATCATCAGGAGTGATCTGTGGCGTTACTGTCAAACTTAAAACTGCCTTCTTAAATGATACAGTCGCAGCCCCACTGGAAGAGGCCTCTAAATAAGGAATTTCTGTACCTTGCTCAATCAGTGCTTCCTTGCCATTGGAAGTCACAACTCGAGGACTTGAAACAATCTCACCCCGACCTTCAACCTGCAATGCAGAAAGCTCTAAATCGAGCAGCGTTCCCCCACTTAAGATCGACAACGCAAATTTACCTGCACTTCCCGTAGTCACAGGCATATTCACGTTGAGCCGATCCTGGTAACTTGGGGTACCGCTAGCGCCCGTTGGAATCTCTATTCCATTGATATCGGGATCAAGTGCAGAGTTCACCATCGTCGAACCTGTTGCCACAGCCGTGCCAGAGGTCATAAACAGATTATCACCCTGCTGATCATAGCCTGTCACACCAAATCTAGCCCCCAGGTCTCTAGAGAAGTCACTGGTCGCGATCACAATTCGGGAATCAATCATCACTTGACGAATTGGGATATCAAGCTTGCTCAGCAATTGGCGAATATTCTCCCTTTTTTCAGCGACATCAGTCACCAATATGGTATTAGTGCGCTCATCGACCGAGACTTTACCTCGCTCAGACAACAACCCCTCCCCACCATCTTCACTTGTCAACAAACTAACCAACTCACTCGCCTTAGCATAATTAACCTGCATGAGCTCTGTGCGCACAGGCTCAAGACTCTCTAGCTGCCGCTGAGCCTCAAGCTCCATCTTTTCACGTGTGGCAACTTCTTCACTTGGTGCCACCAAGATAACATTACCCTCTTGGCGCATTGCCAAACCCTTGGTCTTCAAAATAATCTCCAAAGCCTGATCCCAAGGTACATTCTTAAGTCTTAATGTTAAATTCCCATCAACCGTATCACTCGCCACCATATTGAGGCCTGTAAAATCGGCAATTAGCTGCAATACCGCCCTAACCTCAATATCCTGAAAATTAAGCGATAATTTATCACCGATGTACTCACCCTTTTTCTCGCCAAGCGCAGCCCGCTGCTCAGGTTTTTTAACCTCAAGTGTAAATCGCTTATCTGTTTGGAAGGCTAAATGCTCGAAATCTTCTTTCATGTGGACTACCAAGCGGGTTCTTGTTTTGTCCATTTGGGCATCAATAAACTCTACTGGTGTCGCAAAATCTAACACATCATAGCGCTGCGCTAGCTCATCCGGAAGGTTGGTATTAATGAAATCGACAATTAGCTTAGTACCTACCATACGAGTGTCAGTGATTACGTTCTGGTCAGAAAGCTCGACAACAACCTGTCCCTGCCCATCTTCGCCTCGACGGAAATCGATTCCACTAACAGCATGAACCCTATCAGCCGCCAACTGCCCCAGATCAGCATAGGGGCTTTCAAGTACAACCTGCAACTCGCTACCAACAGCATCCGCTTCATAGCTTACATTATCCACCAACTCTATTATGACGCGGGTGCGATCACCTGCCTGGACAGCAGTGACATTCCTAACAGCGCCTGCACCAACAGGCAATGATGAACGAACAACCTCACTATCCACCTTGGGTAAATCAAAAATAAGTCTCGATGGGTTATCAATCATAAATGCATTGGGCTTTGGAGCCTCTCCATCAAACTGCATCCTGATTTGCACTCTGTTCCCAGCAAGAGACTGGAACTTAATATCTTTCAAAATATTGACTGACATACTTACTTCAGTGCTTTCCTGAGCATCGCGCTGATCAGCCATCTCAACCACGTCATCCTCCACCACTTCCACTGGCTCAACGGACACGACTTCTTCAACCGCTACAGATGATTCGGCCTGAGCAATTTCATTACCAAGCTTGATAAACAGACTGCCATTTTCAACGCGACTCTCATAACCAACCAATTTGTCCAAATTGATTACAACCCGGGTACGTCCACTCGCTTCAACAGCCGTCACACTTTGTGCGTTAACCCCCCCCTTTATCTTCAGGGGCAACGTCCATGGGAGCTGGTTTTTCACCCCAACAAAATCAAAGGTAATGCGCGCAGGCTCCTCGCTAGTAAAATAACTTGGGGTAGGTATATCACCTTGAAAATTCAGCTGAAGCTCAACTGGCTCACCTTGGTCAGCTTTATAACCAATGTAAACTAGAGACGAGCCTTCCTCATCAGCAGCAAACACCTCTCCGACCATTATTAATGTCATACTTATCGCGATAGAAAGAAGTAACTGCCTCATGCTGACATATCTCCGGTTCGTACTCTTTTTCATTCTAAAAATATTCATATCCCACCCCCGGCCTAGCCTTCTAGCGCCATAGTGATAAAACGCTCTTCCCACCCACCCAATCCATCTGGGACAAGCTCGCGAAGATCAATCTCACTCTCGCCAATTGAGATCACCCGCCCAAAATCCTTCCCGATATAGTCGCCGACTTTTACCGGCACCACATCACCATCCGGCGTCTTCACCAGGCCTGTAGATTCATCACCCAGCTTCATACTACCAATAAAGCGAAGGCCATCGAGAGGGAAATTTTCCAAATAAGTTCTTTCCCGCTCCAGGTCAGGCCCACCGATTCCACTGCCACTCATGCTTGGCGCCACTTTCTCACCCGAAAAAGAGGGACGAAGTGGATCTCGTTTAGTATCCGACTGATATAAATAAGCATCATAGATAATGGGATCGGGCAGCGGCTCAATTCTACCGGCCGGGCGGCTTTTAACATTCTCCACATAGGCCTGAAGATCATCATTCTCAGCATTCTCACATGCCGAGAGCATAAATCCTACCAAGAGAATGAGAGATGCTTTATATCCATAATAAAGCCATTTATGTTTTCTGACACTATTCATTCATAGCCCCTTATCACTTCTTCCGCCCTGGCTTTTTTGCCTTTGGCTTACCACTTTTAGCCACCTCGTCCTCATCAAGATAACGGTAAGTCTTTGCCTGGGCCTCCATTATGAAACCCATCTCACTCCCAGGAAGCTCTCCTATGCTAAAATCGTGTAACGTAACAATCCGTGGCAGCTGTGCGACATCGCTGACAAAACGACCAAACTGGTGATATTCGCCTAGAACTTCAAGCTGGATAGGTAACTCTGCATAAAACTCTAGCGGCTTTTCACTCTCTGGTTGGAAGCGTTGAAAATTCAGACCATTTATAGCCCCAGCAGCAGATACTTCTGACAACAGGTCTGCCACCTCCGTTTTACTTGGCAGCTGCCGCAGCAAAGCACCAAACGTACGCTCAATCTCTGCCATCTGCTCCTTGTATGCATTCAATTTAGCCGCCTTTGCGTACTTTGCCTCGAAATCCGCTTTCAATCTCACTTCCTTCGATTTTTCCGCGTCCAGCTGATCAAGCTGAGGCTTAATTACCACAAAATAACCTGCGACAAGGACAGCAACACAAACAATCGCAATCAAAATAATCCGGATAACTAACGGCCATGAACCAATATTATTCGGGTCAAGCGCATTAAGGCCTTTAAGATCTGCGGCTAAACTCATTTTTTGCCCTCCTCCGCTGCACCGATGACATCAACCTGATCAACAGTAAGAGTAAATCGGCTGCCTTGATCACCTTCTTCAGGCGCTCCCTGCACCGCGTCAATGACAATCAGACGAGGATTATCAAACCATTTGGAAGCATCAAGATTTCGCATAAAGCTTGAGACACGGGCATTGGATTGGGCACGTCCAATAATCGTTACAACATTTCCCCTACGCTCAACAGTAGTAAAATAGACCCCTTCCGGTATCGCAAACACCAACTCATCAAACATGTGCACAATACCAGGGCGACTACGCTGTAGTTCCTGGATAACTCCCATGCGCTGAATCAAGGACTCCTTCTCAGATTCTAACTGTTTGATCTCATCAATCATCCCCTGTAGCACCTTGATCTCTCTGTCAAGATAGCCATTCCTTGACTCTTGGCTACTGATCATATTTCCAACTTGAATCCATCCAGCCCCAACAATTACTGCCATCAGGATCGCAGCCAAAGCTGTAAGCTGAATAAAATCTTTCTGTTTTTCTTTGCGCTCATTCTCGCGCCATGGCAATAAATTTATGCGCGCCATCAGTCAAAACTCCTCATTGCTAGGCCACAGGCAATCATCAGAGAAGGGGCATCATTGCTTAATGCTTGCGCCTTTACCCGTGAAGCCAGCGCCATGTTGGCAAAAGGATTTGCAATAACCGCTGGGGTACTCAGGTGATTTTCCAGCATCTCATCAACACCAGGAATTGATGCGCATCCTCCAGCCAAAACAACAAAATCTACACTGTTATAGTGACTGGATGAAAAGAAAAACTGAAGTGAACGACTCACCTGCTGGATCATTGCCTCCTTGAATGGCTGCAACACCTCTGGCAAATAATTATCAGGCAACCCCCCTTGACGCTTAGCCATGCCCGCCTCTTCGTAAGTCAAGCCATAGCGACGTTGAATCTCTTCCGTCAGTTGCTTACCCCCGAAGACTTGCTCCCGGGTGTATATGATCTGGTTATTGTGCAAAACATTGAGGGTAGTCATGGTTGCCCCAATATCTGCGACTGCGATCGTCATATCGGAATAATTATCAGGCAATTGCGGGGCAAGTAATGCAAAGGAGGTCTCCATCGCATAAGCTTCAACATCAACAACTCTTGCAGTCAACCCTGCATACTCCAACGCTTCCACTCTGGAATCTACATTCTCGCTTCGTGAGGCAGCCAGCAACACATCAACCATATTAGGGTTTTTCTCTGAGGGACCAAGCACCTCAAAGTCCATATTTACCTCTTCAAGTGGATACGGGATGTATTGATCAGCCTCCAGCTGAATCTGAACCTCCAGTTCATCCTCACTCAGCTCCGCTGACATCGTGATAACTTTAGTAATTACCGCGGAACCAGAAACGGCAACGGCAGCATGTTTGGCGCGGGATCCAGACCGTTTCACTGCGCGTCGCACAGCCTCACCAACAGCCTCTACATCGCTAATATTTTTCTCAATAACTGAATCCGGGGGAAGGGCCTCTACCGCATAGTTCTCCACACGATAACCTGTTGGCTGTTGACTTAACTCAAGAAGCTTGACCGCCGAGGAACTAATATCAATCCCAAGAATCGGAGGCTTTTTCTTCTTAAACAGTCCAGAGAGAGACGATTGCACTGTGGTATCCTTATAATTCTTAGTTATTGCCGCGCATGCTTTGCCTATTAACGGCCAGGCTAGCATTAACTTAATTAAAAATATAACCTAATCAAGAGATTTGCAAAATAATTAAATGCTTTCTGTTAACTAGGTCTAGAATAGGGAATTCTGCCGTAATGGCAAGCCAAATCCATTTGCGAACTGCACTATGTTAAAGAGAATTATTCTTAAAACCCTCAAATATTCCACTGCCCTTGGGCTCTTACTCATAGCGGCAGCAAGTGCCTACGTCTATACAGCCGTCATCCCTAAACTTCCCAGCATCGACTCTGTAAGAGATGTCCGCCTACAAGTTCCCATGCGCATCTTCTCTAACGATGGCCTGCTTATCGCCGAATACGGAGAAAAAAAGCGCACACCATTAAGCTTTGAGCAAACCCCAGAGCAGATGATACAGGCAATCCTTGCAGCCGAAGATGACCGTTTCTTTGAGCATCCTGGCGTTGACTACCAAGGCATCTTACGGGCAGTTGGCACCCTGCTGTTAACAGGGGAAAAAAGCCAAGGCGGCAGCACCATAACCATGCAGGTAATCCGCAACTATTTCCTCACCCGCGAAAAAACCTATTTACGCAAGCTGAATGAAATTCTCCTATCACTAAAGATTGAGAAAGCTCTCAGCAAAGAGGAAATTCTGGAGCTTTATCTCAATAAAATCTTTCTTGGCAACCGCGCCTACGGTTTTGGCGCTGCCGCACAAGTCTATTACGGCAAACCAATCCATCAGCTAACCCTACCCCAAATGGCCATGCTGGCAGGTCTACCCAAAGCGCCTTCCCGCTATAATCCCATTGCGAACCTCGATCGTGCGACTTTACGTCGCGATTATGTACTTCGCCGCATGCTGGAACTCGGTTATATCGACCAAGCTTCTTTTCAGAATGCCATCAATACTCCTGATGACTCTCAGCTATATACTCAGCCTATACAGGTTGACGCACCTTATGTCGCCGAAATGGTTCGCGCCGAACTATACAACCAATACGGCAATAGAGCCTACACTGACGGCATTCAAGTCTACACCACCCTGAAAAGTGATCGACAACTAGCAGCAAATGCTGCATTACAAAACGCTCTTCTAAACTATGAGCGCCGCCATGGCTACCGTGGTCCTCTAGGACATATCGAACTCAATATGAAGGATAGCAATGAACAGGAACTGTTGCAGAAAATTGCTGAATTAAATTCAACAAAACCACTAGATATTGCCGTTGTAACCGAAGTAGCCGACCAATATGTCACCGCGCTAACCAAAACCAATGGGGCAATCCAAATTAATTGGGAAGAATTAAAGTGGGCAAGGCAAGCGGCGACAGAAACTCGCGGGCTTGGCCCAGCACCGAAAAAACCTCAGGAAGTTCTCAGTATTGGTGACATTATCGAAGTACAACAGCTCACCAACGAAAAATGGGGACTTGCTCAAACACCACAGATTGAAGGAACCTTTGTTGCTCTCAGCCCAGTTACTGGTGCCATCCAAGCACTTGTAGGTGGATATGATTTCTACCGCAGCAAATTCAATCGAGCGGTTCAAGGCACTCGTCAACCGGGCTCGAACTTCAAGCCTTTCATTTACACTGCAGCGCTAGATAAAGGCTATACACCTGCCACCCTCATCAACGACGCCCCTGTGGTTTTTGAAGACGATGCTCTGGAGACCATGTGGCGCCCTGAAAACTACAGCGGAAAATTCTTTGGACCAACCCGTATGCGTGAAGCGCTAATCCACTCACGCAATCTGGTTTCGATCCGCATCCTGCAAGATATCGGTATACAGTACGCAATCAATTATGCTGAAAGATTTGGCCTGGACCGTGGGCAGCTTCCCAAAGATTTATCCTTGGCATTGGGAAGCGCCTCACTTTCACCATTGCAAATCGCCACTGGCTACGCAACCTTAGCTAATGGCGGTTTCAAAATTGAGCCCTACTACATCGATCGAATCATTGGTGGTGATGGAAACATTTTGCAACAAGCCACCCCTCGCTTTGCCTGCACCGACTGCTTGCCAGAGGAGAGTGAACACCTGAGCAACGAAAACAGTCACTTTGCTCCCCGAGTCATTTCGTCACAGACTATTTATCAAATAAACTCCATCCTTAAAGATGTGGTGAAGCGAGGAACGGGAAGACGCGCATTACGCCTCGGCAGAGACGATCTCCACGGAAAAACCGGCACCACCAATGACCAATTTGATGCTTGGTTCTCTGGATTCAGTCCCGCACAGATTGCCACCGCCTGGGTAGGTTTTGATCAACCACAAGCCTTAGGAAGCCGAGAGACAGGGGGGCGTGCAGCGCTACCTATGTGGATTGATTATATGGAACAAGCATTAAAGGGCATTCCTGACTTTGACCTCCCCCAACCACCTGGCATGATCACAGTTCGCATCGATCCTGTTACGGGCAAACTTGCCCACAGTAATGATAGTGATGCCATCTTCGAAACCTTCCGTGCAGAGCATGTACCACACGAAATGGCACCAAAGCCACAATTAGAACAAGTTGAGCACCACCCAGAAAATAGCAGCGCAGCCCCCGGAGAAGCAACGCCACCACCTCCTGCTGATGAGGAGTTATTCTGACAACAAATAAAAAAGCGGCTTAATTCCGCTTTTTTATTTAATGAGCAAGTCAGGCTCGCTCAGGATAATGCACTGGATAGGGTAGCCCCGCCACCCCGGTATCCACTGCTGCCCGGGCTACCGCCGCAGAAACGTACTCCATTAAACGAGGATCCAACGGTTTTGGAATAATGTAGTCGGGACCAAAGTCCATACTATCAGCCTTATACGCCTCTAAAACCACTTGCGGTACAGGCTCATGGGCTAGCTCACAAAGCGCCCTCACCGCAGCGACTTTCATCTCTTCATTTATCGCCTTAGCACGCACATCCAATGCACCGCGGAAGATAAAGGGGAAGCCAAGTACGTTATTTACCTGATTAGGGTAATCACTGCGCCCTGTGGCCATAATTAGATCATCGCGCACCGCATTCGCCACTTCTGGGCGAATCTCAGGATCTGGATTAGAGAGGGCAAATACAATCGGCTTGGCCGCCATGCTGAGCAACATCTCTTTGCTCACCAAATCAGGGCCAGAAACACCAATGAAAACATCCGCCCCCGTCATGGCATCCTCCAGCGTGACATCATCGGTCTCAATCGCAAACGCCTGCTTGTACTCGTTCAGGTCATCACGACCACTTCGAATCACACCTTTGCGGTCAATTAAACGCAAGTTCTCACGCTTAGCCCCAAGGGAAATCAATAAATCCATCGAGGCAATTCCCGCAGCACCCGCCCCCAAACAGACAATCTTGGCATCGCCTACAGATTTACCCTGCAGCTCCAGAGCATTCAGTAGTCCCGAAGCAATAATAATCGCCGTACCATGCTGATCATCATGAAATACTGGGATATCCAGCTTTTCAATCAATGCCTTCTCAATCTCAAAACAGTGAGGTGCGGCAATATCCTCCAGATTGATACCACCAAAGGTAGTCGCGATACGCTCGACCGTTTCGATGAATTGCTCAGGAGTTTCGCTATCCACTTCGATATCAAACACATCGATGTCCGCAAAACGCTTAAACAGTACCGCCTTTCCCTCCATCACGGGCTTGCCAGCTAATGCCCCTACATTGCCCAACCCCAGCACTGCAGTACCGTCTGTAATGACTGCCACGAGATTACCTTTCGCGGTATATTTGAAAGCATCCTCTTTGTCTGCCGCAATGGCTCGTACCGGCTCTGCCACCCCTGGCGTATAAGCAAGGGAGAGATCGTGCTGACTGGCACAGGGCTTGGTCACATTGATACCCAATTTTCCGGGCTTAGGCTTCGCATGATATTCGAGAGCGGCTTGTTTCAAATCATTACTCATGGTACTGGGTTCCTATAGGGCAGATATGAGCTTAACGTCACATTTGGGAAATAGATAAACGCAAAAAGGCGCCGCAAGGGCGCCTTCTTCGCGAACTGCAAGACAGCAAGTTAATTACATTCCGTATTTCTGACGGAACTTATCAACACGACCAGCAGTATCAACCAGTTTCTGCTTACCAGTGTAGAATGGGTGACAAGCAGAGCAAACCTCCAGAGACAGGTCCTTACCCATAGTTGAACGGGTCTTGAACTCGTTACCGCAGCTGCAGGTTACGTTAATTTCTTCGTATGCTGGATGAGTATCAGCCTTCATTTCAATATCCTCGTAGTATTCTTTAGGTTACGCCGCTTCCTGAACACCCTCCAGGCACCGCATAACAAGAACCGCGTATCTTACAGAAACCGGGTGCATTGTCAACATTTCTCAGCGCGGATAGCGCATCCGTGTTCCATGGGTAAGAGAGAGATGAATCTCATCACTGCTCAGGGCATCAGGAAAGTAAACGCCAGAGATCATCGCCCCATGGATACTCGCCCCTTCCAAACGACATTTGCGCATATCGACAGCGCGTATGTCTGCCTGGCGAAAATAACAATCGCTCATATCCAGGCCATCGGCATCCAGCCCTCGCAGATCAAGGCCTCGGAAGTCACAACCCACCAGATCACAGGACTCACCAGCAGCGCGGCGCTGATTAAACTCTTCAATTTTGCCATCTCTCAACAGTTGGTACATCGGATCAGATTTAATTTGTGGTTTATTATTCATCGTTCCACCTTACTCCGCCATCGCTTCATGGCTTAACTGTAAATTACCAAATCGGTCTTTGTAGCCTACCCAGCCTTCAGCGAGATAGGTAGTAGAGACCTCATCGACGATCAAGCAGGGGCCTTGAATCTGCTGATAAACCACCAAGGCATCACGCCACCAGAATCCATCACCATGCCCCAGCACTCCACCAGCCTGTTCCGGGAGTTGCATAGACTGTTGGGGTGAACTCACCCTAACCCGCAAGTTAACCACCTCTACCGGCAACGATAAGGCATGACCAAAGCGCAACTGATGCTGCCGATGGAAAGCAGACGCCATGGCCTCCAAACTGTCCCAAGGTAGATTTAGGTAGAAATTCTGACCATGATAGCGCAGATCGACACTATATAGATGGGTAATCTGCCCCGCCTCTACCCCCTCGGCCAACAATTCATCACGCCCCTGCATGGCCATCTCAGACAATAGATGCGCCACATCGCCCAACGCGATCTCATCCAACAGACTATTCAGGGTGCGAGAGAGTTCCCGCTGTCTAGGTGCCACTAGCATACCCAGAGCGGATAGCACACCAGAGTGGATTGGCACCAGCGCCCGCTTCATGCCTAACACCTGTGCCAGAGCACAAACGTGCAGGCCTCCTGCTCCCCCAAAAGAGGTCAAGGTTAATCCTCTGGGATCGACGCCTCGCTGCACCGACATCACCCGAAGCGCCCGAGCCATATGCTCATTGGCGACTCGTATCACACCTTCTGCCGCTTGGCGACGTGTCACACCTAACTGTGTCGCCAGCGTATCCATCGCTTTCTCTACCGCAGCCACATTCAAGGCCATATTACCGCCGAGAAACACCTCGGGAAGCAATCGCCCCAATATCAGATTAGCATCGGTCACCGTAACCTGCTCTCCTCCCTGACCATAACAGACAGGACCGGGTGTAGCGCCGGCAGACTCAGGCCCAACTTGCAGCATCCCTCCCTCATCCACATACGCGATAGAACCACCACCGGCACCGATGGTATGCATATCCACCATCGGCACCGCTACGGGGTAAGGACCGATTCGCCCTTCACTGGTCAGCTCGATTCCGCCATCGATCAATGCCACATCGGTGGAAGTTCCCCCCATATCAAAGGTGAGCAATCGTTGATGCCCTGCCCGCCCCCCGATAAAATTAGCAGCCGCCAAACCACCGGCAGGCCCGGAAAGCAGCAGTCGCACTGAGTGCCGCGCTGCCTGTTCCAAGGCAATGGTACCCCCGGTACTCTGCATCACCGATACCCTCGCCCCACCTAAGCCCTGCTTAAGACGATTCAGATAGCGATCCATTAACGGTCCTACCCAGGCGTTCAACCAAGTTGCGACACCCCGCTCATACTCCCGGTATTCGGGTAGCACTTCCGATGAACGGGAGACAAAAATACCCTCTGGCACAATCGCCTCGATCTGCTTTTCAAAACTATCATCTAAAAATGAGAACAGCAGATTGATAGCCACCGCCTCCGGCTGCAACGCTTCAAGCTGCTCCAATAACTGAGCTAATTGCTCTTCAGTCAGCGGAGTCACCACCTCGCCCGTCACTGAGAGACGGCCTCCACACTCTAGGCATAACGCCCGAGGAACAGGGGGCGTTATCGGTTCAGGCTGAAGGTTATACAGCTCTGGACGATTCTGACGGCCGATCGTCAGCACATCGGCCAAACCGAAATTAGTGATATAGGCGGTGCGCACACCTTTGCCTTCCAATGCAGCGTTGGTTGCTACTGTTGAGCCGTGTACAACGATTAAGTTCGCCAGCATCTCAGGGGTATTTAATCCCAGTTCATCAACCCCCTGAAGGATGGCTCTCTCCGGCGAATCTGGTGTGGAGAGCACCTTGTGTACCTTAAGAGATTCTCCATCAAACAGGAGAAAATCGGTGAAGGTCCCTCCGGTATCAACACCTAACCACATCTTGTTGTAACACCTTATAAAATAGTTGCTTGATCTTTTATGCGCCCAATCTATCATAGAAAGCCGTTTTTCGCTGATAAGTCGAAGATTAAGATGGATACCCCACTGCTACAAGTTGATGAACTCAGCCGTCACTACGGCCCCATTTACGCTGTTAACCGCATCTCTTTTACCCTTAAGCGGGGTGAGGTACTTGGTTTTCTCGGACCTAATGGGGCGGGCAAATCCACCACCATGAAAATGATTACCGGCAACCTGGCCCCCACCTCTGGCAGTGCGATTATTAACGGCTTCGATATTCTGGATAATCCCAAAGAGGCGAAAGCCGCCTTGGGTTTTCTTCCTGAGCAGCCTCCCGTCTATAAAGAGCTGACCGTTGATGAGTACTTAGATTATGCGGCACGGATCAATCGCTTAAATAAATCCCAAATCACCTCGGCGATCGATAATGCTAAGCAACGATGTGGTCTGGAACAGATGAGCCGTCGGTTGATTGGCAACCTCTCCAAGGGATATCAGCAACGGGTAGGCATTGCTCAAGCGATTATCCATAGCCCTGAACTGGTGATTCTGGATGAACCCACGGTGGGATTAGATCCTATTCAGATTCGTGAAATCCGCCAGCTAATTCGAGACCTGGGCCAGGAGCATAGCGTTATTCTCTCCACCCATATCCTGCCCGAGGTACAAGCTACCTGTGATCGGGTTCAGATTATCAACAATGGTGAACTGGTGTTTAACGACACCATTGAAGGGCTCAGCCAGCACATGCAAACCACTGCACTGTTGGTGCGCTGCCATCGCCTGCCAGTTCTCTCCTCACTACTGGAGCTGAGTGGTGTACAGGATGTACAACAGCTGGATGATGACAGTGTACGCATCCATTTTTTACCCGAGCAGGACCCCACCGAAGCGATCGTCACCCACTCTGTCAACAATGGCTGGGGCCTCTACGAACTGACACCTGAACGGCTTAGCCTGGAGGAGGTATTTGTTGACCTCACCTGCAATGAACCACTGCATCATGAGGAGGTTCAGTCATGATATTTACCCTGGCTTCCCGCGAGCTCCGCAGCCTGTTTCTCTCACCACTGGCCTGGGCAATCCTCGCTGTGGTACAGCTGATTCTGGGCTTTATGTTTCTCTCTCAGGTGGATACATTCCTACTGTGGCAAGCACAGATTGCCATGTTGGAAGGCGCGCCAGGTATCACTGAAGTGGTTGCTGCCCCGGTGCTGGCTAATGCCGCCGTAGTATTGCTGCTTGTTGTGCCACTACTCACTATGCGACTGATCAGTGAAGAGCGCCGCAATCAAACCCTACCATTGCTCTTCTCCGCCCCCATCTCGATGACAGAGATTGTGCTGGGTAAGTATTTGGGGATCCTAGGCTTCCTATTGATTATGGTGCTGATGATTGCACTAATGCCCCTCTCTCTTCTATTAGGTGGCAATCTGGATTTAGGCATGTTGGCCTCAGCACTGTTAGGGCTCACACTACTGCTAGCCAGCTTTGCCGCTATCGGCCTCTACATCTCCAGCCTTACCAACCACCCCGCCGTGGCCGCCATTACCACCTTTGGCGCCTTACTGCTGCTATGGATTATCAACTGGGCCAGCAGCAATGACCCCAATAGTGTGCTGGGCTATCTCTCTATGTTGCAGCATCTTCAACCAATGCTAAAAGGGATTTTTGATAGTAGCGATCTGGCCTACTTTATTCTGTTTATTCTCTGCTTCCTGGTGCTGGCAATCCGCCGCCTGGATGCTGATCGACTGCAACATTAAGGGCCTGATCTAAATGAAATACCATCACCCAAGCAAGAATCAACTGCGCCTACAGAACCTGATATTTCTGGTGCTATTTCTAACCATCATTGGTCTGCTAGGTTGGCTAAGTAGCCAATACCATTTTGAATCAGACTGGACGGCCAATAGCCGCAATACGCTATCTGAACAGAGCACCAAGCTGCTAGCCACACTGGAAAAACCGATTCTGGTAGAGGCCTTTTTACGAGAGGGAAATCCACAGCAGGCAGCTATCAGCGAGGTATTCCAACGCTACCAACGATACTACCCTACACTGGAAATCACCTTTATCAATCCAGACACCGATCCTGATCGAGTTCGTGAGCAGGGCATCACCATGGAAGGTGAGATGGTAATCCACTACGGTGAACGCCGGGAGAATCTCAAACAACTCTCCGAAGAGGCCATCACCAACACTCTGATGCGCTTAGCTCGCAGTGATGAACGCTGGATTGTCTTCCTCAATGGTCATGGTGAGCGGGATCCGCTGGGCGAAGCCAACTTCCACTACAGTGAATGGGGCAAACAGCTGCAACAGAAAGGCTTCAGCCTTCACAAAATCAACCTCAGTACAACGCCCGAGATTCCCACCAACACCTCGGTGCTGGTCATCGCTGATCCACGCACCCAGTTGTTGCCAGGGGAGATCGCCATGATTCAGCTCTACCTGCAAAAGGGCGGCAACCTACTATGGCTGCGGGAACCGGATAATCAGGGCTTGGATGCACTGATTGAACAATTAGGCTTGAGTACACAGGAAGGCATTCTGGTGGACCCCACAGGCCAACTACTGGGTATCTCCGATCCCCGTTTTGCCATTGTGGCGGAATACCCCAACCATCCCATCACCTCACAGCTGGAGAGCCTCACCCTGTTCCCTCAAGCGGGTGGTATTAAAATGCTTGAGCAGAGCAACTGGCATAGCGAGGCACTTCTCACCACCCTAGCACGCAGCTGGCTGGAGAGGGATGAGATTGTCAGCCAGGTAGATTTCGGTGAAGGGGATCAACCTGGCCCTATCATGCTGGGCGTAGCGCTGGAAAAAACGGTGGAGGATCACAAGCAACGGGTGGTCATGATTCACGATGCGGACTTCCTTTCCAACAGCTATCTGGGCAATGGCGGCAATTTGGACCTGGCACTAAATATCGCCAACTGGCTCAGCTTTGATGACCGTTTTATCGCCATTCCCGCTAAAAGTAGCCACGACACTGGTCTGGAGTTGGATGGTGCCGCCCAGTTCATTATCGGCTTTGGCTTTCTGGTGATCATTCCAGGCGGTCTGTTGCTGGCCGGTATTGGCATCTGGCTACGTCGCAGGAAACGCTGATGGATATTCGTAATCGCCTGAACTTGGGGTTGTTAGGCTTCGTCGTGGTGCTGCTCGCCGTTGTTCTATGGCCCAAGGCCCCGCCCCAGCCGCCGACGCCTACCCTGATAGACAGCTCTGCAATCAAACTCATTAGCATTTTACGCCAGGGATATGAACCCACTCTCTTAGAGCGTGATAGTTCAGGCTGGCAGCTGCCGCAATTCAAATTACCTGCCCGTCAGTCACTGATAGAACAGATTCTTAAGCTCCCTAATAGTGAAAGTCACGCCAGCTATCCCATCAGTGAAATGAAACTGGGTGCAATTGGCCTGGAGAACCCCGCCCTTTGTCTGCAGCTGGATCAGCACAAGCTCTGCTTCGGCAATCGCAATCCACTGGATCAGCTACGCTATCTGCAAATCGATGATCAGGTTCACATGATCTACGACACCCTCTCCCATCAACTCAGTGGTGAGGCTAAGGATTATCTGTCACTACGGCTACTCCCGGAACAGGCTAAAATTGACCAGCTGCAGCTCAGTGGTTTACAACTCCAACGTAGTGAGAATGGCTGGCAAGTGACACCGGAAAGCCATCATACCTCTGCCGATGCACCGCAGATCCTGATTGATGCCTGGAAAACTGCCAGCGCCTTGAACATTTCCCACTACCAAAGTGATGAGCCAGAAGAGTGGTTTACCCTAACACTGCAAGATGGCGAAACCCTTCGCTTCGCATTAATTAGCAGTGAGCCGGAACTCATCCTTGCTCGGCCAGATCTGGGTATTCAATATCATCTTAGTGAGGGCAGTCTGCAGCAGCTGACCCGTCTCAACGAAAGCGAGTAGTTATGCCGGAATTACCCGAGGTAGAAACCGTCCGCCGTGGTATCACCCCACACCTGGAAGGACAAACTATCAAGCAGATCATTATTCGCCAGCCCACCCTGCGCTGGCCGATCCCTCAAGAGATTTGCCAACAGCTACCTGGACACACCATCGATAAAATTGAACGGCGCGCCAAGTACCTGCTACTCCGTATTGCCAACGGCACACTGATCCTGCATCTGGGCATGTCTGGCTCGCTGCGTGTTCTGGATGAGTCCACCCCTGCAGGCAAACATGACCACTTTGATCTGGTGCTGAAAAGCGGCCAGTGCCTGCGCCTCAATGATCCGCGCCGCTTTGGTGCCGTATTGTGGAGCACTGAACCGCCTCAGCAACACCAGCTGATTCAACATCTTGGCCCTGAACCACTGAATAATACCTTCAATGGAGAGTACCTCTATCAAGCCTCCCGTAAGCGTAGTGTCGCCATTAAGCAGTTTCTGATGGATAACAAGGTGGTGGTAGGAGTAGGAAACATCTATGCCAATGAGTCACTGTTTATCTGCGGTATCGATCCGCGGCGTAAGGCTAACTCCATTAGCAAGGCGCGCTATCTGCACTTGGTTGAAGTGATTAAAGAGGTGTTGACGAAAGCGATAAAACAGGGTGGGACAACCCTAAAAGATTTCACCCAAAGTGACGGTAAACCCGGCTATTTTGCCCAGCAGCTACAGGTTTATGGCCGCACCGGAGAGCCCTGCCCCACTTGTGGCGGAACAATCAAACAGATCACCCAAGGCCAGCGCTCCAGCTTTTTCTGCCCTCGTTGCCAGCGCTAGTCGCTGCAAAAACTTCAACAAAGCAGATGCCAATGGTGATTTATATCTCAGCCAGCGGCATCGGCTCTGCGACAAAGTAACCCTGAGCGTAATCCACTTCCAACGCTACTAAGCAATCCAATATCGCCTGGCCTTCCACAAACTCAGCAATCGTCTGCAGGCCCATCACTTGGCCAATGTGATTAATCGCCTCAACCATTGCATAGTCAATGGCATCATCCACCATATCCCGGACAAACATGCCGTCAATCTTGAGATAGTCCACCGGCAGGTTTTTCAAATAGCTAAAGGATGAAACACCACAGCCAAAATCATCCAGTGCAAACTTACATCCCAGACTACGCAACGCCTTGATAAATTTACTTGCCTGGGTCAGATTTGCCACAGCGGCCGTCTCGGTAATCTCGAAGCAGAGGCAGTGATGCGGCAGTTTATATTGATGAATTTTATCGATAATATATTTCAGGAATTCCTCATCCCCCAGCGAGATGCCAGAGAGATTAATGGCAAACATAATCTCCTGCTGAGGATGTTTTTCAATGTATTCGGCAAATGCCCTCAAACCATTGTCAATCACCCAACGGTCCATGTTGGTAATCAAACCATAGCGCTCCGCCGCCGGTAAAAAAGCTCCTGGTGGAATCATCTCTCCCGATTCACCAATCATGCGAATTAGCACCTCATAGTGCTTAGCACTATTATTCAGGTTCAGATCAGCAATCTCTTGAACATAGAGAACAAAGCGGTCCTCCTCTATCGCCTTGGTAATTAGTGTCACCCACTGCATTTCACCATGACGGTTCTTTAACTCTTTATCACTGGCTTCATAAATATGATAGCGATTACGTCCACCATCCTTGGCGGCATAGCAGGCAATATCAGCAGCACTCATCACCGAAGCCACGCTCTCTGATGCCTCATCCAACATCACTAAACCAATGCTAACCCCGACTTCAAAACTCTTATCCTCCCAGATAAATCGGAACTCCCGCACCGTATCCAAAAGGATCAAGGCCACTTTTTTTGCATGATCCAAAGAGCAATTATTAAGTATGACACCAAACTCATCGCCCCCCAAACGTGCCAGAATATCGCTAGCTCGCATCCTCTCCCGAAGTAACGTAGTCAACTGTTGAAGCAGGGCATCTCCTGCAACATGCCCACAGGTATCATTAACAACCTTGAATTGATCCAAATCAAGAAACAGCACCGCATTCTCTACCTTCTCCTTGCGTGCCTTCTGTAACGCCTCACCCAAGCGCTTCTCAAATACCAAGCGATTACTCAACCCAGTCAATGCGTCATGGCTCGCTTGATGGAGCAGCTGTTTACGCAATTGACGCTCTTCGCTGACATCACGAAATACCACAACGACACCCGTCACAACACCACGGTTATCCAACATCGGGGCCATGGTGCTCTCAATCGCTACCATCTGGTTATGATGATTCAGCAGATTCATACTGTGATTCATGCTTAATAAATCACAGTACCCCTCGTGCAGGCATTGGTAGAGAGGGGTACTATCCATTGGCTCACCCAAATCATCATAAAGAGGGAGCACCTCCTCCAACAGGTGTCCCTGCATATCACTGCATGAACAACCCAAAATACGCTCTGCGACCGGGTTAAGATATTCCACCCGCCCCCGATAATCGGCAGTCACTACCGCCTCCCCCAAAGAGCGTAACGTTACCTGAAGGCGCTCCTTCTCCTGAAATAGCTCCTCGGTGCGGTGTTTCACCCGCTGCTCAAGATCATCATAGGCGGCTTTTAATTTCTCCTGTGCCCGCTTACGCTCGGTAATATCCCGAGCCACACAGACGGCGCCAAACTCCCGCCCTTGGATATCGTGGATAACAGAAAAAGAGAGTAAGACCGGAATATACTGCCCACTACGGGTAATCAGGTATTTCTCCTGATCGTCGAAATCACTAGCTTCCAATAGAAACGAGAGCTGGCAACCGCCATGGCTATACGGTTCATCGCTACAAATCAGGCTCAGTGGAAACCCTTCAAGGTCTGAATGGTGCTGGTAACCTAATAACTTAACCGTAGCATCATTGACATGCTCGATACGCCCATCATTGGATAAAACAATCAGCGCATCACTCATAGTACGCAGAATATTTTCGTTGTACTCCTTAGCATCAATCAAGCGGTGCTGATAATCTGAGATGGCCTCAACCATACTATTGAAAGATTTGCCCAGCTGGGCCAGCTCATCAGTGGAGTCCGGTACATCAACCATATGGAACTCCCCTTTGCCGAGCCGCTGGGCGGAATCAGAAAGAGTGCGGATGGGTTGTATAATGACCCGCTGCATCAGCGACCAAAGCACCAGCAAAATTGCCACGGCAACAATCAATGCAATAATCCGCATCTTGTTGGAGAGGTTATCGATCTTTTCCAGAGCATGTTCCATGCTCATCACCAGGCGCACTACACCGATCACCTGTTGTGAATCATCAGCAGAGAAGATAGGGGTTAATCGTTGATAATATTCTGCAGAAAGATTATCCATTTCAATCGGTAGGGCTGTTGCAAAAACCTGATCAATTGACTCGATCAAGCCATCCAGCTCCACCCATGCACCATAGCCATGTAGTAATTCTACATCTCGGCTATAGACATCCAACTGCATCACTTCGAGTATGCCGCGGATTTGCGATACCAGACTGTTTAAAGAGTGCTGCTTATCATGGGCGCGACGCAATATCCATGCAGTCTCATCAGTAATATTTTGACTAGTTACCGCTAATGCCTGCTCATTGGTAGTCACAGAGTCCAAAGTGAGTAGAATGATCGCAATGACCTCACCCTGCCCGGTCACTTCCTCAACAATGGGAAATGCCTGTCCGTATAACTGCCCCTGAGAGTTTACGAGATTCCGCGTGGTACCATGATAAGCAACATCCTGCACCGCTAGGCTCTTCTCTCCCGGGGGCAGTAAAATATCATGCTGCGAATCGCTGTTGGCAATGATACGGAGGTCTTCATCGAACACGATGATGGAGGCAATATTCTCGGTGCCAGCTAGCCGCTGTACCTCTCGTTGCAAATTACTATGCTGTAATTCGATTTCGCTTAATAGTTCACCAAGTCCAGAGCTGACAACCTTAGAGATTGAATTGGCATTGGCGCGCACCTCATCCAACATACCTCTGGTCTGCTGATCCAGCACAAAATAAAAACCTACTGAGAGTATTGTGCCCAGCGTCAACAACACCCCAAGGATCAACTTACCACCGAGTCTAAACATGTAAAATGCCAGTTATTGCCATTATCAGCCTCAGTCTACCGCAGTGGATGATATAGAGAAACGCATGATCCAATCCATCACTGCAGTTTTGAATTATTTTCCATTGGGTGGAGCCGTTGCCACTGGGCGAGCCAAGCAGCCACCTGCTCTCCTGGCATGGGCTTGGCAATAAAATAGCCCTGCGCCTGATCACACCCCAGGGCCTCAATTAATTGCCAATCCTCATGCTCCTCTACGCCCTCAGCAACGATACCCATACCCAATTTTTTTGCTAAGCTCACACTGTATTCTAATATTGCTCGGGCTTCATTATCCTTTGAAGCTCCATTCACAAAACTGCGATCAATCTTAAATTCGCCAAATGGCATCTTTTTCAAATGCTCCATGGTGGAGTAGCCCGTTCCAAAATCATCAATAGAGAGTGCAATACCTTTTAGACGGATACGAGTCAACACCTCAAGTACGGCGGTAATATTATCCATTAGCTGGCTCTCGGTTACCTCCAGCGTCACCATTGATGGAGCAATGCGATAGCGTGCCGCCGTCTCAACAAAGTACTCCGGCAGCTCAAGTTTGGATAATGAATCCATCGAAAGATTAACCGCCAGCTTCAGCTCGATACCTTGCTCACGCCAACGTTCTCCCCACGCCATGGTTTTCTCAAAAACGGCGTAGGTCAGCTCATCAATAAGCCCCTCTTCCTCCGCTACCGGGATAAATGTCCAGGGCGCCAAGACACCTCGCTCCGGATCATGCCAACGTGCCAACGCCTCCACGCCGATCACCTGCCATGTGTTCACCTCAATTTTGGGCTGGAAGTAGACTTCCGTATATCCTTTTTCTAACCCCTCCTTTAGCTCATCCCCTGTCAATGGGCGCATAGGCATTGCCGAACGGGGCATTGGTGACTTGCCTCTGGATGGGTAGCGAAGCAAGGCCTCCTGCAAACTATCGGCAGTAACCGGTTTATGTAAAGTTGCGAGAATCGTTAAATTGTGGGCTGTCGCCAGATTACCCGCGCTATTTAACACCCGTGGCGCCTCACCACTCATCAGTACAACCTCACCATTGAACTGGCGCTGTGCCAGATGCCGGAGAAACTCAATACCATCCATACCCGGGAGATTTAAATCACAGAGAATAATGTCGAATGCCGGGTTTGCCCGATCTACTTGATCAAGCCCATCCACACCATCCAAACTATAGGTAATGTGCTGAAGTTGGTACTGCTGCAACATTAACTGTAGCTGCTCAACAATCAGTGAATCATCTTCCAATACCAGCACCTTCAAATCACGCAGATCAGCGTGAACCGACTCACAGGCTTCATGTTTGATTTGCCGGGTATCATCATTGCTACCAAATGCATCACAGAGTCGCTTCCACTGCTTGCGTAACTCCCGATATAACAGACTCGCCTTGTGCCAATCTTGATCCACAGAGACATTCTCTAGCGCCTGACAGCACTCCCCCAATGCATTCCCTCCCATGGAACGGGCGGCAGATTTCAAGCGATGGGCCACAAAACGCAAACGTTTATCATCCCGCTGTTGAATAGCTTCACAAACCTCATCGAGAGTCGCGGGTGTCGTTTCAAAAAACTTAGCAAGCACCCGCTTTTGTAAATCGGGGTTATCCCCCACCAAGCGGGAGAGAAACGTCATATCAATCGGAAGAAGTGGTTCTACTGGTTTTTTTACAGCACTTTTAGGCTCAAGCCTACAGCTTCCGGCAATATAGCGATCCAGCAATAGCTCTAGCTTTTTAATATCCAGAGGCTTACTCATCAGCTCATCCATACCGGCCTCACGGCATTTATTCTTCTCCTGCCCTCCTGCATTGGCGGTGATCGCAATAATCGGGATGTGGCCTCTCCCCTCAGCCTCCAAAGCACGGATCTGTCGACTCATCTCATAGCCATCCATCAACGGCATATTGCAGTCACTCAAAATACAGGCGTAATCCCCCTCCTGCCAGACACTCAATGCCGCCTGCCCGTTGGCAACCACATCCGACTCATAGCCTAATATGGCGAGCTGACGGCACAAGAGATCTTGATTAACAGGGTTATCCTCCACTACCAAAATACGTCTTATTGTGGGGGGAACCTGAACCTCCGTCGACTGAGTGATTTTCACATCCGTCGCGGCCCCCTCAATCACCGCCTGCGTGAACCAAAAAGTTGAGCCCTGCCCTAGAGTACTCTCGACACCAATCTCTCCTCCCATCAGCTCGGCCAGCTTGCGAGAAATCACCAATCCCATACCTGTGCCTTCAATCTCAACATGCTCTTTGCAAAGGCGATTGAAGGGTTGAAAAAGACCAGGAAGCTTTTCGCTCGGAATCCCCAAGCCACTATCTTTAACGGAAATTTGGCACTGATCGTTGGTAATATCGCAGAACACCTCGATAGTGCCATTCTCCACATTGTATTTAATGGCGTTGCTGAGTAGGTTAATGAGTATCTGTTTTAGCCGTACTGGATCACTCGAAAGATGTAGTTGGTCACACATCTCACCCACTTGAATCGTAATATTTCGTTGTGCCGCCTGAGTAGAGATCAAAGAGAGGCATTCATTCAAGACGTCCCCCAAGCCCACCTCTTCCATGGTGATTTCGATTCGACCTGATTCAATCTTTGCCAAATCCAACACCTCATTCACCATCTGCAACATTAGATAACCAGCACGCTCTATCTCTTTGATATTATCAAGCTGGATTTGCGTGAGATTGTCATCAAATTCAAAAAGCTGTGTGAAACCAAGAATGGCATTCAGCGGTGTTCGCAACTCATGACTCATCCTTGTTAAAAACTCGGACTTAGCAGCATTTTCCTGCCTCGCCGCGTGGATATCGCCATGGACGCCTATCTCATTGCGCTGCAACAACATCAACAGTTGCCCCAATGCATCCAGTGCAGCGTGAGCCTGATCATAATCAAATTCAGGCAAGGGCTCATGGCCTAACAACAAAACACAGCCCATCTCTCCCAACGGTAATAACAGGCCTGATGTGTAACACTCATTAATTAACACCGTACCCGCTTGAGGCCCCCGCAAGACTGCTGCCCCCCCGTCCAGACAATCAAATTCACGGGGTAACCCAAGGGGCTCACCAAGATATGCCTCGTATTCGCATTCACCTTCATAGGCAGCAAGCGTCAATCCGGGAGAGAGATCATCCTCTTCCCGTTTCAAAAACAGTACACACTGGGCCTGCTCCCCCTGATAAAGCCGATGCACCATACGCCGAATAGACGTATTCAGGCTCTCATGCCCCGAGGAATGTCGAATCAAATCGTATAGAAGATCAAGAATCTCTTGTTGCGTCATGCCGCTCCTAGACTCAGGCCAGATGGTTTAAATTATTATTAGATACTGCTGGCTCCGCCCTCTATGTTCTCGGCGCCGATCATCGTATCTACAGTATCTAGAAATAATTTAATATTGAGCGGTTTAGTGATGTATTCCACAAACCCAGCCTGAAAACCTCGAGCTACCTCACTCGGCATCGCATTGGCCGTAATGGCAATGACTGGGATTTCCCGGGTCAACGGATCGCGCTGTAGCCGACTCAACGCCTCATAACCATCCATACCAGGCAAATTGATATCCATTAGCACAAGATCCGGCTTAATTTCATGAATCCGACGCAACCCATCTTCAGCAGTCGCCGCATGTTGCAAGCGAAGATAGCTTAACTGGCTGACGGCTCGCTCCATCAACCGGGTGTTTGCTGGATTATCTTCGATATACAAAAGGGTTTTTATGCCGGATTTCACGACTTTTCTGGGCAATGACTCAAACATATTGCTCAGTGGGTGCTGACGAGCAACATCATCAGATGTCGCTAGCGGGAGCTCCACCCAAAAAGTACACCCCTCCCCCTCAGAGCTCTCTACCCCGATGCACCCATTCATCATCTCAATTAAGCGTCGACTCAACGCCAGCCCTACCCCTGCACCCTCTATCTCCCCCAGCTCCTCACCCAAGCGATTAAATGGCTGAAACAACTGTGAAATCTGAGCGCTAGACAAACCATGCCCCGTATCTTTTACCTCTATACGCACCCGCTCATTCTGCGCAACGCGGCAACTCACCCACACCTTCCCATTTTGACGATTATACTTAACGGCATTGGATAAGAGATTGAGCAGCACCTGCTTCAGACGGATTTCATCTGCCAGCAGAAGATAACCACAACCGCGAATCTCCAACGCTACCGCTTTATCCACTAATTGAGGTTTAACCAGTTTCTGGCACTCCAGAACAAGATCAAACAAGCCTACCTGTTCAATCTTCAGTGCCAGATACCCCCGCTCAATCCTCGACAGATCCAACACCTCATTCACCAAACCCAGTAGATGCTCTCCCGCCCGGTGAATCTCCTGAGCACAACGTCGTTGGCCTTCATCTAACCCCTGGTCATACTCAAACAGCTGCGCATACCCCAAGATAGCATTAAGAGGCGTCCGCAGCTCATGACTCATATGTGAGATAAATTCACTCTTGGCCTGACTGGCTTTCTCTGCCTCATCCCGTGCCTGGGTTAACACTGTCTCACTCTCTTTAATCCCCGTAATATCCGTTCTCACCGAGATATACTGGTAAGGGTGTCCCTCCTTATCCAAAAATGGCACGATGGTGGTTTCCATCCATCGAAGATTCCCTTGCTTAGTCTGGTTACACACCTCCCCTTGCCACACCATGCCATTAGAAATGGTCCGCCACATATTATGGAAAAACGCTCCATCATGCACACCAGAGCGAAGCATTCGATGATTATTTCCCAAAAGCTCATCGGCTTGATAACCACTTAACTCACTGAACTTATCATTTACAAAAATAATCTTGCCGCTCACATCCGTAATGCTGAGGCTGACATGCTGATTCATCGCCACTCTCAGATATTCACTCTCTCGCATACTGGTAAACAGCTCATGGTTCAGCCGTTCAACCCAACGTTTGCGTTTTATCCGGGAAAGCACAACCGACCTCAAGTACTCTGCATCGGTTGTTTTAGAGATCAGCTCATCGCCCCCCAGATTCATCGCCGCCAGCCGCCTTCCGGGATCGCCTGAAGCAGAAAGAAATACAATAGGAATGGCGTTATAACTATCATCCTGACGAATAATCGCCGCCAGCTCCAAGCCATTGCACACAGGCATCATGATATCCATCAGAATCAGATCTGGGTTGAAGCACTCTAAGGTTTCAAAAACCTCCAACGGGTCATAAAGACACTCCACCTCAATACCCGCTTGCTCCAAAATAAAAGCATTAGCGCTTCCCGAGATCGGATCATCTTCAATAATCAATACACGATATGGCTGAATAGGCGCCTGCTTATTGTGCCCATCCAGCGTCGCCTTCAAGCAACTCATATCGATAGGCTGAACAAAAAAGTGTGTGGCACCAAGGCGTACTGCAGATAATCGCAATGAAAAGTCGCCACTTTCCGAGATCACAATTAATGGAATGTGTGGCGTAATCCCCTGTAAGGTAGATTTTGCTTCAACCAACTCAGGGACATAAGCAATATCCACAATAATCGCTGAAGGAATTCGCTTGGAACAGCCGTCTAGCAACACATCCAGGGAAGAAAACGTGATAATTTCATAACCGTAATTACTGAGCAGTGATAGCTCTTTCGATATGCCTCGATCGCTATCCAATAGATAGATTGGCGTAGAACCCTCTGAATTGGTGATGCGCTCTAATTGATTATCAGAGACCAATAACCACTGCCTGACCTGATGAATAAAGCTCATCAACTGCCGGAAAAAGCTCTGCCTGCGCTGCTCATCAAACAAAGCAGGTGCCTGTAAACCCTCGTCCAGCATACGCTCCAAAGAGCGCGCAGAGATAGTCAGGCGCACCTCACCAATGATACCACTGGTGGTAATGATACTTCCGATCTTGCCATGCAAGTCCGATAAAATGGATAGCAGTTCATCACTATCAAACAACTGCTTCGCGGTACTCTCCAGCTCATAAATCTTCAGTGGAAGATCCGCAATAAAATCACTCCTTAACTGCCCAGCTTTCTTTCCCATGCATCAAGTCCTATGAAGGGATAATGGCTTAACCACCCGTTTTTTTTATCTATTATTTTAATTCGACAAAAAACACATTTTCTCAACAGAAACTACAAGATATCACTCACTAGATCCAGCATAATTTTAGCCAAATTGGCTCACGGGCACGCCCTCAAAATCGCTAAAAAGGCTGTATTCGCTTACACCGATACACACCATTTACCATAAAAAAATCCAGTAAAGATCACTCTATCGGCATGCCGAAAGCCCTCTGCAGAAAGAAATCTCCCCTTAAGTCAGCCAACACAGCCACAAATCCATTACAATCCCAGCTTCTGCCAAACTAGGTAACACCAATGATTCCACTTATCACCAGCCTAATTGCTATCGCCATCATCGCCCTGATCAGCAGCCTGTTTTGTCATGCCTTTATCAAACGGCATCGCCCCGCCAATATCGCCTCAGTCATCTACACACTACTGATATTTCATGGTTTGGCCTATCTGGAAGCAGGCTATATGGACCCCTACTGGATTATCTCATCACTGATTATTGTGGGCATTACACTCCCCATTAGCTTGATTACCGGCACCTACCTGCAAGAAAAGCGTCGTCTCAAAGCACGGCAAAAAGCCCAAGATTAAAAATCAAACTGAAGTTGCTGAGTCATGCTGGAGGGCTCTTGCGCATAAAACTGCACGCCAAAACCCAGCAGCCGGATTGAACGACTCTCATCTTGTAAACGCTTAGCCAGCAGTAAGCGATAAGCCTCTAAAGAGAAATGGTTAAGGGGGGATTGCGCGGTAGTAGAAGTAAAGTCAGCATATTTTACCTTCACAAAGAGACTCTTCACCTCCTCAAGGGATTTACCGGACTTCTTCAGGCGAGAGACAAGCTCTTCAAACAAGGCCTGCAAATAACTCTCAGGAAGTTGATCCCCTTGAAAGTCCTGGCTAAAGGTATGCTCAACACTTAAGGACTTACGGTGCCACTCGGTCACCACCTCACGCTCGTCAATGCCATGCGCCATGTCGTAAAGATGCTCACCCCAATGGCCAAATTGCGCAATAAAATCCTGACGCCGAAAGCGTTGGATATCACCACAGGTGTGAAGCCCCAAGCTTTGTAACTTCTGCTCAGTCACCTTACCCACACCAAAAAGCTTCTTCACCGGCAGATCCCGCATAAAGGCAGTCACCCGATCCGGAGTAATTACAAACTGACCATTCGGCTTATTCCAATCACTGGCAATCTTCGCCAGCAGCTTATTCGGCGCAACGCCTGCTGATGCGGTTAATTCTTGAGCATCAAAAATCTCATTACGAATCTGTTGCGCAATCAACGTAGCACTACCGGAACAGAGCGGACTTCCCGTTACATCCAAATAGGCCTCATCCAGGGAGAGCGGTTCGATCAAATCGGTATAGCGCTGGAAAATTTCACGAATCGCCCGAGAGACACGCCGGTACTTATCAAAATTAACTGGCAGAATAATCAGATCAGGGCAGGCCCGCACCGCCTGGGAAGAAGGCATCGCCGAACGCACCCCAAACTGCCGCGCCTCATAATTCGCCGTACACAACACCCCACGAGTATTCGGCTGACCACCCACCGCCACCGGCCGACCACGCAGCTTAGGGTTATCCCGTATCTCAATCGCGGCGTAGAAACAATCCATGTCGATGTGAATGATTTTGCGTTGGGGCATGGGGAAGATAATTAGATGGAAAATACTGTATTTATATACAGTCAACACCAAGAATGCAATTAACAATGGCGCTACATTCGGGCAAGCTTAGGTTTGTGATGTAAGCAGAAGAGCAATTATCCGGGATTTCCGGATAACTGACACGAAAACAAGAGATGACGTCTGCACTCAGCAGCCTTAAGATATAGCGCAATCACTCCATCAGCCATTCGATAGCAACTAGCGTTTATAGCAAGGAACGTGAACCTAATGCCAATACCCGATTACCAAACACTCATGCGCCCACTGCTGCAACAACTGGCTGATGGTCAGCCATATTCGATGGCTCAACTACGTCAAGGCTTGATAGAACATTTTCAATTAAGCGAAGCCGAGCAACACCAACAATTCAGCAGCGGCAGACCTGTCTTAAAAAATCGTGCGGACTGGACGCGTACCTATCTACACAAAGCGGGACTACTCACACTTCCTGCTCGCGGGCACTGCCAAATCACCGACCGAGGTCGCCAAGCACTACAAGAGTGTCCCGACCGAATCGATAATCGCTATCTTAAGCAGTTTGACGAGTTCATCCACTTTATCAGCCCACGTAAACCAAGCGACAGCGACAATGGGAACAGCATCACCACAGAAAGTGATGCCACCCCAGATGATCGCATGGACACTGCCTATAAAGAGCTCAACGCCACCCTGGCAGATGAGCTGCTCAGCAACCTTAAAGAAGGCAGCCCCCAATTCTTTGAAAAGGTGGTAGTCGATCTGATGCTCGCCATGGGTTACGGCGGGTCACGCAAAGATGCAGGACAAGCGACACAAGCCACCAACGATGACGGCATTGACGGTATCATCAAGGAAGACAAGCTAGGCCTGGATGTCATCTACCTCCAAGCCAAGCGCTGGCAAAACACTGTGCAACGCCCCGAGATCGACAAATTCCTCGGCAGCCTAACCCGCCAGCGTGCCCGTAAAGGGGTCTTTATCACCACCTCCAACTTCTCCAGCGGTGCCATCGAGGCGGTGCAAGGTTTGGATATGAAAGTGGTATTAATCGATGGGCAACAACTGGCAGAACTAATGATTGAGCACAGCCTTGGGGTCTATAGCCACGAGACCTATGTATTAAAGAAAATCGATAGTGATTATTTCAACGAAGATGAATAATCAAGCAATCTGATAGGACTTAATAAAGTAACAAATTATGGCAGCTAAGAAAAAAGCAGCGAAAAAGGCAACAACCGCCAAAAAACAAAAATCCTTCGAGCAAACCCTCTGGGATACCGCCGACAAACTGCGCGGCACGGTTGAGTCCTCCGAATACAAACACGTGGTGCTCAGCCTGATCTTCTTAAAATTTGTCTCCGACAAGTTCGAAGTGCAAAAGGCCAAGATCGAACAGGAGTACGGTGCCGACTATGTGGACATGGTGGAGTTCTACACCAAAGACAACATCTTCTACCTGCCCGAAGAGTCCCGTTGGAGTTACATCATCGCCCGCGCCAAGCAGGACGACATCGCCGTTAAAATCGACACCGCCCTGCACACCGTAGAGAAGAACAACAAAGCCCTGCGCGGCGCACTGCCCGATAACTACTTCTCACGCCTTGGCTTGGACTCAAGCAAACTCGCCGCGCTGATCGACTCCATCAACAATATTGACACCGTGACCGAAGGCGATGACATAAAGGCCGAGGAGGATGTCGTCGGCCGCGTCTACGAATACTTCCTCGGCAAGTTCGCCGCCACCGAAGGCAAGGGCGGCGGCGAATTCTATACGCCCAAGTGCGTGGTTAACCTCATCGCCGAGATGATCGAACCCTACCGCGGCAAAATCTACGACCCCTGCTGCGGCTCGGGCGGAATGTTTGTGCAGTCGATCAAATTTATCCAGAGCCACCAGGGCAACACCAAAGACATCTCCATCTACGGCCAGGAACAGACCGGCACCACCTACAAACTCTCCAAGATGAACCTGGCTATTCGCGGCATCTCCGCCAACCTGGGCGAAGTGCCCGCCGACACCTTCTTTAAAGACCAGCACCCAGACCTCAAGGCCGACTTCATCATGGCCAATCCGCCCTTTAACCTCAAAGAGTGGCGTGCCACAGACGAACTCACCGATGACCCGCGCTGGAGCGGCTACGAAGTGCCACCCACCGGCAACGCCAACTACGCCTGGATCTTGCACATGGTCGCCAAGCTCTCCGAAAAAGGCACCGCCGGTTTTGTACTGGCCAACGGCTCCATGTCCACCAACACCAAAGGCGAAGGTGAGATCCGCCAAAAGCTGATCGAAAACGACCTTATCGACTGCATGATCGCTCTGCCGGGCCAGCTCTTCTACACCACCCAGATCCCCGTCTGCCTCTGGTTCATCACCAAGAACAAGGGAGCACTCAAAGTAGAAGGCCACAGCGACAGCAACCACCGTGATCGTCGCGGCGAGACCCTCTTTATCGACGCCCGCAACATGGGCAGCATGGTCGACCGCACCCATAAAGAGCTGACCGGCGACGACATCGCCGAGATTGCCCGCACCTACCACGCCTGGCGCGGTGAAGAGAAGGATGGCAAGTACGAGGACAAGCCGGGCTACTGCAAAGCCGCCTCACTGGACGACATCAAAGCCAACGACTACGTGCTCACACCAGGGCGTTATGTGGGCGCGGCGGAGATAGAGGATGACGGCATTCCCTTTGAAGAGAAGATGGCGGAGCTAAGCCAGACCCTTTACAAACAGATGGCAGAATCAGAAAAACTCGACGTGGCGATTCGTAAGAATCTGGAAGGGTTGGGTTATGGGGGATAGTTGGGTTAGAAAACCGTTGGGGGAAATCGTCTCTCTTCAAAGAGGACACGATCTACCATCACAAGATAGGAAAGATGGAACAGTTCCCATAATGGGATCTTCAGGTGTGACTGGCTATCACAATGAAGTAAAGACGAAAGGCCCAGGCGTAGTCATTGGTCGAAGCGGAAACTCAATGGGTGAGATTAGTTTTACTCATGAAGATTACTGGCCGCTGAACACTTGTTTGTACGTAACTGATTTTAAAGGTAACGATGAGCGGTTCATTTACTATCTTCTTCAGACAATAGATTTTGATCAGTTTAATTCTGGTAGCGCTCAAAAGTCCTTGAATAGAAATGCGGTATATCCGTATGTGGTTTTGACTACAGAATGCAAAGAAGAGCAGATCAGAATAAGGAAGGTATTGGCTGCTTTAGAAGACAAAATCGAACTCAACCGCCAGATGAACGCCACGCTGGAGGCGATGGCGCAGGCGTTGTTTAAGAGTTGGTTTGTCGATTTCGACCCGGTGATCGACAACGCCCTGGCGGCGGGCAACCCCATCCCCGAATCCCTGCACGCCCGCGCCGAGGCGAGAAAGGCACTGGGCGATAAACGTGCAGGAGAGCACGATTGGACGTCCGACGAGGACGCCCGTAGGGTGAGCGCCACGGATGGCGCGAATCAACCGAGAAAGGCACTGGGCGACAAACGCAAGCCCCTGCCGACAACGATTCAAAGCCAATTCCCCAACCGCTTTGTCTTTAGTGAAGAGATGGGTTGGGTGCCGGAGGGGTGGAGTGTCGGCGTATTTGGAGATATAGCTTCGCACGTTAGAGATAACGTGACATCAGCAGAAGTAGGTGATTTCGATTTCTATGTTGGTTTAGAACATATAGGTCGTAAAGAAATCTTCTTATCTGACAATGCATCCGGTGAATCTATTGGAAGCAATAAATCTCGTTTTACTGAAAATGATGTGCTGTTTGGTAAGTTGCGACCTTATTTTCATAAGGTGTGCATAGCACCTCAAGAGGGGATTTGCTCTACAGATATTTTGGTATTTCGCGCAAAAGATATTTCATTCCACTCGTTTATGACGATGACAGCTTATCGAGAAGAATTTGTCGAGTACGCGAACCTTCGCTCGACAGGTACTCGAATGCCAAGAGCCAGCGCCAAAGATATGCTTAACTTTTCTCTTTTGATACCTAATTCATCTATTGCTAAACAATTTGAGTTGGTGACTTCTTCTATTTGGGAAAGAGGCATGGCAAGTGTTCAAGAATCAAAAGAGTTGGCAAAACTCCGCGACACTCTCCTCCCCAAACTCCTCTCCGGCCAACTGCGCATCCCCGATGCCGAAAAACAACTCGCCGAGGTGATATGAGCTGCCATGGCTAACTACCAACCCCCATTTTCTTTCACCGCGCAGATTGTGGAGCAGGTTTCACGCATTAGTGAGGCCTTGGGAGCGTGGAGTGCCCGTAGCGAAACAACCCTCACCCCGATGCTGCGCCGAGGCAATCGCATTCAAACCATTCAGGCTTCGCTGGCTATTGAGCACAACACACTGACGGTGGAGCAGGTGAGTGCAGTGATTGATGGCAAGCCGGTGATGGGACCACCCCGTGAGATTCAGGAGGTGCGCAACGCCTTTGCTGCCTACGAAAAATTAGAGCAGTGGCAGCCCACCCGTGAGGCAGATCTGCTGGAAGCCCATGGCCTGTTGATGCAGGTGTTGGTGGATGACTACGGGCGCTATCGCTCAGGCGGTGTGGGTGTCTACCAGGGCGAAACCTTGGTTCATATGGCCCCCCCAGCTAAGCAGGTACCACGGTTGATGGCAGATCTGCTCAATTGGTTAAGTAAGACGGATCTCCCCCCGTTGGTCGCTAGCTGTTTGTTTCACTATGAGTTTGAGTTTATTCACCCGTTCTCCGATGGCAACGGCCGCATGGGCCGCTTGTGGCAAACCTTGATCCGTGCCCAATGGCGCCCCGAGTTGGCGTGGTTGCCGGTGGAGAGTGTGGTGCGGGATCGCCAGCAGGAATACTACGATGCACTGGGCCAGGCGGATAACGAGGCGCAGGCAACTCCTTTTGTGGCGTTTATGCTGGCAGCTTTGGAGCAGGCGCTACAGCAGGCGATTGAGTCTAATGATGGGGCAAGTGACGGGGTAAATATTAAGCTGGATGCCATTGATGAGCAGATTCTTACCTTTATCCGCCAACAGCCTCATATCACACACGATCAGTTAGTGGAATTGACCAGCAAGTCCTTGAGCACCATTCAACGCAGAATCCGTAAGTTGCGTAAACATCATATAGAGCGGGTTGGCTCTGATAAAACAGGTTATTGGAGGATTAGGTAAGTGAGTGAACTGATTCTCTATACCACGGAAGACGGCAGCAGTAAGATCCAGCTTCGTGCAGAAGAGGATACGGTCTGGCTGACGCAGTTGGAAATGGCCGAATTGTTCAATGCGACTAAGCAGAATATCTCTTTGCATCTGAAAAACATCTTTAAGGACGGGGAGTTAGACGCTGGGGCAACTGTCAAGGAATCCTTGACAGTTCAAACCGAGGGCGGCCGCGAGGTGCGTAGAAAGATCACCCTCTATAATCTCGATGCCATTCTAGCGGTGGGTTATCGGGTACGCTCACCTCGCGGTGTGCAGTTTCGCCGCTGGGCCTCCACCGTACTTAGTGAGTACCTGCGCAAGGGCTTTGTGATGGATGACGAGCGGCTGAGGAACCCGGATGGTCGCCCAGATTATTTCGATGAGATGTTGGAGCGCATTCGCGATATCCGCGCCTCAGAAAAGCGCTTTTATCAAAAGGTGCGCGATCTTTTTGCCCTTGCCAGTGATTACGATAAAACCGACCGGGCGACGCAGCAGTTTTTTGCCGCTGTGCAAAACCTGCTGCTCTATGCGGTCACCGAGCAGACAGCTGCTGAGCTGATTACTGCGCGAGCTAATCCTGAAGATCCTCATTTTGGTTTGTTGAGCTGGAAGGGGGGTAAGGTTCATAAGCAGGATATTCTGATTGCAAAGAATTATCTGAGTGAGGATGAGATCGATACCTTGAATCGACTCGTTGTCATCTTTCTGGAAACGGCGGAGTTACGTGCGAAGAATCGTGCTGAAACGCGCATGGCTTTCTGGCAGGAGCGTGTGGGCGAGATTATTAGTAGCAACGGTTTTCCCTTGCTGGCAGGTGCGGGTTCGATCAGCCAAAAACAGATGGCACAACAAACCAGTGAACTTTATACAGTGTTTGATCAACGCCGCAAAGCACAAGAGGCACTGGAGGCTGACCAAGCGGACGAGGCCGAACTCAAGGCGCTGGAAAGCAAGATCAAACATCGCCCAAGCAAATAAATAGTTTGGTCAGTGAGCGAGTTTTAGAAATGGGGGCAAAGTGGGCAAGTTTACCGAAGCAAAGCTAGAAGAAGCGATTATCACCCTGCTGGAAGCGCAGGGATACCCGCATTACAAAGGCGAGAGCTTTACCCGCGCACCGCAAGAGGTGCTGATTAAAGAGGACCTGCGCGCCTATCTGGCCAAGCGTTATGAACATGATCAGATCACCGAGGGGGAGATCGAGTCGGTCATCAATCAGCTGGAGCGCCAATCCAACATTGATCTTTACGATGCCAACAAGGCGATAGGTAAGTGGGTGTCGGACGGTTTTCTGCTCAAGCGTGAGGATAGAAACCAGAAAGACCTCTACATCCAACTGATCGACTATAGCGGCCTGCCTCAGCAGCGCTACCCCCGCCCCGGTGAGGTGGATGTGATTGGTGAGGAGGCAGTGCGCTATGGCGATGGCAATATATACAAGCTGGTGAATCAGCTGGAGATCGAGGGAAGCGAGAAGCGCATCCCCGATGCCATTCTCTATATTAATGGCCTGCCGCTGGTGGTGTTTGAGTTTAAGAGCGCCATTCGTGAAGAGGCGACCATTCACGATGCCTATGTGCAGCTCACCACCCGCTATGCCCGTGACATACCGGAATTGATGAAGTACAACGCGTTGTGCATTATCAGCGATGGAGTCAACTCCCGCATGGGCTCACTCTTTGCCCCCTATGAGTTCTACTACACCTGGCGCAAAGTGACCGGGGATGAAGCGATCAGCAAAGAGGGAATTGATTCTCTCTTTACCATGATACATGGCCTATTCGATCGCAATCGTTTGCGTGAGGTGATTCGCCACTTTATCTATTTTCCCGACAAGTCACACGCCGATGTAAAAATTATCTGTCGCTACCCGCAGTTCTACGCGGCCACTAAGCTGTATGAAAACATCAAACGGCACCGAAAACCGCAAGGCGATGGCAAGGGCGGTACCTACTTTGGTGCCACTGGCTGCGGCAAGAGCTACACCATGCTCTTTCTTACCCGCTTGTTGATGAAGAGCGTTGAATTTGAAAGCCCCACCATTGTGCTGATTACCGATCGCACCGATCTGGATGATCAGCTCTCGAAGCAGTTCACCAATGCCAAGGGTTACATCGGTGATGACACGGTGATAAGTGTGGAGAGCCGTGCAGAGTTAAGGAGGTGGTTAAAAGGGCGTAATAGCGGCGGGGTATTTCTTACTACTATCCATAAATTCAACGAAGATACCGACCTACTTACTGACCGTACAAACGTGATCTGCATCTCTGACGAGGCCCACCGCAGCCAAATCAACATGGAGCAGAAAGTGCGCATCACTAAGGATGGTGTAAAACGCAGCTACGGCTTTGCTAAGCATTTGCACGACTCCTTGCCTAATGCCACTTATGTAGGTTTTACCGGCACACCTATCGATGCCACATTAGCAGTGTTTGGTGATCCGGTGGATAGCTATACCATGACCGAATCGGTGAAGGATGAGATCACCGTACCTCTGGTTTACGAAGGTCGTGCGGCTAAGATTCTGCTGGATAACAGCCAGCTACAAAAAATTGAAGAGTACTACGATGAGTGCGCCGATGATGGGGCCAGTGAATATGCGATTGAGCAAAGCAAAAAAGAGACCGCCCATATTCGGGCTATTTTAGGTGATCCTGATCGCCTTAAAGCGATTGCTATTGATTTTGTTGCACACTATGAGAAACGGGTCGAGGAAGGAGCAACGCTTAAAGGTAAGGCAATGCTGGTTAGTGCAAATCGCCAGATTGCTTATGAGCTCTATAAAGAGATACTAAAGCTTCGGCCTGAATGGGCTAAAGAAGAGGTATGCGAAGCAGGGGCAGAGCTGACCGATAAGGAGAAGAAAGAGATCAAGCCCATGCCGCGCATTAAACTGATTGCGACACGCAATCAGGATGATGAAAAAGTGTTGTGGGATTTACTTGGTACTAAAGAGTACCGCAAAGAGCTAGATCGGCAGTTTAAAAATGCCAAGTCCAATTTCAAAATCGCCATCGTGGTGGATATGTGGCTTACCGGTTTCGACGTGCCATTTCTCGATACCATCTATATCGATAAACCCATACAACGCCATAACCTAATTCAAACTATCTCACGGGTGAATCGTAAGTTTGAAGGTAAGGAGAAGGGATTAGTGGTGGATTACATCGGCATTAAAAAGCAGATGAATCTGGCTCTAGCTCATTACAATAAAGCTGACAAAAAAAATATTGAAGAGATTGAGCAGTCAATTGTAGTGGTAAAAGATCACCTGGATCTGCTTGGTAAGTTGTTTCATAAATTTGACAACAAACTCTGTCTAGAAGGCAGCCCACTGGAGCAATTGCACTGCCTGAATTTAGCGGCAGAGTTTGTACAGCTTACCCAAGAGCTGGAAAAACGCTTTATGCACTTAGTGAAGCGCCTTAAAGCGGCTTACGATATTTGTAGTGGTACCGAGGCTTTTTCCCAACGCGATCGAGACTTCATTCACTTCTATCTCGCTGTGCGTTCCATTCTATTTAAGCTCACCAAAGGCAATGCTCCAGATACTACACAAATGAGTGCCAAAGTGCGGGAGATGATTAAAGAAGCTCTGAAAGCCGATGGTGTGGAAGAGATCCTTAAGTTGGGCGAGGATCAAGGTGGTGAGGTAGGCATCTTCGATGATGACTATCTTGCCAAGATTGAGAAGATCAAGCTACCTAACACTAAGATAAAACTGCTTCAGCAGCTGCTTGCCAAAGCAATCTCCGACTTTAAGAAGACGAATAAGGTTCAGGGGGTGGCGTTCTCACAGAAACTTCAATCCTTGGTAGACAAATACAATGAGCGTGATGAACAGAATGTACTGGTCAGTGATGTATTGGAAGACTTCTCCAATGAGATAGTTGACCTGATTCACGCCCTTAAAAGAGAAACAGAGTCGTTTTTCGATTTAGGAATCGATTTTGAAGAGAAAGCCTTCTATGACATCCTTAAGTCATTAGCCGTTAAATATGACTTCCTTTATCCAGAAGAGAAGTTGATTAATTTAGCTAAGGATGTGAAAGAGATAGTAGATGATAAAGCCAAATACACTGACTGGAATCAGCGGGATGATATTAAGGCCGAACTGAAAGTGGACCTAATTATGTTGCTGCATAAACATAAATATCCGCCGGTAGATCGGGATGAAGTTTATAAGGAGATATTTGAGCAAGCTGAGAACTTCAAAAAGAATAGAACTAAAGATAAGGTGATTTTTAGATACCCTGGATATCTCTATTTCGATACGGATGATTTAAGCATAGCCACACAAGCATTCGAGACATATAAGTCATTTGTACAATCCATAGGTATGAGCTTGGTAAAGGAAGGAAAGTTCTACAAAGGCTCATGGATTCGAAAAGGCATTGAGGCAATTTATAAGGCCTATAGCCAAGATGAATCTAAAAAGGCTATTGAAAAAGCTCAGAAAGCTATCGAGCTTGCCACCATTGAAAAAACTCAGTCAGAGGTTAACAAAAACCATGCGGAAGCCGCTGCCGCCTATCTTAATTCAGTAAAGGATATTCCAGAAGCGGCGGCTAGAATCGGCTCATTAATTATTATTAAATTAGAAATTGATGATAAACCGCGTGTTGTTACCAATGTTTTAACAACGGAACAACTCCTCTTGCTTGATAAGAAGAGACTGTAAATTAAATTGTGTAACTGCCCATTATTACTTACCTTGAAAGGAGATAATAATGGATGCAACAATGGATCAAGACAAGCTTAAAGCCTTGGCCGCTGAGTTAGCCAAGAATGTTAAATCAGAGAAGGACCT
>JBNKQQ010000025.1:0-170349 GCA_050295955.1 Thiohalomonadales bacterium
TTGCTAAGAGCTGTAAGGGCCGCGTAACCCTTATTTCAGCCGATTACTCTATTAACAAGACCAAGATCGCCTGGCAGAGGCTCTATTTTGATGCTGGAGCTTGCTGCTAGAAAAATATTCACCAATAGGCCTTGGGTTTGTAGCTGGAGTAACAACTCTTTGTGGAGGTGTTGTTTTCACACAGTCTGGGCCAATAACCAGTGCGCACTTTTTCATAAACCCCCTCCTGAGTTACTCTATGAAACCTCATCCAATAGCATCGTCACAGCCAAATATAACCAAAACAATACACCTGCCATAGAAAATTGTGAACAACACTTATAATGAGGATTAATGCCTCCCGATACCTTCAGGAGGCAGACTGCCAATGCCTATTTACGAATTCCCTCAATGAAGAATTGCAGCTCCATACTCTCAGCAGCAGGCCCTAAATTATAGCTAATATTGTAGTCACTGCGCTTGATAGTTGTGGTCCCCACATAGCCACGACGATAGCCGCCCCATGGGTCATTACCCGCCCCAACAAATTTCACATCAACAGTGATCGGATGCGTCACACCGTGTAGAGTAAAGTCTCCCTTCAAGACGGCTTTATCGCTACCCACCTCTTTAAAACTACTGCTATGGAATGTAGCCTTTGGATATTTATCCACATGCAGAAAGTCCTCATTACGAATGTGCTTATCTCGCTCTGCATGATTTGTATCAACACTAGCAGTTTTTACCTCGACAGAAATTTTTGCCTTATCAGGGTCTTTTTCATCATAGTAAAATTCCCCACTCATCTCATTAAATCTCCCCTGAAGCAGGCTAAATCCAAGATGGGAAATACTGAACTGAATAAATGAATGAGTCGGATCCAACACATACCGATCCGCTAAAGCAGTACCATTAAATAATAATCCACCGAGAGCAGCGCCAACTACAAAAGTACTTTTTAGTTTTCTCATATTACCTCCTCTACAACATCTTCTTTAATGTGTCATCTTTATCAACAAAATGGTGTTTCAGTGCAGCGAGCATATGTAAGACCGCCATCACCAACAAAGCAATTGCCAATCCCTCATGCAGATCACCAGCCCACTCCTCACGCCCTTTTTCTGCACTCAATAACGCGGGTATCGTCAATAAACCAAATACTTCCACCCCTCGTCCATCAGCAGTAGAAACCAGATAGCCTGCGATAGGCAGCAAAATCATCAATAAGTACATCAACCGGTGAACCACCTTAGCCACAACCCTCTCATAAGACTTAAGGGAGCTACCCATGACAGGACGATAATCAAATAATGCCCATATGATCCGCAATCCAATAAGCAATGCAGTCACCATTCCCAAGGAGCGGTGCAAATCAAAGCTCGACTTGTAATCTGGGTCATAATAGCTAAGCTCGGTCATATAAAAGCCCAAACCGCAAAGAACTATCAGCAATATAGCAATCAGCCAGTGGAACGCTTTAGCCAACAAGCCATACTTTTCATCATCACCTCTCAGCCTCATCACAGATACCTTTCGTTGAGCAATGAAAGAATAATAGATCAATATATGTGGACAAAAAGTCGATTAATTTGCGCTTAATAATCGAAATTTCAAATATAAGAGATTTTGCCCACCCACTATAAATAGTGAGATAATCCCCCCTTCCAACAAAACTGAATACTATGCGCCTCGATAAATACATTAGCCAGAGCCTTGGCATTACTCGCAAAGAGACAAAGCAGCTACTACGCCAAGGATTAGTCGAAATAGATGGCCAAACAGTCTACAAGCCTGAGCATCACGTCACAGAAGAGTGCGAGGTCACCTTTGAAGGGAGATCAATTCAAACACCAGGACCACTCTACCTCATGCTCCACAAACCAGAGGGATACATTTGTGCCACCAAAGATGGACGACATCCAACCGTATTAGACCTGCTGGCAGATGAGCCAAGAGGACACACAGTCCACCCAGTAGGCCGCCTAGACATTGACACAACGGGCTTGGTACTTCTCACCGATGATGGACAATGGAGTCACGGCATCACCTCACCCAAACACCAGAAGGACAAACGCTACCATGCTTGGCTAGACACGCCCTTAGAAGAGGGGGTCGAGAAAAAATTTACCAAGGGCATCATGCTAGAAGGGGAAAAGAAGCGCACCCTGCCAGCACAACTAGTAAGACTATCGGATACTGAGGTATTACTGACCATACAGGAAGGCCGCTACCATCAAGTCAAGCGTATGTTTGCAGCTGTAGGCAATCACGTCATTCGACTTCACCGAGAAGCCATTGGCGCTATAGAACTGGATACCAACCTAGCACCAGGCGAATATCGCCACTTAAGCAATGAAGAGATAGAGCAACTGCGATGAATCAAGACCCCTCACTAGCCCTACTTTTGAATGAATTACGGGCCGAGACCCAAGCTGCATTATGGATTGCCGATGAACATGCGGCAAATCTGCAGCTACCAGCCAAGGCTAACATTGAGGTCATCAGTAACCGCTTTGATGTTGCCAGCAATCTCAGCAATCAGGGGTGGCGTTGCCAATTTTCCGATCTAAACTGCCAACACATCCCCAAAGGCAGTCTGTCACGACTCTATTTTCGACTGGCCAAAGAAAAGCCTCAGGTACACCATGTCATCAACTTGGCTGCAGAGCTGTTAAAGGAAAACGGCGAATTGATTTTTAGTGGCAGCAAACAGCAAGGGATAAAAAACTACGCAAAGCAGGCTGTCAAACATTTAGGTGGAAAGGGCCATGTTAAAAAACATGGCAACGAATATTTAGCAATCATTACACGGGGTGCAACAACACTTCCCCTTGACGACAAAAACTATGCCCAGATACGCCCCACCCTGACATACAACGGGATAAATATTGTCAGTAAGCCCGGACAATTTGGCTGGAATAAATTAGATCAGGGAAGCTGCCTACTGGCCGAACAGTTTTCACTAGCAACCATCCAGCCACCAACCACCATCCTCGACCTGGGTTGTGGTTATGGATTTCTCGCCCTAGCCGCCCACCAGCAATGGCCTGAAGCCACCATCACTGCCACCGATAATAATGCTGCAGCTCTACTCAGCTGCCGTAAGAATTTTAGCATTCAGCATATTTCAGGGGATATTGTTGCCGCAGATTGCGCCAATACAATCACGCAGAAGCATGACCTCATTATTTGCAACCCCCCATTTCATCAAGGTTTTGCAATCGCACAGCAACTTACCGAAAAATTTATCAGCAATGCTCACCGCCTTTGCCAAACTGATGGCAATGCTTTATTTGTGGTAAATGGATTCATCCCCTTAGAGCGTATAGCGACCAACTATTTCAATGATATTCAACTACTAATGGATAGCGGTAGCTTTAAGCTATTTCAACTTAAGCCATAGTCCCTTAACTCAAAAAATTGCATTTTTTTCAAATTCGACACTAACAAAAAAAACAATAAACTCGATATTAAGTAGCACAATATCGTTATAACTTTTCTAAATTACATTTAGATCAAAAAGGAGCAAGGTGAGGAATAATAATACGGACCAACTGGTACTCTTGGCCACCTACATGCTAGAGTCCAATCATTATTGCAAGATAATGAGTACTTTCTCTCAACAAAAACGAGAATGGGGTGCACTGCTAATGCCTAATAGCCCCGCGGCCCTACGCATAGGAGAAACAGCCATTTCCCACGGAGTGGGACATATTGCCATCTACCTGGATAACAACAAATTCTTAACCCCACTACGAAATGAAGTGAGAACCCTTTGCCACCTCATTGGTGACAAAGTCAGAATACATGTAGGTGGGGCCATTGATGACGCGATTGAAACTTTCCCGCATGTGTCCAACGCCATCCCAACAGACACTTTTGATGAGTTTCTGCTTGGCCTAGACAACCACCTAGCATCCACCCCATAAAAAAAACGGCGAATTGGAAAGCCCAATCCGCCGTTTTCTACAAAAACTAAATTGGCGCTAGCCCTTATATGGACCCAGCTCCACTCCTAGCCGATTTGCCACCTCCACATAAGCCTCAACGACCCCCCCCAATCCCTGACGGAAACGATCCTTATCCAATTTCTCGCGAGTTTCCTTATCCCATAGACGACAACCATCTGGTGAAAATTCATCACCCAAGGTTACTTCACCATTAAAGAGACCAAATTCCAACTTATAATCCACCAGCAGCATACCTGCATCATCAAACAGTTTTCTCAGCACCTCATTGACCTTGAAGGTAAGCTCCTTCATGCGCGCCAATTGCTCTTCAGTCGCCCAACCAAACGTAGCTGCCAGTGACTCATTGACCATCGGATCATGGAGGGCATCATTTTTTAAAAACAGCTCAAAAGTGGGTGGATTAAGATCAAGCCCCTCTTCCACTCCCAGGCGACGACATAAACTACCCGCAGAGACATTACGCACCACACACTCTACCGGAATCATCTGCAGACGCTTTACTACAGACTCTGTGTCAGAATAAAGAGACTCCAGCTGAGTCGGCACGCCAGCCGCCTCCAATTTTTGCATGATGAAGTGATTAAACTTATTGTTTACCTCACCCTTGCGCTCCAGCTTCTCCACCTTTTCGCCATCAAAGGCGGAGGTGTCATTACGGAATGACAAAATCAGGTAATCAGGGTGATCAGTATGAAAAACTGATTTCGCTTTACCGGCATAAAGTTCGCTGGTTTTTTGCATGGTGATCCTCAATTAGGCTGTGTAATCTGAAAATAATAGCGTTCAGGAGAGCTCTCGCCACCCCAACCCTTGATGCTGGTCGGCTACAGTAATCCAATCAGCTTCACAATCCAACGCTTTACTCAATGCCTGCCTCGCCAGGTGCGGTGTATTGTGCTTTTCACTGAGATGGGCGGCAACGAGATGTTGTAGGCGCGAATTATCCAATTTTTCCAATAAATTTGCAGCTTGTTTATTACTAAGATGGCCGTGATCTCCTCCGACACGACGCTTGAGATGAGGTGGGTAGACACCATAAGCGAGCATGTCAACATCATGATTGCACTCTAAAACCAATGCATCGCAACCACTTAGCTGCTCTATTACATGCAATGTCTCACATCCCAAGTCCGTTGCCAGTCCCAGCTTTTTATCACCATCACTAAAGGTAAACTGGCACGGCTCATTTGCATCATGGGGCACAGGAAATGGACTAACCTGAATATCCTCAATCTCCAGAGGACCATGACTGTTTATCAAACAGAATGTGGGTAGCTCGCCGGTCCGATCAGCACGATAAGTGCCCGCACTCATCCATACATGTAGTTTGTGTTTACGTGCCAACTTACCCACACCATTGATGTGATCACCATGCTCATGGGTTACCAAAATACCTGTTAATTGCTCCGGTAACTTTCCAAGTCTAGCCAGCCGACGCTCAGCTTCTCTTGCTGAAAAGCCACAATCTACCATCAAGCAGGTATTTCCCTCTTCAACCAGGAAACCATTCCCGCCGCTGCCACTACCAAGAAAAGCGAAACGCACTACTCAGCCAAAGCCTGCTGCAGATGCTCCATCACCCTTTTCGCTCGCTCACTGGTAGTGGCCCCACCCTGAAGATTTTGAATTTGCACCTCAGTATGGCCAGCCTCAGGCGCAAAGAATTCGATTCTAAAACGTCCCACAGCATGTTTTTCAGCAGGCATCAGAATATTACCCATCCATGAATTATTTCGGGCTTTGGCAGCTTGACCACGCTCTTCAAAACGGGCAATCAGAAAACGCTGATTGATGGAGCGCTCCTCCACCAAGTCACCACCATCCTCAATGGCCTGAATGACGAGACGCCAAGCGTCATCAAAATCATGATTTAGGAGCAGACTCAAGCCTCCCTTTTTCCCTCTCTCTTGAATCGCCACCTCAGTCTGTATGCTCTCCACTGACTGGAACTCAACATCGGAATCACCCAGATAATTAGCCAGACGCTTAAGCATCTCAACTTCCAGCTCTGGGTCCACCTCACGAGCCACCCACTCATCACTAATCAGCTGTTCAGTATGCTGACTCAAATAGATTTCACTGGTACCAGGCAGTTTGCCAAACTCAAAACGCAAACGGAATTTATCCCTTAGCGCTTTATCATCCTCACGATACTCATACCACTCGCTCTCGATGATGCCAATATCATCATCCTCACGCGCAACCCTAAATCCTTTTTGCTTGAAAAATTCGCGACTGGGCAACCAGAGACTTTCGGGATTGCTATTGGCCTGCAGCCAGATAAAGCTCCCTTCACGCATAACACGCAAATCTTGCATCTCCCCCAACTTAACTTCGCCTTCAGAAACTTGGCAGCCAACGCGATTATTGCTGCTGTAACTTGAATAAGTGGTCGCGCCAGCCTTACTCTCAGGCAACGACATATCCAGCTTTTCGATGGGTTTATCCAAACCTGGGGGAATCTCCAGTTTAGCCTCTGGGCGGGCCTTATAATATTCGTGACTTGCAGAATAGTTAGAACAACCACCGAGGTTGACAGCCACTAGAATAGTCGTGCTTAACGCAAATAACTGCCCTCTCACAGGCTAACCCCTGCTTGACACATTGCATCACCTACCATGTTGTGATACTTCTCCGATAATTCAGTGAGAGGTAAACGAATACCTGATTCAATCAATCCCATACGGGCCACTGCCCATTTAACCGGGATAGGATTTGCTTCCAGGAACAGGTTTTTATGCAGTCCTACCAATGGCCCATCCAGCATCGCCGCCGTTTCCGCATCGCCAGCCAAGGCCGCCTCACACATATCATGCATTGCCTTGGGAACCACATTAGCGGTGACAGAGATCGTCCCTTTACCACCCTGGAGAATAAATTCGCGAGTGGTTAAGTCATCACCACTGTAAAGATCCAGCTTATCACCACACAATTCAAGGATATCTTTAGCGCGCTGGAGATCGCCAGTCGCTTCTTTAATGCCAATAATATTGGGTATCTCTGCCAAGCGCGCAACAGTTTCGGGAAGGAGATCAACGGCAGTGCGCCCAGGTACGTTGTAGAGAATTTGGGGTACAGGTACCGCCTCAGCAATCGCTTTGTAGTGTTGATACAGCCCTTCCTGAGTAGGCTTGATATAGTATGGCGTCACCAACAGACAAGCATCGGCACCGGCCTCCATCGCTGCACGGGTCAACGCCGTCGCTTCACGGGTACAATTGGAGCCGGTACCCGCAATCACCGGGATGCGCCCTTTTACCAGCTCAACAGTACGACGAACCACTTCGATGTGCTCTTTATCATCGAGGGTTGCGGACTCCCCCGTCGTCCCCATCGAAACGATGGCATCAGTCTTGTTTTCAATATGAAACTCGACCAGCCGAGCCAAACCCTCAAAGTCAATGCTGCCATCCGCATGCATCGGGGTTACCAGCGCCACCATACTACCGTGAAACATCTTGATCTCCGCGTAAATTTTCCAGAAGCAGCAATGTTACTGGTGGGCGCGCCAGAACTCAAGCTAGGCTTACACAACTCCCCCTCGTTTCACGCCAAAAATCCGCCCCGTGTTTATTATTGCTCTCACTGAACAAAGGACTTTAAAAACGGCCCCAATATGCCGATGGAGTTAGAAGAAGCCATGTTAGTTGAGCATGCCCATGAGCGAATCCACAGAGGCTCAACAAGAAGTTGATCCTGAACTACTCAGGGACTTTCTGGAAGATTTTGAAGAGAAGCGGGCAATTCTGGACGAAGACCTGAAGAAACTGCGCCCTGAGCAGAACGATGATGAGGTGTTGGCGGATATCTTCCGCGCAATGCATACCATCAAAGGTAGCTCTATCTTCTGTCAAATTGCGCCTGTGGGCAGCTATACGCACGCTTTTGAAGAGCTGCTAACTGTACTCCGTAGCCATACCCTCCCCTACACAGATGAGTTGGGCCAACTCTTAATGTACGCCCTTGAACGGCTAGATGACATTGTAGAACGATTCAAAACCAAAGAACCTCAAGATGCTGAACTGAATCAAAAAATTGAAGCAGGGCTACTAGAGGTTGCCACAAATACCGGAGAAGCAGCCCAACAGGCCGTCACTCGAACGCTCTCCCTTATTAACGGTCAACCACCCCCCTCCCCCGATTCAGAGCGCCCGGCCAGTGAACCCGACACAACAGCAGTGACATCCACGCACAATAATCCCAACTTCCTACAGATGATGATGGAGCGTGCCGAAGAGAGACACCCTCAATGGCAAGGGAGAGGAGCGCGCTCACTATCCCTTGCACTGGAGATGAATGCCCTGCTGGATAGCCCAATCGATCCAGAGGCTCTCAGCACCGCCATCTATCTCCACGACTTTTCCATGGCGCTACTACCAGAAGCGATTATCAATGGTAGTGCGCCTCTCTCCGCAGAAGCGCAGACAAAACTCCAGCAGCACCCACTTTTTATGGCGGAGATGGCTAAGCGACTGGGAACCGATCAGTCGGTATGGGAAATGATCATGCAGCACCACGAGCAGCCCGATGGCAATGGCTACCCGATGGGATTAAAGGGTGAAGAAATCTGCAACGGCGCACAACTCATCAATGTAGTGGATGCCTATATTGCCATAACCGTCCCCAAGGGAGACCCCAACCATAAGCGATCAGTGATGCAGGCCATCATGATGCTCAACAAAGATAAAGGAATTCGCTACTCCGAATCATGGGTCGACATACTCACCTCATTCATTAAGAGCCAATACGTCAAAAATAGTTAGAATAGGTAGCGAAGCCCAATCCCCAAATCCAGTTCAAAATCACTGTCTGGCGCCACTTCCAGCACAGGCACAATCTCCCCAAATAATTCCAGAGGGATTTTTTGGGTTTTCAGACTCAGTCCCAATGGCAACCGCAACGCCACCGCATCCACCTGCTCGCCTTTCTTATTTTCCCTATCCTGATAATAAGTGCCCACCCCATAGTAGTAACTCAACACGCCCTTTAACTCCTTGGGTTGCTGCGCCGTCTGTTGATGAACCAGATAATTACTGTGGATATAAAATGTCTCTCGATCAGAACTACGCCACTCCGCCGCAACATCAATAGCGGTCTGACCATCCGACCAATATTTAGCTGTCACCCCTGTTGGCGTACCTAGTGCAATCCCTACGCCTAACTGCCCCTCTGCCACTACAGTGATCGGAGCTAAAATCAACAAAAGCATCATCAGTGATCGTTTCATCATTTTGTATCAGTCCTTTTGTAAATTGTCATTAATTCCCATACACCGTATCCTTGTCCCCTTGAAATTTCCCTTTAGAATCCATAATGATATTGGGAACTTAATCTGTCGTTAATAGACAAACCCCCTGTTTGGACAACTTAAGAATAATAGACGCACGATGCCACAGAACTCACTGAAACAACTTCGCGAACATATTCAACAACACATTATTGGCCAATCAGACCTTATCGAACGCCTGCTGATTGCCCTTTTGGCGGATGGTCACCTTCTGGTAGAGGGGGCACCTGGCCTAGCCAAAACCACTGCAATCAAGGCACTGGCGGGCGGCTTGGAGGCTGACTTTCACCGTATCCAATTCACGCCTGACCTTCTCCCGGCAGATCTAATTGGTACTGAAATCTACCGTCCCCAGGATGGCAGTTTTCATTTCCAACAAGGTCCTCTGTTCCACAATCTGGTATTAGCTGATGAGATTAACCGCTCTCCGGCCAAGGTGCAGTCAGCCCTACTTGAGGCTATGGCTGAACGACAAATCACTGTCGGCCGCACTACCTATCAGCTCCCTGAGCTCTTCCTGGTAATGGCGACCCAAAACCCCATCGAGCAAGAGGGAACCTACCCACTCCCTGAAGCACAATTGGATCGTTTTCTGATGCACGTCCGCATCGACTTTCCAGAGGCAGATGAAGAGATTGAAATTCTCCGTCTTACCCGTAACGAAGCGTTGCAAAACAAGCCTAGCCAATCGCCAGCGCCACTCAGCCAAAAGATGATCTTTCAAGCCCGTGAAGAGATTCTGCAATTACACCTTGCTGAGCCTCTGGAGCAATATCTGGTGGAACTGGTTATTGCCAGCCGTAATCCAGGGAAATATGGTGATGACTTAGCGCAGTGGGTACAGTTTGGTGCCAGCCCCAGGGCGACCATTGCCCTCGATCGTTGTGCACGCGCCCACGCTTGGCTGGCTGGAAGAGACTATGTCTCCCCCGAAGATATCCATGCAATTGCTCACAATGTATTGCGTCACCGTGTCCTGCTTAGTTTTGAGGCGGAAGCCGAGGGGATCACAAGTGACAACCTGATTAATGAACTGCTGAACCGAGTACCCGTACCATAGCCTTATGTTGGAGATGAAAAGCCGATTCCCAAAGCTGTTTCGCAGCGCGGAGCCAGTCAGCACAACCTCGCCCGACACTCTACAGCTCACGCGTAGTGAACTGTTGGCGTTGCGCCATCCCGCAACCCTATTGGTCAACCAGAAGCCAAGGCAGATACGCTCTGCCCAGGCTGGCAGCTATCTATCCCGCTTTCGTGGCCGGGGCAGCGAATTTGATGAATACCGCCCCTATCAGCCAGGTGATGAGATTCGTGATATCGACTGGCGCGTCTCAGCCCGATCCGGTCGTACCTACACCAAGCTATTTCGTGAAGAGCGGGAGTGCCCGATCCTGCTAGCACTGGATCTGCGCCGCCCCATGCATTTTGGCAGCCGCACCACCTTCAAATCACTCCAGGCAATCCGTGCCGCCGTTCTGCTTGCCTGGCTGGGCGAACATCGAGGTGACCGAGTCGGGCTCTCCCTGTTTAATGAGTCAGGGCACCATGAACTCCGCCCCAAGCGAGGGCAAAAAGCGGTACTCCATCTGATAAACCATCTACTGGATCACCAAACTCCGAGCCAAACGGAAAAGCCAGAGACATTGGAAAAGGAGTTATTGCGCCTGCAAGCCATTGCCAAAACGGGTAGCCGCATCTATTTGCTCAGCGATTTTCACGACCTGGACGATCTCGCGATACAGCGCCTGCGCGGGTTGGCCCGCCACAGTGAAGTGGTCTGTCTGTTCTGTTACGACCCACTGGAGTCTCAACTTCCAGACCATGGCACCTACACCGTTACCAATGGTAAACAACGCCTTACCCTGGTCAGCGATAAAAATATTGCCAGCGACTTCCAACAGCGCTTTGCACAACGACAGCAAACTCTTCAAGAGCTTGCCCAAACCAATGCAATCAAGCTGTTGCCCATCGCCACGAATGACCAATTAGTAGATAAACTGCGGGGACTGACACAATGAGCGCTGCAACCCCACCCCCCATCCCCCAAAGTGATCCGTTAGCCCAGCTGCGGGATATCCACCTACCAGAACCTATCAGCCTATGGCCACCCGCACCTGGCTGGTGGCTGCTATTAGGGCTGCTTATCATACTGGCACTGCTGGGTTGGCTGATCTATCGCCAATACCTTCGAGGGGCCAATAAGCGCTTGGCGCTGACAGAGTTGGAAAGAATCACCCAGCAACAACAGGAAGGTGCATTACAGCTGCAGCAGCTCTCAAAGCTACTACGCTGGAGCGCCCTCGCTACCCACCCGCGTCATCAGGTGGCAGGATTACAGGATCAAGCATGGCTGGCTTTTCTCAACCGATTTGTCAGTGGCGAGCCCTTCACTCAAGGCCACGGCCAACAACTTGCCCGCGGGCCCTATCAAAAGATACCGGATAGTTTTGATGGGCAACAATTAAGTCAACTGTGTCGCGAATGTATTATTGGCATGTTTAAACAAGGGAGCCGCCATGTTTGAGCTAGCTTGGCCCTGGTTATTTGTTCTGCTGCCACTCCCCTGGCTGCTACGCCTGCTGCTACCGACCGCGAAACAGCGCCAACAAGCCGCGCTACGGGTACCATTCTTTGACGAACTACAGCAGGTCAGTGGTCAACAACAGAAGTCGCTGGGCATCCACCTCAGCCGCTCCCCTTGGCTACCGGTATTGATCTGGCTTTGCCTGATCTTTGCGGTGGTTCGCCCCCAATGGCTAGGAGAGGTAGTTGCTACGCCACTAAGTGGTCGAGATCTACTGATGGCAGTCGATGTCTCTGGCAGTATGGAAATCCCCGATCTCTCCCTCCACGGACAACAAGTGGATCGCCTTACCGTAGTCAAACAAGTAGCAGGCGAATTCATTCAGCAACGGCTGGGAGATCGTGTCGGCTTGGTACTGTTTGGCTCCCAAGCTTATCTGCAAACCCCACTTACCCACGACCGCCACACCGTCAACCAGATGTTACAGGAAGCACAAATCGGTATCGCAGGGAAATCCACCGCCATCGGAGATGCTATTGGTCTCTCAATCAAACGGCTTAAAGAACGACCCGATCAAAGTCGGGTGCTGATCTTGCTCACTGATGGTGAGAATACTGCAGGCGAAGTAGAACCTCGGGAAGCGGCCAAGCTGGCAGCAGAAGAGAACATTAAAATCTACACCATAGGCCTGGGTGCCGAACAGATGGAGATCCCTGGCTTCTTTGGCAGCCGTGTGATCAACCCCTCACAAGAGTTAGATGAAAAACTTCTGAAAGAGATTGCCGACACCACCGGGGGACGTTACTTCCGCGCCAAAGCGACCGAAGAGCTGAATCAGATCTACCAAATACTGGATGAACTGGAACCCTCTGAAGGAGAGAGTGAATACTATCGCCCCCGTGAAGAGCTCTATTTCTGGCCTCTGGGAATCGCGTTGCTTCTCTCCCTATTATTGGCCTGGAGGCGCTTATGAGTTGGCCTATCGACTGGCAAGCCTTTCACCTGCTCCGTCCCTGGTGGCTACTAGCCTTATTGCCCATGGTGTGGATTATCTGGAAGAGCTGGCAGGCCCAAGCTGGCAGCGGCGACTGGTCAAAAGTCGTCGATGCTGAACTGCTCCCTCATCTGCTGGAAGGACAGCCGCAGCAACGTAGCCGCTACTGGCTGTGGCTTTTACTGCTCAGCTGGCTATTGGCAACTCTCGCACTGGCGGGACCCACCTGGAAAAAGCAACCCCAGCCCCTCTACATGAAAGAGTCTGCACTGGTTATTCTGCTGGACCTCTCCCGCTCAATGGATGCCAATGACATTACCCCATCACGGCTTACTCATGCCCGTCTCAAGGTGCTGGATATTCTGGAACAACGCAAAGAGGGACAAACAGGCTTAGTGGTCTACACCAATGAAGCGTTTGTCGTCGCCCCACTCACTGATGATAACCGCACCATTGCCAATTTGGTGCCCGCACTCTCCAGCGACATTATGCCCAGCCAAGGCAGTCGCCTTAGTGTTGCAATAGAGCGCGCCAACCAGTTATTAGATGATGCAGGCTTCCAACAAGCGCAACTGTTAGTCATTAGCGATGGAGTGGATGACCAACAGGCTTACACACTGGCAAAACAGCTTCATAGCAAAAAGCGTTCACTTTCGGTATTGGCCATTGGCTCTGACCAGGGCAGCCCGATCCCATTAACGGGAGGCGGTTTCCTTAAAGATAACAATGGTGCCATTGTCATCGCCAAGGCAGACCACGCCTCATTACAAGAATTAGCCCGCGCAGGCGATGGCCGCTACACCACTCAGCGCCACGATGGCAGCGACCTGGCCACTTTATTTCCTTCTGAGCTGCCCAATCAGGAGAGCAGTGAAAATGACCGCCAGCAAAGCCAACAGCAGTGGCAGGATGAGGGTATCTGGCTAATCCTTCCCCTACTATTGTTTGCTGCTCTTGCCTTCCGTCGTGGCTGGCTCTTCTCACTCCTGCTCTGCAGCCTGCTGATTCAACCGCAAACCAGCTACGCATTGGAGTGGGATAATCTCTGGCAAACCCCTGATCAAAAAGCGAATCAGGCCATGCAGCAACAGCAGTTTCAACAAGCAGCCGAACAGTTCGAGAACCCGATGTGGAAAGGCAGTGCGCTCTATCGCTCCGGAGAGTATGAGCAAGCAGCAGAAGTGTATAGCCAAATCAACAGTGCTGATGCCCACTACAACCGGGGAAATGCCTTAGCCCGTGCAGGTCGTCTGGAAGAGGCAGGACTGGCTTATGATGAGGCATTAAAGCTTGATCCAGAGATGGAAGATGCCAGAGCCAACAAAGAGATCATTGAGCAGCTAAAGCAACAAAATCAGCAGCAGAACCCGCAATCCAACAACGACCAGCAAGGCCAGGATGGCGAACAACAGCAAGGCGACTCCCAACAACAAGGAGAGCAAGGTCAGCAACAATCCCAACAGGGAGAACAATCAAGTGGTGACTCACAAACATCATCACAATCAGAGGATCAACAACCTTCATCGGAGGCGTCTCAATCTCAGTCCGCCTCTGCTGGTGATAAACAGCAGCAGGAAGAGAGCCAATCCCAGTCCGGCAAATCCCAGGATCAGAAGGGTGAATCCGATGAAAATAAGTCATCGCAGCAACCCAGCGCCGCCCCTGAGCAAACACAGCCAGATGATGCTACCGACGACTCACAAACCACGGTCGCCCAACAGCCACAAAGTGACGAAGAGAGCCAAGGCACGGAGCAGCAGCAATATCTACAGCAGTGGCTACGCCGCATTCCCGATGACCCGGGTGGCCTACTTCGCCGTAAGTTTGAACAACAACATCAGCAACAATCCAGAGAACAAGAGAGTCAGCAACCATGGTAATGCTACGCATCATCCTACTATGGGCCCTGTTTAGCCTCAGCGCCCACGCCGCCTCACTGCAGGCAACCGTTGATCGCAACCCTATCAGCGAAAACGAAACCCTACAGCTGACCCTCACCCTGCGCGACTATGATGGCCCTGCAAACCCAGACCTCACCGCTCTGGAAGGGCTATTTGACATATTAGGCTCTACCCAAAGCAGTCAGATGAGTATTATTAATGGGCGGGTGGACGCCCGTAAAGAGGTGCACATCTCCCTAGCGCCCAAGCAGGTGGGGAATTTAGTCATCCCAACTATCCGCATTGGCAATTTGGAGAGCCAACCAATCACCCTTAAAGTGGTCAAGGCCAACGCACCGCAACAGGGTGGCATCACCGATATTGCCCTGGAAGTTGAAGTGGACAATCAAGCCCCCTACCTACAACAGCAGGTCATCCTCACTGTTAAGTTGAAACATGCCGTCAACCTAGCGGAAGGCGTGTTGCCCGACCCTGAAATACCCGGCGTTGAGGTCTATAAACTGGGCGATGATAAAGGATATCAAATGATACAGAACGGACGTCGCATTGGTGTCATCGAACGCCAATATGCGCTTCTGCCGCAACAGAGTGGTGAGGTTACCATTCCCAGTATTTTGTTCCGTGGACGCACCCAGGAACGGGGAGCAGGCAGCTTCGGTGGACTATTCAACTCCCCCTTTAATCAAGGACGCCAACTGCAAACCCGCAGCCAGCCAATCGCTCTACAGGTAAAACCACAACCCCAGCGCCAAAGCGGTATGGCCTGGCTACCTGCCAGCAAGTTATCTCTCGATGAGAGCTGGTCACCCACTTCAGCAAACGGTGAACCTCAATTCCGCGTAGGCGAACCCATTACCCGCACTCTTACCCTACGGGCAGAAGGACTCAGTGCTAACCAACTTCCCGAGCTGTCCTTGCACCCCCAATCCGGCTTCAAGGTCTACCCTGACCAACCACAACTGGAAACCGGCACCAACCAACAGGGAGTGGTGGGTACCCGTATCGAGAAATACGCCATTGTTCCCACTCAAGCAGGGACACTCACCCTACCTGCCATTACTCTGCCTTGGTGGAATAGCCAAAGTGGAAAACTGGAGATGATCAAACTGGCAGAAAAAACTGTACAGATTGCCCCAGCAGCTGCCGGCTCAGCGCCATCACCCATGCCTCAAACAGAAGTTGCCGCAAGCCCAATGCAGCCGGGTGCCGCTTCCGCTAGCCCACTACTCTGGCCCTGGCAGCTGGCAACACTTCTCCTAGCCATTGCTTGGCTATTTACCCTATGGCTGTGGTGGCGGAAACAACCACTACCTTCTGCCAAACCAGATCATTCAGCAACCCTTGGCAAAGCCAACTTAAACACGATCAAAAAGGCTTGCCAAGCCAATCAATCTGCGCAGGCTCGAAATGCCCTGCTCAATTGGAGCCATACACATAACCCCACCTCCCCCGCCAAAAATTTGGTGGAGCTCGCTAAACAGCTAAATGAAGAAGAGGCCAAGCAAGCCATCTATCAGCTAGATGCCAGCCTCTATAAAGATGGGAAAGAGTGGGATGGCAGTGCATGTTGGCAAGCCATCGCTCCTGCTCTAAAACACGCTAAGCAAAACGCCTCGGCGGCACATGTAAATGAAAAAGGCCTACAGCTGTACTAGGGCCAACACTACGACGGCGAGCTTTCAATGAGTGTTAACAGACCCTAACAAGGCAGATGCAGTCCATGACAGATAAAACGCATCAACGGCATTAACTTTTCAAAGCTGCTCTCCACCTCATCAATGAAATCAGCGCGATGGATCGCTTTAGGAGAAAAATGGCGGAAAGTCATATAACTTTTCCGCTTTAAATCTTCGATATAAGGATGCTGCGGATCATATCCTCTGGGTGGTCGCTTTAAGCTCTCCCCTTGCAATCCCCCAAAGTGCTTATTCATTACTGGGTCCTCAACCACTTTCGCCCAACTCTGACTACTATCCACAATAGCATCACGAATCATCCCCAGAGCGGTATTATCCGGACACCAAACCCCTCCGCCGACAAACACCTCTTCAGGAGAAATATGCAGATAGAATCCGGGGGCATGGGCACTCTTTCCTGCTGTATGCCGGAACTGACATCCCACATTTTCCTTATATGGGCGCTTATCCTTAGCAAAGCGGGTATCCCGATAGATACGGAACATCGATCCCCCATTCCGGCGGGTATCAGCGATAAAGCTGTCAGAAAGCTGCGGTAAAAAGTTACCCATCGCTTCGATGAAATCCATCACTGGTGTGACAACACTTTGCTCATAGCGAGATTTATTCTCGTGAAACCACTCACGATTATTGTTCTGACTCAGCTCCCTCAGAAACACCAATGTTTCCTTAGGAAAACCGTTAAACCTGGCAACCATTATCCACTCCTTGTCGATCTATCAATTAATAAATAGCGATGTTATAGCCCCTTACACCTCATGTCGATGAGGCAAGGTATATTGATACCTCAAACACGCAAAATTGTTAGCTTGCCCACAAAATCAACATCCACACAATAGATGGCACATGATATTTGGCGCGTATGCAAATGAATTTATTGAAATTAATAGATTCAATGCAATTGGCCCAAAATATGATTAAGGATATAAGAAAACCTAAAATGAGGAGATGAAATGAAACTCACCCGCTTTTCCCTAACGGCTGACAACAAGGGGATACAAAAGAAAGAGACCCAATTTGACTTAAGTAGCTGCTTCAATTTCGTGGGGCTCGACTATGACGTCATCAACCGCGAACTACAGCTGCGCTGGATCAAAGGTAGTGGAGAACAGATACCACACACTTACCCCGATGAATTGAGTTTAGAATTCACCGATGTCTCACTCTTCAAAATTCAAGAGAGAGATACCGCAGCCCCTTACGCCGATGATGAATCCCTCATCACTCTGGGCTTCATGGACAACAACGCCATCAGTGAATTTTCGGACAGCTATCAGCACGAAGCTAGCGAAGCAGTTAGCCATCTCTGCCTTGAGTTTAATAGCGGGCTTAAACTCAAAATTATCGCCGCAGAAGCCACGCTATCCAGCCAATCGAGAATCTAGCCCCAACTCTCTCCTAACCTCAACATTGGCGCAACCTCATGGAACATGAGAGTGTGCCACACATTTCAATGTACCCATGAAAAACACCCTAAATTCCATATGTTTTTTACTAAAGTTCCCCCAAATCTCACCGAACCATAAAAAACTAAATAGGTGATTTACTCTAAAAAAATCTGCATCTATCCGGAGACTTCCCGTGTTCAATAACAAAAATAAACAGCAGATCGCCGCACTGGAATGCAGAATTGCTGAATTAGAATCAGAACTACACCAACAATCCCAACAACTCACCCAAGCCCAAGAAGAGAAGGATAGGCTGCAGAGTCAATTACAAGAATACGACTCGACACAAACCCTCCATCAAGGAATATTTGAAAACCTGATCAGCTTTGGCGATAGCATGGGAGAGTTACAACACTCCATGCATGGCATGGCCAGCGAACTCCAGAGCGAACAGAGTAATACTCGAGAGGCAGCAGAAATATCCGACCAAGCTAGCCACTCTAGCAATAATATTGTCAGCAATTTAGGCACGATGGAAACATCAGCACAATCCGCCGTCACCATCGTAGAAGGGCTGAATGAGCGTATCGCAGCTATCAGCAGTACCGTACAGATGATTAATGACATTTCGGACCAGACCAACTTACTTGCCCTGAACGCTGCCATTGAAGCGGCTCGTGCAGGTGAATCTGGCCGCGGCTTCGCGGTTGTAGCCGATGAGGTAAGAAGCCTCTCCCAACGCACCAATGTAGCCACGCAGGAAATTTCAAAAGAAGTCTCACAGATTCAGGGAGCCAGCCGCACTGCTCAGGATCAAATGACTCAACTAGCGCAACAAGCCGCCACCCTATGTCGCGTTGGGGAAGAATCATCCAGTGCGATGAATACCTGTTTTGATATCGCCAACCAAACAGGCCACAGAATCACGAAAAATGCATTACGCAGCTTTGTCGAATTAGCCAAAACTGACCATCTAGTTTATAAGTTTGAAATCTATAAAATCCTGATGGGCGTTTCACCGAAACAGCCTAGTGATTTTGCAGACCACACCATGTGTCGCCTCGGCAAGTGGTACTACGATGGCGAGGGTTCAACACTCTTCTCCGAGCTCCCCTGCTACCGTGAAATGGAAGGCCCTCACATGGAGGTTCATCGTGCTGGTGTAGAAACCATTAATCTCTTCCTTTCAGGAGATGTTCACGGCGCACTACAAGAGGTACAAAATATGGAGCATGCCAGCATGCAGGTACTTCACTGTCTGGAGAGTATGGCGCAATCCAATAGCTAATCTGGATAAAGTCCGCCACATATCCACTGGCCTGATTCATGGGTAAGTAGTGGCCCATCGCGCCATCTACTTACTTTTTCACCCTTCGCATTAAAGCCCCACCGTAAAAAGTTACTTCTTTCTCATTTTTTAACTAGCACACCACCATTGCCTTCAATATCATCTCTTTTCCCGGTAAAAACACATATTAATAACAAAAAGGCAACATCATGAATTTTAAAAAATATGCCCCCACAGCCATTATCAGCTCTCTACTTTTCATAAGTGCTACAACAAATGTTTCAGCGGCTGACTTCTGTGTCACTCTGGATGGAACCGCCAACATCAACGTCACACTGGATGCGGATAACAACATCGTTGGTACATCCGCTCCCGATATATTATGGGTGGGACACCTCGAAAACGGTAAGATCTATCTGAGCATAGGCTACGCCCATTCGGCATTAAGGCCCATTCAACATACTTGGGATCTCAGCACCCTGGGAGGCCAAGGCAGAGCATATAATGGCATGAACCTAGAATCATGGATCTATAGCTGGAGCTTCAGCTCTGGCAACTGCCCAGCGGCCATCTCCTCTATCTACCCCTCGACTGACGTGGTAACAGGCCAATAAGCGCTCTCCACTCCCCCTTAATCTCATAAGGGGGAGTGGAGCACATCTATCGCACATCAATTTCTCTACTGGCACACTTAAAACGTATTTTCCATCCACTCCATCGAGGCAACTCTTTACGCTGTGGTGCCGTTTTGCGAATACCTCTGACATAGTGGAGAATAATCCACTTACTAGCAGGCCGATATTCCACATCCACTTTCATATTTTCCAAATTCAGATGATGGGGAAAACTTACCATAAACTCCTCACGTTCCCACTGGGGAATTCCCTCAAAACGGACATCCTGTGGTTCAATCAGCGCCATATCCTCTGCCAGCTCCACACCCAGCAGTGCCAACTGGTTTTGTAACCATTCGCTGGGTTGGTAACTCTCCCCCTCGCCATTGCCCAAATGCAGATAGAGATTCCATGCCTCAATCTCCTGTTGCAATCGCTCTCCTAGCGGCGCCATTAGCTTGCCATTAAGTATCAACTCACTTAATGCGCACCTCAACACGTCACCGCAAGGGTGTTGCTGGCGGGTCGCAAGCGTGCGCCCAGCATATTTGATACTCTGCTCGATCAACAGCTCATCATCCTGCCAATAGGGGGCCCCATACTCCACCTCCCCTATGCCCTGCGCCACTAGCTGCTGAAAGCTGATGGGCGCCATGCAAGTCGCAAAATTACGGGTATCCCGGGTTCCTCTTCCCGGCATGCTATGCTGATCAAACACCACGGCCGCCTCCGATTCATCACTAAAGCGACTATCACGACTCACCTCCACCTCGCTATAGCCATTTCCAAGAGCATGACGGCGTTTACTGCGGCGCACAAAAGCCAATTCCGGCAATGCCTTCACAGCGTGGCTTATCAGGGTATCTCGCGGAATTGCCTCGCCTTTTTCAATCCCATTGAGGCCAAGACTTCGACGCACATCATTGGCTATGCGCTTTGCCTCTTTTAGTGCTTGAGGGTCGATAGGAATCGCCGCCGGTATCACCTCCCGCAGCATCTTGATTAAAGTGGTAGCATCACAAGGAATAGGCTGCCACTCACTCAGTTGCTTAAGCACCTCTTCATTATTAACCGGCTTGAGAATTCGTCTCCCGACAGAAAGCGCTGCCGCCAGATCGATCATCGCAGCACAACTCTGCTCATCCGGCATAGCACTGATCAGATGTGCAAATAAGGCATCCAGCGGTAGTGGTGCCAAACGTCGACCATGGTCAGTCAAAAAGCCCTTATCATCGATAGCTCCCATATCGCTTAACCGACCCACTGCCCGGTCAACAGCATGCTGTGGTAAGGGATCAGGGAAATGGAGCATATCAACTGACATATTGGCGGCAGCCGCGGCCAAGAGCAGCTCAGTCAACTCCTCCCGCAACACCTCCGGGGGAGTAAAAGGCGCTAACGGCACACCTTTACCCCACAGCCTGACACAATCTCCCGGCCCCAAGCGTCCAGCACGGCCCGCCCGCTGATCTGCAGCGGCCTGAGAAATAGGGTGCAAACCCAGCACAGTTCGACCACCCCGGTGATGAGTGCGCCGCTCCAGACCGGAATCAATGACCACCCGCACACCCGGTATGGTTAATGAGGTCTCTGCCACATTGGTCGCCAAAATCACCCGACGCTCACCACCTAAAGCAAGCACCTTATCCTGCAATTGGCTATCGACCGTTGCGTGCAAAGGAAGTACCTCTGCAGCAATTTTGCCTTTGAGCTGAGCCATAGCCGCCTCAATCTCACCCCGCCCTGGCAGAAATACCAGGATATCGCCCTCCATGTACGCTTTCAGGCACTGCCTGACCTGCTCAGCCACACGCAGTTCCAGATCCCTCAATGAAGGCAACTGATCGATGCTGGTATATTGCACAGCGACAGGATAGGTCCGCCCCTCCGCCTGTAATCGCTGGCCATCCAGATAGTGAGCCAGCCGCTCTCCTTCTACCGTAGCGGAAGTGACCACCAGGCGATGCCGCTGCCGCTGTTTTAACAGCGCAATCAACAGGTCGGTATCCCACCGGCGCTCATGGAATTCATCCAAAATCACCAGATCAAACTTATCCAGTTGCCCCTCTGCCAACCAGCTCAATGCAATCCCCGGGGTAACAAACACAATCTGAGATTCATCCCGATAACAGCTATCAAAACGGATCGCGTAACCTATCTTTTCGCCAACAGTTTCACCTGATAATTCCGCCACATGGCGCGCCAAAGAACGACAAGCGATTCGCCGGGGCTCCACCACCAGCACTCTCCCCTGTTCAGCACACCAGAGCGGAAGGTGGGTAGATTTACCGCTGCCGGTTGCTGCTTCCACCACAATATTGCCTTGTTGAAGGGCCTGCATAACCGGGATTTTGATGGCATCAATAGGGAGTGTTTGGTCAATCACGTTGTCACGAGTGCTCTGGTTTCATAAAAGACAATATAGTAACCCGATACCCCTATTTTTTGTATTCGTGACGAGGAGCCACTAACAAGCCTTTAGAACCTGCTAAAATCATCTGAAACAAAAAACATGTGGAGAAATGAGATGTTGGAGCTTCTCGCCAAGCTACTTAAGGTACTGAATGCCGAAGTAGCCCCCTGGCAGATCAGTCTGGGATTTGTATTGGGAATGATGATGGGATTAACGCCACTTTGGTCCTTAAGCAATCTGCTACTACTGTTCCTATTATTGGTGATCCGCATCAACCTTTCAGCATTCCTACTGGCTTTTGGCCTCTTTTCCGGCATCGCCTACCTTTTCGATCCGCTAATGGAACAACTGGGAACATCTCTCTTACACAGTGAAGGACTGAAGGTTTTTTGGACAACCCTTTACCAAAGTGATTTTTGGCGACTTACCCACTTCAACCATACCCTCACCCTGGGCAGCACGCTCTCAGGACTGGCATTAGCCCTCCCGCTGTTTTTACTTAGCAATTTTTTGATCCGCAACTACCGCCAACACATACTTGCCTGGGTAAGAAAAAGCAAATTGATGCAGATGCTCAAGGCTAATCGTTTCTACGGTATCTACAAAAGGGTTAGCGGAGGCGAGCTGTCATGAAGCAATTGATTCGCCCTGTCGGTTTTATTACCTTTCTCATCGCCCTACTACTCACTACCCTGTTTTGGTGGCTGTTGGCCGACTGGCTGCTGAAGCAATCCATTGAACAGGGTGGAACTGCCCTACTGGGAAGCCAAGTGGAATTGGCAAATGCCGAAGTGACTCTCTCACCGCTGGGTTTCACCCTTCAGGGATTGCAGGTTACCGACCCTAGCGATGCGATGAAGAATGCTCTACAAGCTGACACTATCCACGGAAGTGTCAGCTTGCTGCCATTGTTCATGGGACAGGTGGTAATTGATGAGCTGCGTGCAGATGGTGTTGCCTTCGCTACCGCCAGATCCACACCCGGTATCATCAACAAACCCGCTGAAGCTCCCCCCATTACTGATGGTGAACCCGACCAAGTGGCACCAGACCTCTCCATGCAACTACCGGATGTGGACGAAATTCTGGGCCGCTTGCCTATCCAAACCATCAAGCTGGCAGAACAGTTTGACCACGACAGCCAACAGCAGCTGGAGACCATTCAGCAACAGCTTGATGCCCTACCAGATGACCAAGCGATGAAGGCATACGAAGATCGCCTAAAAGCGGCCGTAGAAAGTAAAGTGAAAGATCCCGCTGATCTAAAAAGTCGCCTGGCACAACTAAAGCAACTCAAACAAGAGCTGCGTGAAGAGCGTGCACGCCTACAAGCACTGAGGGATCAAATCAAAACAGCCCGCAGTGAGCTCTCCAACCAATGGAAAGTGCTAAAGCAAGCCCCCAAACAGGATCTGGCACTGCTCAGGGAGAATTACAGTCCCCAAAGTCGCAACCTCTCCAACATTGCCGGGCTACTGTTCGGCAGTGAGGTTGAAGGTTGGGTCGCTCTAATCCAACCCTACCTCCCCTACCTACAGCGAATAATGAGCGAAAGTGAGCGTAGCGAAGAGACCTCTCCACCACCTCCGCCTCGGGGTGAAGGTCGCTTCGTCCATTTCCAAAGCGACACACCCCATCCTGATTTTTGGATAAAACACGCCGAGCTCACCCTGGCACTCTCTGTAGGGAATGTGGCGATGCAATTACGGGATGTCACCCACCAACCCCAAGTATTGGGTCGCCCCACATATCTGGCCATTAATGCAGAGAAACTACCAACCATCGCCAGTATCGACATTCAGGGTATTGCGGATTATCGTCATCCTGACACAGGCTATAGTGAGTTGAATGGCACTATCGATAGCTGGCAGGTAAAGCAATTCCAGCTCAGTGGTGATAGCCAATACCCTATTGATATGAACGGCTTACAGCAGCTCTCCGGCAAACTGCGACTGGATAAGCGAGGCTTGGATGGTAAAGTGAAAAACCACCTCCAACAGGTCAACTGGGAGATGGGATCAGACCCCTCACGACTGCAACAATTGCTGGGGCAAGTCAATGACTTCAGCCTGGACATTGAGCTGCAAGGTGAAATCAATTCTCCCAACATCGCCATCAGCTCTGACCTGGATCGACGCCTGGGCAACGTCTTTAAGCAACAAATGAAAGATGAACAGGCCAAACTGGAGCGGCGTTTTAATGACAGACTCAATCAAGAGATCAGCCAACGAGCGGGTAAACAGGGCGAATATCTGCAGCAGCTAGAGCTTCAAGAGGGGGGACTTTCCCAGCAACTGGACAATATTGAAGAGATGCTCAAGGCCGAAGTAAAAAATGACCTGGATGAGAAAAAGGATGAACTGAAGGATAAACTCAAAAATAAGTTGAGGAAACTATTTTAGGGGTTTTGCCACACCACGCTGGTGCAACAGATGCGCCAGCGCTGGATAGACGTTACAATTGATGCAAATTAATAGAAATTACACAATATGCTTAACGAAAAGATCAAAAACCACGAATCAGGTATCGTCCTATACGGCATCACCCCTCCCAAAAAAGGGACTGATGAAGAAAAAATCGCCGAAATTGCGGCCAAACAGATTGAGCGCCTAAAAAACGAACAGGTAGATGGGCTGATTCTGTATGACATCCAAGATGAAAAATCACGCACCGAAGTGGAACGCCCCTTCCCCTTCATCGAAACTCTGGATGGCTATCAATATAGCGAGCAATACCTGAATGGTCTGGAGATGCCAAAGATCGTCTATCGAGCTGCCGGTAAATACCCCAAAGATGAATTAAGCCGTTTTATTACCGAAGCAGACCCTAAAAAGTATCTGACGGTATTCGTCGGTGCCGCCTCCAAAGACCAAAGTGTTACCCTCTCCCTGAATGATGCCTATGCACTCCGCGCTAAAACCAACAGTGATCTGCTGCTGGGTGGGGTCACCATTCCCGAGCGTCATTTAGCCAAAGGAGATGAACACCTGCGGGTATTCAACAAAATCCACCAAGGCTGCACGTTCTTCGTCTCACAAGGGGTCTATGACGTTAACGCCTCCAAAAATTTCCTCTCTGACTATTACTACTATGGTCAAGAGCATGGCATTCTACTGGCACCAATCCTGTTTACCCTGACCCCATGCGGCTCCCCAAAAACCCTGGAGTTTATGAAGTGGCTAGGCATCAGCATCCCTCGCTGGATGGAAAATGAGCTACTACACACTCAGGATATTCTGGAAAAGTCAGTGGATTACTCGGAGCAAAGCTGGCTAGAGCTGAAAGCATTTGCCGACGAGAAAGGCATTCCGGTTGGCTGCAACATAGAGAGTGTGGCAATCCGTAAGGTAGAAATTGACGCCTCCATTGAACTACTACAACGGATTAACCACTCACTGGGAAGATAGCCGCCAAACAGCAAGATCCCTCACTTTCGATTCCGAAAGAGGGATCTTACCCACTACGCCTCTTTTCTAATGACATGCACTATGGCGTATCGAACAGCAAATAGCGCAACTGAAAAGAGAGCCTCTCCCTTATAACTTTTGTGATGTAAGTGGAAGCACCACCCTCACCCTCAAACCACCTAAGGATGAACGGGAGAAGCTCATCTCTCCCCCGTACAGGGAGACAATCTCTTTCACGATTGCCAATCCCAGTCCCGAACCGGCAACACTCTCATCAATACGCACTCCCCGTTGGGTAAGATTCTCCAACCCATCATCTGCCACGCCCGGACCATCATCCTCAATAACAATATCCACCTCTGTTTCGCAGCGAATACGGCACATTACCTGCCCTTGAGCCCATTTGCAGGCGTTATCCAGTAGATTACCGAACAGCTCCAACATATCGTTACGATCCGCATGAAAACGACACTCGCGAGGAATATCATAATCAATGATCAATTGCTGCTGCTGATAAACCCGCTGCAATACATCAATCAGAGTAGGCAACTCTTCATTGGCGCTAAAGTGTTGGCCGGGCATTGCGGCCCCGGCAAGACGTGCCCGTTTTAACTCCCGCTCCATCAACTGGTGAATTTGCGATGCGTTACGTTGTAACTCACCCTTTACTTGTTCATCCAACTCGGGATGTTGCGCCAACTGCAGAAGCAAATTCAGTGGATGTTTCAGGCTGTGAGCCAGATTTCCCATCGCATTGCGAGAGCGTTGCAGACGCTGAGCAATAAGCTGCAACAGACGATTCACTTCATCAACAAGGGGTTTAATTTCATCTGGCACACTGGCTGAAAGCTCAGTGAGCTCGCCGCTGGATAGTGACTCCAACTCACGGGTCACCTTGTGTAAAGGCCGTAAGGTGCGCAGCACCACCCAGCGCTGCACCACTAACAGCACAATAAGGGCAACAAAGCTGGAAATCGCCAATACCAGAGTCAATTTTTCAAGGGATTGATGTAGCGGAGTAATATCCTCTGCCACCAAAATCTGTACGGAATATTGACCAATGGTAAACCCGGCCTGCCAAACCAGCAGCAACTGTTTATCCGGGCCGCGGAGCTGAGCTAGCTGCTGCTCACCACGGGAAAGTGTCGTAAGGGGCAGCTCCGCATCCCATAATGAGCGTGATCGCAAACGTTGCCCCGCTACCTCAATCACATAATAGTGGCCGGAAAAAACCCGTTGATAGATATGTCCAACCTGGGAAGATTTCAGCTGCCACGCACCTTGCTCATCCTGTTGCAGCGATGCCAGCAACGCCTCGCCATCGTGTTCAAGCCGGGAGCTGACTAGCTGCTCTGCCACGTGACTCAATGCAGAGATGGCTAACCATCCCAGCAGCACCATGATCAGTGCCAGGGTGAGCCCCAGCCCAACATGCAATCGGGCCTGCAGTGAATTCACTTACGCCCTCCGGGGAACAGATAGCCCTGACCACGCTTTGTCTCAAACAGCGCCTGCCCCAGTTTATTGCGCAACCGCTTTACATAAACCTCAATCACATTGCTGTCCCGATCAAAATCCCCTTCGTAAACATGCTCTGTCAGCCGGTGTTTGGAAAGGATGATATTGGGGTGGGTCATAAAATAGCGCAGCAGGCGGTATTCCGTTCCGGTTAACTCATGTTCACTACCATCCGGAGCAGTAGCAATCTGGCGCTCTTCATCCAGCTGGATACCCGCCATTTCCAAACCGGGGGCGGCATTGCCATGGGAGCGCCTGACCAAGGCATCGATGCGCGCCTGCAACTCCTCCATATGAAAGGGCTTGCCCAGATAGTCATCCGCGCCCGCCTTCAATCCATCAACCCGTTCATGCCAAGCATCCCGTGCGGTCAGCACCAGTACTGGCACCTTGTTACCCTTGGCCCGCCAATTCTGCAACACCTCCAGACCAGGCCGTTTCGGCAATCCTAAATCCAGAATAATCAGATCATAGGGCTCGCTATTGCCCATAAACTCTGCATCGATTCCGTTATGCACCATATCCACGGCGTAGCCTGCTTTACGCAGCATCTGTTGAACTGGTTCAGCGATGGTCAGGTCATCTTCCACAATCAGCACCCGCATGATTACTCCTGATGTTTATCAATAATTTCACCAGTGGTCGCATCCACTTTCAACTCCCAGACACGACCATCATCGGAGAGAATCTCCAGCTCATAAAAGATACGCCCTCGCTTCTGCTCCATCTCCACCTCCAGAATACGCCCATCGATCTGTTTGCGACTCAACTTCAGTATCTCTTCCAGGGACAAAACATCCCCAGACTGTCGCAACTCCAGTGCCTTATCCTGATCATCTGCCACACCTTGCTGGGAGAGCAAGGTGATGGCACACATCAGCAAAATTGTAGTTAATCGTCCCATCTACCGATTCCTGGTATACGCACTTGGTGCTCATTATATAACCCTTTGTCGGCCTGCTGGTGACACACTTCACAGCGACTAAAGCTTTTCACCTGAGGATTCCCCTCTACTGCATTACGGGGTAGCTCATCATGCTTATGGACAAAATAGCGGGTTTTGCTGATGCGCAACGGCGTCTCCTGATCCCCCAGTGAACGCATTATCCCCTGAGAGCGTTTATAGTTGGCATGATCAGCGCCGTTGGACATTAAATAATCGACGAGTTGCTGACGACTCTCATCATCCAACTCGGCATTTTCTCCGAAGTGATCATCCAGTGTAGCCATCAATTTCTCCCAAGAGCGGGCTGGGAGAAAGCCAGGTTGATAGGCCATGTGGCAATTACCACACTCCGCCTGATACTGGAGATGGGTTACCGGCGCTACATCCAACGAAGAACTCCCCAGATTATGATCATCGTCATCATCAACGATACAGCCCGATATAACTAGGCTGGATACCATTACCACTACCATTGTGAATTTAGTCGATTTCATATTGCTACCTCATCGTCCTTACTATCGGGCTTGAGAATTTCTCATTGAGTCAGTTCTTTACTATCAACAGGATGAGCAGAATGCCCCTCATCAGATGGCACATTTTTATAGCCATCCACCATGCTGCGCACAAGATTCTCCCGATGCTGCAAACTGGCTATCACCACACCAGCCACATGAAAAACCACCAGCAACACTGTGAAATTAGCGAAAAACTCGTGGATCTCTTCAAAAGCATCCGCCATCATCCCGCCAGCGGTAATCGCGGCAAAAGGACCGGCAAACTCAGTGGCACCATAGGTCAACATCCCCATTAACACCGTCATTCCCAAACTCACCAACAGCGCAATCACCATAGCCCCTCCCGCCGGATTGTGCCCCAGATAATGCTTGGCACGGAATAACAAGACATCCTTTAGATAAGCCTTTATTTCTTCTGGCGACTTCACAAAGTCACTGAAACGGGCATGACGCGTGCCGATAACGCCCCAAATCAAACGGAACAGGATCAAACCAGTAATCAGATAGCCCGATACCACATGTAAATCGAGAAAATCATCCTCGGTGGCAAAAGCCAGAAGGAAAAGTGAAACCAGCCCCCAGTGAAATACCCTCACCAGTGGATCCCAGACTTTAATACGCTGTGTAGACATTTTCATTACCTCTCTTGAGCTTGCTTATTAACAACTTAGCAATGCAAGCTGAAACCAAACTGAAAACCGCCTAATCTGCTAATCCCCTGTTGTCAATAACAAAAAAACTAATCCAAGAAACTGAATTCAAGCTGAAATCCTCAGCAAAACATGAGAAAGTGTGTCTGTAAAAATGAGACAAGTATCGAGATGCACTGCCGATGGCGATGTGAAGGAAGGGCGATACTCTCCAATATGAAGTTACCGGGAAAGAAGTGACGAATGTCTGAACACACCCTTATTGCCTTAGCCGGTATCGGTCTGCTCTCTATTGCCTGCCAATGGTTTGCCTGGTCGGTAAAATTACCCGCGATTTTATTCCTGCTATTAAGCGGCATCGTTGCAGGGCCAGTGACTGGCTGGCTCAATCCAGATGCGCTATTTGGCGATCTACTATTCCCTATCGTCTCCCTCTCAGTTGCAGTCATCCTATTTGAAGGCTCCTTAACCCTCCGTTTCGATCAAATACGCGGCCTCACCAAAGTGGTACGCAACATGGTCACTATTGGTATGTTGACCACATGGCTGGTGGTATCTACCGCCTGTTACCTATTCCTCAGCTTCCCCCTGGAACTCGCTCTCCTGTTTGGGGCGGTGACTGTGGTCACCGGCCCGACAGTGATTATTCCCATGTTACGCACCGTGCGGCCCAATGCCCGTATTGCCAACATTCTCCGCTGGGAAGGCATCGTTATCGATCCTATTGGCGCACTGCTGGCGGTACTGGTATTTGAGTTTATTGTCTCAAGCGGTATCGATCAGGCCATTGGCCATACCTTTGCCACCTTTGGTCAGGTCATCATCATCGGATTGGCGCTGGGCGCCGCTGCAGGACAAGCACTAGGATTGATGCTTCGCCACCATGTTTTACCGGAATACCTCCACAACATGGCAACTCTCACCCTGGTGTTTGGTGTATTTGCCCTCTCCAATATCCTACAGTCAGAATCCGGCTTACTAACAGTAACGGTTATGGGGGTTTGGCTAGCCAATATGCGGGACGTCAGAGTCGATGAGATTCTCGACTTCAAGGAATCACTGAGCCTGCTCTTAATCTCCGGACTGTTTATTATTCTGGCTGCCCGTATCGAATTCAGCCAGATTGAAACCCTTGGCTGGGGTGCATTAGGCGTATTGTTGGTGATGCAGTTTATTGCCCGGCCATTAAAGATATTCCTTTGCACCTTGGGTTCCAACCTTGTCTGGCAGGAACGGACTCTGCTTAGCTGGATTGCCCCCAGGGGGATCGTCGCTGCTGCGGTATCAGCCCTGTTTGCCATTCAGCTGGAACAACAGGGTTACCAGCAGGCCTCCCTTCTGGTTCCCCTCACCTTTTTGGTCATCATTGGCACCGTCGTATTACAAAGCTCCACTGCCCGTTTTGTTGCGAAACGCTTAGGTGTTGCCGAACCAGAACCGCGTGGCGTACTCATCATTGGCGCCAACCAAGTTGCTCGAAGCGTCGCCAAAGAGATAGAAAAGCGCGGTTTCCGCGCACTCTTAACTGATTCAAACTGGGAAAATATCAAAGCAGCGCGAATGGATGGCCTGAAAACTTACTACGGCAATCCCATCTCTGAACATGCTGACCGTCATATGGATCTTGTTGGCATAGGAAAAATGTTAGGAATGTCTCCCCAAGATGACCTAAATACGCTGGCCAGCCTGCGCTACAAACGTGAATTTGGTGCTAACGCCATCTATAACTTACCGAGCAAAAAACAGATTGCTGCCGAAAAGCGCTCCACCGCCCAAAAACATACTGTCGCTAATGAACACCGCGGTTATACCCTGTTTGGTGATGAGATGAGCTACTCCAAACTCGCCAGCTTGATAAGCAAAGGCGCTCAGATTCATAGCACCCTACTCACTCAGGAGTTCGGATTCGACAACTACCTCAGCACATATGGAAAAAATGCCATTACTCTGTTAGCCGTTGACAACAAAGACCGCCTACGTATTTTCCATACTGAAGGCCAGATCAAGCCAGAAGCGGGCTGGACCATCATCAGCTTAGTCAACAAGGGAGTTGAAACCGAATAAAATCGGCCTAAAAGCTGCTTACGAGACTTTCAAAGCCAAAGAGGTCATGTTTCGGCCCCCTTCTTTAGATCGATAAAGGGCATCATCAGAACGTTGTATCCATTTCGTTGGCACAACATCATTAGGACAAAACTCTGATGCCCCCAAACTAATCGTAATCGGTATTATCTGATCATCACAGATAATCTTTTTATTTTGAATCGCCACTCTCAAGCGCTCACAAAATACCTTGCTGTTTTCCACACTGGTATCCGGCAATATAACTGCAAACTCTTCACCGCCGTAACGACCTGCGATATCCGTATCCCTCTTAACGTGTATTAACTCATTGGAAACAGCCCTAATCACCTCATCACCAGCATGATGGCCATAGGTATCATTAACATTTTTAAAATGATCGATATCAAACATAACAAGTGAGCAAATCCCTTTATTACGCTGTAATCGCTTAAATTCGTAGTTAAGCTTCTCTTCCCAAGTCCGGCGATTAAATAATTTGGTTAACCCATCAATTTGACTTAATTGATGCAGCTTTTCATTAGCAGCCTGTATCGCATTTTCACGCAATGCGGTATCTGTCACATCGTAGAGAATCAAACAGACCTTATTTACTTCACCATTCAGGCTCACTAATGGCGTAATGGTAACATTTTGATACATATATTCTGATCGCCCGGTAATCGGCCGGTAACTTTCAAACTTCATCAAATAAGGGCGCTGCTTCCATATAGAGAAAGAGCGATTATTAAGGTGAAAGACGGATTCAATTTTCCTTGTCAGCCAATCTTTGGCGATACCGGGGAATACCTCAAAGATATTCTTTCCAGTCACCTGACCGGTTCTCATTTCACTATGATTCTCCATAAAGCCATTCCAATAGGTAATTTGGTAATCCCTATCCAACACCACAACACCAACATCAAGAAACTGCAGGATGCTAAGCATTTCATGGAGTTCTTCAATTGAAGCTTCAGTACTATTCATAGTTACCACATCGTATATTCAATTAAGCTTTTTAGCTCTGATTGGGAAGCATCTGTAAAAAGAATCAATTGATCACACTGAATGTGATCAAAACCCAGTGTATAGCTTAATTCGATTGCTAGGATATTATTGTTGTGATTTCTTGAAGTTATCGCTTCTTCATCATCATTCTCATGAATAATGATTTCAGGCTGACCTTGACTCAGATTAATATCCAGCTGCTCAGAGAACCCTTTAAGAAATGCGCCCACCAAAATATTCGCAACATCCATGATTAATTCACAGGTTACCGAACGAGTTAGGGTTTGATAGTAACCCATGAGTAACGCAATTTTATCAATATCATGCTGCTCCAACATGATGATGATCTCTCCAGCAATTCCTCTACCAATAAAGCCTTGATTGATAGCAATGACATTGCTATTCGCTGTTGCATGCAAGGTCATATCCAGCTCTGTCGGCTCAAGTAGATTCACCCTGGGAATAGAGATCTCAACTCGATTATCAATTACATTAGACAGCAAGTCCGCTGCCTGACCCATGGCAACATTAGAGACTTCTTGCAACTGATCATAAAATTCGGGGGAATTGACATGCAAATCTTCATGCGTTGACACCTGAAGCGGAGGAGAAACATTACCGTTCGCTATCTGAGTTTGCGGTGCACTATAAACACCAAAATCGGCAAGCACTTTACTTAACTGATTGGGATCAATTGGCTTTTCAATAAATGCAATAGCACCTAGTGACATCACCCGTTTATGGCTATCCTCTTGGATATCACCCGAAATCACAATAACAACCGTTGGCAAATCATGGGCTCGAATATACTCAAGCACTTCAAACCCATCCATCACGGGCATAGTCAAATCAAGCAAAAGGAAATCCCCCTTTCCCTGATGAAGTGCCTGAATAGCCTCCTCGCCATTAGTACAGAATGTAATATCAACATCCCAACCGCTGGGTAATGCCCTTTCGGCTTGTTTTCTGGCAAAACTCGAGTCGTCACATATGATGACAGGTAAACTCATTCAACACCTTTATATGAAACCTTAGTAACCTTCTACCCCAAGCACATCATTAACCAAGAGAAACGCTCTTACCTTTAAATTGTACTGGTTGCCCCATGCAAAACAGTGTGTGGACGTTATCAGAGGTTTCTTAGCTTTATTAATAGATGTAATTCGGTGTAACAAGTAGGTTCTTTAATTTTAGGGATCTCTAAACAAGCCGAAATCAGCTCAATATGCCATGACAATATCGCAATTAATGTACCCCACCTCAACCCAAGGAGTCTCTGAAAAGCCCAATCACCGCTCTGGCTTGCAATCAGCGCATAAATTTGCGGCATGCCTGGATCTAGCAAGAATTCATAATACAGAGTAGACAATATAATTTTTGAAGGTGATGACCGATAAGCAAACATCGGTTTGAGGCACTAGAAAGGGAAGAGGTTCGGGGCTCTACCGCTTGAAGGATACTAAAGATAAGGATTATTAAATTGGAGCGGGAAACGAGATTCGAACTCGCGACCCCAACCTTGGCAAGGTTGTGCTCTACCAACTGAGCTATTCCCGCTTATGAGTGGCCTATACATGCCGAAGATATGGTGCCCGGGGCCGGAATCGAACCGGCACGGTGTTTCCACCGAGGGATTTTAAGTCCCTTGCGTCTACCAATTTCGCCACCCGGGCTTGGATAGCAATGTTCCCTATCAGAGACGTTGGTCAAGAGACCAAATATGGAGGCTGGGCCCGGAGTCGAACCGAGGTCCACGGATTTGCAATCCGCTGCATAGCCACTCTGCCACCCAGCCATAAACTGCTTTGCTGATTTTTATCAGCGCTTCAAATTCATGCTCTGATGCACCTGAATTTAAAGTAAAATCTGGAGCGGGAAACGAGATTCGAACTCGCGACCCCAACCTTGGCAAGGTTGTGCTCTACCAACTGAGCTATTCCCGCATAAGTTGGAGCGTATTATATAGACGACTCATTCCATGTCAACAATTAAGCCATTGAAAAATAGTCGTTGTTGCAAATTTATTCCTAATTGCTCATAAAGCATACAGGGCGCTCACACACCCTGCACAAAGATCAATCAATTTACAAATCTGACTAATCACTGCCAAACAGATCGCGGGTATAAACCTTCTCTGCCACGTCAGCCAACTCCTCCGTACGACGATTAGCAACAATCACATCAGAGATGGACTTAAACTCATTCAGATCATTTATCACCCTGGAATGGAAAAACTCATCTCCCTCCAAAACAGGCTCATAAATTACTACCTCAATACCCTTCGCCTTGATACGCTTCATTACCCCTTGAATAGAAGAAGCTCGAAAATTGTCCGAACCACTCTTCATAATCAGGCGATAGACCCCAACCACTTTAGGATTGCGAGCGATAATGGAGTCCGCAACAAAATCCTTGCGCGTCGTATTGGCATCCACAATGGCACGAATCATATTATTCGGCACATCCTGATAATTAGCCAAAAGCTGCTTAGTATCCTTAGGCAAGCAGTAACCGCCATAGCCAAATGATGGATTGTTATAGTGTGACCCTATACGGGGATCCAGCCCCACCCCTTCGATAATCTGGCGAGTATCCAGGCCATGGGTTTGGGCATAGGTATCTAATTCATTGAAGTAGGCAACTCGCATTGCCAAGTAGGTGTTTGAGAAGAGCTTGATAGCCTCCGCCTCTGTCGAGTCGGTAAACAAAACTGGAATACCTTCCTTTACAGCACCTTCCACCAACAAATCGGCAAATGCCTTAGCTCGATCAGATTGCTCACCCATGATGATGCGGGATGGGTATAGGTTATCGTATAACGCCTTACCCTCCCTCAAAAATTCAGGAGAAAAAATAATATTTTCACAACCAAGCTCTTGCTTAATATTTTCAGTATACCCAACCGGCACTGTGGATTTGATAATCATTACAGCTGACGGATTAATCTCCATTACATCCTTGATAACAGACTCTACAGTGCTGGTATTGAAATAGTTGGTTTCAGGGTCATAATCGGTAGGCGTGGCGATTACCACAAATTCAGCCCCTTTGTAAGCATCGGCTTTATCAAGAGTCGCCCGGAAGTTAAGCACCTTGTTTGCCAGAAAATCCTCAATCTCCGCATCTACTATTGGCGAGGTCTTATTATTGAGAAGCTTGACCTTCTCCTCAACCACATCCAACGCTACCACTTCATGGCTTTGTGCCAGCAACATTGCATTGGAAAGACCTACATAGCCGGTACCTGCAATCGCTATCTTCATATCCACCTAATCCACTCAAAGTTCAATGCATGACGGGCAATTGTGTGCCTACCCAAAGCCGCAGTATACCCTAAATCCCACCCACAACTGAGATGAAATTACTCGAATGCCTTAATTTTGGAGAGGAAATCACTCACTACGCCATGCTTCAAGGAGCAACATACAGCGTCTGTTGATATCCATAGCCTGCTGCTGGCTTGATGACTCACTATAGCACCGCAACTCAGGTGCATTACCTGATGGCCTCAAATGTAAAACATCTTGGTTATCAAAGGTAATTCGCAGGCCATCTGTAATATCAGTGGCAATCACCTCGCCAAATTGATCGCCAAGCACCTTCTCAATATTTGACTTTCGCTGCATTTCACCACCAGCAGACATGATAGCTATACGTGTCTGACTCAGCTCAGTAGGAAACTCCTTCAGCCTGTCACTAAAAGTATAACGCTCTGGAAGAGTCTTCAATAATTCACTGATTTTAAGGCATTTTTCACAAGAAAGAGACAGTATGGATAACGGCACAATCACAGCATCACGCGTAGGCAAAGCGCCTAGTACGCGACCATCTCGGGTGATATCAGAAGCAATCAAAAAACCACCATTAGCCTCATAACCTACAACCTGCCCAACATCCTCCGCAAGCAATTGCTCCATTGCCGCGATAACAAAGGGTGAACCAATCTGAGTACGGGAAATTTGCTTGAATTGAGCGCTTTTCTCCAAAGCACTATTACTACTAACCGGCGTTACCACCGCATCTGCCCCTAGAAATTGCGCAGTCACAATACCTGCCACATCTCCGCGCAGCCACCCCCCGGCCTCATCACTAACCAAGGGGCGATCACCATCACCATCAGCAGAGATAATCGCATCAAAAGCACCCTCACTAGCCCACTCAGCGGCTAGCGCCACATCTTCATCACGAACAGCCTCTGTATCAACCGGAATAAAGGTCTCCGAGCGCCCCAGAGCAACTACATTTGCCCCCAGAGCCTTGCATATATCCACCATGACATCACGCGCAACCGTTGAGTGCTGATAGATACCAATATTCTTGCCTTTCAATGCGTTAGGAGTGAAAAAATCAACATAACGCTGAATATACTGATTAAGAGGCTCAGAAATCTCAGCAGGCATTTGATAGCTCTCATACAGCATGCCGTCACTCGAAAACAACCCGCTCTCATAACTGACGGTCTGTACGGCAATCCCCTGCTCATCTTGCTTGAGAATTTCACCGCTGGGCTTATTAAACTTAATCCCATTTCGATCATCTGGAATATGACTTCCAGTGACCATCAAGCTCGCAATACCTTGCTTAATTCCGTATAGAGCAACAGCAGGGGTTGGAATAAAGCCGCAGTTAACCGGACTAAACCCCGCGTCTTCTACTGCCTTAGCACACGCAGCCATAATACGCGGCGTACTCGGACGAAAGTCACCTGCAATAGCAACCGCCGCACCCTTTACAACATCCCCCTGAGCCTCCAAATGCTGCAAAAAAGCCTGAGTGTAGAGATAACACACCTCGTCAGTCATGGCTTCAGCTAGGCCTCGGGCACCACTGGTTCCAAACTTAACCCCGCTACTCTCCATCATCTGGGAAACAGTTACCTCTGCCATTTTTACTCCTTACCACCGCCTGAGCGACCATAGATATCGTCAAAACGCACAATATCATCCTCACCCAAATAGGAACCCGATTGGACTTCAATAATTTCCAATGGAATTTTTCCTGGATTTTCAAGGGAGTGCACGGCACCAACAGGGATATAAGTAGATTGATTTTCTGTCAGCAAAACAGCATTGCCATCCACAGTCACCTTCGCTGTACCCGAAACAACGATCCAATGCTCCGCTCTGTGGTGGTGCATCTGAACAGAAAGTTTGGCCCCAGGTTTCACAGTGATATGCTTAACCTGATAACGCCCACCATTATCCACGGAGTCATAAACTCCCCAGGGACGGTGCACTTCGCGGTGAAAATCAGTCTCATAACGGCCAGCAGCCTTAAGCTCATTAACGATGGTCTTGACATCTTGAACACGATTTCGATCAGCAACCATTACCCCATCGGGTGTCTCAACAACAACAATATCTTTTACTCCCAGGCCTGCAATCATCTTACTATCAGCATGGAAGTAACTATTCTGGCAATCGTGATGCAGCACATCGCCATGAGTCACATTACCGCCTTCATCTTTCTGCCCTAACTCCCATAACGCCGACCAAGCACCCACATCACTCCATCCAGCATCAAGCGGCACCACCACTGCAGAGTCAGTCTTTTCCATCACCGCATAGTCAATAGAATCTTCGGGACAAGAAGCAAAGATATCAGAAGAGATCCTTGTAAAATCAAGATCATGAGTGGCACTCAAAAATGCCTGCTCACACACTTCAAAGATATCAGCACGGAATTTCTTTAATTCCTCAAGATAGCGCCCAGCCTGGAACATAAACATGCCACTATTCCAGTAATAATCACCACCCTCAAGATATGACTGAGCTGTTACCAGGTCTGGCTTTTCGACAAACTGGTCTACTTCAAATGCAGATGCAGCACCAACCTCATCTCCACCTTTTATATATCCATAACCCGTTTCAGGCTTGGTTGGCACAATACCAAATGTCACCATCTTTCCGTTATCAGCTAACACGCACGCATCAGCAACAACCTGCCTGAATTTTTCGCAGTTTTCAATATGATGATCGGCCGCTAGAACCAGTAAAACAGCATCAGGACCGTGATGCTTAACTGCAGCCAAAGCAGCTAAAGCGATTGCTGGCGCAGTATTACGTCCAACCGGCTCAAGAATAATGGTGGAAGAGCCTGCCCAAGTCTCCTGCAACTGATCAGCCACCATAAAGCGATGCTCTTCGTTACACACCACAATAGGCTCTTCAAGCTTCACTAAACCCTGGAGTCGATCCAAAGTATTTTGAAACATTGAGCGATCATTTACTAAAGAAATGAATTGCTTAGGACGATTTTTTCGAGAAAGGGGCCAAAGGCGAGTGCCTGAGCCACCGGACATGATTACTGGTAACATGCTATATACCCATAAAAATATACATTAAATTAGTCTACTATCACCACTAATTGTATATTCATTTAATGAACTTGCTTATCACTGACTTAGAAGTATTCTCAGAATGGAACTACTCTCTTTATATTTTAGCCTTTATAAAAAACCACACCGCCCCCCTATCAGAATTATGCAGCAAATTCCATAAACAAATAAAGAGTATATCACCCTGCAAAAAAGCTTTGTTTGCTAGCACAGATTAGATGCATATAGATATAAGTAATGCATCTAATTACAAAGCTCACTCTGAATAGAATACAGCCTCATTTTCATGAGACTCAATAAATTCATATCTAACCGTATTGTATAAAGCCTCTTCTAATGGAACTGGGGGAGCAAATCCAGTCTCACCTATTGCTGAATTATAAACTGAGTTAGCGCAAAACTTCTTGACCCGGATTGAGCTAATAGCAAACTTTTTACCGCTAATCATCGCAGCCAAATCGAACCCTTTACCGATCACATATCCGAGTAGAAAAGGTAAACGAAATCCAACCTTATCAGATTTACCGAGAATCACATTTACGTTACCTACCAGCGCGTTCATCGTATAATCAGGTTTATCAATAAAGTTGTAAGTATAAACCCCCGGTTTAAATGTTGCAGAATACTCAATAAAAGCGGCAACATTCTCAACATAGGCCATAGACTTTCTATTACCGCCATCACCAATCATCACGAACTTACCAGATGCGATTTGACGCAGAAGGTTGTATACGTTGCCTCTATTTTGTTCACCAAACACAACTGTAGGACGAATAATGACTAGCGCCCTTTCGCTAGATTCTTCGGCTTGCCACTCTTTAAAAATCTGCTCAGCTTCGTACTTTGTTCGCCCATAATCATTAAATGGCGCAACCTTACCAGATTCATCGGTGCCAATTGGAGCAAATCCATATATTGCAACTGAACTAGTAAAAATTATCCTCTTAACATTTTTTTCTCGTGCAACTTGGCAAATATTCCTAGCACCATCAACATTAACTTCGTCGTATAGACACACTGGACGGACATCATCCCTATGCTCAGCCGCCAAATTAACTATAACTGCTCCTTCTCTAATGGTATTTCTCAACGAATCAATCAGCCTAACATCTGCAGTGCCAACCTTTTCAGGGTAAGCGATGCTAGGAGCCTTATCGATAATGGAAAAAGAGCAATTATTGCCTTTTTCAAGGCGTCGACATAATCTTGAACCAATAAATCCACTGCCACCAATAATATCGACGAACATATTATGCTTTCCTGTCATCAAGTGTTAAAACCTATCTTACTTTCAGCGCTGGAAACTTGCCTATAGCTAGCTTGAACGCAAAACAACCTTATATATCAAACCTCTTAAATATGAGGGCAATAAAAAAATAGAAGATCTGCTAAGACCGTGAATAATCGCTTTAAAGGGCGATGTAAGGCCATTTTTAGTCAGATGCTTTTGCAGGGCGATTTCTGCAATAGCATACTTCATACCACCACGTCGCCTATACATATCCCTCCCGGTGGTTGCATCAACCAATATATCAGGCACATTCATACCTATCGCACCGGAAGCAAGCATGCTAACCCATAATCCATAATCTTCTTTCAAATGAATAAGAGGATAGCCTCCACACCTAAGTGCAAACTCTGTTCTATAAGCAACAGTCATATGATTGAATGGATTTCTTGTCATTGCATATTTGATAATATCGTTATGCTCCTCAACCGTACAACGAATAGCAATTGGAGAGCCATCTCTCTCTACTTCCTGTATCGCGCTGCCGATTATATCAACCGAACCGTTGCATTTTGCTATTGCTACAGCTTGCCGTGCAAATCGATCTGGATGGTTATAATCATCAGCGTCGGCCCTAACAACCCAGTCGGTCTTAATATGTTTAAGTCCCTCGTTTAAGCCAAGTGCAAGTCCTACATTTTCAGTGAGCTTAACAGCTTCAAAACCATACTTATCTTGCAATCTATCGATAATATTCCCTAAAGCAGCCGGCACTGGCCCATCAATTACAAGAACAAGTGCATTTGGCTGAAGAGAGTTTGCATAAACACTATCCATGGCACGCTCAAACAACTCAACGTCATCTTTCTCATAAACAGCCATCAGCACAGTAAAGCCACCCGGAAAACCGATCATAGACTCATTACTATTTGATGCCACGTTACAATCTCTCCCAGCCAGTTGGTATTAAATCTTGTGTATCTGTCCCATTTGCAAACCATTGCATTGGAGCAATAACCGTCTTGTCTTGCTTAGGATTCAACCAGGCCCCCCACCAACTAAATGAACTGTTAGCAATAATATGATGATCACACAATGACATTAGCCGCATGTCGTTGTAACTCTCCGCACCTTTATTATGGTCTACAATTACCATCTCTTGGCTTTTCGTATTCAGATTCTCCTTAACCCACTGAGGGTCATCAGAAAAGATAAACAGTCGTATACCATCATATCTTTGCATCAAGCAATCAATGGCCTCTTGATAATAGTCTAGAGAGCAAACACCATGAACAGATAACGTTTTAGCATTACTTGCATAGTCACCCCTTCTGACATGCAGACTAACAGCTTTAGACTCCTGAATTTGCGCTAGAACCTGTTCATTTTTCTCAGACAGAGGTGTTTTAAAAGTAAAGTCTGCACGAATCTCATCGGCATGCTTGGTGAAATAGCGTTCGCTTTGCCAGTACCCCTGCAAATAACCTCCTTGACGTGCACGCTCGGCCAGCCCCGGCCAGTAACGATAGCCAGGCTCATTGATAAAGCGACGACCAGCTACAAACTGAAATGGTTTCTTGGAAAGCAATCTACGGAATGAATATTTTGATCTAAAAAAGCCTATCGTTTCTCTAATATCTTTCTCAGTGGCAATTTCCATACTGAGCCCGAAAACTTGCTCTAACTCAAAACCATTATGCGCCTTATATGCATCAAAACCATCAATACAAAATTTCAGCGGAATCCCTAACTCGAGTGATAGCGCACGAGCACAGGAATATTGAAACATCTGATTACCCAGACCACCGACCAAATTACTTATTAGCATTATCAATCACTCGATTAGCAGTAGTGAAGGAATTAAAAAGCCTTTTAATTAAAACGGCAATCTTATAATAACCTATTGTAATTACACGCATAAATTTCCAAGCGACATCTTCCGCATGATTCAGAACTCTATGATTAGCATATGGCTCTAACCATATCCGCTTAGCCCCAAATTTATTGCTTACATACTCTCGCTCTTTTTGATTAAGCTCCTTCAATTCACTCTTAATTGAAGCGGTAATTGAGTCATCACGGCCCAGTGTAGAACCAATTTGTATCGTTCTATCCACCCGCCATTTAGGCGATAGCATGCGCAACCTGTAATAATTATCCACATCGACAAGCCATTTGAGATTGTTGTCATACTTCGTGTACAACGCTCGTCTAACAATTAAGCATGATGAAGGACCAATTACATTTCTCTTCATTAAATAAGAAGGGAAAAATTTAAGAACAGCAGAACGAAGTATTGAGGGTACATGCGGCCTTATAGTACAACCTGCATGTGACACAAGCATACAACCCAGCACGTGAACATCAATATCAGAATTATTTTTTATAAGATTGAGCACTCTACTTGCGAATGACGCCCCTAACGGATATTCATCATGATGGAGTAACAGCACGAACTCCCCATTAGCCTTATCAAGCAAAGCATTCCAATTGTTAACAGCCCCTAGAGCCGGTTGGTTACGTATATATTTTAACCTCGCACCAAACTGACGTGCATATCCTTCGACAACAGTTTCAACTTCACACCCAGCAGAATCATCAGAGATTATTATCTCTATATCCTCTGAAATAGAACCTGATAAAGCGGATAGTATTTTATCAATACCTAAAGGAAACTCATATGCCGGAACTAAAATCGATATTTTAATGGCCATCTAAACCTCACCATAGACAATATACACCCGGTATATAGATCATTTTTTATATGTATTATTGAGTGATACACACAGTATTCCAAATACAAACGTGACTAGCATCGATCCATAGGCACTGCCATAAAATGCATCTATAAACACTACCGAAGCCATTATGGAAGCCCCTAAATCCCCCCCTTTATCACCATGGCTACTTCTTTCATAATAGCAGCTGTTTTTATTAACAATAATAGCTAGTACAACGATTGTTAAAATCATTGGAACAAGGCCATAATCAAGCCCCAACTGGAGGATGGGAGACTCAGCAATTCCGTAGCTTATTATAGTCTCAGCTGACATATGATCGAATGGTCCAGATAGAAAAGTGTGTGTTCCTATAACTGGATTTTCCATAATATGTGTAACTGCATTTACCCAAGCAATTACGCGAAAAACATTCCCACTTTCGAAATCGCTTGATAATGTTGATATAAATGTTGTAGCAAAAACAGATGAAATAAACAAAAAATACGCACCATATTTGACAACGGGACCAAAATGATACCTATGAAGAATGTAAATCATGAGAATAAGAGAAAGCATGAGAGGCGATCTGAATGTTCCATTAATCAGAAACCCAACCGCTGACAAAATTATTAGTGTTTTCTTTTGTAAGACAATAGCGCAAATCATTCCGATTAACGTTATGTTTACACTGTAAAAAGGGTGTCCGAAGACCCCCCCCATTCTCATAATTATATCATCTGGCCTTGAGCCAGGAACACGCCCTAGAGGATCAGCACCCGTAAGCAATGTGAAGATATTAAATGAAATATCCACAAGAAATAACAAGTAAAGTAATCTTAGAACATGTCTTACATATGAGAAGCTAAACCTAGAAAAAAGTGCAACTAACAAGATTATATCAGGAGCTATTACATAAAGTATGTAATATAAAGGTGACTCCGAAAACATAATATCGATTGATATAATCCATAAAATTTTAATTAAAAGTAAAAATAGCAGTAGTTCACCATCAGACCTAGTAGGTTTAGAATAATGTAAAAATAATGATATAAGTAATAATACAGTCAGGCCCAGTGTTAAATTTATTGTAGAGGCAACAATTAGAAGGCCAAATAACGTTCCTTTGTGAACATATCCTGCTCTCATATATATACCTCTAAGTCAAAATTCTACAAATCTATAGATGCAAGATAAGAAACTAGCGAAATAGTGAGTATACAAAAGCGGTTAACTTGTTGAAAGCTACGCGCTTAATACGTCTTAGAAGGGAATTGCTATATTCTATTTCCTCTTTGCATTCATCCTGCAATAAAAGTAATTCCTCTGTCGTCAATACTTTCAACATATTTGTAGACTCGGCGAGAGATGAGGACCAAATCGCATGTAAAGAACGCTCAATATAGTGAGATTCACAGGAGAATTGAGAATGCTGAACAAATGACCTAAGGTTTATATAAAAGTTACGTGAGCGCAACAATACATTGCCTCGAGGGACAACATAGTTTGCCCCAGGTGCGAATCTTATATAATCCGGCCTACGAGCATCCTTGAATACAAACTGGTAAAATTTATCAAAATCATAGAAATAGCGACGTTCATAACCGGAGACGTACCAGCTATTATTAATCTCTAGAAACCCCCCATCACTTGCAATTAGCGACACAGGAAATGAGAGTCTTTTCCACGTTGATTGCTCTTCGATCGGCATATAAACATTCTTGGAACACGCATCTATGAACACCTCACGTGAGACGTGGCGATCGAAAACATTATTCTTACAGAAAACAATAACTTCAGGTAGTGCATCATAGTTATCAATGATATATGTCAGATAGCTATAGATGTTATACCCGACATTTGGCACCTCAACCACATTGGATGGTGCATTATCAGGCAATTCACCCTTGGAATAGACAATATAGTTACCAGCACATAACTCGTCAATCCATGAAAGGTCGCCATCAAAATATGATATGCAATAAAATGGCTTCACCATCATTACCCATAGTGTTTAGGAAAAAACTTTGAAAGAGCTGATTTCACACCCTTGCGTATACCAGCAGGTAGAAAACGCCTGATACCAGGATTGTGGACCTGCTCTTGAGTTGTTCTAATATAGTACTTGGCCTCATACTCAGCCTCAGTCAACTGGCACTCCTCAAGGCACTCTTCATAACTGGCCAACCTGCCATCGCCACCCTGCCATAACCAAGACTCATATAAATTAGCAACTGAAGCCCAGCGATTATACTCATTGCCAAATCTTGCCCAATACCTTGGTGCGATGACATTAGCACTGTTACCACTTGTTTTAATCGGGAAGTAAGCAAAGCTGGAATTTGAAATTATTAGATTCTTAGCATTGTAAATGCTCGCATAGCAATCACCTACACAGCCCTCAAGAACATCAAACCCTGTGAACATAGACCTTGCATAGCGAACATCATCTGTAACAACTAAAAAATTACGCACATCTGATAATTTCTTGATGTTCTCGATGCCTGCCTTCCAATATGACTCGGGGAGAATGAAGTTTTTGTGTCTTTTATATTCACCACCACGCAAATTTATGATGCAGGTGTCATCACCAATACTATTTTTCTTCTTTACCTCATTATCAAGCCTAAAATAATCTTTGAAGCGAGCAAGATCTCCAAAAAAATATTTTTCACTTTGAAAAAGGCCATCCAGTTTATTCGCTCCTTTTAGCGACAAAACTCTATGGTCAAATCCAGAAGAGATATATTTTAGGTCAGGATCATAAAAATTCATTTCATGGAAATGCTTAAATTCACCCTCTTTTATAGCTTCACTGACAGCCTCTGCATCTATGCCTACCGCAGTTTCGATTTCTAGAAAGCCATTCCCCTTGAATCTCTCAGCACCTAATAATACAAAAGGGACGTCCAGCTGCTCTGCAATACTGCGCGAAGCAGCATAAACCCAGAGCTGATTTCCAAGTCCCTGACCATCATATAGTTCTGTAATAATCATGTCTTTATAAGACTACTAAATTTATCTTTGTTCTCTATTAGGTAAGAAGGGAATGACTCATCCAAATCTACAGTTACAAACTTACGGCCAGTATTGAAGATGTCGTCATTATTTTCTATTTTTCTACGAACTCGCTGAGGAAATAACTTATCTAAAATTTGCAGAATAAATTTACTACGCCTACCTTGATAAGAATATGCAGCCAGTTTTTCCCGCACACGCTCTTCACCACCCAAGAAGCTAAAATGCCATCCTCCATTCTCGATAACCGGCCCTGGTTGTTCATTTCTATCCTCAAGATGGTAGCGCATCAAATCAATGCTACGACCCTTAAGAGTTTCAAAGTCGCAAACCCGTGTTCCAAACCATTCTTGGTCACAGATAACATTAAAATAATACATGAACCACTTTTGGCATAAAGTGTAGATAGCACCAGACTCAAAATCATCAACAACCCTCTTAACAGCCGCAGGGTTTGGAATCTCATCCAAGTCGCTGATCATAATCAAATCATCAGGATCAGCAACACCCAGCAAGCCATTAATTACAGAGTCACGCTGAAACACCTCTCTCTGGAAGTCTAAGCTTAACTTTGAAAGCGGTACGCCTCCACTCTTATGTGGATAACTGGCATTCCTATCAGTGTAGTATTCGTTCGGGGGAACGAATGAGTCATAACTGTTAGGAGTCTCCTCTATAACATTATGAATTATCTTATCTTCGAACTTTTTAAATCTTTCCTTGTTTTCAGCATAGTACAGTGGCTTAGGCTTACCCGAAAAGGTTACCTTGGCTTCTGTTATAACAAAATAATCCACCGAGGAATTCAATGCATTGAGCCGTAATTCAAGTAGCTCAAGTTCGTTATAAAACAGGAATGTGTCGAATATCTTCATTAGATTTCTTTGTATACTTACTTATTTGCCGAGAACCTTTTGAAATAGTCTGGTAGCAAACTTATTAATCTTCCAGCCAAGGAAGCGCTGATCTTCAGGGATCTCACTTTCATTAAGTTTAATACACTTATAGTCGCTGCCTTCTTTTCTCATTACACGTGCATTATCGTACTGAGAGAAACCATCAGTTATACGATTCTGATATTTATCTGCGTGAGCCTTGTCTTTAATAATTACACAGAGAAAATCATTCCATGTTCTAATTTGACGTGAAACATAAGATTCCAGAAGCATGCAATCAAAGCCTTTTTTCTGACCATAATTTGCTAATGCCAAGCCACTGTCTGGATAGAACCTCCAACAATCAACTGGATAGCAGTGGTATCTACCATTTGAAGGTGCGTTTAAATAAACCAAACCACTTGGCTTAAGTACCCTCATAATCTCTAGGAAAAGTTCCCAAAAAAATTCAGAATGCTCAAAGCATGACGATGCAGTGATAACATCAAAATGATTATCAGGGAAAGGGAGCTTATATGGGTCATCCAGAATCACATCGACCCCCTTCCCTTCTACAAAATCCACACCGGTATATGTGATATTTGTAGTGCATACATCTTTTATACTACCTGTAACGTTCTGAGCACCGATATCTGCAAGCTCCACGTTTGACGAATCTTTCAAGTATGTATTGATAAACAACTCAGCATTTTTTATTGCGGTGTCGTGCATAATCCTATCTCTTAAAAATTTATCTTGCTTTGATTATTTTGGATATAATTGAATCACTCATTGAGCAGCGCTCAAATTGAGTATCAATCCCAGATAAATGCTTCACCATGAGAACAAACATTAATACCTCAGTGAACATTACTGATATTGCCGCACCGATTTCTGCATATCCCATAGACAGAATAGATAAAACTATCAAATGTGCAAAACCGGCAATTAAAATTATTAAACTAAATTTCTTTTCCATACCCGACGGTATCATTATATAGGTTCCCAATATTGTATTGGCGAAGACCAACAACATTGCGCCACCAAGTATCTGCAGTATAACCGACGACTCTATAGCCTCACTGCTATATACAATTTCAATTATAAACTCAGCAAACACGTTAAATGTTAAGGCTATAAAAAACGCCATGGCCAAAACAAATATGGATAAATGCTGCAGTTCAAAATAGGCTTTATCCCTATCCTCCACAAGCAAACGACTTACCCTCGGAAACACTACAAGTGAAATAGGCGTAATCACACTCTGAGCAGCTTGCCGTATCTTATCTGCCACCAAAAACAACCCAACAGCATGAGTCCCACTAAATGCATTCAATATAATTGGTGTAGATGATGTGTATAAGCTGGTGGAGGCGGATGATAAAAACAGTGGCCACCCTTGCTTATAGTAACCTTTCATCTTATGTATATCGGGTGACGAAAATGTAACCCACTTCATCTTAAATGCGATTAGTAAGGCAATTACACCCGTCACAACAAAAGGTAATCCTTGCCACATCATGGCCATATTAATATCTTCTGGACTATTAATTGTAATAAAAATTATCGGAACAGCTATGGCCTTTGGAATTATGGTTAAAATTAATAACCAATCAGCGCGGTCCTTCCCAACATACAGCCATGTCGGAATCATCAGCTGACCAAAAACAATTAAAAGACCGATTATAATAAGGTCTTCAAGCCCACCTTCCAGGTTTACGATATATATCCCTAAACCCAGTATTATTGTGCCCAATATAAACAATAGAAGTTTTGATAATGTGACGTTAATAAACACATCACTTGCTAAACTTTTATTTTCCTTATCTTGCGCAACACTCCTGGCGGCACTAAGCGTATATCCATGCTCAACAATAAGCTGTAGGTATTGTGATACCGCGACAGCGACACCAATCGCCCCATATCCACTGACACCTAACACCCTTACTAAATAAGGAATAGTTATAAATGGAAGAATGGTATTTGCGGCCTGAAGAACCGTCATCCACGAAATTTTCTTAAACATCGACTAAGTTCTAAAAACCGCTATGTTTAGACCTATCAGAGGTATCCTTATCGAAAGCCAATCAGATTTCAATAAAACCTGAAAATATCATTATCGACAAACGATCTCCAACGCCATTACCTCACAAGCATTCATATTCCGCTATATTATTCGTTGTACTCCATGGTCTTATATCCATGCTGTTTCACAAGCTCATCACGCTCTGCAGCACTCAGATCTTCCTGCACCATTTCACGAACCAAGTCATCAAAGCTTGTTTGTGGAACCCAATTAAGCTTCTCTTTAGCCTTGGCAGGATCACCTAGTAACGTTTCTACTTCTGTTGGTCTGAAATACTTTGGATCAACCTGGACGATGCAATTACCGGTTGCCACATCATAGCCTTTCTCATTGACACCTTCGCCCTCCCATCTAACTTCAATTCCTAGATGTTTTGCCGCTGCATCGACAAAATCACGGACACTATATTGAACACCTGTAGCAATAACAAAATCTTCCGGTTGCTCCTGCTGCAGCATCAACCACTGCATCTCAACATAATCACGCGCATGCCCCCAGTCACGCTTAGCATCAAGATTCCCAAGAAACAGGCAATCCTGTAAACCAAGCTTGATACGTGCCAAAGCCCTTGTGATTTTTCGCGTCACGAATGTCTCGCCACGGATAGGGCTTTCATGGTTAAAGAGAATTCCATTACACGCATAAATGCCGTACGCCTCACGGTAATTGACGGTAATCCAATAAGCATAGAGTTTGGCAACCGCATACGGACTTCTAGGGTAAAAAGGCGTCGTTTCTTTCTGAGGAATCTCCTGCACCAGACCATAGAGTTCACTGGTACTCGCCTGATAAAACTTAGTTTTCTTTTCCAACCCAAGAATACGAATTGCTTCGAGGATCCGCAGCGCACCAAGAGCATCAGAATTAGCAGTATATTCAGGCTCTTCAAAACTAACAGCAACGTGACTTTGTGCTGCTAAGTTATATATCTCATCCGGCTGAGTATTTTGAATAATACGGATCAAACTTGAGCTATCAGTCAAATCACCATGGTGAAGAAAGAAGCACACGCCTTCTTCATGGGGATCTCTGTATAGGTGATCAATTCTATCCGTATTAAACAGGCTGGTACGACGCTTAATTCCATGCACTATATATCCTTTATCAAGCAGAAGCTCTGCTAAATATGCTCCATCCTGGCCAGTGATACCTGTAATAAGTGCTACTTTTTTATCTGAGGTCATATCAATTTTGCTCTTACATTATCTATTATTCATATTTTTCAGGAAATCTTCGTAAGCTAACTTAAGCCCTTCGTCCAAACTAACACTAGCCTTCCAGCCTAGCTTATTGAGTCTTGAGCTATCCATTAACTTGCGCGGTGTTCCATCGGGTTTTGAGCTGTCGAACTGTATCTCCCCCTGATATCCAACAGTCTTTCCTATGGCTTCGGCCAGTTCTTTGATTGTTATATCATAACCATATCCAACGTTAATATGGCTCAACATCGGCTCTGTGCATTTATCATATTCACTTTTTTCAATATTCATTACATAGATACAGGCTGCTGCCATGTCATCTACGTATAAAAACTCTCGTTTTGGAGTGCCACTTCCCCATACAATAACACCACTATCATTTGCAAGCTTTGCCTCATGAAAGCGACGAATAAGTCCTGGAATCACGTGGGAATTTTCAGGATGATAGTTATCACCAGGCCCATATAGATTCGTTGGCATCACACTACGATAATCGATTCCATAACTAGCTCCATATTGTCGGTTATAACTTTCACATAATTTAATGCCTGCAATTTTTGCAATTGCATATGGCTCATTGGTAGACTCAAGAGTGTCTGTTAGTAACGCGTCTTCACACATTGGCTGGGGTGCTAATTTTGGGTAGATACAACTAGAGCCTAAAAACAGTAATTTCTTTACACCATTTTGAAAAGCAGCATCTATGACATTCGCTTCTATCATTAGATTTTCATAGATAAACTCTGCAGGATAAGTATTATTTGCATGGATCCCGCCAACTTTTGCCGCTGCAAGGTAAACTTGATCCGGTCTCTCCGCGGAAAAAAAATCCCGCACCGCACTCTGATCAGTGAGATCGAGTTGAGCACGATCTCTAGTTACTATGCCTGATTCACCTTGACTAATAAGTGTCCGCATAATTGCAGACCCCACCATTCCATTATGACCCGCGATAAAAATTTTATTGTTTGCTTTCATTGCACTCGTGACTTTAAGAATATTGTTTTTCAATCCAATCTAAATAGCTACCATCCAAGATAGCCTGCCACCACTCTTTATTATTCAAGTACCATTGAACTGTCTTTTTTATTCCTGTCTCAAATGTTTCCACGGGTTTATACCCTAACTGCTCCATAATTTTTTCAGCATCGATCGCATAACGACGATCATGCCCTACCCTGTCTTTCACATATGTGATTAAACTATCAGACATCTTCCCTTTAGCAAATGGTGCATTAGGAAATCTCACTTTGATATCAGAACTTTCATTTGCTACTTCATCCACAAGGGCACAGATCGTTTTCACAATATCAATATTGGTCCATTCATTATTCCCACCAATATTATATGTTTCACCTGTGATACCTTCTTTGATTACCAACTCAATGCCACGCGCATGATCTTCCACATAAAGCCAATCTCGAATATTTAGCCCGTCACCATAAATCGGCAACGACTTTCCTTGCAAGATATTGAGAACCACCAAGGGAATTAATTTTTCTGGAAAATGAAATGGTCCATAGTTATTCGAACAATTGCTAGTAGTAACATTCAATCCGAAAGTATGATGATAAGCCCGTACTAAATGGTCTGATGCAGCCTTACTGGCTGAATACGGGGAATTAGGTTGATACTGATTGGTTTCTGAAAAAGGTGGAGCATCGGCCTCTAGTGAACCGTACACTTCATCTGTAGAAACATGATGGAAGCGATGATTTTCAACTGGTTTATCACTATCAACCCATATCTTCTTAGCCGCCTTTAGCAAACTATGAGTACCAATTACATTGGTTTCGATAAACGCATCGGGACCTGTAATAGAACGATCTACATGTGACTCTGCAGCAAAATGAACAATAGTATCTAATTTCTCCTCTACCAGTAGCTTCTCAACTAGCTCTTGGTCACAGATATCGCCTCGTACAAAGCGAAAGTTTGGATTCTCTTTTACAAAATCCAGATTAGCTAAATTACCAGCATAAGTCAGTGCATCTAGTACTATAACCCTGTCCTCTTTATTTTTATTCATCCAATAATGGACAAAATTACAGCCAATAAATCCGGCTCCACCAGTTACCAGTAATTTACGCATAATGCCTTATTCCTATCGTTCAAATAATGCCAACCCCTATTAGAGATCGGCTAATTTAAATAATCTAAACTACCGCTATACTTATCCCCAAGGATAGTGGAATCACATAAATCCACTAAGCTCATTTCCTACCACTCTTTTGAGAAGATATTTCTTGCTTAAGCTCACCAATTTCCCGCTTGATAAGCTCATATTCTTCTTGTTTTTTTCGCAAAAATGTTAAAGTGGCTTTAGCTTTTGCCTTCACCCCCTCTGGGGTTAGAAAATAGGCATAACCTCGGCGATCCTGGCTGTTCTTGAAATTGCCAGCTTTAACCAAGCCCATCTCAACCAGTGCTTTCAAGCAATAATTGGTTTTTCCTAGACTAACCCCCAATATTTTAGAGATTTCCCTTTGACTAATATCTGGCTTCTCTTCCAGCATTTTCAGCAATTTGTAGTGAATTTCCTCTTGGGTCATCTGCTTAATTCGTTCATTCATTGAACAATATTAGACGTGTTTGAGAGGGCTCTGTCAATAGCCCGTTAAAGATAGATGGGAACTTGAAATAATATCATTTATTTCATATAGTTATTAGTATTTCTCTACTCGAAATAGTGCCAGAGTTCAACCGGTTTAGTGTATCTTCAACTCACTTAGCATACCCCGAAGAGCTACCCGCCAATGAACAGGTGGAGTACCCAGTGTTTCCCATAACATCTGCTTATCAAGCACACTAAAGTGAGGACGTTTTGCTGGTGTAGGATAGGCGCTAGATGGGATGGGTTTGACCTGAATGGGCTTTTCCAGCAAGCCGAGAGCCAATGCTTCTTCCTGTATAGCAATTGCAAAGTCATACCAGCTGGCAACACCAGCATCAGTGCAATGATAAAGCCCCTGAACACCCTTCAGGGAAAGCTGCCATATCGAATTAGCCAAGGTGCCCGCCCAGGTTGGTGACCCAATCTGATCAGCCACCACACCTAACTGCTCTTTTTCATTCATCAGCCGTAGCATGCTTTTAACAAAGTTTTGTCCATGGGATGAGTAAACCCAAGCCGTTCTGATGATTAGTGCTTCTGGATTATGAGCCTGTACACATTGCTCACCCTTCAGCTTACTGGCCCCGTATACCCCAATAGGATTGGTCTGGGCATCAGGCTTATAGGGTGTTGATTGACCATCTCCATCAAAGACAAAATCGGTGGAGATATGAATTAATTTAGTACCGTGCTGCTTCGCTGATTTTGCTAAATTTTCAGCACCTTGAGCGTTGATGGCATAACAGAGTTCAGCTTCTGTTTCTGCCTTATCGACCGCCGTATAGGCGGCACAATTAATAATCAAATCTGATTTAGCTTCGGCCATAAATGTATCCACTGCTTCAGCATCAGTAATATCAAGCTGATCTACATCTACAGCAATAAGCACATAGTTATCAGGAGCGCTACGCTGTAATTCCCAGCCTAACTGCCCATTGGATCCCGTAATGATCACTTTCATTGGTAACTTTCCGCTTTAGCAAAGGGCATACCTTGGCGATCTTTATCTGACAGCAAGGGCTCTTCACCGTTAACGAGTGGCCATGCAATACCAATATATGAATCATTCCAAAGCAGAGAGCGCTCGTATTCCGGCGCATACAAGTCTGTGCATTTATAGACAAACTCGGCGGTTTCGCTGGTCACGTAAAACCCATGGGCAAAGCCGGGTGGTACCCATAGCATCTTTTTATTTTCAGCCGAGAGATACTCCCCGACCCACTTTCCATATGTTGGTGAGCTTTTCCGCATATCAACAGCTACGTCAAATACCTCTCCCGATACTACACGCACCAATTTTCCTTGAGGTTGCTTAATCTGGTAATGCATTCCCCGCAATATTCCCTGCTTGGATTTACTATGATTATCCTGCACAAAGTTCAGGTCTAATCCCACCTCTTTGAACTTGTCAGCATGATAGGTCTCCATAAAGAACCCCCTATCATCACCAAACACCTGGGGTTCAATTATAATGACATCAGGAATCTGGGTTGGAACAAACTTCATAGACGGATCTTCCCTTCCAGCAGTCTTAGCAAATACTCACCATAGCCACTCTTCTTCAAGGGTGCAGCTAAATTTTCAAGTTGCTCAGCATTAATATAGCCTTGACGGTATGCAATCTCTTCCAGGCACGCAATTTTTAATCCCTGACGTTCCTCGATAATTTTCATGTAGTTTGCTGCTTCAAGGAGCGATACATGAGTACCAGTATCCAGCCATGCCACGCCACGGCCTAGCAATTCAACTTGCAGATTGCCTTGATCAAGATATACCTGATTTACGTCGGTAATCTCCAGCTCACCACGAGGGGATGGCTTTATCTCTTTTGCAATAGAAACCACATCATTATCATAAAAATAAAGCCCAGTGACTGCATAGTTGGAAGGAGCAACCTTTGGTTTCTCCACTACTTTAGTCACTTTGCCCGCCTCATCAAAATCGACCACGCCATAGCGCTCAGGGTCATTTACGTAGTAGGCAAATACGGTTCCACCACTCTTTTGGTTCGCAGCAGACTTCAGACTATCCTGGAGACGGTGTCCATAGAAGATATTGTCTCCCAGTACCAAGGAGACTGAATCGTTACCGACGAACTCCTCGCCGATAATAAAGGCTTGAGCCAAGCCATCTGGACTAGGCTGTTCGGCGTAGGACAATTCAATTCCCCACTGATTACCATCGCCTAGCAGATCTTTAAAACGAGGGAGATCTTGAGGGGTTGAGATAATAAGGATGTCGGTGATACCCGCTAACATCAAGGTACTAAGAGGGTAATAGATCATCGGTTTATCATAGACGGGCATAAGTTGCTTACTTACGGCCATAGTAAGGGGGTAGAGACGCGTGCCTGACCCGCCAGCAAGAATGATACCTTTCATAGAATTACGCCATCTGTTTAATATTTATAAAATTAAGTTTGCCCAGCTTAATAAGTTAAGCAAACCACGCTATAGGTGCTATACACCATAATAACGACGATACCAGTCGATAAACTTTCCAATTCCCTCTTCAATGGAAGTGGAAGGCTTAAAGCCTACGTCTTGAATCAAATCATCCACATCAGCATAAGTGGCAACAACATCACCAGCCTGCATTGGATACATTTCCTTAATCGCCTCTTTCCCTGCAGCCTGCTCAATAGTTTGAATAAAATCCATCAACTTAACTGGAGTATGATTACCAATATTATAGATCTTATAAGGAGCATAACTGGTTGATGCATTAGGGGACTCTCCCGTCCAGCGGGGGTCAGCTTCAGGCTGCTTATTAAGCACCCTCACAACACCTTCCACAATATCGTCGATATAGGTAAAATCCCTCATCATCTCGCCATTATTAAAGACCTTGATAGGCTTATCATTAAATATGGCGTCTGCAAACAAAAAATAGGCCATATCCGGGCGCCCCCACGGACCGTACACGGTAAAAAAGCGTAGCCCTGTGGTTGGAAGTTGGTAAAGATGAGAGTAGCTGTGAGCCATCAACTCGTTTGCTTTCTTGGTCGCAGCATATAATGAAACAGGATGACTAACATTATCTTGAGTAGAAAAAGGCATATGGGTATTGGCACCATATACTGATGATGAAGAGGCATATACCAAATGCTTAATATTATGATGGCGGCACCCTTCCAATATATTTACAAAACCGCAAAGGTTGCTATCCACATAGGCGTGCGGGTTCTTTATTGAATAACGCACGCCTGCTTGCGCCGCCAAATTAACGACTTTATCAAATTGCTCTTTTTCAAAGAGCGCGGAGATAGCGTCACGATCAACAAGGTCTAGCGGATAAAAAGTAAAGTTCTCATGCCCCTCAATAAGCGCCAAGCGATCTTTTTTAAGCTGGATATCGTAATAGTCATTTAAGTTATCGATACCGACAACTCGATATCCTTCTGCTAGCAACCTCTGACTCAAAAACACCCCAATGAATCCAGCAGCTCCAGTTACCAATATCTTTTCGCTCATAGCCTCCAAACCTTAAACCCTAGCTCTTTTAGCTTGTCTCTACTATATATCGCTTTAACGTCTATAAAAGGTGCAGGCATCTCGCGCATCTTTGCGACCAGCTGTGCTAAATCTAAATTTACGATTTCACGATGAGCAACAGCAGCAATAACTCCATCGAGCTGATTTACTTCATCGATTGAGGTGATCAATTCAAGGCCAAATATAGCCTTGGCCTCTTCTCTATCCGCAACAGGGTCCCAAATGGATAAACTAACTCCGTACTCCTGTAATACCTCAATCACATCAATGACTCGCGTATTACGCAAATCACCACAATCTTCTTTAAAAGTAAGCCCCATTAACAACATATGAGCACCATGAACCGGCTTACCAGATTTAGCCAGCTGCTTAATGGTAGCATCTGCAACAAACTGCCCCATCCCCTGATTGAGTCGACGTCCAGCCATTATAACATCAGGGTGGTAACCTAAGCGCTCCGCTTTTTGTACCAAATAGTAGGGGTCGACACCAATACAATGCCCTCCCACTAATCCTGGCTTGAACGGTAAAAAGTTCCATTTACTTCCCGCAGCATCTAACACATCATGGGTATCGATACCTACTCGTTGACAGATAAGTGCCAACTCATTAATCAGTGCGATATTGACATCTCGTTGGACGTTTTCAATCACCTTGGCAGTCTCAGCCACCTTGATGCTGGGGGCACGATGTACACCCGCCTCAATGATCTGTTCATATAGCCATGCTACCCGCTCTAAAGTTTCTTCATCCTGAGCAGATACTACCTTAACTATTTTTTCTAACGTATGGACCTTATCACCTGGATTTATACGCTCTGGCGAATAGCCCACCTTAAAATCTTCACCACAGCACAACCCCGAAACCTGCTCCAGCATTGGAATGCACTCATCTTCTGTCACGCCGGGATAGACTGTTGATTCAAAAATAACCACAGCACCTCGTTTAAGATGGGATGCAACGGTGGCGGTAGCTTTTAAGGTTAGGGTAAGGTCTGGCTGGTTAGCCTGATCGATGGGGGTAGGCACAGCGATAATAATATAATCGCCATGGGCAATAATATCGGGATCACTGCTATATTGAATCTGTGCTGCCGCTTCAAATGTGGATTTATCCACCTCTAAACATGGATCACTTTGCTGTTGATAAGCGGCTATTTTATCCTGACACACATCATAGCCATAGGTAGGCATAACTCGGCCAAAAGCAAGTGCAAGTGGTAAACCCACATAGCCAAGCCCTACGACAACAACCGTTGGATTATCTTTTTTTTGTTTTACCATTATGGGTAATTAAACGAGAATTCCGCGCTGCTGCAACGCAGCAATCACATCGTCAACACACTCTTGAAGAGGTTTCTCACCCGTTTTTGCAATCACTTCAGGATTAACAGGCGCCTCATAAGGGGAGTTAATTCCAGTAAATGATGGAATCTCACCTGCTCGTGCCTTTTTATAGAGCCCTTTCACATCCCGCCCCTCGCAAACATCTAAGGGTGCCTCGCAGTAGACTTCAATGAAATCACCATCTCCAACACGGTCCCGCACCATTTGACGATCCGCAATAAAAGGCGAGATGAAAGCAGTAAGTGTAATGACGCCAGCATCAATGAAAAGCTTTGAGACCTCACCGATACGGCGGATATTCTCAGTGCGATCATCATCACTAAAGGTTAAGTCACCACATAAACCATGACGGATATTATCCCCATCCAATACGTAGGTTCGACACCCCATACCATGAAGGCGCTCCTCCACCGCATGAGCAAGGGTAGACTTGCCAGCACCAGAGAGGCCAGTAAACCACAAAATAGCGCTTTTATGCTTATTCTGTTGTTCTCGCAATTCTCGGGTTACTGCGGCTTGATGCCACACAACATTTGTACTCTTGTTTTCCATTTTTACTCTCTACAGCTAATGGTTCACACAGTGCAAACAAAAAAACAGGGCCACTTGCTGTGACCCTGTTTTATCTATAACTAGTAGCGGTAATGATCCGGCTTATATGGACCATCAACCGCGACGCCGATGTAGTCTGCTTGATCTTGCGTTAACACCGTCAACTTGGCACCAATCTTCTCAAGATGGAGACGAGCCACCTCTTCATCCAGATGCTTAGGTAGGATGTGTACACCTACTTCATACTCATCTGGCTTGGTATAAAACTCAACTTGTGCCAGTACCTGGTTGGTAAAGGAGTTGGACATTACAAAGCTGGGATGCCCAGTAGCGCAGCCCAGATTTACCAAACGACCTTCAGCCAACATAATAATGCGTTTTCCATCAGGGAAAATGATGTGATCTACTTGTGGCTTAATATTTTCCCATTGATATTTGCGCACACTAGCGATATCAATTTCATTATCAAAATGGCCAATATTGCAAACAATTGCCTGGTCTTTCATCGCCGCCATATGGTCATGGCAGATAATATCTTTGTTACCAGTAGTGGTGACAAAGATATCAGCTTGAGATGCCACATCATCCAATGTCACTACACGGAATCCTTCCATAGCAGCCTGCAACGCACAGATTGGGTCAATCTCGGTTACCCAAACTGTCGCACCAAGACCACGTAGTGACTGTGCACACCCCTTGCCTACATCACCATATCCACAAACGAGTGCGATTTTACCGGCAATCATTACATCGGTGGCACGCTTAATACCATCGACTAGTGACTCGCGACATCCGTAGAGATTATCAAACTTAGACTTGGTAACAGAGTCATTAACGTTCATTGCAGGGAACAACAGTTCGCCGCTCTTAACCATCTCATAAAGGCGATGTACACCCGTTGTAGTCTCTTCCGTTACACCACGGATATTCGCAGATTGTTTTTGCCAGAACTCGGGATCTTTTACCATGGTGCGGCGTAATACATCGAGTATACATTTCCACTCTTCATTATCGCCCGCTTGCGCTTCAGGCACTGCACCCACTTTTTCGAACTCAACCCCTTTGTGCAGCAGCAACGTTGCATCGCCACCGTCATCAAGGATCATGTTGGCAGTTTCACCATTGGGCCAGTTGAAAGCCTGCTCGGTACACCACCAGTACTCCTCAAGGCTCTCACCCTTCCAAGCAAAAACGGGAACGCCATTTGCAGCAATTGCCGCGGCAGCGTGGTCTTGTGTAGAGAAAATGTTACAGGAAACCCAGCGAACTTGAGCACCTAGCTCAACCAGAGTTTCAATCAGTACAGCAGTTTGGATAGTCATATGTAGGCTGCCCATGATGCGGGCGCCCTTAAGAGGTTTTGCTTCACCGTATTTTTTACGTAACGCCATCAAACCTGGCATTTCGGTTTCAGCAATTTTGATTTCTTTACGGCCCCAATCAGCCAAAGAGATGTCGGCAACTTTATAATCGGTAAATTCAGCCATGGTTGTTTCTCCGAATGAACCGAGCGCCGTTTTTAAATTTAAAGTGCCCATCGAGCCTGGCAGGATAACCTGTTGCAACGCTCCTCAATGGGCAACTTAACATTACATACGTTAATTACAAAGCAGCTGCATCTCGTAATGCTTCTGCCTTATCAGTGCGTTCCCAGGTAAACAGATCATCTTCACGTCCAAAGTGACCGTATGCAGCCGTAGCACTATATCTAGGCTTCATAAGATCCAGCATCTCAATGATGCCGCGGGGACGCAGATCAAAGTGTTCACGAATTAATTCTATGATACGCGACTCTTCCAACTTGCCAGTACCAAAAGTTTCCACACTTATTGAGGTCGGCTCAGCAACACCGATTGCATAAGACACCTGAATCTCACAACGCTCAGCAATGCCTGCAGCCACCAGATTTTTAGCAACATAACGGCCTGCATATGCAGCAGAGCGATCCACTTTACTGGGGTCTTTACCGGAAAAACAGCCTCCACCGTGGCGAGCCATACCTCCGTAGGTATCTACGATGATCTTACGTCCTGTCAATCCACAGTCACCAACTGGGCCGCCAATCACAAATCGACCTGTTGGGTTAATATAGAAGCGGGTAGCGCTATCAATCCACTCTTTGGGAAGGGTTGGCAGGATAATTTCATCCATAACAGCCTCAACCAATGTATTCTGTGCAATTTCCGGGGTATGCTGAGTAGAAAGAACAACAGCATCAATGCCAACCGGTTTGCCATCCTCATAGCGGAAAGTTACCTGACTTTTAGCATCGGGACGTAGCCAGGGCAAAGTACCATTTTTTCGCAGCTCGGCTTGACGTTTTACCAAACGGTGAGCATAAGTTATTGGAGCGGGCATCAGAACGTCCGTTTCATTGCTGGCATATCCGAACATCAATCCTTGATCACCAGCCCCCATATCCTTATTTTCACCTTCATCAACACCCATCGCAATATCTGCAGATTGCTTATCGATAGAGGTCAGCACCGCACATGATTCCCAATCAAAGCCCATATCGGAACTGTTATAGCCAATCTCCCTAACCATGTTTCTCACCACATCCTGCATATCAACCCATGCAGAAGTAGTGATTTCACCGGAAATTACTACCATACCGGTATTAACCATGGTCTCACATGCAACGCGAGCTTTTGCATCTTGCTCCAGAATTGCGTCAAGAATTGCATCAGAGATCTGATCTGCAACCTTATCAGGATGCCCCTCAGAAACTGACTCAGAAGTAAAAAGGTGCTGGTTTGCCATGCCTTTAGTAATCCTCAATATACATTTGGCGTCAACAATAACGCCTTAGCCTGATAAAAATGGTGATTATACATCAGCCTCTGCTGGTGCTGAATCTTTTCCTTTACCTTGAGAGCGCTCCAATTTTGCCTTTCTCACAAACTCACGAAAAAAAACAAAAAATACGGAGAAGAATAGACCTAACACCAGACCCAATACCGCGATTAATGCCCGTTTAGGCTTGATTTTTTCCTCTGGTACAACTGCAGGATCAATCACCTTAAAGGCATATTCATTACGGACATTAGCCAGCATAATCTTCTTAGTCTCTTCTTCCACTAGGCTATAGAGCATTTGCTGCATCTCTAGAACGCTCGTTTGATTAATCTGATTTTGCAGGTATTCGATACTCTTACTAGCTTCTGAAATAGCCTGTTCACGCATATGCGCATTGAGCCTCACCACTAACAAATTTGCCCACTTTGCTGCCAATTCAGGATCGCGCCAACTAATACTTAAAATTACCATCCCGGAGTCCTTATCGATATTTGTAGACAATATCCCCTTGGTAAATCGCTTATAAGCATCCCACATTGTTGGCTGTTTATCTTCCTCTACTAGCCACGTAGCTTTTTTAGCATCCCATTGCTTATAAAAAAGAACTGATAATAGCTGCTCTCTCTCAAAAAAATCACTGAGAAAAGCCCGTGAATTAAGGATGGAGAGCGCCTCTTTGACTCCAGCCCCATTACCTGTCACACCAGATATACCAGCCAATGAAGCCAAGCCACCTAAACCACCTAACGAGAAACCTTTACTTTTCTCGCCAGCAGCAGGTGCTAACGTCACCTCTGCCTTATAGACAGGCGACATTAAGAGAGCAATGGCAGTAGCTAAAGCCGTTATAGTTACCGTAATTACAGCAATAAGAGCTTTGCTCTGCCACAGCAAATCCCAGTATTCTAGTAAATCAATCTCATCATCCACTGGTTGTTGAATATAATATGGGGGATAAAGAGATGACTGTCCCATCTGAGAAGTTTGTGATGATATGTTATCTTGATCTTTCACCACGCCTCCTAAAACAATCCGACAGCATTCCAGCTAGCCACTGCCACGCCAAGTTGATAGACAATCTGACTAACATTCGTCCATAACCGCAGTGAACTCAGGTAATCCACATCAAGCGGGACCACAATGGTATCTCCAGGATGAAGGTCAACGGATGACGAAAACCAGCCCGAACCTGCCTTCATCACCGCACCATTTGCCCTAACTATGTAAATACGACTTTCGTCTGCACGCTTAGTAACACCACCACTCATATTGACATAATCGGATACCGATATTTCACCACTATATAAATGGGATGTCGGATAAAAAACCTCACCAAGTATAGAAACCTCCTGCTTATAACCTGGCACCATCAACATATCTCCCGGCTTTAAAACCACATTTTTGGTTTTATCTCCGTCAATAATGGCACCGAGATCAATAACCAATCTTCCTAAAGCCTTGGTAGATTCTAATCGAGAGGCAAGATCATTGGCCGCTGATACGGCTGCCGGGGTTGCAGACATAGTCCCTTCTGACATTTGCTCGAGATTTATAGCTGCCAATTCAGCTTGCAAGCGTTCGCGCAACTCATTTAGATTATGCTGCTCTTTAAGGCGCAACTCTTCTCGAGTAAATATTGCAGCCTGCGGGTAAGCCCTCTCCGTCAAGCCGCCAGCACGACGAATGACGTCCAGCAGGGTATCTCCCTCACGGATAGGATAAATACCTGGAAAATTAACTTCCCCCATCAACTCAATGGTTTGGTTATCCCTCCAGTTGGGAAGCTCTTTTATTGTCAGAAAATCGTGAGACTCCAGCTCCATATCATCTGTCTCACTCCCTTCTAATACCGCCGCCAAATTAATAGAAAGGTGCTCAACATCACGAGCCATTCCCTTTTCCACACGATAACGACTAATCTCTGCATCCAACGAATACGCCGACTCCTGCAATCCCCCTGCTGCACGAATCAAATCTGATAGACGCATTCCCTTCTCCAGCGGATAACTACCTGGATGACGAACCCGGCCAATCGCCTTTACAACCCGAAGAGGTGCTCCATAAGCAGCCTGCTTCTCTAGCCTTTCTAGTAAAGCGGCAAGCTGATCTTGGCGCTCATCTTTCTTGCTAAAGAAATAAACGGTATCACGAGCTCGTAGCAACGGATCAACATCGCCATCATTGCTCAAATTATAACTGCGCAAATCCAGTATCCGGCCAGCTCCCAACTCGCTTTGAATTAATACATACGTCAAATCTGTTTCAGGTAGCACATCAACTGTCGCTTCAACTAGATCCGAAAGCCTCATACCATCTGTAAGCGGATATACACCTGGATATCGCACATTTCCCTTAAGATTCACAACCCTCTCTGGGACATCCAGCCTGCCTTGACTCTTTAACTGATCAACCAGCGGATCGATTAATGCGTTACGCTCACCATAGAGCCCAAAAACGAATAAGCTATCTCGCTCATGCAGACGAATATCGACATCACTGCCTGGCATGGCAAATACATCTGCTAGTGAGACATGCACCACAGAGATATTTCTCTCAGCCCCTACCTCACGCCGTATCAATGCATAGCGAAGATCTGCCTGAGGTTGAAGCTCATCAATTGATCCGATCAAGTCTGAGACACGCATTCCCTCGAACCATTGATATTTCCCAGGTCGTTCAACATGACCATTCAGCTTAACAACATTCTCTACCTTATTGATAATGGAGCCTATTTTTAAAGAATCACCATCTACAATAGGAAAATTCAATCCATCTTGCTTCGATAGATCAATCGTGATCAAGTTACTCTCGCCACTACCAGCACCAACCCTAAGAATCTGTGACAATTGCGGGTATGCATCAGCTTTAAACCCCCCAGCAAAACCCAACACATCACCTACACTATTTTCATCTTTCAGCTCATAAATAGCGGGCCGAATGACAGCCCCATCTACTGCTACCGTACTGCCTACAGATGGCACAAAAATCACGTCCCCAGGAAGTAAGCGGCGATCTGCACTGGTGTCCCCATTTAACAACAGATCATACAGATCAAATTCACTAATAACCTTTCCATTACGCTTCAACTCTATACGTCGCAAACTACCTATAGATGTAACGCCACCACTGGCAAATAGCGCATTGGTTAGCGTAGAGAGAGAACTAACAGTATAGGACCCAGGCTGCCTAACATTACCCATCACAAAAACACGAATAGTGCGCAGCATCCCCATAGACACATGAGCCTGTACACCAATGAATTGCTTCTTTACCCGCTGAATCAGCTGCTTCTTTACCTCATCAAAACGAGTTCCTGCAACACTAATTACGCCAACACCAGGAAAATTAAGAGTTCCATCACGGGAAACAACTAATGCATAATCCAGATTTTCTTTGCCAAAGATCTGTACCCGCAGTTCATCGCCCGGCCCAACGATATACTCACTAGGTATCGGGATATCTGTTACAGGCGCAAACGTACTTGGCGGCGAAGAAAAAAGCTCATAACCAAATAGTTTTAGCTCCGACTCCTCATGCACTTGAATTTGACTATCAGCATCGCTCTCAGTAATCGGCTCACTAGAAGACAACTCTTGTTGCCCCCCCTCCTCACCATCCAAAACTTCATTTTGGCTAGCCTGAACCCGAGGCACGTTTGTCTCTCCTTCATTTTGCCAATTTGATTGACGGACAGCCCCCTTCCCTCCTTGAAGCTGTTGAATCAGCGCATTTTGTTGAGCGGGGCTAAGAGACTGAAACATCTGGATTTGCTGTGACGTAACCGTAGTAGCCGACACCAGCACAGGCATCCCCAGAAGAAATCCTATAAAACTGATTTTCAAAAACTTAGAAAACATCTATCCTAAATACCTAATTATAATAATCGCTTAGCAAGGGTCGACAGACTACCATATCCACCACCACGAGAACAGCATTAGTACCCCGCACCCGGCTCAGCAAAATAATAATTCAGAGAAAGCTGCAATAGGTCTGCCTCAAATCGACCTTCGGACACAAAGCGCCCAACAGCCAAACCAACACCAACATCGCCATCCACGCGATATTCACCAGTCAAATAGTACTGCCTAACCAAGCCATCTCCCACGGCCAAACCACCGCCACCTGCGGCTCCCACAGCCACCTCCGCGCCAATAGAAGCCTTTTCTGTTATAGGCAATTCATATCCAAGCCCCCAAAGACCAACTGCGTAGCCTCCAGCATCACCTCGATATGCTCCTATTGCCTGCCCAGTCAGATATGCTTCATCAGTCACAAAAAAATCAAACTGAAGTGCAAATAGATCAATTTGTCGATCATCCTGCTGTTGTTGTCCGATACGGCGACTATCACCTGTCGGAAAATAGCTCTGATGAGACATCCTAGTTCTCCAGACATAGCGATCAAAGGAAAGTACATCAGGCAATGGCACTGCACCACTCCCCAAGCCAACCAGCCCATAATTATATCCCATAGAGAGCGAAATACTGGATGCAGAAAATTCACCATCAGGTGCCGTAATATACCCAGCCTCAACCCCAAAAGTGATTGCTGATGTCAATGTATAACGCCAGCCAACTTCACCAGCAACAATAACCCCACCCCCAGTATCTACTCTTCCCCCTCCAGCAGCACCAAGATTCAACTCAGCACTTACAGCATGCAACCTAGCTATGGGGTATTCCACCCCAGCAATAAGTGCAACTTGAGCAAAACCATCTGTCCCTCCTCCATGCGCACCATAGGTCACAACACCTGAATAGTATTTCTCGGAAAGAAAATACTGCAATTTCGCGCCAACTAAGCCCATATTATCTGGATGAGGTAACCCTGTCGTCATCAAAGAATTACCACTAGGTTGATACTGCTTAATCTGGGCCGATAATCTATACCGATCCAGCCCAACACGATACTCACTTGCTAATACCCCCTTCAAACTATCGCGGAATCCAGCAAGATCATAATCCATAGGAGTAAATAGTGTTTTGAAATCATGACTAACACCGAGAAACAGTTGTTCACTCTCAATTTCACCGTTAGGAAACTGAACAGCACTTACCCCAATGCCATAAGCCCAGCCGCCTCTTATGTATTCTAACGATAGAGCCTCCCGCAGCATCAAACCACCTCCCTGAGGCGCTGCTCCACCGCCACCGCCGCCAATAAACCCTGAAGCATTCACCCTCAACCTGGGGGTTAGCTGGTACTGGGAACCAAATTCAAGACCTCCAGTGAAAAAGCCACCACGCTTTCCAGTAACAGCACTATATATTCCTAGACCTCGATACCAACCATCTTTTTTAAATAGATAACCGGTGCCCAACAATCCCATTTCTTCCCCTAACGGTAGGGTAAGCCTGTCATAACTAGCCCGATACTCTCCATGAACAACTTCAATTTCATCAGCCTTAGCAGAGGCATAACTGGAAAAGATATAAATCAGCAATAAGGTTATTATTTTTTTCATAACAGATAATAAAAAGCCGGATACTGCAACATTGCAGCATCCGGCCCCTTCAATTCAATCTACTGCGGACTCGCAACAAGAACATCTCGGTTAAGATCAACCGTTTTCTGGCCGATTCCCTTCACGTTCTGCAACTCATCAACACTCTTAAATGGGCCATGCTCATCACGGTATTGGACAATTGCTTGCGCCTTACGCTCACCAACACCTTTCACATGCTTTGCCAGCGTTGCAATATCCGCACTATTGATATCAACCTCGGCATTATTTGCCATCAGAGCCAGAGGTGACATCAAAGCCAATACAAATACAGCAACTCTCCAAATAGACATAACACTCTCCTTAGTAATCCTTGTCAAAAATTATTCCTATTAGTGCATTTCTGCACAACTAAGTTTGCAACCATCCCCTCCCTCAGTCAAGGGTCTTAGCAACTTAGCTCCTGCTCAATTTTCTCCAGCGCTAGCATTGGCTCTTCAGCGCCCGTAATAGGTCGTCCGATGACTAAATAACTTGCGCCCGCCTCAACTGCTTGAGAAGGTGTCATTATCCTCTGCTGGTCTCCTTTTGCTGCCCACACAGGACGTATTCCCGGTGTAACAAGACAAGCATCACACCACATTTCTCTCAACTGCGCCGCCTCTTGAGCAGAGCAAACCACGCCATCCATCCCTGATTGTTTGGCCAAAATGGCTAATCGCTCTACCTGTGCCGCCGGATCAACATCCAAACCAATCTGACTTAAATCCTGTCTCGACATGCTCGTCAACACCGTCACGCCAATCAAAAGCGGTTTATGACTACACTGCTCTATCGCCTCTCTCGCCGCTTCCATCATTTTCTCCCCACCGGAAGCATGTACATTGACCATCCACACGCCTAAATCAGCTGCGGCCTGACAAGCTTTAGCTGTCGTATTGGGAATGTCATGAAACTTCAAATCCAGAAAGACATCAAAATTCTGCTTTACCAACTCCTCAACAAATTGAGGCCCTGAGCGAGTAAAAAGCTCCTTGCCAATCTTTAAGCGACAGCGATTGGGATCTAATCGCGCCACAATATCCCGAGCCGATTTGGCTTCTGCATAATCCAATGCCACCACAATTCTTGGATCATTCAGTTCATTCAACATCTTTTTTACTCCAAAATAGACTCTGCTCACCACTAATATTTTGGTGACGAATATGATTCCAGCTCTTACAACTCGGGCATTGCCAATGCATAGCATGCCCCTCGAAGCCACAATGAGAACATTGATAACCCCCACTACTTGAGTCCAGTGATTTAAGTAAGCGAATCACCTGCCCCTCACAACCACCCTTTGCCTCCCTGGAAAACTGCAATAGCGCCAACACTCCCTTAATAGATGGGTATTGCTCTACATAGCTTTTCAAACGGCTCTTCATTAAATTGGCGGCATTAGCATCTTGAATCGCCAATCCATCCATATAGGTGTAAAGTACACCCATGTTCGGATAGCGCTGCATCAACGAATTAAGATAATTCATTTTTTCCCTATTGCCATCAACCATAGACCAGCAACCTTCCATCAACTGCAAAGCTTCACCAATCAATGATACATCCTGCTTTTCAATACGCCTTAAAACCCTGAGCGCCTCTTTATAGCGACGATTCTTTAATAAAGCCCCCCCCTCAATAAGGGTCGCCCTCCCACATCCAGCATCATTCGACAAAGCCAAGCGTAGCAGCTTCCTTTGCTGAGAAGAGCCAGCCGGAGTTTGCTCTGCCAGCTCACAGTAATATTGCCCTATTCGCTCAGCATAATCCTCACTATCCCTGCGTTGCAAACAGTGGGCAATTTCTATCGCCTTTTTCCACTCCTGCTGCTGCTGATAAATATTCAGCAATGCATTAAGAGACTTAATTGCATAGTTTGGATTATTATCCAGCTCTCGAAAAATCCCTTCCGCTCTATCTAAGACTCCTGCGCGCAGATAATCTTGGGCAAGGTAGAATAACGTTTCATTTCGTTGCTCACGACTTAACGTCGGGCGAGCTATCAAATTTTGATGAATACGGATGGCACGATCAACCTCACCACGCTTAATGAAAAGACTGGCCAATGCATAGTGAACTTCAATACTTTCACTATCCACATCCAAAACCCTAAGGAAGACATCTGTCGCCCGGTCAGGTTGCTCGTTAATCAGATAATTTAGGCCTTTGTAGTAATCTCTAGGCAGAGCATGCTGATGATTAACTTGACGACGACGCAGAGAGCGACGCCCATACCACCACCCAAATGCAGCGGCAACCGGAAGCAACAAAAGAAACCACTGCCCCCCCATGGGTCAGTGTTTATCCATCATTGGAATTGCACGAAGGTTGTTGACCTCTTGCTCTTTTACCTTCAATTGCTTTTTTAAGCGGCTAATTTCACGCCTCAAACGGAACATTGCCCAAAAAGTAGATGCAATCCCCAGCAATGCACCAATAGCCAAAGCACCCACAATCACAATGGATAGTGGCACCTCCCCCTTTGCAAAATAGTAATCCACAATCACCGAATCGGCATTTAGAACACTAAAACTCACACCAGCCAGTACGACGATGATAATAAGCAACCACAATAGAATGCGCTTCATTACACCACCTTATTATTCGACACTGTACGCATTGTAAACGAGATCATATAGTGGCGGTAGCCACACAAAATAAAAAACGGCAGGAAGGTTACCCTTTCTGCCGTCTTACTAACGAATTCTGCTGCAAAGATCAGCTACTAGCTAACAATATCTCGTTAACACGCTCTCGCAGCTCTTTGCCAGGCTTGAAATGAGGAACATATTTGCCCTCAAGAGATACCGACTCACCAGTTTTAGGATTACGACCAACACGTGGAGGGCGATAATGAAGGGAAAAGCTACCAAATCCACGAATCTCAATTCGCTCACCTGAGGATAAAGATTGCGCCATCTGTTCGATCAACGCTTTCACTGACAATTCCACATCTTTATAGGGAAGCTGTGTCTGCCTGCGTGCGATAATCTCAATCAACTCAGATTTTGTCATATTGCTCTTCCTCTTAATTTTGAGTAGGAGGTGCTTTCACACCTCCTAAACCAAGCAAAGGAATTACTTCTCCATTTGCTCCTTGATCAAGTCACCCAGAGTCGGAGTTACCGCCTCAGAGCGCTTGTTGAAGCCTTCCATCGCAGCAGCTTCTTCTTCACTGTCTTTCGCTTTGATAGACAGGGAAATTGAGCGATTCTTACGATCAAGGCCCATGCACATAGCTTCTACAGAGTCACCCTCTTTGAAGACATCACGTGCATCTGCAACATGTTCACGTGAGATGTCAGCAGCGCGCAGAGTACCCTCTACACCTTCTTCCAACTCAATCAACACTGACTTCGCATCAATCTCTTTAACCACACCAGTTACGATGCTGCCTTTAGGATGCTCTGCAACGAAGTTAGATACAGGATCTTTCTCCAGCTGCTTGATACCCAGTGAGATACGCTCACGCTCAGGATCAATTGACAGGATCATGGTATCGATCTCGTCACCTTTCTTGAAGTTACGGATCGCTTCCTCACCTGCCTCGTTCCAAGAGATGTCTGACAGATGAACCAAGCCATCAATTCCACCATCCAGACCCACAAAGATACCGAAGTCAGTAATTGACTTGATCTTACCACTCAGCTTGTCACCTTTATTGTGAGTCGCTGAGAATGCTTCCCATGGGTTAGCTTGACACTGCTTCATACCCAGAGAGATGCGACGACGCTCCTCATCCAGATCCAGCACCATAACTTCTACTTCGTCGCCAACTTGAACAACTTTAGAAGGATGAATGTTCTTATTGGTCCAATCCATTTCAGAGACGTGAACCAGACCTTCTACACCTTCTTCCAACTCAATAAAGCAACCGTAGTCTGCCAGATTGGTAACCTTACCAAACAAGCGAGAGCTTACTGGATAGCGACGAGCAACATCTTGCCAAGGATCTTCACCCAACTGCTTCATGCCCAGAGATACGCGGTTACGATCACGATCGAACTTCAATACGCGCACTTCAATTTCATCACCAACATTGATCAGCTCACTTGGGTGCTTGATACGCTTCCAAGACATGTCAGTAATATGCAGCAGGCCATCAACACCACCCAGATCGATAAATGCACCGTAATCTGTCAGGTTCTTAACGATACCTTTTACTACCTTACCTTCTTCCAGGCTCTTCAGCAGCTCTTCACGCTCTTCACTGCTCTCTGCCTCAACAACGGCACGGCGTGAAACAACAACGTTGTTACGCTTGCGATCCAGCTTAATAACTTTGAATTCCAGATCTTTGCCTTCCAGATAACTTGGATCGCGCACTGGGCGCACATCAACCAGAGAACCAGGCAAGAATGCACGGATGTCACCCAGCTCAACAGTAAAGCCGCCTTTAACGCGACCTGAGATGATACCAGTAACAATTTCGCTCGCTTCACAAGCTTTCTCCAGGCGTACCCAGGCTTGTGCACGGCGTGCTTTTTCACGAGAAAGGCGGGTCTCACCGAAACCATCTTCGATAGTGTCCAGAGCAACCTCTACGACATCACCCTCTTGAATTTCGAGCTCACCTTTATCGTTGTAAAACTGTTCTACAGGAATAACGCCTTCAGATTTCAGACCTGCATTGACAACAACTACGTCTGAACCAATGTGGACAACGGTGCCCTGTAGGATTGCACCTGATTCCATTTCTACATTATTAAGGCTTTCTTCAAAGAGTTCCGCGAAACTTTCGCTCATGTTGGATTTCCTTGCCTCCTTGAAACAGGAGACGGTGTGAATACGGCTTGCGCCGTCGTTAGTTAAACAAACGGCCTGCCAATCAACTGACAAGCCTCCTTACAATAGGGTATTTATTAAATATCCAACCCTAACCGATTACGACACAGCTCCTTGAGGGCATCGATCACCTCATCGATATCCAAGGTCGTCGTATCCAGCACAACCGCATCAGGCAATGCCTGTAGTGGCGCCACTTCGCGCTCTTGGTCCTGCTTATCGCGTTTTACGATATCGGCTAAAATCTCATCAATTTTAGCAGTCTCGCCCTTTTCCAGCAACTGATTATAGCGTCTCTGGGCGCGTTCTTCTGCGCTTGCCGTCAAAAACACCTTCAATGGCGCATCAGGAAACACGACACTGCCCATATCACGACCATCCGCCACAAGCCCGGGTGGCTCACGAAAAGCCCACTGGCGCTGCAGTAACGCTTGGCGTACTGTCGGAAGTGCCGCTACTTTTGAGGCAGCCAAGCCACACTCTTCGGTGCGGATCGCCCTCGTTACATCCTCTCCCTCAAGGAGAATCAGACTCTCGCCATTCTCTGGATTAGATTGAAACTGCACATCCAGATGGGCCGCCAGTGTACTGATCGCCTCTTCATCATCCAGCGCGATGGTATGATGCATAGCAGCTAATGCCGATAGTCGGTATAGCGCACCACTATCCAGAAATGCGAAGCCCAGCTCTTCTGCCAAACGACGCCCAATAGTCCCCTTGCCGGCACCACTGGGGCCATCGATAGCAATTACAGGAACCTCTGGGTTACCAAAACTGTGTGTCATACTCCCACCTTCCTTACTACTCTTATTGCTCTTTGGACGCCAGGTTGTCTCCCTGATTCACCCAAAAAGTTTGCCAAAAACGATTATTTTCTGGCAGGCCCTCATTTTGCGCGGGCATTATACGGTAATTTTTACGCCACTGCCCGCTGCGATTTCAACAAACCGTGGAAACGAAGTATTTACATTGGAACAATCATTGATCGTGACTTCTCCCGTAGCGCGCAAACCGGCCATGGCAAACGACATGGAGATTCGGTGATCCTCATGACTCTCAACGGTGCCGCCACTAATTTCACCACCGTTAATAACCATCCCATCAGGAGTCGGTTGAGCATCTACACCCAACGCTTGCAGTCCATCTGCCATAACCTGAATACGATCACTCTCTTTCACTCTCAACTCTTCTGCACCACGCAGTATCGTAGTACCCTCGGCGCAAGCCGCTGCAACAAATAGCGCAGGAAATTCATCAATCGCCAAGGGCACCTGATCCAATGGAATCTCGATACCTTTTAGGGGCGCATAACGCACCTCGATATCAGCGACAGGCTCACCACCTACCATGCGCTCATTGGTGATGCTGATGTCACCACCCATTGCCTTAAGAATATTAATGACGCCAATGCGGGTTGGATTGATTCCCACATGCTCTAAAACGATATCAGAGCCCGGCGCGATAGATGCGCCAACCATGAAAAAGGCTGCTGAAGAGATATCTGCCGGCACTTCAATATTGGTCGCGCTCAGTTTTCCACCACCGGACAGACATGCCTTATTACCTTCAACACGCACATCGTACCCAAAGGCTTGCAACATACGCTCAGTATGATCACGGGTTGGTGCAGGTTCGGTAACGCAGGTCTCACCCTCAGCATACATACCCGCCAACAATACACAGGATTTTACCTGGGCACTCGCCATTGGCATCTGATAGTCGATACCTTTCAGCTTGGCACCACCTTTAATATTCAGCGGGGGAGTACCTGCGTCGTTAGTCTCTACCACTGCACCCATTTCAGCCAATGGACTGGTCACACGACGCATTGGACGCTTAGAAAGTGAGGTATCACCAATAAGCGTCACGTCAATATCCTGACCTGCCAACAACCCGGAAAGAAGGCGAATAGAGGTGCCAGAATTGCCCATATCCAACGCATTAACCGGCTTTTCCAAACCGTGCATGCCAACACCATTTATCACCACACGGCCATCGTGGGGACCATCGATCTGCACCCCCATATCGCGAAACGCCTGCAATGTGGCCAGAGCATCTTCACCTTCTAGAAAACCGGTCACCTCTGTCACTCCCTCAGCCAGAGAGCCAAACATGATGGATCGGTGTGAGATGGATTTATCGCCAGGTACGCGAATTCTCCCGGTCAGTTTTCCACCGGGAGCAACATGAAAGGTGCTAGCACTCATTTTGGTTAACCTGTTTTATTCTGCTATTAATTTGGAGAAATGATCACGCGCCCGATTGGCCCGTGAAAAACAATCAAGAATGACTTCACTATCCCGCATCTGTAAAGCCTTGGTCAGCATATCGAGATCTTTCTGGAAGTGCCCCAATACGTTAAGCACTTCAGTGCGATTGGCAAGACAGATATCGTGCCACATTTTGGCATCACTTGACGCGATACGGGTAAAGTCACGAAAACCACCCGCCGCATACTGAAATATCTCACTGGTATCATCCATGCGAGCCAGGCTATCCACCAAACCATAAGCGAGAACATGAGGCAGATGACTGGTTGCCGCTAGCACTAGATCGTGATGCTCGACCGCCATCTCCACTACATCCGCACCAGCACAACGCCACATCTCAGCTACCAGTGTCAGGGCTTGATCATCTGACTCATCCAATGGCGTCAATATGACTTTGCGATTCTGGTAAAGCGTGGAGAATGAGGCCTCAACACCACTCTTCTCAGTTCCCGCTATGGGGTGCCCTGGCACAAAGCCCGGTGGTAAATCACCAAAGACAGCACGAGCATCCTCAACCACACTTCCCTTTGCACTACCCGCATCAGTAAGAACAGCTTTGCTGTCTAATGCTGGAGCAATTGCCTCCATGACACTACGCATCACACCAAGCGGAACAGCGAGTAGAACCACATCTGCACCGATAACTGATTCTGCCGGGTCAAGGCAATAACGGTCAATCACACCCAGCTCTACTGCCTTTTGCAGTTCAGATTCGCTGCGACCACAACCCACTACCTCACCAACAGCGCCTACCTCTTTCAGCGCTCTAGCCAGGGAACCACCTATCAGACCGACACCAATAACGGTTAATCGTTGGATCAATATACTCATCTATTCTGCTTAACCCAGCTCTCGCCCCAATACCTTGGCAATTGCCCCAACATCTCCCACCAGATCTTTTAACTCTTGGGGATTAAGAGCCTGGTCCGCATCACACCATGCCTCGCAAGGGTCAGGATGCATCTCAATTAACAGCCCATCCGCCCCGGCAGCTACCGCAGCACGAGTCAGGGATGGCACCATCCAAGCCTTACCACCCGCATGGCTCGGATCAATAATTACAGGAAGATGAGTCTCTCGCTTCAGCACGGGGATAGCCGTTACATCTAACATATTGCGGTATGCCGTTTCAAAGCTACGCACACCACGCTCACAGAAGATAATGTTGTGATTACCACCTGCAGCAATATATTCCGCTGACATCAACCACTCCTTGATAGTGGCAGACATACCACGCTTAAGGATAACCGGTATTTGCAGGCGACCCACCTCTTTCAATAGATCAAAATTCTGCATATTACGCGTACCGATCTGAATCACATCCACATTGTATTGCAGAAAATAATCCAGCTGGCGGACATCCATCAATTCGGTCACGATCGGCAAATTGTGCTTATCAGCAGCTTCCCGTAGCAGTTCCAAGCCCTCTACCCCCAAACCTTGGAAGGTATAGGGGCTGGTACGGGGCTTAAAAGCACCGCCACGCATTAGTTTACATCCAGCATCAACCACACCTTGGGCTGCAGCTGCCATCTGCTCTGGTGTCTCAACGGAACAGGGACCACCAATCACCTGCACCTGATTTCCACCCAATTTGACACCCTTGATGTCGATAATGGTATTCTCTGGCTGAGATTCGCGAGAGACTATCTTATAGGGCTTCATAACGCGGATAACATTCTCCACGCCGGGCATTATCTCGATCAGTTCTTTATCAACTTTGGACTCATCACCAATCAATCCCAGCACTGTACGCTCGATACCCCGGGAAACATTCACCTGCATACCAACACTGGCGACCTTGTTCTCTACCGCAGCAATCTGCTCGTCGCTACAGCCTTTACTCATAATGATGATCATAGTTTGATCCTACTTTTATTCGCAGTTACCGACCAAGAACCTCGCCCAATGCTTCCAGGAAGCGCGCATTCTCTGGCTCGGTACCAATACTCACCCGAAGATGGTGAGGCATGCCATAATTGGCCACTGGGCGTACGATTACCCCTTTTCGCAGCAGCGCATCATACACTACTCCAGCCTCATCCCCCACCTCTACACAGACAAAATTGCCAATTGATGGGATATAGCTGAGCCCCATTTCCTCAACACCCTGGCATAATTGCGCCATTCCGCTGACATTAACGGCAAGGCTCGCCGCCAAATATTGAGCATCATCAAGCACTGTCAATGCCGCCACTTGAGCAGGGGTATTCACATTAAACGGCGGACGGATACGATTCATTAGGTCTGCAATAACGGGACTGGAGACGCTATAGCCCACGCGCAAACCCGCCAGACCATACGCCTTAGAGAAAGTACGGGTTACGACTAGATTCGGAAACTCTTCTAGCCACTGCATACCGTCTGGATAATCTAAATTTCCTGCATTGGGGTCACTGGCAAATTCAAAATAGGCTTCATCCAGAACAACGACAACCCTCTCAGGCACCTGCAAAAGGAATTGATACAAATCATCCCTCTTTAACCAAGTGCCCGTTGGATTATTGGGGTTGGCGACAAAAACGACCCGTGTCTTGTCATTGATGGCAGCCAGCATTGCCGACAAATCATGCCCCCAATTTTTAGCGGGAACCTCAACCGCCAACCCGCCAACAGCCTGAGTAATCAACGGATACATAGCGAAGGCGTGCTCAGAAAAAACCACCTCATCCCCGGGAGAGACAAACACCCGAGCAACCAACTCAATCACCTCACTGGATCCACTACCCAGGGTAATAGTATTGGCCGCCACATTATGGCGTGAGGCAAGTGCCGTCTTAAGCGCAAATCCAGCACCATCAGGATAACGAGTCAGCCCTGCCAGCTCAGCCCCAACTGCTTCAATGACACTGGCGCTACTGCCTAAAGGATTCTCGTTGGAGGCTAACTTAACGATATGATCAACACCGTACTCACGCTTAAGCTCACTTTCAGGCTTTCCGGGTTGATAAGGTTTCAGCGCCTGAACCCCAGGCACAGCGATAGTTTCAAATGCTTGAAAACGACTAGACATGGAGAAATTCCGGTACTTATTACAATACAGCTTTGGGATAGGAGCCCAACACCCGCATCATTGCCGCCTCTTTCTCGAGGTCAGCAAGCGCTGATGCAACTGGTTCATCTTCGATATGACCATCCACATCAATGAAGAACACATACTCCCATACCGCCCGTTTGGATGGACGTGATTCAATTCGCGTCATGGAGACACCATGATTAACAAAAGGCGATAACAATCCATACAGCGCACCAGCCTTATTCGCAGTGGAAACCAGCAGAGAGGTCTTATCCATGCCGCTTACAGGCACTGGGCGATTACCAATCACCAGGAAGCGGGTCGTATTATCAGGATGATCCTCAATATTATGGGCCAGCACATTCAAATGATAGATCTCGGCTGCAGTGGCACTCGCGATCGCTGCCGCTTCAGAATCTTCTTTAGCAAGGCGCGCTGCTTCCGCATTGCTACTCACAGCAATACGCTCAGCATAATAAACATTGGCGTCCAGCCACTCTCGGCATTGCGCCAGAGATTGCTGATGGCTATATACGCGCTTGATCGCCTTGCGGTCAACCCCCCCTGAAAGCAGACAGTGGTGAATTCTTAACTCCACCTCTCCGCATACCGACAGGGATGAATTCATAAAGCTGTCTAGAGTATGGTTCACCACCCCTTCAGTGGAGTTTTCAACCGGAACGACCCCATAGTTCACCGAACCAGCTTCAACTTCTCGAAACACCTCATCAATAGTAGAGAGCGGATGACAAATAGCAGAATGACCGAAGTGCTTCTGCACTGCTGCATGAGTATAAGTCCCCTCCGGCCCCAGGAAGCCAATACGCATGGGTAATTCATGGGCAAGGCATGCAGACATGATCTCACGGAATAGTCGCGCCATCTCCTCAGCCGCCAAAGGACCCTCATTGCGCTCTTTTACCCTGCGCAATACCTGAGACTCACGTTCAGGGCGATAAAATACCGCCTTCTCAGCCCCCTCACTCTCCTTAATGCGCGCTACCTCTTCGGCACAGGCAGCACGCTGATTAATCAGCTGCTGTATCTGAATATCCAAAGAGTCGATCTTTTGACGAATCTTGGCTAATTGCTCTTCATTACTACTCATCAGTTTAGGTATTCTCTATCGTATTCTCATTGCCTGCCCCCCCATTGATGGAGGCAATCCGGGGGAGCTAGATTATCATCCGGCCGACGACCAAGATCAATCAGCGTATAGACTAATACTCTCTAAACTTATTATCCAGCCTATCCAAGCATCGCTCGCTCTCGCTGACCAGAGTCGTGGAAATCGACCCAATCATACTGGATACATTAGAGCTGACCTCGACCGCACCTCGCCAAACACAGTGATTCCATAGCCTCCAGATAATAAAAAATCCGTCATGAGGCGTTAGGGATCATCCATGGCGCTTTGCAAAATCCCCCATAAAGGCCACCAAGGCATCGACACCCGCTTCAGGCATCGCATTATAAATACTGGCGCGCATCCCACCAACGGAACGGTGCCCCTTCAGCGCTACCAAGCCATGCTCATCCGCCTCTCTGAGAAAGGTCGCATCCAATTCCGCATTGGCCAAAGTAAAAGGCACATTCATCCAGGAGCGGTATTTCACATCAACAGGATTTTGGTAAAAAGGGTTCCCGTCAATTGCCGCATAGAGCTTGGCAGCCTTACGCTCATTAATATTCGCCATGGCAGAGAGACCACCGTTACGCTTCAACCACGCAAATACCAGCCCAGCCAAATACATGCTGTAGGTAGGCGGGGTATTGTACATCGAGTCGTTATCTGCCTGAACTTGGTAATCAAACATGGTTGGGGTACCAGTAATCACATTCCCCAGAAGCTCTTCCTTTACAATCACCACTGTCAGGCCTGCCGGGCCAATATTTTTCTGTGCGCCCGCATAGATCAGATCAAACTTAGAGACATTAATAGGACGAGAAAGAATAGTGGAAGACATATCCGCCACCAGCGGTACACCAGCCGTTTCTGGAATATAGTCAAATTCCACACCGCGAATGGTTTCATTGGGCGTATAGTGAACATAAGCCGCATTAGGATTCAACTTCAGCTGATCTTGTGTTGGCGCAGTAGTAAAGTTGCTCCCTTCAGTGCTTGCTGCAACATTCACATCACAATAGTGCTTTGCTTCAGCAATCGCCTTCTTCGACCAATCTCCAGTATTGATATAGTCTGCACTCTGCTTACCTCTCAGTAGATTCATCGGGATCATGGCGAACTGACTGGAGGCACCGCCCTGCAAGAACAGCACCTTATAATTATTCGGAATTCCCATTATCTCACGCAGATCCGCTTCGGTCTGCTCGGCCACCGACATAAACTCTTTACCACGGTGGCTCATCTCCATAATCGACATACCGGAGCCATGCCAATCCAGCATCTCCTGCTGCGCTTGCTCCAAGACCATCTCGGGCAACATAGCGGGACCGGCACTAAAATTATATACGCGAGCCATTTATTCCTCCGATATGCTAAATATCAAATAGCTAAAGTAACTATTAAACGCCAAAGGAGAGGATTACTCCTCCTCCCCCTCAGCATCAGACTCCTCATCCATTGGCGGCTCAACGATACGTTCAACACCTACCAACTTCTCATTATTACCCAACTTGATCAGACGAACACCCTGGGTATTGCGCCCCAGAGTCGACACCTCTGCAGCGCGGGTACGCACCAAGGTACCAGCATTACTGATCAGCATCAGGTCATCTTCATCTGTCACCAACGTAGCACCCACTACCGCACCATTGCGCTCGGAAGCCTGAATAGAGATCACACCTTGCCCGCCACGGCCTTTACAGGGATATTCAGCAATAGCGGTCCGCTTGCCATAGCCATTTTCTGTCGCTGTTAGAACACACCCTTCGCCAGCGATAACCAGAGAGATAACCTGCTCACCGTCAGCCAGCTTCATGCCGCGCACACCACAAGCAGTGCGACCCATAGCCCTTACGTGGCTTTCATTAAAGCGCATCGCTTTACCATTGCTGGCAAACAGGATGATATCTTTCTCGCCATCGGTAATATCCACACCAATCAGCTGATCACCATCACGTAGCTCAACAGCAATAATGCCACTGGCGCGAGGACGGGAGAAATCCTTCAATGACGTCTTCTTCACCACACCACTGGAGGTAGCCATAAAGATAAACTTATCGTCCTCATATTCACGAATTGGCAGGATGGCATTAATACGCTCACCCTCTTCCAGTGGCAGCAGATTGACGATTGGCTTACCGCGAGAAGAGCGACCTGCCTGAGGTAACTCATACACTTTCTTCCAATAGAGTCGACCACGACTAGAGAAGCAAAGGATAGTGTCATGGGTGTTGGCCACAAACAGCTTATCAATAAAGTCCTCTTCCTTCATGGAGGTTGCAGATTTACCACGGCCACCACGACGCTGAGCACGATAGTCAGACAGAGGTTGTGCTTTGGCATAGCCCTCATGGGAGAGGGTAACCACCACCTCCTCTTCAGTGATAAGGTCTTCCAGGGTCAAATCAAGCTGAGTATGGAGAATCTCTGTACGACGCTCATCCCCATACTGATCACGAATTGCCAGTAGCTCATCACGAATCACCTGCATTAGGCGCACAGAGCTGCCCAGGATATCAAGTAAGTCCTCAATAACATCCAGCAGTTCTTTGTATTCACCAATAATTTTATCTTGTTCAAGACCTGTCAAGCGGTGCAGGCGTAACTCCAGAATTGCCTGCGCCTGAGCGTCAGAAAGGCGGTATTTACCATCCACCAGACCAAACTCTTTGCCCAGCCCATCAGGGCGGGATGACTCAGCGCCGGCACGTTGCAGCATGTCACTTACAACACCAGGTGCCCACGGGGTGTTAACCAGCTGCACCTTAGCTTCTGCTGGACTCGGCGCTGCCTTGATTAAAGCAATAATTGGATCGATATTGGCCAGAGCAACCGCCAAGCCTTCCAATACATGGGCACGCTCACGAGCCTTACGCAACTCATAGATAGTACGGCGGGTTACCACTTCACGGCGATGGCGGATGAAAGCTTCAAGAACCTGCTTCAAATTCAATACACGGGGCTGGCCATCGACCAAGGCAACCATATTGATACCGAACACGTTCTGCATCTGAGTCTGCTGATAGAGGTTGTTAAGTGTCACCTCTGCCACTTCCCCCCGGCGCAGCTCGATCACCATGCGCATACCGTCTTTGTCAGACTCATCACGCAGCTCTGTGATACCCTCGATCTTCTTATCCTTTACCAACTCTGCGATCTTCTCCAGAAGACGAGCTTTATTCACCTGATATGGCAATTCGGTAACGATGATCGACTGCTTGCCATTATCAGCAGTCTCAATATGGCTCCTTGCACGGATATAGATACGGCCACGACCAGTGTGGTACGCCTCATGAATCCCCTTGGCACCATTGATAAATGCCGCAGTGGGGAAGTCCGGACCTGGGATATGCTCCATCAAGCCAGCGATATCAATATTCTCATCATCGATCAGGGCAAGACAGGCATTGATAACTTCAGTGAGATTGTGTGGTGGGATATTGGTTGCCATGCCCACCGCAATACCAGCAGAACCGTTTACCAGCAGGTTAGGAACCCTGGTAGGGAATACCGCAGGCTCGCTCTCGGTTTCATCATAGTTGGGGATGAAATCAACGGTCTCTTTATCGATATCCGCCAACAACTCGTGTGCGATACGCGACATGCGTACCTCGGTGTAACGCATTGCCGCTGGAGAGTCCCCATCGATAGAACCAAAGTTACCCTGGCCATCCACCAACATATAGCGCAGTGAGAATGGCTGTGCCATACGGACAATGGTGTCGTATACCGCGGTATCACCATGTGGGTGGTATTTACCGATTACGTCACCCACCACACGGGCAGATTTCTTATAGGGCTTGCTCCAATCGTTACCCAACTCCGACATCGCGTAGAGCACACGACGATGTACCGGCTTCAGGCCGTCACGAACATCAGGGAGAGCACGACCCACAATTACGCTCATAGCGTAATCGAGGTAGGATTGTTTCATCTCTTCTTCGAGATTGACCGGGAGGACTTCTTTGGCAAATGTATCCATATACTTCTTATTACCCACTGCTTATCAAGCGTGTGTTTACCAGGCCATCGCCAATCACCCAACCTCAGTGAATCAGCAATCTGGCCTGAAAGGGAAAATATTGCAGCAATATTAACATAGCAAGGGTAGGTACTGCATCTCAAAAAAAACGCCCCAGAAGCAAATTCAGGGGCGCTCGTTTGAATCAATCCAGAAAAGTAAGCCACTTTTCTGCTCGGGAATTGATCAATCCGCCATCATTGCAGCCATTTTCTCTGGCGTTGGGCTTAATACCACGCCCTTCTCAGTCACAATCGCGTCCACCAACTCTGCGGGCGTCACGTCAAAAGAGGGATTCCAGGCAGATGCACCCGCAGCAGCAACAGGCTGACCATTCAGCCCCAGCACCTCACTTTCAGGACGGGTTTCAATAGGAATCTCGGCCCCACTGGCAATGGACATATCAACGGTAGAGGTAGGTGCCACCACCATAAACTTTACACCGTGATACTTGGCAGCAATCGCGGCATGATAAGTGCCAATTTTATTGGCAACGTCACCATTAGCGGCAATACGGTCAGAACCCACGATAACCCATTTCACTTCCCCTTGCTTCATCAGATGGGCACCCGCCCCATCGGCAAGTAGCGTAACAGGAATATTATCCTGAACACACTCCCAGGCAGTCAGGCGCGCCCCTTGCAACCAAGGACGCGTCTCATCAGCATAGACTTGACTCACTTTACCTGCCGCATAAGCAGAACGGATAACCCCTAGGGCTGTTCCAAATCCCCCCGTTGCCAGAGAGCCTGTATTACAGTGCGTCTGCACCGCACAACGCCCCTCTATTAAAGCCGCACCCAGCTCACCCATTCGTCGATTAGCAGCGATATCCTCTTCGTGAATCGCAATCGCCTCAGCCAACAGCGCCCCCTCAGGATTCCCCTCACCCAGCTGCTCAATCACTTTGCTCATACGATCAATAGCCCAAAATAGGTTCACAGCAGTAGGACGAGAGTTGGCCAGGGCTTCCAAATCTGGCTTAATGGCTTGATGCCACTGCTCCTCGACCTCGGCGTAACGGGCACGAGCCGCCAATACAATACCGTAAGCCGCAGTCACCCCAATCGCTGGCGCACCGCGCACCACCATCTCGCGAATCGCCACAGCCACAGCATTCACATCCTCATAACTGTGAGTTACATGCTCAGCGGGCAGCAGACGTTGATCCAGCAGGTGTAGCTTGCCATCCTGCCAGCTCACTGCGCGGATGGTATCGTGGGTAGAGGTATTGACCATAGCAAAGCTTTCCAATCGTTTAGTTCAATCAAGTGGGCAAAGATTAGGGGAATCCGCATCCCAGGACAAGCAGAATAGATGTTATGATTCCCCCACTCAATCACAAACCAAAACCATGCCCCATACCAACCAACACGCACTTCACGTCCTTAACCAGATATTTGGTTATGAACAGTTTCGCCCTAATCAGGGAGAGATTGTGACTCATTTATGCCAAGGTGGAGATGCCTTGGTGCTGATGCCAACGGGTGGTGGAAAATCGCTCTGTTATCAGGTTCCCTCCTTGGTGAGAGAGGGTGTGGGCATTGTCATCTCCCCGTTAATTGCCCTAATGCAGGATCAGGTGGAGACCTTACGCCAGCTAGGCGTTAGAGCGGCTTTTATTAACTCAACCCTCAATGGACAAGAGGTGTATCAGATCGAGCAATCCCTAATCAGAGGAGAAATTGAACTGCTCTACATTGCACCAGAGAGATTAATGATGCCGCGCACTTTGGCGTTATTGGAGCGGTGCCGTATTGCTCTCTTCGCCATTGATGAGGCCCATTGCGTCAGCCAATGGGGACACGACTTCCGCCCAGAATACATTCAGCTTTCAGTACTTCATGAGCGTTTCCCAGCCATACCCCGCATCGCCTTAACAGCAACGGCAGACATGGCCACCCGCCAGGAGATTATTCAACGCCTATCGCTACACCAGGCGCGCGTTTTCAACAGTGGCTTTGATCGCCCCAACATCCGCTATCGCATCTCGGAAAGTGGTGGCAATGCCCGCGATCAACTACTGCGTTTCATTCAGAGTGAGCACCCTTCAGAAGCCGGAATTGTCTATTGCCTGTCGCGAAAGCGAGTGGATGAACTAGCCCATTGGCTCTCCACCAAAGGATTAAATGCCCTCCCCTACCATGCTGGACTCTCCACCGAGGAACGCGCTCACAATCAACAGCGCTTTCTACGGGAAGATGGCATCATCATGGTCGCCACTATCGCCTTCGGCATGGGTATCGATAAGCCAGATGTGCGCTTTGTCGCACACCTTAACTTGCCAAAAAGTCTGGAGGCCTATTATCAGGAGACCGGCCGTGCCGGACGAGATGGCAACCCCGCCGACGCCTGGATGCTCTACGGCCTGCAGGATGTGATAGTGTTACGCCAAATGCAGCAGCAATCTGAAGCCAGTGAGCAATATAAGCGAGTAGAACAACACAAGCTCAGTGCTATGCTAGGCTTTTGTGAGATCACGAGCTGCCGACGTCAGGCACTCCTCAACTACTTTGGTGATCATCTGGAACACCCCTGCGGTAACTGTGACACCTGCCTGGAAAAACCACAAACCTGGGATGCTACCGTCGCCGCCCAAAAGGCACTCTCCTGCATCCACCGCACCGGTCAACGATTTGGAGTTAATCACCTAATAGATGTATTGCTAGGCAAGGATAATGAACGCATCCAGCAGTGGAGCCACCACCAAGTCTCCACCTACGGGATTGGTAAAGAGCTTAATGCTGCACAATGGCGCCACCTCTACCGACAATTAATTTCCCGAGGATTGATTAGTGTTGACCTGGAAGGTTATGGCGCACTGAAGCTCAACGAATCTGCCCGCCCAGTATTAAAGGGAGAAAAGCTGGAGCTACGCCAACTACAAAAAGCGGCCAACAGAAAGAGTGACAAGCGCCCACCATCAGAGAGCTTTACCCTACCAGAAGACAATGCATTGTGGGAGGCGCTGCGGGAGTATCGAAAAGAGCTGGCAGATCAACAGAGCGTTCCCCCCTTTGTTATCTTCCACGACGCGACCCTCCGCGAGATGGTAGAGCTTCGTCCCACTGACCTGCTGGCAATGGGCAGAATCAATGGTGTGGGAAGGAAAAAACTGGAACGTTACGGTGAGGAGTTCCTTCAGATCATTAAAGAGGCGGAAACCACCACATAAAAGCGATCAAACTACTCCTCAAATAAGTAGTAATACTCCCGGTCAGAATTGATCACATGGCGTGCAATCACATCGTGAGCGATAAACTCCAACAACTCAGCAGGATGAAGCACGCCCGCCATCGCCTCCATCTTCAAGTTACGCAAGCGTGCCAGCAGCTCATTATGATCCCGCATATGTGCCTCCAGGCTGGGAAAGTGATGCTCTGCCAAGACTTTCATCTCATTATCAAAGTGCTCCGAGATCTTATCAATCATTTCATCCAGCATCGAGAACAATTGATCGCGATCCTTCTCATCCAACGGCGCATTAAGCATCTGATTTGCCATATCAAACAGGCTACGATGATCACTATCGATCGTCTCCACACCACAGAGAAAATAATCATGCCAGATCAACCTGGCAATGGACTCATCCTCCTCTTTCCCCCACACCTGAGATGCAGATTTCTCGTCCACGTAAATACGGTTACGGCCACGAGTTTTTGCCTGATAAAGCGCCGTATCCGCCCTCTGCAGCCACTCATCCAGCGTCTCACCAGGAAAATACTCCGCCACACCAGCACTAATAGTCACCTGTCCAACAGTTTCAAACTCATAAAGCTCAATAGCGCGACGCACCTTTTCCGCCAGCAGTCCAGCGGCATTACGGTCAATGAAATTGGCCATAATAATAAACTCCTCCCCTCCCCAGCGGCATAGCATGTCGGAACTGCGTATAGAGGACTTCATCACCTGTGCGAGATTTTTCAGTACATCATCCCCCACCAGATGATCAAAGTTATCATTAATTTTCTTGAAGTGGTCTATATCGAGGAAAATAATGGAAAGAGGATGATGGTAGCGCTGGCTACGACCAATCTCCACCTGGGCCGCACGCTCCAGAGGCAAACGATTCCAGACGCCAGTCAGCTGGTCGGTAGTACTCAACTCCTCCAACTCAATCAAGCGCTTACGCAATTCATTTAACTCGGCATAGGCATCCACGCCAGGAAGGTCGTCGAATAGCAGAAAGAGATGGTCTGCCAGTGGGACACTATAAATCAATACTTGTTGCGGGGTTTCGTGATAATCACTGATATCAATGGTACGGCGTTGCTCCGCCCATTGCAGAGAGATCAGCTTAGCGACATCCTCACTTTTCAGAATGTCCCGACTGTATTTATTGTCAAAGGCTTGATTACAAAACTCGACCTTAGACTGGTCATTAAACAACACAAGCGGCAGCGGAAACTCGACAATCAGCTTATGAATCTTTTCAGCATCAACCAACCAGGAAGCATCAAAAGGCATTTCACCACCAAAACTCGCTAGACATTATATAAATGTAATCAACCCAACTCTACTCCGCCACCACCGAAACACTATCCCTCAGCTGCTCAAGCAATGTGACGGATGCAAAACCATCCACCGGCAAGCCCATAGCCGCTTGATATGCCCGAATCCCTGAGCGGGTATTTCTTCCTGCCACACCATCAGGCTCCCCCACATCAAAGCCCAATTGATTCAGATAGCCTTGCATCTCTTTCGCTGCCTCAAAGCTTAAGGGACGGTTGTCTGCCTCTCTACCATTACGCAGTGGTGGCATATCGATCAATCGATCTGCCAAGTGTCCAACCGCAACAGCATAATTAATGGAAAGATTCCAATCCATAATCACATTAAAGTTGTGATACACCAGAAAAGCAGGACCCTGTGCCCCCTGAGGCAATACGATGGATCCATAAGTAATGTTATCGTCAGGAAGAGGGCGACCATCAGCCTTGGTAACACCTCGGGCACGCCACTCCGCCACCGGCTGGTGAATCTTCAGCGAGGCTAATTGCCACTCGAAGTCCTTGGGCAAGCGGACCTCCCTTCCCCATAACTCACCATATTTCCAACCAATCTTATTCAGGTAATTGGCACCAGAGGCGAAGACATCCTCCAAATCCCCCCATACATCGATACGCTGATCCTCATCACCATCGGTAGCATATTTCAAAAAGGTAGTTGGCATAAACTGCAGATGTCCAACTGCACCCGCCCAGGACCCCAACATCTTCTCCGGTGTGATATGCCCCTGATCAATAATTCGCAGAGCATCAATTAGCTGGCTACGGAAAAAGTCACTACGCCGTGGATCGTATGCCAGGGTAGCCAGAGATTCAACCGTAGAGAATTTCCCTAAATAGTTGCCATAGTTGGTCTCCATTCCCCAAAAAGCCACCAAATAGCGAGCAGGTACGCCATATTGCGCCTCCACCTGACTCAGCAGCTTACGGTGCTTTTGCAGCATCTCCTTACCATACTGAATCCGCCAGTCGGTGATTCGAGCATCCAGATAACTCCAAAAGGTTTGGGTAAACTCTGGCTGACGACGATCCAGCTCAATCACGCGGTCAAGGGGCTTAAGGTGTGCCAACGCCAAATCCAGGGTATTGGCAGAAATTCCTTCCCGGAGAGCTTCTTCACGCACACCTTGCAACCATACATCGAATGTCGGCTGACTATCAGCAAAGAGAGGCTGAAACAGCCCAGAGCCAAGCAGCAAGACCATTGATGCAAATAGATTTTTTTTAACTTTACGACAATTCATCATAGCACCAAGTTATCACATCCTACTGGCAAGGCGCTAGACACATTCTTAAAATTGTGGAGGAGTATGCAAATTAACAGAACATCCCTCATATGGATGTAAAAAAGAGAGTTGGCAAGCGTGCAACAACAGGCGTGAAGCCTTAGCCTGAGCTGCAGCACAAGCATAAAGCGGATCTCCCACAATGGCATGACCCAATGCCAACATGTGAACACGCAACTGATGTGAACGACCCGTAACAGGAAAAAGTGCCACACGACTCACATCCCGCGCTGCATCGTAGTCAAGCCGCTGATAGCGGGTAAGACTCGGTTTTCCATGCTCCAAGCAAACCTTCTGCAGTGGACGATTTGGCCAATCACAAATCAAAGGCAGATCCACCTCCCCCGACGACTCGCTTAAACAACCATCTACCACTGCCAGATACTGCTTTGCCACCTGGCGCTCCTGAAATGCCCGGCTCAGGCGGCGGTGGGTCTCTTTATCCCTCGCCAAGAGCAGGATGCCCGAAGTTTCCATATCCAGGCGGTGCACAATCAACGCCTCCGGATAGCGCAGTTGAACTCGACTGATCAGTGAATCCTGCTTATCCTCCCCCCTTCCTGGAACCGACAACAGTCCACTGGGCTTATTTACCGCCATCAGATAATTATCAATAAAAAGGATCTCCAATCCTTCATCCGGGGGTGGGCAGTAGACGGGGAATTCTCTCATGCAGCAATCAAACGACTTCAATCAGGTTAATAGGATTACTTCCGCTTCACCACTCCCCTTATCAATCACAAATAGCAGTTCGCAATATTCGTTCTGCTCATCAAGCGGGGTAGGATCATCGGCACAACTACAGCCCGCAATAATACCACTATAAAAGATCCCACACTTCACCTCTATGAAGGCCGGCTTCTCCGTTGTCCTTAAAATCAAAACATCCAGCGTCCCATCCAGAGCAACACTACTCTTGGAGAGCCCTTGCTGCAAAGGTAATTGTGACACCCCTAGCGAGGCTATCTGCTGCCTAAATAGTGCTTCAAATTGTGGTCCAGGATAGCGGGCGACCACACTTTTTAGATCAATCATTGCCCATCTCCGTTGCTCCGACACCATTACAAACTGCTCAAAAATCCTCATAATAGGCGGTAACCATGACAATAACCTGCAGTAAATTCCAGTGATTTCACTACAACACCAAAAGCTCTGGCGGCTTGCCGGACCCTTAATTCTCTCTAATCTCACCATCCCACTTCTGGGCTTAGTAGATACTGCAGTAATGGGGCATATGCAACACGCCTACTATTTGGGTGCAGTCGCGCTAGGCGCGCTAATCTTCTCATTTCTTTTCTGGGGCTTTGGATTTTTGCGCATGGGCACCACCGGCCTGATCGCCCAAGCACATGGTCACGAGGATAATAACGAAATCCGTGCAGCACTGGCCCGCGCAGGCCTACTAGCCTTGGTATTTGCGGTTCTGATCTTAACCTTGCAGCTTCCCATCGCTCAATTGGCTTTTACCCTTCTGGAGGGAAGTGTTGAAGTGGAAAGCTATGCAGAAGAGTACTTTTCTATTCGCATCTGGAGCGCACCGGCTACCCTGATCAATTATGTGCTCATTGGTTGGTTCCTTGGCATGCAAAACGGGCGAGGTCCACTCTATATCCTGCTCTGTAGCAATCTCTGTAACATCTTACTGGATCTATGGTTTGTCATGGGACTGGGTATGGATGTAGATGGTGTTGCCCTGGCATCTGTTATAGCGGAATACCTTGGCTGCACGCTAGGGATCTTCTTAGTTTTTCGCGAACTCAAACGATACCCCGGAAGATGGTCAAAGCAGGCGATTCTTTGCAAGGTAAAGATGCAAAAACTCTTAGCCCTTAATGGCAATATCATGGCTCGCACCCTTTGCTTAATCGTCGCCTTCGCACTCTTCACCGCCCAAGGCGCGAAACTGGGCGACGTCGTTCTCGCCGCCAATGCCATCCTACTTAATTTTCAAACCCTAATGGCCTACGCGTTAGATGGATTTGCCCACGCCGCAGAAGCACTCGTTGGGCGCGCGATTGGCCGAGGCAAGCAGGAAGAGTTTCGTAGCGCCCTCTATACAGCAGGTCTCTGGTCAATCGGCTTTGCCTTGTTATTCACCCTGCTATTTGCGCTGGCAGGCGGCTACATCATCGAAACCCTCAGCTCGATTCCCGAGGTCATCGATAGTGCAAATGAATATCTTATCTGGGCCATTATCATGCCCGTTGTTGCTGTATGGGGATATCTGTTTGATGGGGTTTTTATTGGTGCCACCTGGAGTCGAGCAATGCGCAATACCATGCTCATATCAACCGGGCTATTTTTTCTGCCTGCATGGTGGCTATTGCAGCCTTATGGAAACCATGGGCTATGGGCGGCCTTTACTCTTTTCATGGCGGCCAGGGGAATCACCATGGGCTGGTATCTTGTGAAACGCGCCCCCTATGTGACATAAAAAAGGCCTCGATGAGGCCTTAGCGTTCTTTCAATGCATCAGAAACCTGCTCAGCAAGCTTTCGCAAGGCTGACTCGGTAGCCTCCCAATCGATGCACTTATCAGTTACCGAGACACCGTACTCCAATTGAGATAGATCCTCTGGAATTGGTTGATTACCCGCCTTGATATTACTCTCAACCATGACACCCTTAATAGAGCGGTTACCTTCATTGATCTGTTTGGCAATATCATCCAACACCAACAACTGCTTGTTGTGGTCTTTATGGGAATTGGCGTGACTGCAGTCCACCATGATATTCACGGGTAGACCTGCGTGTTGAATCTGCTTTTCACAGGTAGCGATATGTTTGGCATCGTAATTAGGGCCATCACTGCCACCACGTAACACCATGTGGGTATAGGGATTTCCCTTAGTACGGATCACCGCAACCTGCCCCTTGGGATCAATACTGACAAAATCATTTTTATGGGAAGCACAAAGAATGGCATTGATCGCGACATCGTAATCACCATTGGTGCCATTTTTAAAACCAACAGGTGCTGAGAAGCCACTTGCCATTTTGCGGTGGGTTTGGGATTCGGTGGTACGTGCGCCGATAGCCGTCCATGAGAAGAGGTCCTGAACGTACTGTGGTGTAATCAGATCTAACGCCTCGCCAGCTGCTGGCATTCCCAACTCAGACACTTTCAGCAGCAATTTTCGGGACATCAGCAATCCCTTGGCAATATCACAACTACCATCCATATCTGGATCGTTGATCAATCCCTGCCACCCCACACTGGTGCGTGGCTTCTCAAAATAGACTCGCATCACCAGATAAAGGCTATCGCTTAACTCGTCAGCCAGGGCTTTTAGGCGTTTGGCGTAGTCCATGGCCAAATCTACGTCATGGATTGAGCAGGGACCTACTACCACGAACAGGCGCTTGTCCTTGCCATCCAGAATATCCCGAATCGTCTGTTGCCCCTGCCACACCGTCTCAGCGCTCTTCTCCGTTTGCGGGTACATCGCCTTAACTTGGTCAGGGCGGATCAGCGGGTCTTCAGAGGTAACGTGCAGGTTTTCGATTCGGTTATCCATGGAGCAACTTATTCTTCAATAAAACAATGTCTAAAAATGAGCCACACACAATAGCAGAACGGACTATGTGGCGCATCAACTTTTCCATGCATGCCCCTACATTAGGCAAATACTGCTCACTATCTCGCCACTTTCATTCACTGCAATGATGGAATTACCATATCTCCCTTCAAAGCGAAGATAGATTAATTCATCGCCATATTGGGCTCGAATTTGCTGGTAGGCATCATAAACAGCTGGGGCATTTTTAAATCTCTGCGCCACATCCACTGACATCTTACGGATAGCATCCATATGCTTAGCAGCAGGTTCATGAAGAAAACCGACCTGCCACTTAGGGATATTTTCTATCATAGAGTAGGAGATCAACCCTGTCTGCTCATCTGTATTTTGAGGATTTCGGCTGTATACCACAGCAGGTATTGACCCTGAGCTTAATGACTCATACTCAACCAGCTGCTCACTATAGATAGGCTGGGTCATTGGATGAAGAATGCCCTCATCGGCCACCAGAGTTACTGGTCTTTGACTATAAATATTATGAACACCCCATGCCATGGCAGAGAGCTGGATCAGGATGATGACAGAAAGATCCATAATGATGTGCTTGCGTGTCTTGGTTGGATTGTAAATAAGCAGTGTAAGTAATGGCCCAAGCACCAAGTCTACGCCAATCAGGATTTTTACTCCCTGAATTCCCCCATCACTCCAGAACAGGGCTTGTGGATACCACACATAATAGATAAGGCCCAACAGCGCCAGGAAAATCAGTAAGCTGGCTGAAAAATGGATACCGGATGCCTTCAACCTTGCCGGCATTGTCTCCTGAATACTCATTACACACACTCTGCTATATTGTTGGACATATAGCCTTATCGTAACAAGTCACTATTTTTTAATAAAAAATAAAAACATCCTTATATTCCCATATGCTCAAACCCGTCGACGATAGCGCCCAACAACCTCATACAATGCAGCACTGATCTCCCCCAGAGTGGCAACTTTGCTCACCGCCATCAAACAGGCGAAACTGTTCTCCCCCTTTTCAACGGCTTGCTGCAATTGAGTCAGCTGTAATTTTTTATCTGACTGATGAAAGCGGCTCAACTGATCCACGGCATTCACCTGAGCCACTCTCTCCTGCTCGGTTGACCGAATCAGCTCTCGCTGATGCTCTGCTGCAAATTGCTCGGCAAGGAAGGTATTTACCCCCACAATCGGGAGTGAACCATCATGCTTTTTATGTTCATAGTAGAGGCTCTCATCCTGAATTTTACTGCGCTGATACAAGCTTTCCATGGCTCCGAAAACACCACCACGTTGGCTTAAGCGTTCAAACTCACCATAGACCGCCTCCTCTACCAAATCCGTCAGCTGGTCAATAATATAAGCGCCCTGTAGCGAATTTTGGTTGTAATTGAGCCCCAGCTCCTGATTGATAATCATCTGGATCGCTAAGGCACGACGTACCGACTCTTCTGTGGGCGTGGTTAGCGCTTCATCATAGGCGTTGGTATGTAAGCTATTGCAGTTATCGTAAATCGCATATAACGCTTGTAGGGTGGTACGAATATCATTGAAACCCAGGGTTTGCGCATGCAGGGTCCGTCCAGAGGTTTGGATATGGTATTTGAGCTTTTGACTGCGGGCATTAGCACCATAAACATCACGCATTGCCCTGGCCCAGATTCGTCGTGCCACCCGCCCAATCACCGCATATTCCGGATCCATGCCGTTACTAAAGAAAAAGCTCATCTGGGGTGCGAAATCATCCACCTTCATTCCCCTGGCAAGATAGTACTCCACCAGGGTAAATCCATTTGCCAAGGTAAAAGCAAGCTGGGTAATGGGGTTAGCACCAGCTTCAGCAATGTGGTAGCCACTCACCGAAACGCTGTAATAATTCTTTACCTGATGATCAATGAAATACTGCTGAACATCCCCCATCATCTGCAAACCAAATTCCAGGGGGAAAATACACTCGTTCTGTGCTTGGTCCTCCTTGAGGATATCCGCCTGCAGAGTCCCCCGTACTACTTTCAGTGTATGGTCTTTGATCTCCTGATACTTCTCTGGGGAGAGCAGTTGATCACCCGTCACCCCCAGCATGCCTAAGCCCATACCATTGCTACCATCCGGCAACTCACCATGGTATTGAGGCCTACTCTGCCCCTCATAGAGGGCAGCGATTTTCTGTTCTGCCTGCGCCCACTGGCCACTGAACTTAAGATGTTTCTCCACTTGCTGATCAATAGCCGTATTCAGAAACCAAGCCAGCAAAATAGGGGCTGGGCCATTAATGGTCATGGAGACCGAGGTATCCGGCGAGCAAAGATCAAAGCCGGAGTAGAGTTTTTTCATATCATCCAGACAGGTGATAGATACACCAGACATCCCAATGCGGCCGTATATGTCTGGGCGTTGATCGGCATTTTCCCCATACAAGGTGATAGGGTCGAAAGCCGTGGAAAGGCGCTTCGCTTTCTGCCCCAGGGCGAGATAGTGAAAACGTCGATTGGTGCGTTCAGGGGTACCCTCGCCAGCAAACATACGGGTGGGATCTTCACCACTACGGCGATAAGGAAATACGCCAGCCGTATAGGGATAGTGGCCAGGCAGATTCTCTTTCAGCAGAAAGCGCAGTTGCTCTCCCCAATCCTGATAATGGGGCACTGCCACCTTGGGTATCGCCAAACCGCTCAAACTCTGCTGGTAATTATCACCGCTGTATTTCTCCCCACGCACCTCATATTGGTAATGCTCGGCACACATCGCCTCACACTGTTGGGGCCAGTCCTGTAACAGAGCAATCCCCGCCTTGCCAATCCGATGTAGTGCCTCATGATAAAGATGACGCAATCGCTGCAGTGTATGGCCGCCCTGATTACTATTTTGCGCAAAGGCATGAAGTGGCTCAGGTAGCTCGGGATCCCCCAGTGCAGAGAGACTGTGGTAGTAGTGGTAGGCCTCACTAGCCGCTTTCACCTGCTGTGCCAGCAGACGATTGGCATCCCGCCCTTTATGAACAATTTCACTCAGATAGTGGCTACGTTCGTTAGCAATCAGCTGAGGTGGCTGTCCATGGTGGGGTGACGAGGGTTCATGATCCCACCCCAAGGTATCGCATAGCCCGATAAATAACTGGCGAATCCCCGCATCCTGCCAATAGCTAGCCATAGTGGCGTACACTGGCACCATCTCATCCGGCAGGTCAAAGGCCCCCCGGTTACGCCGCCATTGTTTGCGAATATCGTGTAGTGCGTCTTCAGCACCACGGCGATCCCGCTTATTCAGAGCCACAAAGTCGGCATAGTCCAGCATCTGGATCTTCTCCAGCTGACTGGGTGCACCATAATCATTGGTCATGACATAGAGAGAGAAATCCACCAGTTCCGCAATGGCGATATCCGCCTGACCGGTACCCGCCGTCTCTATCAAGACCAAATCAAATCCCACCTGTTTCAGGTAATCAATCGCCTCTTGAACCGATGGGCTGATGGCCCAATCCTTACAGCGGGTTGCCATGGAGCGTAGGTAGATCCGCGGTGAGTTAAGACTATTAAGACGAATTCGATCCCCCAATAACGCCCCACCACTTTTATGGCGAGTAGGATCAATAGCCAGTACTGCGATATGCATCTCTGGAAAGTGACGTAAATAAAGATGCAGCAGCTCATCAATCACACTACTCTTACCTGCACCACCAGTGCCTGTGATGCCGATCACCGGAGCCACTTTGTGGGATTCAGGTAGCGCCAGAGTAAACCGCCCTTGCTCAATCAAACTTAGATTTTGTGCCAAGGCAAAGTGATCCGCCACACCACAAAGCTGGACCATTCTCGCAGGACGGATAGTGCGTTTCACACGCCCCACCATATCCCCCACCATGCCCAACAACCCTAACTGGCGACCATCTTCTGGGGTATAAACCTTAGCAACCCCATATGCCTCCATTTGTGCTGCCTCATCAGCAGTAATGGTGCCTCCACCACCACCCAACACGACTATATGTCCTGCACCAACCTGTTTCAGGGATTCCACCAGATACTTGAAATACTCCAGATGGCCACCTTGATAGGAGCTGATCGCAATGGCATCCGCATCCTCTTGCAGTGCCGCACTAACAATCTCATCTACCCCTCGGTTATGACCCAGGTGTACCACCTCCATGCCCATATCCTGGAGAATACGTCGCACAATATTGATTGAGACATCATGGCCATCGAAGATTGAAGTGGCCGTAATAAACCTCAGCGGCAACGGCTTGGCTATCTCTGAACTCGTCTGATCTAAACCATTCATTTACACTCTCCGATTGGCGTTTTTCACCCACCAAGTCTCAATTTCATCATAGGACAACACTAAGGTTTTCGGCCTAACCCCACATTAAAATTAGAGAAAAATGCTCAATTATTAACCAACAATACCGATAAATGGCTAGACTCCAAAATCCACAAAAACGACTAAGCTGTTGTTTTTGTGGGTCTAAAAATCGAGGTGCAACATGACAGAGAAACGTAGCGTAGTCATTGTCGCAGCAAAGCGAACCCCCATCGGCAGTTTTATGGGAAGCCTATCCAGCCTACCTGCCCACAAGCTGGCAGCCACAGCGATAAAAGCACTGATGGCATCTACCTCTGTGGCTCCAGAAAATATAGATGAAGTCACCCTGGGATGTGTGCTTTCCGCCGGCCTGGGACAGGCACCTGCCCGCCAGGCAGTGATCAATGCAGGACTTCCCTCCTCGATTCCCTGCACCACCCTTAACAAGGTATGTGGCTCTGGCATGAAAGCGGTGATGCAGAGCTATGACAGCATTTTATTAGGCAATGCCGACTGCATGATTGCTGGCGGCATGGAGTCCATGAGCCAAGCCCCTTATCTGCTGCCTAATGCTCGGGGTGGCATGCGTTTTGGCCATGGCGAGGTATTGGACCATATGCTCTATGATGGCCTACAGGACGCGTATGAAGGCGAGCCCATGGGTATCTACGCAGAACGTTGCGTGGAGAAATTCGGTTTTACTCGGGAACAGCAGGATGCCTATGCCATTGAGTCTGTTCGTCGTGCCATAGCAGCCTGTAGTAGTGATGTCTTTGATGAAGAGACCGCCCCGATTACCATTCCCTCACGAGGGGGTGAACAACTCATCGAAAAAGATGAAACCCCATTCAAGTGCAAGCCGGAAAAGATTCCCGATCTTAAACCCGCCTTTAAAAAAGAGGGCTCGGTGACCGCGGCCAGCTCCGCCTCCATCTCCGATGGCGCTGCAGTATTGATGCTGATGGAAGAGAGTCGCGCCAAATCGCTGGGCCTTACCCCTATGGCTCGCATTGTTGCCCACAGTAGCCACGCCATGGCACCCGAGGACTTCACCCTCGCCCCCATTCACGCCATTGATAAGCTTTACAGCAAAACCGGCTGGTGTGATGAAGAGGTGGGACTTTATGAGATCAATGAAGCCTTCGCCGCTGTCACCATGGCTGCAATGCAAGAGTTGAAGCTCGATCACAGCAAGGTCAATATTTATGGCGGAGCCTGTGCCCTTGGCCACCCAATAGGCGCTACCGGCGCACGTATCATTGTCACCTTGCTACATGCCATGATGAAACATAACAAACAAAAAGGCATCGCCTCATTATGTATCGGTGGAGGTGAAGCAACAGCGGTTGCCTTGGAAAAGGTGTGAGAAAACGCCATGGCCATCATTAAAAGCAAAATCGATCCTACCACTCCTAACTTTGCCGAAAATGCAGGTTATATGCGCCTCTATGTCAAAGATCTACAAGAGAGACTGGAATCAGTACTCGGCGGCGGGTCAGGTCAAGCTCAAGACAAACATATATCCCGAGGAAAATTATTAGCCCGGGATCGTATTAAACAATTGGTCGACCCCGATAGCTTCTTTATGGAGTTTTCCAGCCTCGCCGCCTACGGCATGTATGACAGCAAAGTTGCCAGCGCCGGCATCATCACCGGTATTGGTATCATCCATGGCCAAGAAGTGCTGATCATCGCCAATGATGCCACGGTAAAGGGGGGCACCTACTACCCTCTAACCGCCAAAAAACACCTACGGGCTCAGGAGATCGCCCAGCAAAACCACCTCCCCTGCATCTATCTAGTAGATTCCGGTGGCGCCTTCCTGCCCATGCAGGATGAGGTCTTCCCTGACCGGGACCACTTTGGTCGGGTCTTCTACAACCAGGCCCGCATGTCGGCCATGGGCATCCCACAGATTGCTGTGGTAATGGGTTCCTGTACCGCCGGTGGTGCCTATGTACCCGCCATGGCGGATGAAGCCATCATCGTAAAACAGCAAGGCACCATCTTTTTGGGTGGCCCCCCGCTGGTAAAAGCCGCAACAGGTGAGGTAGTGGATAGCGAGACTCTGGGCGGTGCAGAGATGCATAGCAAGCTCTCTGGCGTCACTGACCATTTGGCCGAGAGCGATGAGCATGCACTGCAAATTACTCGCGACATCGTTGCTCACCTGAACTGGAAAAAGCCTGATTCCATTCAACGCATTCCGCCACAAGCACCACTCTATCCTGCTGAGGAGCTCTACGGCATCGTCAATCACGACATGCGCTACCAATACGATGTTAGGGAGATTATCGCCCGCTTGGTGGATGCCTCCGAGTTCCATGAATTTAAAAAACTCTATGGTCCCACCCTAGTGTGTGGATTTGCTCATCTGGATGGCTACCCCATCGGGATATTGGCCAATAACGGCATCCTCTTTTCCGAATCGGCATTGAAGGGATGTCACTTCATTCAACTCTGCTGCCAACGTAACATCCCACTGCTGTTTCTACAAAATATCTCTGGATTTATGGTGGGCAAAAAGTTCGAGCAGGAGGGAATCGCCAAACACGGCGCCAAGATGGTCGCTGCTGTCGCCTGTGCCGAAGTGCCCAAATTCACCGTGGTGATTGGCGGCTCTTTCGGTGCAGGCAACTACGCCATGTGTGGCCGCGCCTACAGCCCCAATCAGTTATGGATGTGGCCCAATGCCCGTATCTCGGTAATGAGCGGTGAGTGTGCGGCCAATGTATTGACCAGCGTAAAGCGTGACAGCGTCACAAAACAAGGAGGCGGCTGGAGTGACAAGGATGCAGAAGCCTACACCAAAGAGATTCGCGAGCAGTATGAACAGCGCAGTCACCCCTATTACGCCACCGCCCGACTTTGGGATGATGGCATCATCGATCCGCTGGATACCCGTAAAGTAGTCGCCATGGGTATCCGCGCCTCCCTTAACAAATCGGCTAAACAGACAGATTACGGTATCTTTAGGATGTAGCCATGACCCTAATTACCCATCAATTGGACAATCAAGGTGTCTGCACCCTCGCCCTGAATCGACCTGAGCGCCACAATGCCCTCAATGTCCCGATGATGAATCAATTAACCGGGCAGTTGCGTCAACTGGCCGACGATAAGCGCGTTCGCATCATCATTCTCACCGGCAATGGCGAAAGCTTCTGTAGCGGTGCTGACTTGCAATGGATGAAAGAGTCGGTTAACTACACGCCAGAACAGAACCAACAAGATGCCCTGCAACTCGCGACCCTACTACGCACCCTCCATCAACTGGATAAACCCACCATCGCCCGTATCAATGGCCCTGCCTATGGCGGAGCACTAGGCTTAATCGCCGCCTGCGATATCGCTCTCGCCGCCCATACTTGCCAGTTTGCTTTTAGCGAAGTGCGCCTTGGATTGATACCTGCAATGATCGCACCCTATATCATCGAGGCAATAGGCATCCGTCATGCCCGACGCCTCTTCCTCACCGCCGAACGCTTCAATGCCTACCAAGCAAAAGAGCTGGGCCTCATCCACACTGTCGCAGATGTGGAGCAGCTAGATGAGGGGATCGAACAACAACGACAAGCCTTATTACAAGCAGGTCCAAATGCTATCGCTCAATGTAAGTCGATGCTCAGGGAGTTTACCCAGCTGGAGAAAGATCAGCAGCTAGCCAGTCTAATTGCAGAGATACGTAGCAGCGATGAGGGACAAGAGGGATTAGCTGCCTTTCTAGAAAAGCGTCGGCCAAATTGGGTAACGAAATGAGTGGCCAAGAGAGAAGCCACCGGACGCAAGGCCATTATGGAAGAAGTGAGATACGTCATGGGTAGATCAATCAAAATCGTCGAAGTTGGACCAAGAGATGGTCTGCAAAATGAACCGAATAAACTCCCTTTGCGGGACAAAGCCACACTCATCAACATGCTTTCTGAAAGTGGGTTAAAGAGTATCGAAGTCGGCAGTTTGGTAAGCCCCAAATGGGTACCACAAATGGCAGACAGTGACCGCCTCTATCAGGAGATTCTGCTTTACCCTGATATCCACTATCCCATGCTGGTGCCTAATCTCATTGGAATGCAGCGGGCAATCGGTATCGGCGTGGAAGAGATCGCTATTTTTACCGCCGCATCGGAACTGTTCACCCAAAAAAACATTCACTGCTCGATTGCGACATCCTTAGAACGCTTCAAGCCAATCATGGCGATGGCGGCAGAGCGTGGCATCAAGGTGCGAGGCTATCTCTCCTGCGTGCTGGGCTGTCCCTACCAAGGCCATGTCCAACTCAGCAAAGTGACCGAAGTGGCCAAAGCACTCTATCAACTGGGTTGTTATGAAATCTCCTTAGGTGACACCATCGGCATCGGTACTCCCAAGCAGGCCAAGGCACTGGTTAAAACCGTCAGTCAAGAAGTTCCCATACGCCAGCTTGCCCTGCATCTACACGATACCCGGGGACAGGCACTGGCCAACATCTACGCCTGTCTGGAACAGGGTATTACCACTTTTGACAGTTCCGTTGCCGGATTGGGAGGCTGCCCCTATGCAAATGGTGCAACCGGCAATGTGGCGACAGAAGATCTACTCTATATGCTAGAAGGCATGGGTATTAAAACTGGCGTAAATTTGGAAAAGGTCATTGCCGCCGGCGATTTCATCTGTCAACGCCTGGGGCGTCAAAACCAGAGCAAAGTCGCCCAGGTACATATTGCCAAACGTCGGACAAAGCAGGCCAGACTCGCCACAATCTAAACGACTAACTTGGGTTGGAAAACGATGAATTTTACGCAATGCAAAGCCGCCATAAGTGGAGGGGGTTCGGGACTGGGTGAAGCCGTTGCCAAGCATATTCTGGCAGCCGGAGGCCAAGTTGCTATCCTCGACCTGAAACCGGGCAATCTACAGCATGAATACCGGCACTTCTTCCACACTGACGTTTGTGATGAGATTCAAGTGGATGACGCCATTGCCAGTGCGGTAGAGAAGATAGGCCCCATCACCTTGGCCGTTAACTGTGCCGGTATCGCCCCCAGCCAGCGGGTATTAGGGCGGGATGAGCTGATGAGCAGTGCCACTTTCGCCAAAGTCATTCAGATTAACCTGATCGGCACCTTCACCCTCTGTCGCGCTGCAGCCAACGTTATGCAGTATAACCACCCCCAAGGGGATGATAATGAGCGGGGCGTCATCATCAATACCGCCTCTATTGCTGCCATGGAAGGGCAGATTGGCCAAGCGGCGTATGCCGCCTCCAAAGGTGGCGTGGCCAGCATGACCCTGCCCCTGGCCCGTGAGTTTGCCCGTATCGGCATTCGCGTCAACACCATCGCTCCAGGGCTCTTTGAAACCCCTATGTTTGACACTCTCCCCCAAGAAGCCCGCGAAGCACTAGCCGCGAACACCCCCTATCCACCACGCCTGGGAAATCCACGGGAATTTGCCATGCTGGTGCAACAAATTTATGAGAACAGCATGTTAAACGGCGCAACTATCCGACTGGATGGAGCCTTAAGGATGCAGCCCAAGTGACGCCCCAGAGTCGCCCTGAACTTAGTTCAAGACCTCCCTCGGAAGAGCACGATTCCTGGATTCCGGGTCAAGCCCGGAATGACAACAGTCGGCGCAATGATGACAAAAACCTACGTCATGATGACAAAAACCTACGTCATCCTGAACTTGATTCAGGATCCACCTCAAAAAGACACACCCTCTGGATGCCGGGTCAAGCCCGGCATGACGAAAATTTATGTCATGGTGATAAAAAGCGACGTCATCCTGAACTTGATTCAGGATCTATAATTAAAAACACTACCAATTCAAGGGTGAATTGATGAACCCCACTACTGACGACAATGCCCCAATCTGGAGCCCCTCCCCAGAACAGGTTGCCAACAGCAACCTATGGCGCTTTATCGGCTATGTGAACCAACAGCATGGACTCTCCCTTAACGATTACCCCAGCCTATACCAGTGGTCTACCGAGCATCCCCAGCAATTCTGGCCCGCCGTTTGGCGATTCTGCAATATAAAAGCAGCTAACCCATGGGTGTCAGTACTTCAAGATGGCAACACCATGCCCGGTGCCAAATGGTTTCAAGGCGCCAAACTTAATTTTGCGGAAAACCTACTCAGTCGTCAGGATGAACAACCCGCCCTGATCTTTAAAAATGAGGATCGACTGGCATACACCCTTAGCTATGGCAAACTCTACCAAAAGGTGGCGCAGCTAGCCGGTGCCATGCGAAATCATGGCATTCAACCCGGTGATCGGATCGCCGGCTTTATGCCCAATATTCCTGAAACCGTGATTGCCATGCTGGCCACCGCCTCTATCGGCGCTATATGGTCCTCCTGCTCTCCCGACTTCGGCACCAATGGCGCCATAGAGCGGTTTGGTCAAATTACTCCCCGCCTACTCTTCTGCTGCGACGGCTACTATTTTAAAGGCAAGGGCTTTGACACCCTACAACGGGTCGGTGAAATCGCCACACAAATCCCCAGCCTGGAGAAGGTCATCCTGGTTCCCTATCTCAATGATCTCCCCAGTTATGACCAACTGCCTAACGCCACGCTATTCGCTGACTTTTTAAGTGATGAACAGGTGATCCACTTTACCCAATTTCCTTTTGATCATCCGCTCTATATTCTCTACTCCTCAGGCACCACGGGTAAGCCTAAGTGTATTGTTCATAGTGCCGGGGGTACCTTGATCCAGCACCTCAAAGAGCTGGTACTACACAGTGATCTAAAACCTGAGGAGAGAATCTTCTACTTCACCACCTGCGGCTGGATGATGTGGAATTGGTTAGTCAGTAGCTTGGCGGTTGGGGCAACGGTCATGCTTTACGATGGCTCACCTTTCCACCCCACACCAGAGGTGCTTTTTGATTATGCCCAGCAATATGAGATGAACCTATTCGGCACCAGTGCAAAATACCTTTCAGCACTAGAGAAAAGCGGTGCAATACCCGCCCAAAGCCACCAGCTAGCCAGCCTGAGGATGATACTCTCTACCGGCTCGCCGCTACTGCCTGAAAGTTATGATTACGTTTATCAACACATCAAGCCGGATATTCATCTCGCCTCCATCTCAGGAGGCACTGACATCGTCTCCTGCTTTGCTTTAGGCAATCCAATACAACCCGTTTATCGGGGGGAATTACAATGTAGGGGGCTGGGAATGAAAGTAGCCATCTACGATGAGCAGGGTAAAACGTTACGCAATCAACCTGGTGAACTGGTATGTGAAGCCCCAACCCCCTCGATGCCCATCTATTTCTGGGACGATGAGAGTGGCGAGCACTACCGCAACGCCTATTTCTCCCGCTTCCCGGGTGTCTGGGCTCACGGCGACTTTGCAGAGCTAACCCAACATGATGGACTCATCATCTATGGCCGCTCCGATGCAGTACTCAACCCTGGTGGAGTGCGCATTGGCACGGCCGAAATCTACCGCCAAGTGGAAAAACTCCCAGAGGTGTTGGAAAGCATCGCCGTTGGCCAAGATTGGCAGGGCGATGTGCGAGTCATCCTATTTCTCAAACTACGGGATGGCATACAACTTGATGACACACTGATTCAACAGATCAAAAAACAGATACGGGACAACACCACCCCCCGCCACGTCCCCGCCAAAATCCTTCAGGTCACGGATATCCCCCGCACCATCAGCGGCAAAATAGTCGAGCTGGCAGTTCGCAATGTGATCCACAATCGCCCAGTGAGTAATACGGAAGCCCTGGCCAACCCAGAAGTCCTGGAGCAATTTAAAAATCGTCGGGAGTTGGCCTCGTGAACACCTTTAAAGCGCTACGCATCTACGACCAGCAGGGACACTACCAACTTGAAAATCTGACCCTTGATCAACTTACTCAAGGAGATGTCATCATTCGCGTAGCCTACTCCGGTATTAATTACAAAGATGCCCTGGCGGTTGCCGGCAAAGGGGCCATCCTAAAGTCCTATCCTCTGGTTGGCGGTATTGATCTCTCTGGCACTGTTGAGTCATCAGAGAACGAGGAATTTAAAGCCGGTGATAAAGTGCTGGTCAGCGGTGCTGGCCTAAGCGAAATCTATGATGGCGGCTATAGTGAAATTGCCCGACTACCCGCCGATTGTCTCTGCCATATTCCTTCAGGCATCGATCTCTTTGAAGCGATGGTAATGGGCACCCCCGCCTTTACGGCCGCATTGGCCCTTCATCGCATGGAACAAAATGGTCAAACACCCACGATGGGACCCATTCTCATCACCGGCGCCAGTGGCGGAGTGGGCTCACTGGCCGTGGATATCTTCAATAAAGCAGGTTATGAGGTAGCAGCTTTGAGTGGTAAGCGTGATCAACAGGAGTATCTGAAACAACTGGGAGCCGCAAAAGTCATCGACCGCCATCAATTAAAAATGGGTACTCACCCTTTAGAATCAGGCCAATGGGGAGGGGCTGTGGATATGGTAGGCGGTGAAACTCTGGCATGGCTCACCCGCACCGTCAAGCCATGGGGAAATATCGCCTCGATTGGCCTTACCGGCGGTCATCAACTCAACACTACCGTTATGCCCTTTATTCTACGTAGCATCAGCTTATTAGGGGTCAATTCCACCTATTGTCCACCCTCACTACGCCGGGCAACTTGGCAACGACTTGGTCATGAACTCAAACCCCAACACCTAGACCTTATCTCTCACAGTACCGAGACACTGGCATCCCTCACCCCACGCTTTTCACAAATCCTTCAGGGAGAGTGCCGTGGCAGAGTGACCGTTAAAATCACCTAACTCCATCACATCATAAAAATATTAGCTATTCCGCCTATTGCCACACAAAGTTGGCATTTTTGTGAATTCAGACCACACTTAAAGGAGACTCTGAAAAATATAGAGGAGTTCTATATGAGCCATTTTAAAGCCTTTACCGTCACGCCCTCCGCAGCCGAAAAGCTGACCTCGCTAAGGGATGAGCATCACGTACCTGTTCAATTCCACATATTCCACACTGGAGAGGAGTATGAACTGAGAGTTCATGACAAACATTACGATGATGACTGGTCGATAACGGTTAATAACATCACCCTGTCTTTCTGCCCAAGAGCGATCGAGGCCCATACCCAGCTAACGCTGGACTGTGTACCTTCCCCTATTAACGATAGTGGCTTCAAATTTATCCTAAGCGCTAAAGATAAAACACTCACAACCTTAAATGGTGATGATGTCATTACCCGCATCACTTCTCAGGAACAAGAGGTTTGCGGTGCTTATGGAGAGTATTGCTACGAAACCTTTTCATAGTCACGTCCCATCCTAATCATTAAGTGAATATCAAGCGGATGATCCGCTAACCGGCAGCACTTTTCCGTTGAGCTTCCTATGGTAAGATACGTGAAACTCATAGAAAGGTTCACCTAATGACTCGATATCTTTTTGCCTTCACCTGTTTAGCCCTCAGCCTTGTCTCTTCACCCACCCTCGCAGAAGAAGTGACCTTAAATCAGCGAATCGACAAAATCCTTAACGCTCATGGCGGCGCTGAAGTGTGGAAAAAAACACAGGCGATCGTGCATACCGGTGATACTTTCTCGCAAAGCCGTCACGCGATGGGCTCAACCCAGCGCAGCTACCAATACCCTGACAAATTCCGTATCAGCATCGATTATCCGGGCAATGACAGTGAACTACGCCAACTTAATGGAGATAAAGTCTGGGATCATGGCCAGCTAGGCAGTGAACCCTTTGCCAAAGCGACCCAATTACAGGCAATGCGTATGATGCCGGCAAAACAGCTATTGGAACACCGCGACATTGCCAAAGATCTGGGTACCCGTACTGATGAGAATGGTGTTGCCCATCACGGTATCGATTTAAATGTAAATGGACTTCGCCTAATTATTGATAGCGATGCCGAAACCGGCTTTATCCTCGCTACCTGGGGTGTTATGGAGATGATGGGGCAGAATATGCAGTTCGCCACTTTCTATCATGATTACCGTGTTATTGATGGGCGGGCTATCGCCTTCAAAGAAGAGCACTACGCAATGGGAAGCTATACCGGACATACTGAAATCAAGGAGGTTAACTTTCCTGAATCCCTCCCAGACACACTGTTTTCACCTGTATTGCAGTAAAATGTAATTAAAAATAGTAGACATCGTAAGGGCGTTATTAACGCCCTTACTATTTTGGCACATCAATATCTTCTATTGCCGCATCCAGTATTGCATCCAGTTCATCATCATGGATATAGCCCTCCTCTTCGCCCTCGGATGGCTTTTTCTCCTTACTCTGCGCTTGTGCAATTAACTCATCAGGGTCGAAATCAGGCACCAGCACATCATCCGCTTCATCATTATCAGCAACAGCAGGCTCATCAATCAGCTCTTCTACCGATTCATCCTTACTAGGCTCTTCGACCTCATCAATCGCTTCATTCAGATCAACATCGAAGACCAGATCATCAAAATTCACCTCCACATCATCATCCATTAACGAAGCTTCAGTATCTGGTTCTGGCTCTGGTTCTGGCTCTGGTTCTGGCTCTGGTTCTGGCTCTGGTTCTGGTTCTGGTTCTGGTTCTGGTTCTGGTTCTGGTTCTGGCTCTGGCTCTGGCTCTGGCTCTGGCTCTGGCTCTGGCTCTGGCTCTGGCTCTTGATTCAATTTATCGGCCTTAGACTCCGCTATGGCTTTCTCCACATCAATTTCCGCAAACAGCGCTCCATCATCTTCATCTTCTTCATCAGGATTGGTCTTAGGCAGGTGCTCTAAATACTCAGCCTCATCAAACTCATCAATCAACACATCGTCATCAGGCTCTTTATCAGTAGCCGCCTCCGCTGCCACTGCACCGGCGACTGCTGCTGCCGCAGCAGCTTTCGCTTTATCACTGGATGGCGCTTCAGACGTAACATCATCGCCTTGATCCATCTTCAGTACATCCACGCACATCTTGAGTTCTTTGCTGGCTTTCTCAATCGCTGCCAGTTGTTCCTCAAGCTCTGGTAAAGATTCGCGCATCTCGTCATCACCAATGGCACCCATAAGGTTTTCCATGGCATCTTTCTGACCGCCCAACATATTTTTCAGCTTATCGATATCAGACAGCGTCTCTGCTGCCTCTTCATCCGACTCATCAATCGTAGCGTGGGCAAGACTAGAGAGTGCTTCCAATTGCCCGACAAGCTGATCGCGAAATGCATTGGCCTCCTCCAACTGCGCCATACTCTCCTCATCCAGGTTCCCCTCTTCCATAAGGCGCTTAATGAGTTCATCCACCGTATTCATGTAATCGCCCAGTTGCATCTTAATAGTGGTGCAGAGACTACGCGCATCATTCCACAGTCCGGGATTACCTTCATTGTTGATGATAACCTCTTTAGGTAAGAGCGGAATCAAACGATCATAGAGTTGCCCCCAAGCAGTGTGGGTCTTATCCCCCTGTCCTTCCAGGCTCATCTTCTCTGCTTGCAGGTAACCAATACGTCGCTTCAGAATATCAACTCGTTCTTCACTTAACTCCTTGTTATTGACCTTGTCATTCTCGTCCATCTCCAGGTAGTCACGGGTCTCATCAATCAGAAATTGTAGCGATAAAGTGGCGTTAAAACTGCTTCTCTCCGCGGCCTCTTTTGCCTCTTTTTTCGCTTTTTCAATTTCAGCTTCCAGATTGATGCCTCCTCCCCCCTTACGCCATTGACGATAGAAATAATAGGCAGCCCCCGAAGCAACCAACGCAACCTCCAACAGAAAGAGTAGAGTTAATGTGATACCGACACTCATTTTTTCTCCTCCTGTGGATGCTTTTTACCTTTGATCAACCACCACGCCACACCAGCACCAATAGCAATGATCATGTTGAAGATCATGAAGATCATCAATCCCAATAGGAAACCACCTTCCTTTTCCACTTTCGGCTCAACGGCCTGCACAACAACTGGCGGTGGTGGAGACTTCTCAGCTGGTCGGGCTGCCTGCTTCTGCTGGTAGGCGGTTTGTTGAGATAGAGGTGGAGGCGGTGCTGGACGATAGACACGTTCTGCCCCAGCAATCGGTTGTAGCTGCTGGTCATTGGGATCTTGTAGGGCTCTTAAGACCTGATCAGGCTGCATTGCCGCGGTAATATCCACCACCTTGGTTTTGATACGTTCAAAGGTGCCTGTGGTCGCCCTCACCTCAATCCGGTAGCGACCATAATCCTGAAACTGCAGAGCAACACTGAAGTATCCGGTTAATCGATTAGCCTGATCATGATCTGAGAGTAAGGCCATACGCTGAATTTTGCCGTTAGGCAGTTCATGTACCAAATCGACCCGTAGCGCAGCTAGTACCTCTTGCTTACGCAACAATCCCCCCCCTTCTTCCAGCCACATGGTGAGTTTGGCATATTCACCTGGCTGAGGCTGTTCAGGTTGCAGATTCAGGCCCATTTTCAGGTCAGTAATAATGTAGGCTCGATTTTGCTCAGCAGGCGGAAAAATCTGCCAACGCCCTGGCTCTGGCTGTTGAATGGTAATCAAATCAAACTGATCTGATGAGAGCCACTTTACATTGCCTGGGCGGATATCCTCTTCAATCGCCATGCCGCTGGGGGAGGTAAATGAAATGCGCGTGTTAATCGACTCCTTATTAGCCACAATGGTGATCTCGTTAACATTGCTATCAACACTAAAATACTCCCCCTGCATGGGCAGAATATCCGGCTCTTTACTCTGTTCAAAGATAGAAGCAAAAACGCTATGCAGATTTTTATCACTCAGTGCCATATTAAAATGGCCATCCGTCAAATTAGAGATACTCTGCAGCAAACGCATATCCGAGCTTTCGGTGAAGGCGATAGTGTGAACCTCAATCTGCCTTTTCTTCATCATAGGCAGTAGCTGAGTAATCAACTGTTCAGTCGCTTTCTTATCCAGTTCTTTGGAATCCAGGTCCATCTTGCCATCAGACATCAACACCACAACATGCTTGCGCTGTTCATCCCAGGCTTGTTCAAACACCCTGCCAGCAGCAAGTAATGCCCCAGTTAAATTGGTATAGCCGCCTTTATTGGAGACTTTATCCACTGCACTAAACAGAATATCCCGATTGAGTTTGCCATCGGTCTGGGTTAAATAAGCAACTGGATAACCTTGGTCGCTGAAGCTCACCACGGAAGCCCGATCCCCCTTGCTTAACAGCGACAACAATAATTTAGCAGCGGGTTTACGCAGATCATTGGGATCATTTTTCTTCATGGAGCCCGAGCTATCCATAACCAGCACCACATCCAGCCCCTGGGCCTTGGAGGGCACTATTTTTGGCGTGGATTTGGTTTCCTTGACAACGGGTGTTTCAGGCTGCTCGGTGATCTGGAGTTGGGGAAGTGGTGGCAGGGCAATGGTGGTGACCTTCCCCCCCTCGCGCTGAGGATCATATTGAGGTGTTGCGGCAAAAACCGGGCCTAACCACCCACAAAGTAGTAAAGCCAAGAGAGTCGATTTTGCTGTCATTCCGAATAGATTCATCATGCCTGTCAGCTTTAATATGATTCAGGGAGATGCAGCTAGATGCTCCACAGCGCAAGAGCTTATCCAGCAACATATCCCAGAATTATTATTTTTATAGGACTCTAAGTTCTGTTTAGGTTTCATTTTAGGCCCAACTCGTCGAATTAAACCTAAACAGACGCTAACGCCCTCCTCTTTGGGGCTATCGGCCAGTCAAACAAAAAGGTTTAATCTACGGTGGTTTATCGATGGAATTTGGGGTGATTTGACAGGATTAGGGAGCATTTTATCACTGACAGCCCACCCAGACCGGTGGGCTGTCCAGCAAAAAGATCAGGCCAAAGCTTTGTTGACCATCTCGTAAACATCCTTGGAGAGCTTATCGGTTGAAGCAATACGCTCTAGCTGAGCTTTCATCAAAGCTTGGCGCTGCTCATCATACTTCCGCCAGGAGACCAGCGGTGTCACCAAGCGAGAGGCAATCTGGGGATTCAACGTATTCAGTTCAATGATGTAATCCGCTAGCAGCTGGTAACCCTCGCCACTCAGATCATGAAACTGGGCAGGATTACCGGAGCAGAAGGCGCCAATCAACGAGCGCACCTTGTTAGGGTTAGTCAGCTTAAAGGCTGGGTGCTTGGTTAGCCCTTTAACCCTCTCTAGGGTTCCCGACAACCGTGATGTGGCTTGCAACATTAGCCATTTATCTACCACCAATGACTCCTGTGCCCACTTATCGTAGAACGACTCCAGGGCTGACTCAGCCAAGCTCATATCCTTATTGACCAACGCAGAGAGTGCAGCCAATACATCGGTCATATTGTTAGCTCCGTAGAATTGCGTTTCACAATGGCCTACCACAGCCGCTTCGTCAGTCTCCATCAAATAACTCAGGCAGACATTCTTCAAAGCTCGCTGGGCCATGGAGGCAGGATCATTCCTAAACTCACCCTCATCTCGGTTAGCCAAGTAAACCTCCAACAGATGCGTCTCCAATGCGCGGGCGATCTGCTGTTTCACAAACAACCGTGCCTGGTGCAGCGCCACTGGATCAATAGGGCTCATGAAACCACTCAAATACGCCTCTGATGGCAACGTCAATGCCATCGCTACCATGGCTTTATCCTGACTCTCTGCACTCTGTAGAATCGTCTCCATCGCCTTGATAAAGCGCAGATCCAATGCTGGCTCCTCACCCTGCAGAATATCATTAGCAATATCCAAAATGAGTTTAACCGCGATCTGCTGGCCTGAATCCCAACGGACACAATCATCATTATCATGGGCCATCAGGAAGTACTGTTGCTCTTCACTGAGATCCGTCGTCAATTTCACCGGTGCAGAGAAACCCCGCAGAATTGATGGCGTAGGCGCTTCATCAACATTCTCAAAAACGAAGGATTGTTCCGCCTCTTTGAGGTGTAACACCAAAGTGTCCGTTGCAGTGCCCTCACCCTGCAGCTGCAGCGGCATATCATTACCCTGACTATCCAACAGCCCTATGGCTACGGGAATATGCATGGGCAATTTATTGGTTTGCCCGGGTGTGTCTGGACAGTGCTGCTTAATCGTCAGGGTGAACTGTTTAGTTGCACCATCATAATGGCTGGTTACGTTTAATTCCGGTGTGCCCGCCTGGGAGTACCACAATTTGAACTGGCTCAGATCCACTCCGTTGGCATCCTCCATCGCCTTTACAAAATCATCTGTGGTCACTGCCTGACCATCATGTCGATCAAAATAAAGATCAGTCCCCTTACGGAAGCCCTCTTTACCCAGCAGCAACTGTTGCATACGAATCACCTCACCACCCTTCTCATAGATAGTGACGGTATAGAAGTTGTTAATCTCCACATAGGACTCAGGGCGTACCGGATGAGCCATAGGGCTGGCATCTTCACGGAATTGGTGGGTACGCAACAGATTCACATCTTCAATGCGCTTCACACCGCGAGACTGCATATCCGCACTGAACTCCTGATCACGGAAAACGGTAAAGCCCTCTTTTAAACTCAGTTGGAACCAATCACGGCAAGTCACCCGGTTACCAGACCAGTTGTGGAAATACTCGTGGCCGATCACCCCTTCGATACCTTGATAATCGGTATCTGTCGCCGTATCCGGCTTCGCCAACACAAATTTGGAGTTAAAGACATTCAGCCCTTTGTTCTCCATGGCCCCCATATTGAAATCATCCACCGCCACGATCATATAGATATCCAGATCATATTCACGACCGAATACCTCCTCATCCCATTTCATCGCATTTTTTAGCGAGAGCATGGCATGATCACATTGATCGATATTGTGGTGCTCGGTATAGATATAGAGATCCACCTGGCGGCCACTCATGGTGGTAAAGGTGTCATAAATATGAGCCAAATCACCTGCCACCAATGCAAACAGATAGGCCGGTTTAGGGTGCGGATCTTCCCACAGCACCCAGTGACGACCATTATCCAAGGTTCCCTTATCCACCAAATTACCGTTGGACAGCATCACCGGATAGTGCCTGGGATCGGCCGTAATACGGGTAGTGAATTTAGCCATCACATCGGGGCGGTCATAGTAGTAGGTAATTCGGCGGAAACCTTCAGCTTCACACTGAGTGCAAAAGTTTCCACTGGATTTATAGAGACCAGAAAGCGCGGTATTCTTCTCAGGATGGATGCGCGTTTCAATCTCCAGAGTAAACTCGCCTGGCAGATTATTAATCACCAGCTTATCATCCGCCTCATGATATTGGTCATCCGCCAATGGCACACCGTCCAAGCGAATCGCCAACAGCGTCAACGCCTCACCATCTAACTTTAATGGCTCATCAACCTCCACACCTTCACGGCGTGTGATCGACATTTTGTTAAGTACCCGAGTCTCCCCCTCCTCCAGGTCAAAACTCAAATCAATGCTGTGAATGATATAAGGAGTCTCTTGATAATCTTTAAGATAGATAATATTTTCAAGTGCTTGCGACATTTTACCTGCGCTCTTTTTGAATGATTTTAATCAGTATAAAGAATAGAAGCGTATCGGGCCACGGCATTATGGTTTTAAAAGAAGCTTTCGAGTATCCGCAATCCGCTGTCGTGGTGGCAACACGGTTTGCAGTTGCTCTACCACTCTCTCTGCCGTAGCACGATAAGCGGTTAACTTGCCGCCATAAATCGATAATACTCGGCGAAGGTGTGGATCATTCCACAGCAATACCGTCTCTCTGGATCGACCAAAGGCGCTCTCATCGCTGTGAGGCAACACCCTCAGTCCAGCAAAACTAGCAAGCTCATCAGGTAATACGGACCGGGTTTGAGGAAAGTAATGTTGCAACGTATTCAATAGATAATCCCGCTCCTCAGCGGTTACCATGACTTTCGCAGGATCTCCCTGATAAACCTTTTCAGTGGTCCCCAGCATGGTTTTACCTTTCCAAGGAATTGCAAAGATGGCTCGACGATCAATCGGCGACTCCATGTAATAGACCCCTCTACCAAGTGGCATGTCCAGTATCAGATGGCTCCCCTGAACCAGATCCACTTGGTTAGTCGCAGGCTGAGGCGTTATTAAACCTAACACCTGATTCACCCAAGGTCCCGCAGCATTAATGACAGCACGGCACACCATCTGTTGCCTCTGTCCATTAATCTCAGCCCTTAAAGTTACCCCCTGCTCTGCCACTTCAGCCCCCAGAAATCTGGCTGGCTGAAAAAGCGCCGCGCCCAACTGGGAAGCGGAAGCCATGACGGCCCGGGTTAATGCAGCATCATCCGTCTGGCCATCCCAATACTGAAAAACTGCCTGTAAACCCTCTTGCTCAAGCCCATCCAAGTCTGACCACTCAGCTTTTGCCAGCTTACGGAAACCAGCTCCCTCAGAAAAACCTGCCAGAATGGCATAAAGCGATAAGCCACTCCGTATCTGCCAAGCACGCCTTGAGGTGTTTTGGTAGATGGGAATATAGAAAGGTGTCAATGTGACCAGCTCTGGAGCCAGCTTGGTAAGTAGTGCACGCTCATGCAGGCACTCGCGCACCACCGAAAACTGTCCGCTCTCCAGATAGCGTAAACCGCCATGAATCAACTTACTGGAACGACTGGAGGTCCCCCAAGCCAGCTCACGCTGCTCAAGCACCGCCACCGAATAACCCACAGCGGCTACCGCCTGTGCTGCTCCAACACCATGAATCCCCCCTCCAATCACCACCACATCGAAAGTCAGCGGCATTACGGCTCCTCAGCAGCGATCAACTGCCGGATATCTTTGCTCTCCACCATCGCACCTCGGGCAATCAACCCAGCCGCAATGGCCGGCTCCACCACATCGTACAGCACCCATTGCCAAGGCCCTGGCCACAGTGCATCGGTATCAGTAGGCATCTCATCATAGTCGGCAAATAGATAATCAGGTTGCAGCTGCTCTGCTCTCTCCCGATTCGCCAAATCCCACTCCTCGAATACCCAGCCAATAGGAGCAAGCAACTGCCTCTTTGCCATCGCCATTACCGGAAAATCAAAAGAAATCAATATGGCTCTATCAGAAATAGGGGCAATCACCTCTACCACCTTCTGCAACATCAACTCCCGACCGAAGTGACTGAGACTCTTACGCTTTAATTCAACAAACAAGCGGGCTTGCGGCCATTGCTGCAATAAATTGACGACATCACTCAACAAAGGGATAGTTTCCGAGTCAAACTTTTCTGCAAAACGTTTGTGATAACCCGCCGACATACTATTTAGTGTTGTCGCGGTGTAATCAAAGACAGCGCCAGACTGGTCTGTGGTGCGCTCTAGCAGAGCATCATGAATTACCACAGGAATATGGTCACGGCTAAGATGAACATCCAACTCCAGGTAACATGCACCCGCCTGAAGAGCCTTCTGGAAAGAAATCAGAGTATTTTCAGGATAATGTTGCATTAGCCCACGATGTGCCACAAAATTAATGGTATTCATAGAGAAACTGCCATTGGTGACTTTTCATTAGCATCGACAAGCTAGCGCAGTACTTAAACACTGGAAAACGAAAAATGACCCAAGTAACAGACATTTCAGCGGGAGTTGTTGTCGTCCGACAGGAGGTCGACGGCTGGAATTTCCTGTTACTGCAATCCTTCGACTACTGGGATTTCCCCAAAGGGGGGATTGAAGCCGGCGAAAAAGCCCTTCAAGCGGCCATCCGCGAAGTGGAAGAGGAGACCACCCTCACCGACCTTCACTTTAATTGGGGCTACGAATATTACGAATGCGACCCCTATAAGGATGGACAGAAAATCGCCCGCTATTACTTGGCAGAAACCTATCAAAAATCAGTCTCTCTCCCCATTGTGCCTGAATTAGGCCATGCCGAACATGACACGTTTCGCTGGATGAATTATCAAGAAGCCTACCCCCTCGTCTCCACCCGTGTCAGACAAATATTAATATGGGCAAGAGGCATAATAGAGGGCATCCCTGAAAGCGATACCCCCTAACGCAAGAACCTCTCCCTCTTTCCCCTATCAAAAAGCTCATCCCTCCACAGGGAAAACACTTCCAAAACAAAGAGAAAACCAAACAAAGCCATTATTTATCAATTGGTTATGATGTAAATAAAATTTTTTAATTTTTTTATTTCCGTCCCTTGAAAAGTGATTTCAGCGCACCTATTTTCCCGTTATCCCTCCCCCTAAGGGAGGTCTACTAACCATAATTTCCTTTAATTCTATTTTGGAGGATGATCTACGTGAAACTACGTCCTTTGCATGATCGCATTGTAATCAAACGACTGGAGAGTGAAGCCACAACAGCAAGTGGAATTGTGCTACCAGGCTCAGCCCAAGAGAAACCCCAGCATGGCGAAGTTATTGCTGCAGGTCCTGGCCGCGCACTCAACAATGGTGATACCCAAGCACTAAGTGTAAAAGTGGGTGATAAAGTATTGTTTGGAAAATTCTCAGGCAATGAAATCAAATTTGAAGGTCAAGAACTGCTGATTATGCGTGAAGATGATCTGATGTGTGTCATTGAGGCTTAAGAGGAGAAAATATCATGAGTGCAAAAGAGATTAAGTTTTCAGCATCAGCCCGCCACAAAATGCTGGATGGGGTCAATGTACTCGCGGATGCCGTTAAAGTCACCCTCGGCCCCAAAGGCCGTAACGTGGTATTAGAAAAAGCCTACGGCGCTCCAACAGTCACTAAAGATGGTGTATCCGTCGCTAAAGAGATCTCTCTGGAAGATAAGTTTGAAAACATGGGCGTACAGATGGTGAAAGAAGTTTCATCAAAAACGGCTGACGTGGCAGGTGATGGTACGACAACGGCAACTGTATTAGCACAAAGTATCCTGAATGAAGGGATGAAAGCAGTAGCCGCAGGTATGAACCCAATGGACTTGAAACGGGGCATCGATAAAGCGGTTATCGCCGCAGTTGAGGAGCTAAAGAGCCTCTCCAAGCCTTGTGAAGATAATAAATCTATTGAACAAGTGGGTACCATCTCAGCCAACGCCGATGAAACCATCGGTAAATTGATTGCTCAAGCAATGGATAAAGTCGGTAAAGAAGGCGTTATCACTGTTGAAGAAGGATCTAGCCTGCAAGATGCACTGGAAGTGGTGGAAGGTATGCAGTTTGATCGTGGCTACCTGTCTCCCTATTTCATCAATAATGCAGACAAAATGACTGCAGAATTGGAAAGTCCTTACATTCTGATTCATGACAAAAAAATCTCCAATATTCGAGATTTACTACCAGCCCTTGAAGGTGTAGCTAAAACGGCTAAACCCCTACTGATTATTGCTGAAGATATCGAAGGTGAAGCTTTAGCTACCTTAGTCGTCAATAACATGCGTGGTATTCTGAAAGTCGCTGCAGTCAAAGCCCCCGGGTTTGGTGATCGCCGTAAAGCGATGTTACAAGACATCGCCGTACTGACAGGTGGCCAAGTTATCTCTGATGAGGTTGGTCTGACCTTGGATAAGGTAGAGCTGGATCAGTTAGGCTCTGCCAAGAAAGTCGTGATCAGCAAAGATAATACGACTGTAGTGGATGGCGCAGGTACCCATCAAGATATACAGGATCGCGTTACCCAGGTCCGTACCCAGTTGGAAAACACCACATCTGACTACGATAAAGAAAAATTGCAAGAGCGTATCGCTAAGCTTGCAGGCGGTGTGGCCGTCATTAAGGTTGGCGCAGCAACTGAAGTAGAGATGAAGGAAAAGAAAGATCGTATCGATGATGCACTGCACGCTACCCGTGCAGCAGTACAAGAAGGTATCGTTCCTGGTGGTGGCGTGGCATTAATTCGTGTGCGCAAGGCCATCGAATCACTGAAAGGTGACAACCACGACCAAGATGTAGGTATTAATATTGCCCGTCGCGCAATGGAAGAGCCGCTTCGTCAGATCGTTGCTAATGCAGGTGCTGAACCTTCAGTAGTGGTAGATAAGGTAGCAAATGGCGATGGCAACTTCGGTTACAATGCGGCTAATGACAGCTATGGTGACATGGTTGAGTTGGGTATCCTTGATCCTACCAAGGTGACCCGTTCTGCCCTCCAAAATGCAGCATCCATTGCAGGATTGATGCTAACAACAGAAGCGATGGTGGCTGAGAAACCTAAGAAAGAGTCAGTAACATCTCCTGATATGGGTGGTATGGGAATGATGTAATCCTTCTACATTGAGACTGATAATAATTAAGCCTCGCGGATGCGGGGCTTAATATTTAAGTATGTATTAAACAGATCAGCTAAACATAGCACCACGATTATCCCCTGCTGGATTCAGGATCCATTACTGAAATATCACATTCACCGTTGTTGAGTAACCTTGTTCAGTCAATTCACCCTCATTAACCATAGTGCGATTACCCGCCTCATCAATCACCTCAACACTCTCTACATGCCACTCACCTTCTTCCATCAGCGTGCTAAGTATATCGCTATCAACTTGTAGCAAGATACTTGTTACAGGTGTTGTCATTCCACCCCAAGTGGGTAGCAACTGACCGGATGGGCCACGTAGGTTGATATAGACCCGATCGATCCCTGCTGCATTGTCATAAGCACCCAGTGAATAGCTAATCTTCTGTCCACCTTGATAGGGATAAACAGTATCCGTCATCACGGCAAATAGATCTAATACAGGCGGCGTATTATCACTCCATGGGTTATTAACATTGACAGTATTCTCAGTGAGTTGATCCACAAGCTGGATACTATTGCCTGCGGCATCAAAGGCCATAATACCAGTAATCATCCAGTCCCCCATCTCCAGATAGGCACTCACTGTATCACTCTGCATACTTAATACGGCGTTTGCTATTGGTGTGTCCAGCACTTTGGCGATACTTATCTCTGCGCCAGATGGGCTAACCAGATCAATGCGTGCTGAGCTAACACCAGCACCACTATCACTTAAGTTGAGTTCAAACTGGAAAGTATTATCACCTTGCACCTGTGGTTCAACTACACTATTTACAATAGTCAACCCAACCAAGTTAGGTGGTGTCGCATCGCTATTACCATTTACTACATCGAAAGTGGTCAGCAACTCAGCCTGATTTAGCTCATCTTCATTGAGACTTAAAACATTTCCCGCTTCATCAAATAGAGTCAGTGCTGCAATATGCCATTGTCCCTCTTCTGCAAATTGGCTAAATCCACTGGCGCGGAATAGCACACCATCCAGCCGTGGATTGCTATCCAAACTAACACTGCTGGTAAAGTATTCACCTGATGGACTCAACAAACCAACTCGGATACGGCGTACACCCGAGGCATTATCAGAGATCACCATGGCAATTTCTAATACATTGTTACTGCCGTTAATATCCAAGGTATTACTCAACACCTTGAAACCTTGTAGGCGCGGTTTAATACCATCTGAGCTAGGCTGAAAACAGGTGGGTAGATAATAAGGATCCAGATTTAATGGTGCTGAGTTGGCATCTTGCAGATTGGTTCCCACCCACTCTTCCAGATAGTCGTAATAACCATCACCATCAGAGTCACCATCGAAGTTCAGGCTTCCCAATAGGGCTTGCGGTGTATCCACAGCATCTTCTGCATTAGTGCCATAGATCAGTTCAACACTATTGCTATAGCCATCACCATCTATATCGCTAAGATAGATACCACCCGTACCACAGGCTTGAAGATCACTGATAATGTTGATAGAAACAGTTGCTACGCTAGAATCATGCAGGCCATCATTCACCCTAAAGGTGAAACTATCTTCGCCAGGTTGAGTTGTGCTAGATGTATAGATAAACTCACCACTTACACTATTTATCTCCACGCTACCTAAAGCTGGCTGACTCATCAACTGATAGGTCAAAGTATCGCCATCTGGATCTGAGGCAAACAGCGTACTTTGCATACTGGTATTGATATAGACCTCTAATTCCATATTAGATGCAGTAGGCACACCGTTGGTCTCTATAATATTAATAGAGATAGTCGCCAAGCGAGATGTCAGTCCATCGCCGGAAGCCTGGAAGGTAAAGCTATCAGCATCTAACACATCGCTATGTGGCCGATAGATATATTCACCAGTTTGATTATTCACCAAGCTCACACTACCTTTAGCGGGCTGATCAACAATCGTGTAAATAATCGCACTGGCACTACCTTTACTACCACGCAGATTACCCAGTTGAGCGGTATTCTTTGGAACATCTATCTCATCATCAAAAGCAACAGGAAGCTGAATACCCTGCTCCTCTGGTGGAATGACATTGATTGTTACTGTAGCGATATTTGAATCATCGAAACCATCATTCACCTTAAAGGTCACCTGATCTCCCCCTAAAGTATGTGCATTGTATTCAACAGCAGAACTATTGGGATCAAGCAGCTCAGCAACACCCTTACTTCCGGTGTCAATCAGGGTATAGGTAAGTGAGTCACCTTCTGCATCACTAGCACTAAGGTTGAACTCCAACAACTCACCCAATACCACCTCATATACAGCATCTACTGCAACAGGTGGTGAGTTATCAACTACCTCAACAGTATTATCAAATCCAGCTGCTGCTATATCTTCAGCGAGTACCAACGTTGTACGGTCAGAGGCCATTTCAATTTCCAGATTAGAAAATCTCCAATGACCTAATTCATCAGTATCACTGACAATGCGGAACATCTCCATGGGATAAACTGTACTCTCACTGAAATCAGTACGTGTTAATACTTTTTCAGCACCAGATGGTGAGGTCAGAGTGACACGCATCAAGTAGATATCTTGCGGTGCGATAGGTGGTGTTGCATAACCTCGGATACGTACACCTTGTTTTGCACGATTAACCATAGGTTCACGAATCTCAAATAATGTACCGCTATATGGCAGAACCTGTATATGCACAGTGCCTAATGGTGAGGTTAATTCACCTGCTTTGGAAACAAAAGTAAAGCTATCTGGGCCGATGTAGGCATTATCTGGGGTATATTGAAATAAACCCACCTGTCCATGAACAAAAGCAACAGTACCATGGGTTGGTGGATCAACCATTTCAAAAGTAACGGGTAAATTCTCTGGCGTCCCACCCGTCAATATAGCTGAAACCATGGTATTGACCAATGTAGTAATCCGTAGGTCATTGGCAATGGGTTCATCAACCACTGGTTGCGTTGTAACCTGTATAGAGCAGGTATTCGAGCTAGCTTCACCATCATCCACCATAAAACTAAAGCTATCACTACCGTAGAAATCTGCATCGGGTGTATAACGGAAATCACCCGTATTTCGATCCAACAATTCAACACTACCTTTAGTAGGTCGATCAACTAAGTAATAGTTTAGCGGATCACCATCTTCATCATAACCACGCAATGGATTTTCAACCACAGAGTCTTCATTTAATGAATAGCTATCGCAATAAGCAATCGGTGGTGTATTAGCCGCAACCCCACCGGGTATAATAGCCTCAGTTTCTTTTTCAGGTGCCTGAAAAATAGGGTTAATCAATTCAATGTCGGTACTAAAACCTCTACTATTCAACTCAGCAGATGTCACTACACGCTCATTTCCACTACCATCAATAATAATAAGCTCAGCCACATCCCAAACACCCAATTCTGAATTCCGCGGGAATATGTCACTGGGTATATCCACCGATAATGTAGTAGAAGGTCTTAGGCTGTTAAAGCTAGCATTGATACTTTCGTTACCACTTGGACTTACAATATGCAGACGAATCTCTTTCACGCCACTCTCTGTGTCATGAGCCGTCACAGCACAAACTGCGCGAGTATTACCCGTAGTGGCATTGAGTCGTGGTGTCAATACCTTGAAGTACTCCTCCAATGGCACATCCACATCCACTTGAGGGTTAATTACCTCAACATCAGTTTCCCAACCCGCTAATTGTATAGCTACCGTATCATAAACTGCTCGCTTACCCGCCTCATCCACTGCAATAAGTTTACTCACCTGCCAGATACCCGACTCAGCATAGATAGAAAATAGGTCAGTATCCAACTGAGCAGAAATACTTAACTCAGAAGGTGAAATTTTATGGGAGGCATATTTAAACGCTTTACCAGATGGACTTTGTAGAGTTAGCTCAATCAGTGCCACGCCAGAAAGATCATCAGTAGCTGTATAATTAAAGCTGGCAATAGGATTAGGCTGACTAAGATCTACCACATCGGTAATCACTTCGAAGAACGTATATTCTGGTGGTGTTACATCAGGATCAGCATTAATCACCTGAATGATAGTGGGATAGCCATATTCAACCAATGCAGCAGTGTTCAGGAGTGTCACGTTATTTTTGGCATCTGAAATCTCTAGTGACTCCACCAACCATTCGCCCGCTTCACTATATTGACTAAACAGATCAGTTTCCAGCATGGTAAATAGGACATTCATTGGCGTTTCCAATTCACTACCCGCTATCTTGCGAACTTCGCCTGATGGGCTGACCAGCGTCACATTGATACGATTGATGCCGACAGCATTATCAATTGCGGTAACAACGAAACCAGCCTGTGCATCCCCTCCACTTACATCCAAAGTAGGTGTAGTAATCGCGAAGCCTTGTATAGCTGGTGGTTGGAGATCACCGGAAGGTGTTAAACAGAATGGAATACTGACTGGGGAAGCAAGAATGGAGTCAGCACCATCCAGATGATTGGTGCTCATCCACAACTCGATGATATCCGTATAGCCATCACTGTCATCATCGTCGATGAAGTTAAAGTTATATGGTGTATTAGGTAGCTGGGTCAATGGCGTGTCATTAACGTCATCAATGGCAGTACCAAAGGCGATTTCCACATAGTCTGCAAAGCCGTCACCATCCTGGTCATAAGATGTATGACCAGGTCCTCGACAGACCCGATCACTACCAATGATATTTACCTGTACTGTTGCAGCTTCAGAGAGTTTCTGACCATCATTGGTTTGAAAAGTCAAGAAATCCACTGCATCCGGCGCTGAGTTAGTGTTATAACGGAAAGTGCCACTATTTCGATCTATCAGTCTGGCAACCCCTAAGCTTGGTAGCCCCTTTAATGCATAAGCAAATACTGCATTTTCTGGATCACTACCTGTTAAATTGCCAAAATAAGGGACACCTGCTACCACAGTAATAGATTGATTATCTGCAACAGGAGGCTTATTGGCTGGCAAAATTTCGATATTGAGTGTCGCCAGTTCAGATTGATCACTACCATCGTCAACATAAATGGTTGCGGTATCACTACCCATTGCACCACTGTTTGCAATAAAGGTAAATTCACCACTGATGATATCCAGCTGTAATATGCCCATAGCCGGTTGAGTCTGCATATGGTAAGTCAGTGCATCACGCTCTTTATCACTGGCAATAATTTGGCCACTAAATACAATATCGTTCCAGGTTGAGAACTGTAAACCACCATCTATGGTTGGCGCATCATTCACTGCAATGACCTCAACACGGATGTGTAATTCATTGGAATTTATCTGCCCATCATTAGCAACCACCACAAACTCATCCAGACCATTAGCATCTGCATTTGGTATGTAGGTAAAGCTGCCACTGTTTTGATCTATCCACTGAACAGTGCCTAGTGCTGGTGGTGAGATCACTTGATAAGTCAGGAGATTCCCTTCAGCATCAAAGCCATTAATTATCCCCGATACCGATTGATCTTCCAGGACTTGCAACATGCTATCAATAGAAATTGCCGGCGCATCATTCACACTGGCGATATCAATCGTGACTGTTGCAATATTAGAATCATCATAGCCATCATTCACCTTATAGGTGAACGTGTCGCTACCGAAAACATTAGCATTGGGAGTATAGATAAAGGTGCCATTAGTGACGTCAGAGATAACAGCGGTACCTAATGCTCCATTACTGACAATCTCATAACGTAGCACATGGTTATCTTCATCAACTGCAAGAAGATCTCCTGCAAGTATCTGGTCTTCATTTATCGTAAAGGGGCCACCATCCTGTGCAACAGGCTCAATATTGCGCCAATTTAGATTCACATTTATGGTGGCAATACGGGAGTTTTCATGGCCATCATTGACACGGGCTTGGAAGTGATCGATAAAGCCATCTTCAATACTGCCACCACCACTATTTGGTATATCACTCACTTCAATTTGCACACAAGCAGTGCTGGTATTGCGGCTATTCCCCACAGTTCCTGCAATACATACCTCATGGATGCCAAGCTCAGTACTGCTAAAGGTAGCCGTCACTGATGAGAAATCAGCAGGATTACCATTCCCCATAGCATTAATCCACTCATAACCATTAATTTTCGAAGCATTGATGCTACTAGAGGTACGCACAATTACCTCTTCGCCTGGGGCGATATTGTACTTATCCGCACAGAGTTTAATCACGGGCACATCCTTGCCGCCATCGCCATTATCAACAGGCTTGTGATCAGGATGGTATTTACAGCCGTATTCACCGCCTGGGATATACCAATAGGCACCCGTATCTGGGTTCAGTGTTAATCCCCCGTTACTGGGATCATAGATTAACTCATAGGTCAGTGTATCCAGGTCGCCATCACGAGCAACCACTTGCCCTTCCAGTAGGCCATCTAAAAACTCAGCTTTAGAGTCATCACTGATTTGTGGTGGTCGGTTAATAACACTGATATTCAGACTATCACTGACACTATTGGTCTCATCAGATACCGTCAGAGTTGCAACATACTCCCCCATCACTAACGAACTGTATTGCGTAACCGGATTGGTGGGCTGTGTAATATCACCACCTGTGACACTCCACAGATAAGTAATGGGTAAATCATCAGGGTGATAGCTGCCACGACCATCCAACAACAATACATTTTCACGGAACGTGGTACGATCAGAACCAGCAATAGCCATTGGCATGCCCTGTTGCTCCACCAATACCTGCACTGTTGCAGTATCGCTATTCAAAGCCCTATCAGCTTGTAGTTGAATGGTATAGAGCCCAGCTCTATCTGCTGTAAAGGTGGTCGTTACTGTGGAATTTGATGAAAGTGTAGCGGAAGCCCCATCAGGCTGCTCAGCGATACGCCATGACAAGCCATCAACGGCACTACCATCGCTGCTGATACAAAAGGATTTCAATAATGCCGATACGGGTGCATCTTTGCGCACCAATATCGGCGTATCGGTTTTGGCAATGGCGATAGGGATAAGGTCGTATACCTCGATAGTGATCGAATCACTGTGTTCACCATTCACCGTCAGAGTCAGTTCATAATTACCTGGAGATAGCGGTGCTGTCCAGGTAGTCGATGAGGCATTTGCATTGGCAAAATTACCAGCCCCACTCCAGGCGAAACTATCAGCATTGATGCTGCTCTCACCACTGACTTCAATACTTGCACCGACAGCAATGGTGTAATCCACTGATGAAGCAATCGCCTCCACCGGACCAATCACAACAATACGCACACAATCGGTACTGCTGTCATTAGCATTATCGATTTCACCAGTCACACAGACCATGTAGGAGCCAGGATCATCCTTACGGAAGGTCCCACTATGAGTATCTCCCTCTGCCCCAAACCAGGTATAGGCAAAGAATTGGTCTGATCCCACGCTATTGGTGGTAGTCAGAGAGAGAGTTTCCCCTTGCGTCACAAGGTAACGCTCTGCTTCCAATACCAATACCGCCTGGCCACCCGTATTGATGCTATCCACAACATCGGTGGCCAATAGCACCAACTCAGTCATTGCTTCAGGATCTAGCAGTGCCTGAGTGATGGTTTTCGCAATATAGTCATAGACAGCCGTATTCCCAGAATTTGTCACCAGCAGTTTAACCAGCTGCATCAGCAGCTGCTCCTCTTGTGGCGTCAGTTGATCCAGATTGAGATAGGCCAGCATTTCTTCAACCGCCACATACCCGCTGAGCTGTGCCATGTCATACTGCGATAACAGCATCACCAACCGCTCAGAAAACTCCCCCAACTCCGAAGCGGGAAGATTACTAACTGATTCAATAGCACTAATAATGGCCTCAGAGAGAGCATTCACATCCCAGCCATTATTCTCTTCACCTATAGTGACACTATCAGCACGCCGATGACTATCCAGCAGAAGATAAGTATCCTCAGTAATTCCACTACTGCTACCGGCAGCAAGAAAATCAAACTCATGAGCCACAATCAGCAGATCACCGGTTTCCAAATCACCGTTAGCGAGCTGTAAGGAATAATTACCGTCGGCATCTGCCAAAACACCGCGACAGGGAACCACCACAGCAAAATTGGCATCTGGCTCCGGACACTGCGTCGCCGCATTTGTCGCACTAAGGGGAGTTCCCTGGAAGGAGTAAGCGTAGACAAAGGTTTGTAATTCAGCCCGCACACTACCTGTAGCCATCAGTAATAACGGCAACAACAACATGAGCCACAACAGGTTAATCTGTCGACTCTCTACTCGGATTTTAGGTGGGTTAGAATATTTCATAGCTACACCCTACCGTTAATTGTAGTGGTGTTATCGGCAGGTGCCTCATCTCCCCCGCCACCACCGCCACAACCAGATAACAACAACGTTGCTACGCAAAGTACCAGAAGTAGCCGAGAGTAATTATTCTTCATATTGTTACCCGCCGAGTCAGATGATGGATTTGCAAGGGCAAAATCGACGAGTACCAAAGAAATGGTAGAGTCAGCCGGCGGCTCTGCAACCATAGGTTACCCCGTAGGTCAGAAGCTTTGCGTAGTAAGACTTTCGTCAAACCTTGCCCTTGGCAGCCAAAATGGGAAATCCTCCCCATTACTCTATTTCGGAATATTTACATAAAATCTTTATGATTTATTGGCGTGAAAAACGATGATGGTATAGGGCAACCTCCTGTCGCCCCAGATGTGGTTGATTTAGCTCCTAGCCTTCAGCACCTCCTGATGCAACATGCTATCCCTAATTTATTTCCCTATCTTTCTTCCCTGATAAAAGTCCATTTTTCCTCCTGCCCACACACTTAAAATTACCACATTCGCGGTCAATTCACCGTTATGAGCACAATGCATAAAGAACTTTGCAAACAGAAAACGAAAAGATAAAGGCTTTATAATTCAATGGATAATAGACGCATGTAGGATACTTTCATGGAAAACATCTGGATTAAGATGACAGATTTTTCCGAATGGGATGACATCAATTTCAGAAATGCCCTACCCATCGATATCTCTTTACTACACATTTCCAATAGCAGAAAAAAATAAGGCGACACTCCTGTGTCGCCTTATCGAACTGATTCTCCTCCTGGAAAATCTTCTCCTAGTTAATTCCTTTTAAGAATTGTAATTCCCCCTACATATCCCTATCTGTCTTCCCTGAAAATTCCATTTCAGTCATCTCCCTTAAAGGCAATCTATCAAAGGTAGGAATTATTTCCACCTTATAATCAAAGGACTAAATAGCATCAACACCCCAAAGAAATAGAACGACTCTAAAAACAAGCATAAACCGTTGTTATAAAGAAAATACCAATATCTACATGCACACATTAATAAGTATCAGTCTAAACTTCCTACAAAATTTTCAGATAATTCTTACAGACTTTTCTCCACCTGGACGGCAAAGCGTGCAAATAAAAAGGGGAGCCTAGACTCACTGCTGTCCCACAGTTAGGGACAAGTGAAAAAGCCTGAGTTCAGTCGTTATAATGAGTGTTCCACCAAACACCATAACTACCGAGGACTCAGGCTTTGTCACATCATAACACTGCATTCCATCAACTGCTAAAACCGCTATCGAGACATGAATTTGAGACAGAGGCTAAGCGACACCATGTTGGCCAAAAACTAAGATCTGCCAATCGCTGGGATCAGTTTATCGCCATGATGATGCCCCAGCTCTCTGGCAGGCAAAGTCTTAGAGATATACAGTCCAATTTAGAAAGCCAGCGGCATAAGCTATACCACCTTGGTGCCAAGCCGATTCCGCGCTCAACACTCTCCATGCTCAATGAGAAACAACCTGCTGAACTGTATGAGTCCATATTCAACCGGCTTCTCGCCCGTTGCCAAGGGATGCCAGGAAAGCATCCATTCCGCTTCAATAATCCCCTTTACTCTATGGATGCTAGTGCCATTGATCTATCCCTAAAGCTCTTTCCTTGGGCAGCACATCGTGATGATACGGCGAACATAAAACTCAGTGTGGGGCTTAACCATGGCACCCATGTGCCAGAGTTTGTTGCACTCAGTGATGGGCAAGAGAATGATATGGTGCAAGGGCGACAGTTTCAGTTTCCCAAAGGAAGTATTGTTGCTTTTGATAAAGGGTATGTTGATTATCAGTGGTTTAACTCATTGACAGAACAAGGCGTTTTCTTTGTGACTCGCTTGCGAGCAAAAGCGGTCTATCGGGTAGAAGAGCGCAGCAAAGTGATAAAGGGCCGAGGTATGACAAGTGATCAAATTATCCAACTCAACAGTGCTCATGCGCTTAAGCGGGGAGCTCCTCTGTTGCGCCGAATTGGCTACCGAGACCCTGATACCGGTAAGTTTTATGAGTTCCTCACCAATCATTTCAAACTGGCTGCCTCAACCATTGCCGCCATTTATAAGGATCGCTGGCAAGTAGAACTCTTCTTCAAAGCGATCAAGCAAAACCTGAAGATTAAAGCCTTTGTGGGTACATCTCGGAATGCGGTAATGACCCAAATATGGATCGCGATGATTACCTACTTGCTGGTTGCTTTCGCTCGCCACAGTGCACGGACGGGCTGGACCGTACAACGCATACTGAGGGTGATTCAGCTGAACCTGTTTGAGCGGAGAGGCCTTAAAGACATCCTATCTCCCGATCCCCCAAGCAAGAAAAAAGACGAACCTCAAATGAGGTTCGCCTTATGACTACAAACTATGGGACAGCAGTGATCCTTGAGCGGCCTTCGATATCGACTACAAATCGATTCGAGGCCGCTTTTTCATATGAATGAATGCTATCTCATTTTTTATCGCATTAGCATGCTGTAAAGTGCCTTATTGATATATGCGGGGCTACCAATACTTGGGCTTACGCTTTTTATCTTTTAAGAATTTCTCCGCAGCCCATCGCCCAGAAGCAATTGCCATAGAATAACCACTGCCGATAACCCACGACCCAGAAAAATAGAGTCCATCAATCTCTTTCGATTTTATTGGGCTCAGATTGAGCATTTGATCAGGACTGACCTTATAACCATAAGGGGTACCTTCTGGAGTCTTAATATAGTGCTGAAGAGTTCGAGGTGTTCCAACCTCATAAAAGTCAATATATTCCTCTATGTCGGGATATGACTCACTTAGTGATTTAAAGTAAGCTTGTGCAATGCGTGATTTCTTCTCTTGATATTCGCGCTCTGTTAATCCAGACCATTCATTCATAAATCCCATGCTTAATATCACACCAAAAGATTTATCTGGAGGAGTCAGTCCGGCATCAATTTGTGCATAATCGGTAAAGCTAAAGGTTCTTTCCTCACAGGTCTCCGCCAGATTTTCATTATAAGCATCTAAATCTGCTGCACAATTGTAAAAAAAAGTAGAATAAGGGCGTTCGCCGTAAATATTCTTTAAGTTGTTCTTAAATCCAATGTAGATGGGGGTTAAAGAAGGAGCCATCGCTTTATGATTTTCATAGGGTAAATGCATTAATTGCTGATAGACGACGTGTGGAGCAGTATTTGCTATAACTCTATCGGTATCGGCTATGAACTCTTTCCCTTTGTGCTGATATTTCACCCCTTTAATACCTTGCTTGTCGTGAATTATCTCGGTAGCCAAAGCCGAGGTTAAAACTGCCCCTCCATGACTTCTTAATACTTTCGCTAAGTAATTGGATAGTTTTTGACTTCCTCCTTGGATATACCAGCCTTTTCCTGTCATAAACGAATACTGGGCGACAGCAAAATATAGTGCGCTGCATGAGTCGACATTTTCATTGTAATAGGGGACATTTGCTGCCAATATGAGTTGTAGCTCTTTATCTTTAATATAACGACAAATCAAGTCCCTCGCTGATTTCTTATAGGTTCTAAGAAACTGATAGGAGCTCAAGGCATACAGCGTTTTTTTTAGTGGAGACTGCTCATCAAGCCACTTCACGATAACATGGTAAAGGACTTCGAGTGCTCGCATATATGCCTCTATTCCTTTTTTCTCATGAGGGAATGACTTTGTTAATGCCTGTACAACATTGTCATGTCCGAAAGGCAGGGTGAACTCTGTACCATTATTGGCGACAACTTTATAAAATTCAGGAACCTCAATAAACTGGATGTTTTTATAAATTCCCAAAGCATTAAACGTTTTGGCGGTATGTGAGGAGTAAAGGTCATCATACATGTGAAGTCCAACCTCGCAGCGATATGCTCCACGTCGATAGGTTGTTGCACACCCCCCAACCATGTAGTGCTGCTCTAATAGAAGAACCTTATAACCCTCTTTGCTAAGCAATGCGCCAGAAGTAAGCCCCCCAAGCCCACCACCAATGATAATGCAATCATATTTTTCTTTATTTTCCATGCTGCGTATGAGTCTCTAATTAAAATTCGCCGTCTTAGCGGTTAGGTAACGAAGAATACTCTCTGGCATTATAGTGGGTGAAATCGGGGCGTTTTCATTGTCAATTAGACACCAAACAATTTTCTGATAACCATAAGCTAGCTTTTTCTTCTGACCATGTGAGTTTATGCTGTGGTACTCAAAATAAAGCCCCACTCCCTCTTCAAAAAGTTGATTGAGATACATGCTAACTTCCACTTTATCAAATGGCATTGCCTCTTGAAGATGATTAACATCAGCATTTATACAAACAAATTCCCCACTTCGCTTTGCGATTTCAAATAACTCAGGAGCTAGTTGATAAAGGAATTTATCTCGAACTCGGGCTTGCCAACTGTAATAATGAGAATAGTAAATATTGCCCACCAGATTGGAATCTTCCATTGAGGTTTGAAATTCCAAGCAATCCAACAAGCTTTCCCTTCTTTGGCTAATATCCAAAGTAGCAAGCTCTTTTAGCTTGAAGGATAGACACTGCGTACTCTCTGATTTTGTCTTAGGCAAATTGCTAATGTATTTCAATAGATAGGGTGGCAACGGTGCTTTTTTCACAATACCATGTCCTTCAACCTTGACCCAGGTGATAGAGATATGACTTCTGGCGATCAAATGCCTTTGATTTTGCGGATCCAATTTAAACCACTTAAAAGTAATATAGAAATAAGATTCATCGAAACTTGTAAGAGACTCATCGAGATAGATTTCTCCAACTATGGGATCAAAGCTGGTGGCGTAGTTGTAGATCTCCAGGGACGAATCATTGGTTACCATCGCCCATTTCCCTGAAGTCATATCGGTCACGATCTGAGCGGCGATAGGCTTAAGGGAAAGCTCCCTTAGCTTTCCCATCCAAATTGGGATATTGGTAAAGTAGACTTTTCCACCCACTCCCCGTGCATCAAGGAAAGTGGTATCGAAGGTGTGGGTGAACTTATTGCCATTCAATCTGAAAGCAGCATGTTCAGTAGGAGGGATTTCATCGTATTGTTTTTCTTCCATTTCTACAATAAACGCAAACATATAGGGGCGACCTAATGTTAATTGCAGAGGGAATGTAACAATATAGATTTGCTCTTCACTATCACAAAGCATTACATATTGATCGTAGCTATCCTTTACCTTCAGCTGAGGGCGCTTAACCTGGCTATGTTTGTAGTAGGCTTCCAGTGCAGACCAAATTCGACTGCCAGACAGATGCTCCTCCTCACCTAGGCGTTCGAGCTCGCTGAACAATGGAGAATACTGTGCCCCCAACATCGCCAACCATCTCTCTTTGGATTTGGGCGCCATGTACTCTACATCACACCCTTGCGCTTTGGGTCCGGTCGTCACAATGCAGGTATGGTAAGAGTGGGAGATAGATAGTGGAAGGCATTGGTCACTTTCTATTTTGATGACAGGTTTGCCATTAGACTCCCAAAAAATTTGCTTGGTATCAGGCTGTTGGGCTTGTATGTGAGGTAAAAATATACGGTTAACTAGCTGATGACGTGCCGCTCTCGTTAAATTGGGCAATTCTGGTGTATGGGTTAACCATGCTATAGGCATTTTCACTTTCAGGTGTTGTTCAATTTCAGAAAATGACTGGTGCAGCAATGTCTCATCCCTCAAGGAGGGTTCCTTTAATTCACTGGCACTAGGGCGGTTCTCTTTATGCTCAATAATCTGATTAACACATCCACTTAAGGACTCTACTAGCTGTCCCGCTTGATTGAAAACGCGGATATTTGCCTTTACCTCCTTATCGGTATGCTCATATTTTTGCACCTCACACCACAGATTTTCACCCGCCTTCACGGGTACAGGGTATCGTTTAATCGCATCGATGTATTTTGGTAGACATATATCCTTAGGAATGGGGATTTGCCCAGCTTGCAGGTAGGTATCCCGAGTAAATGGATCACCTAGCTGATAGATATTGTCATATTTCACCTGAGTCTGCATTAGGCAATAATCATCTCTTAAATCGTAGATGTGTTGAATGCGCTGGTACATGGGCCCTTGAAATAGAAATTTGGAATAATACAGATCTATATTAGGCTCGATGCTCAGCGGGCACTCAAACTGTGGAATGGTTACTATTTCATCTGACATCTCAGATTTTTCAAATATGGCAGAAAAATGATCAACCTTGAATCCAGTATTCTCAGTTCTGATCGAAACTTTGATTTGCGGTGGTGCATGAGCATCATCCCTTGCTAACATCAGAGCCCGAATTTCAATGGTTGTCCCTTTATCCTCATCAACAATAATGGGCCTTTGCAGCTGAATATGCTTAATATGCGAGCAGGGGGATGATACACCCAAAAGGTATGCTACGTTTTCAGCCATCGCCTCCAGGCCTAATACCGTCGGGAACAGCAAACTGCCTCGCCAATTATGGTCGACCACATAGGGATCGCGCTCCTTGCTTAACTGGCTTCGAGTCACCAGCTCCACGCCTGGCTGACTGAATAGGATAGTTTCTGTGAAAGGTCCTTGCGCCTGAAAGCTTGGCTGATGGGGAATGAAAGTGTGTAAGCCTTTAGCGCGAGCTGAAATAATCAGCTCATCCTTCATTGTCGATTGCTCGAATGATCTTAAGAAATATCGAATTCCCTCATTAACGGGAATCGCATCAATTCCCAGCGTGGACAGAAAATGCGTGCTCCCCATTCTCACGCCCATCCCCACCTCATCCCAAACACTATAGGCTAAACTCACAACTTGGGTTTGAGGGTGGCGGGCATGAAAATTTTGCAGAATGCCGCATAACAGCTCGTTGGAATAGCCATACCAGCCATTTTTCACCATGCCTGTCACACCGATGATAGACGAGAAGCCTATCATTAGCTTAGGCGGGTTATCTTCCATATGTTTCAGAATGTTCAGCGCCCCCAGCACCTTCGGCGCCACTTCACTTAAGGCTTCTTCAGCCGATACGTGATGCAACTCCCGCGGGATATTGGTCGCACTACCATGAATAAAGCCTGAGATGGCCTTCTGATGGTGATGCGCTATCTCCTGAAAAAGCCTCTTAACCTGCGTTGCATCAGCCACATCGCAAGCATGATAGGAAACGCAAGGGGCGTATTTTCTTAGCGCTTTAAGGGTTGCGCTGATTTCGTGATTCAGATTATTTTCATCTGGCGCTGGAGAGCGCCCAACCAACGCAAAAGAGGCTGGGTGCTTTTCTGCCAAAGCAATTAGGCACTGCACTGTAATTCCCTTTGCACCACCGGTTACCAAAATCAAATCTTCCTGTGACCAGTGCAGTTCGCGGGATTGATAAGCCTCAACCGGCATCGGTTTGATGTTCTTAATATACCGTCGCCCATTACCATCATATTTGATCGACTGATAGGTGCTGGCATCACTCAGCTCACCCATTATCGATGATAGGATCAGCTCATGATCTCCACTCTCAATGCAAATGTCTTTCACTTTATAATGGGGTTGCTCCAAATAGAAGCTAGCCATTAGTGCTGAGAGAGGTTGATGATTAAGCGATGCACTGGCTGGCGCGGAATTGACAGCAACAGCAAATAGCGAACCCTGTTGTTTTTTTAACAACCTTTGGGTGAATATTCCAGATAACGTAGCAATTGATTTTTTCAACAACGTCAATGAAGGTTCATCTCCATAGACAGGATTGGTTAGTACAATCACCTGATCATAGTGCGTGGAATGCACCTTATCGGAACCCATTGTATCGACATCAACCCTTACACCAAGGCTTGCTAACTGTTCGCGCAACAGAGATGCTAACTCCGCTATACTTTCATCGTTGATGATTAAGTATCGTTGATCATGATAATCCAACGTTATCGGGGAAGATGGTGAGGCAGTCTCAACCCAATCCGCATAGAAATCTCTGACCCAGCCATCATAAGTTTGACTCGATGTGGCTTTCGATGAGGGCTCGACAGAGTGTGAAAGCTTAGATTCGAAATACGCAACAATCGCTCCTAAGCTGCCGTTAGCAAACTCAGGTAAATTTTTATCGATAGAAATTTGCAACCGGCTTGCTAGCTCTACCAGAACTTCCGATGCCTTAATGGAGTCAAGATTCAAGTCATCCAGCAACTTGAGTCCTGGCTGCAAACTTTCAGCTGGATAGCCATATTTCTCTTCCAGTAGTGCGTAGAGCTGATCTTTAACACCAGTGGCGGAAGTCTGTTGTACATCATTCCGCTTAAATAGCGCCGATAATTCTGCCAAGCTGATGTTAGTCAGCTCGGATGGATTGTCTTGTAACTCAGCTTCGAAGTGATGACTCAATTCAACAATGAGTTCAGAAGCCTTAATAGAATCCAAATTCAAGTCATCCAATAGCTTGAATTCCGGCTTCAAACTGGATGCGGGGAATCCCGTCTTTTTTTCTATGATTTGAAAAATTACACCCTCAGCATTCTCTACCTTAGCCTCGCCCTCGTCTGCGTGGGATGAGGAGGGAGGAGATATGGTTTTCGGCACATTGGATTCTTTTGCGATCTCGAGGAGCGCGCTTATGCTGTTAAAGTCTGCCTTGATTATATCGCCCAGAAATTGGGCTCTTTTCTGCACATAAGCATGAGCCTCTTGGTGAGAGAGACCCGATAACTCCGCCAACACCTCGTCAATATTAGCGCTCCCGCCAACGGTCTTTTGTATGATCGCTGAAGTGAATGAGAGGGGTTTCTCACAGGGGTTTACAAAAAAATGGCGTTCTCTAGCTGGAATGAACTCTCTAATTAGGCGGTCTTCGTTGAGAAGATGCCTATTAAATGAACCACCCATAACATAAAACGCAGCCAGAAATTGATGAAGGCCAGTGAAATCATTGGGTTTGGATTCCAAATGAAATAGAGGGACTTGGTCACCCAGAGTCAGGGATGCCAGATTCGATAAAACTCTTCCGCTCCCTACCTCTAAAATAAGATCATATTGTTCACCTACCGCCCTCATAAGAGGGGCAAAGTTAACCGGTGCCAAGATTTGCCGACTTAAATAGGCCTCAATAGATTGATTATTTTGAAGTGGTTGCGCGTCAATGCCGCTGATAAACTCAATTCCTTTATTTTGGAACACCTGTGACAATGAGATGTTTTGGGAAAACTCACTGACCGCTTCGCTCATCAATTCGGAGTGAAAGGCGTTGGATACTGGCAGAAGAGTGGCGGCAACCCCTTTATCACCAGCCACACGACAAGCCTCATCGACAGCGCCGACCTCACCAGATATCACTGTTTGATTGGGAGCGTTAATATTGGCAACAGTGACATAGCCATTGACCTTCTCGATAATGTTCAGCGCGTCATGTTGAGTACATGCAAGGCTTGCCATTGCGCCAGGGCGACACTCTCGACGCCTCATTGCATTACCGCGAAGCGATGCCAACTCGATAAGTTGCTGAAAGTCTATTTGCTGTGCTGCGTAAAGCGCGCTGAGTTCGCCTAAACTATGACCAGCAACGCCATCAGCCTGTATACCCAGCCGTGTCAATTTTTTCAGCCAAAGCGCAGAACTTAAACAGATAGCAGGCTGTGCGTGCTCGGTATTTTTTAACGCCTCGCCCAGTTGGGTTAACTCATGCTTTTCAAAAATATGATCAATATTTTGATAGATAAAATGAGAGAGGGGCGTTTGCTCTCTCTGGCAAAATACATCATCTGCTTGCTCTACATATTGCTTAGCCCAGGAGTGGCGCTGCACCAGCTTGGAGGCCATGTTCAGTTTTTGCGACCCTTGACCCGGGAAGATAAAGGCGATTTTTTTGGATGTCACCTTGTTGCCCCAAAAAAAGCCTTCATGCTTGTTGAGTACGAATTCACCTTCTTTTATCGGTGAGCTATTCATGAATGCAAACAGCTTGTCGAGCTTTTTGATCGCATCCCAAGGGTCGGTTGTCACAACACCAGCCCTTAACGGAGCATCGACTAACTTCCTTAAATAGTACTCGCAGAGGTCTGGAAGTTCTCCCATGCTAATCCCTTGGATATCCTCTTTAATTTGCATCATCGTGTTTTGCAAATCTTGATGATCTTGCCCGGAAAACAGCAGAAGTTCACTTTTCTGGTGGGATGCTAACAGTGCGTTTTCGGCAAGGGGAGAGGTTACTTTGGCTAGCTTTATTGGTCCAGATTCCAATGTTACATGGCAGTTGATTCCACCGAATCCCATGCCTGAGACGCCAGCCCTTAATGTTGATTCAGGGTGTCTGATGACGCCATTTTGTAAGGGATACAGGGTATGTGCATCCTCTTTGAATACTAGGGAAGGGCGCTCACAATTAAATGTCGGTGGTAAAATGCGCTGATTCACCGCAATGGCGGCTTTTATAAAAGCACCAATGCCTGAAGCCGCCTTGGTGTGCCCAATTAACGATTTAAGTGAAGTCATTCCGCATTGGCGACGATGTTGCTGCGGCGCGCTAGCCAGCATGGCTTCTGTAATAGACTTCAGCTCTGCCTTATCACCAACCGGTGTACCTGTGCCGTGCCCTTCAATGAAATCCAGCTCATGAACTTGATAGGGCGCATATTGGTAGGCACGCTGAATGGCTTTGCTTTGCCCCGAGGACTTCGGGGCAGTTAGCCCGCCTTTACCATCTGAGGAGATGCCCCAGCCATTCAATACAGCGTAAATTTGATTTCCATCTGCGAGCGCATCCTCCAGGCGCTTGAACACCACAAATCCACAACCTTCCCCGGGCATGAAACCTGCCGCTCTTTCATCATAGACATGCATGTCTGTTTTGGTTATTGCCCCGGTTTTGGCAAAACCAATCAGCTCCAAGGTATCCAGACTAATGTCGACACCGCCGGCTATTGCCAAGTCCATTTGTCCACTGCGTAGCGCATTAGCAGCGTTTGCAATGGCCAGCATAGAAGAGGAGCAGGCACCATCCACTGTATATCCGCCACCATTAAAATCCATATAGTTACAGATTCGACCCGCGATAGTATTGGAGAGTGCGCCCGCTAACGTGTCTTCAGTAATGGGGGCAAAAACCGACTTGTAAATGCTTTCCGTGGCAGCCAGAAAATTGTCAATATCCAAGCCGGGAAGGGGCTTTTCAGCAATGGATGCCAACAATACCTTTTTTACATAAGGCCAGCGCAGTCGCATGCTTTCCGAGCGGGTCTGTTCTCCCGTGAGGGTGTTTCCTACAATTACCCCGGTTGTTTCCTTGGGGATATTGGACAAGTCTGCGTCATTCAGTGCGTCCAGAGCCACCTTCAGGGCAAGCCAGTGAACAAAGTCTGTTGATTCGAAAGTGGATTTGGGGACTCTGTGCTTCACTAGGTCAAAGTGAAAGCCATCAATAAATGCCCCTTTGTGGCAATAGGTTTGGTCGGGCGCATTCGGGTCCTGGTTAATGTAATCTGAAGATAAGCGTACTGAAGGTATGTCCCTAAACTGGCACCGCTGCGCCAGGATGTTTTCCCAAAAAGCTTTTAGGTCGTTGGCTCCGGGGTAGTGGCATGCCATGCCAATAATGGCGATTCCTGCTTGTTTTCTTGGATTTGTCATAATACACCGATTACCCGTGCTTAATGATGACTAATGCATGACAAGTCCATTTACCATATTTTTAATGATATTTAATATATCGACAATTCACTCCTTTGTTAATAACAAATTTTAACAAATTCATATTGCATTGATTTTTCACCACCGGAATAGGGGTATAGGGTTATACCTTATTTTCCAACAGTGAAAACACCGGCGCCGGACCGGATTAAAATAGCTGCTGAAGCAAAATTAAGCCTGGATCAGATACGAGACATTGCCCAATAGCATCCTCATAGCGTCACACTGTAACCTTATCGACATATCACACTATCATGCACCAACCTGGAGAGGCGAGTAGGTGGGGTGAACTGAAACTAATAAACGAGGGGTTAGAATGCATCATTTTGATCGGTAGAAAGCCGTCTCTAACACGAGATCGAGTTCGATGGCCGCCTAGGCAGTGCAAGCCTGGCATGACATTACGGCAAGCTTTAGTGTGACAGAATCGCAACATCACCAAATATAACCTCACTTCGCATAATGTATATTATGTTAAATTAAAGATCTATTCTTTATGGATGATGTTGCCCCATGTAAATACTTACCAACCTATTCTTTCTCTCCCCCGAGCTGATTCATTAACTTCTCATTCGCCCAGCTTTCAGACATCTCTCCGCAGCTACAAAGCCCATGATTCACGCCACATATTCATCCCTTTCCCTATGGCGGCGAATCTCTAGATCCTCCACATGGATGGGCAACTTGCCTAGGCAAATTCCCACCCACCTCATTCATGCACACAAATCGTTACGGCGTAATAAATTAAATTAAGGCTTTATCCTAACAATCCACCGGGCGTATCCTTATTTTCCAGATCAATCCCCAGGCATGACAGCTGAGCCAACCGCCCCCCCATTGAGCGCGCTCAATTTACAAAAGCGATTGAAGATCGCGAGCCAGTTGATTTGATTAAAAGCATTCCCTCGACCGCAGATACCTCAACTTTTTTGCAGAGACAAAAAGATTGAACGGTCATAACGTAACTCATCGCTGGAAATATGGTGAAGATGCGGCCTTTGAGAAGACGTTTGCAATTGGAGGTAATCGCTGGCGAATCCGGACAAGAAAAACCTTGCTCCCATGCGACAAGCAGCAGTCAATTGAAATTGTCGGTGAAAATGGCGAGATTTATCTCCACGAAAGCGTCCTCATCGATTGACCCGCCCGCGTTAGCAATAAGGCAATTCAATAAATGAGCATTTTTATTTTTCTCTTTACATCCCCCCCACTCCCGTCGTAAACCTATCTTAATTAAGGGCCGCAACGAGATTAATCATGAATAAGATTGCCTCAAAGGTTGAAACGTTAGAGCTGGATTTGGCGGGCGAACCAATCGAACACTCTCTAATTAAGCATCTCACCTATACCATAGGGAAAGATCACCACACCGCCACGGATCGAGACTGGTTCCATACGGTAGCTCATGCGGTGCGAGATCGACTCATTGAGCGCTGGATGAATACCATGCGCAGCTACTATCGAGAAGATAGTAAGCGCGTTTACTACCTGTCATTGGAGTTTCTTATTGGAAGAACTCTTAACAATAGCTTATTAAATTTGCGCTTTGATGAGCAATTGCGAGGGACTCTAATGGATTTGGGTCTCAACTTTGCTGACATCCACGACATTGAGGAAGATGCAGCGCTGGGCAATGGCGGACTGGGCCGCCTTGCGGCTTGCTTTCTTGATTCAATGGCCACATTAGGCCTGCCTGGTTATGGTTATGGCATCCGCTATGAATATGGCATATTTAATCAGCGAATTGAGAACGGCTATCAGGTCGAGCACCCTGAAAATTGGCTGCGCTATGGGAATCCTTGGGAATTCCCTCGCCCCGAAGTCTTGCATACGGTTAAGTTTTACGGGCGTGTTGTGGAGTATGCCGATGATCATGGGCAACCTCATCGCCATTGGGTTGATACTCAGGAAGTAATGGCCATGGCCTACGACACCCCTATCCCTGGCTATGACAACAAGACAGTCAATAATATGCGACTGTGGTCAGCCAAGGCATCACGTGACTTTGATCTGGATATTTTCAATCGCGGGGATTACATCGAAGCTGTTGCGGATAAAAATAGCTCAGAAAATATCTCTCGCGTACTCTACCCCAATGATTCCACTATCAGCGGAAAAGAGCTACGACTTAAGCAGCAATACTTTTTTGTGAGCGCTTCACTTCAAGACATCCTATACCGGTACCGCAAAGATCACGATTGCTGGGATGAGCTACCTAACAAGGTTGCCATCCAGCTGAATGACACCCACCCCTCTATTGCTATCGCTGAGCTGATGAGAATGCTCGTCGACGAACACTGCCAGGATTGGGAATATAGCTGGGAGCTAACCCGCAAAACCTTCTCTTACACCAATCATACATTATTACCTGAAGCTTTGGAGGCGTGGCCCACTGAGACATTCGAGAATCTGTTACCGCGTCACATGCAAATTATCTATGAGATTAATTATCGCTTCTTGCGGGATGTAATGCACGCTCACCCAGGCGACAATGATCTGCTTGCCAGAATGTCTATCATTGATGAAAAAAGCACTAAGCGGGTTCGCATGTCACATCTCGCCATTGTGGGTAGTCACAAAGTCAATGGCGTATCGGAGCTGCACAGCCAATTGATGCAAGAGAGCATCTTTAACGACTTCCACGCATTTTACCCGGACAAATTCATTAATATTACAAATGGCATCACCCCCCGACGCTGGCTTCGCTTGGCCAATCCCAATCTGTCAGCACTAATCAGTCAGCATATTGGTGATGAATGGGTGACAAATCTTTCGCAGTTAAGTGAGATTGCGCCACTGGCCAATAATAGAGAATTTCGCAAATCATTTAGAGAGATTAAACGCAAAAACAAGCAAAAGCTTGCGGACTATGTCCTGCGAACCCAGGGGATTACTATTAATTTAGATGGGATGTGTGATGTTCAAATTAAACGCATCCATGAATATAAGCGACAACTTTTGAACGTGCTACACATCGTGACTCTCTACAATCGACTAAGGGATGACCCTGAGAGCAATATTGTACCGCGCACCATACTCTTTTCTGGGAAAGCAGCGCCTGCCTATGCAATGGCCAAGCTGACCATTAAGCTTATCAATGACATAGCGGACATTGTTAATCATGATCCTCTTATTGGTGATCGCCTGAAAGTCGTTTTTATCCCTAATTACAATGTAACTAAAGCAACGAATATCGTGCCTGCTGCAGATCTTTCCGAGCAAATTTCAACAGCCGGCATGGAAGCGTCTGGCACAGGAAATATGAAGTTAGCCCTTAATGGCGCCTTAACTATCGGCACGCTTGATGGTGCTAATGTGGAAATCAAGCAGCAAGTCGGCGAGGAGAATATCTTTATCTTTGGCATGAATAGTAGCGAGGTTACTGTATTAAAACAAAACGGTTATCGCCCGGCAGATTGCTATGAAACCAACCCGGAGCTACGACGAGCTATCGATATGATCAGTAATGGCTTTTTCTGCACAGAGAACTGCGCTCGTTTTCGTCCGATCACAGACGCACTGCTAAATCATGATCCATTCTTTGTTATGGCAGATTACGCCAGCTACATAGCCGCCCAGGAACAGGTTGATCAGGCATACCATGATCAGGATAACTGGTCGCGCATGGCTATTCTAAATATGGCAGGAATGGGCATGTTTTCCAGCGACAGATCAATCCAAGAATACGCAAGCAAGATATGGCAAGCCAAACCTGTCAATCAAAACGGCATAGGAAATCATAATGGTGAAAAATAGCTTATTATTTTTAATATCTATACTACTATGTAGCTGTGCATCATCACGCTTCGATACTACTGACGTCGACCTGAACATCACCCCAAAGCAGGCGATCGACAATGGCACTACTGGTGAGCAGGTATTGTGGGGCGGCGTCATTCTCTCAGCAGAAAACCTTAAAGACTTTACGCAACTGGAGGTGCTCGCTTACCCTTTAGATAGCTGGCATCAACCTGATATTTTTCAAGCAGCACAGGGCCGTTTTTTCGCGATCCAACCTGGGTTTATGGAAGTGGCGAATTTACAGAGTGGCAGGGAGATCACTATTAAAGGTCAATTGCAGTCCCCCATTGAGGGGAGCCTGGGAGAGCAATCCTACACCTATCCAGCAATCATAATAAAGCAACACCATTTGTGGAGAAAACGTAGTCGTGAATCTGATGACCATCTGCACTTTGGAATTGGCGTTATCTTTGGTCGCTAAACCGCTATAGACATTATCTCACTGTCGACAATAGCTTGAGAAATGGCGTCTATAATATTGAAAAACAACAATAACGGACCTACTTATGAGTCTTGTTCGCAAAGCTAGCTATATTACTCTGATTATTGCCGTCATTGCTGCAGCTTGGTGGCTAAGTCGCCCTACTCCTCCGACTGTCCCCCTACACACTGTGGCAACAGGTACCGTCGAATCTACCGTTGCCAATACGCGTACCGGCACCATTATGGCATGTCGACGTAGCCACATCGCCCCGATCGTCAGTGGGCGAGTTGATCAACTACTCATCAAAGAGGGAGATCAAGTAGAAAAAGGGAGTCTGCTACTAGCATTATGGAATGATGATCTTGTTGCTCAAGTAAGTTTGGCCCGTAGCGAAGCTAACGCCGCGGAGGCGCAGGCTGAAGAGACTTGCGTGACAGCGGATCTAGCTAAGCGAGATGCCGAGCGCATCAAGCAACTGCAAAGCAAAGGCCTCTCTTCTGTAGAGAGCTATGATCAAGCTCAGAACAATGCCATTGCTCAAGATGCTTCATGTCGTGCAGCCAAAGCATCTATTGAGGTTGCCCGCTCACAACTCAAAGTAGCAAAAGCAGCATTGGAGCGAATGGAAATAAAAGCCCCTTTCGATGGCATTGTTGCAGAGGTCAATGCAGAATTGGGGGAGGTGCTGACTCCCCTCTCCATTACAGGTGAAGCCAGCAGTGGTGCGGTTGATTTAATCGAAAAGGGCTGCCTTTACATTTCAGCACCAATCGATGAAATAGATGCGCCGGCAATTCAGCCAGGCATGCACGCCTACATTACCCTTGACGCCTTTCCTGACCAACGCTTCGACGGCAAGGTAAAGCGTATAGCCCCCTATATTCTTGACCTTGAAAAGCAGGCTCGCACTGTTGAGGTTGAAGTTGAATTTGTTGATGCAGCGGTACAGCAGCGCATGCTACCGGGCTATTCCACCGATGTTGAGATTGTGCTGGATAGTAAACCTGACACTCTCTGGATCCCCACCTCCGCCCTACTTCGAGATAATCACATATGGGTATATATGACGGACGGTGCTATTGAAAAGCGCAAGCTGGAGATAGGGCTGAGCAATTGGCAGCAAAGTGAAATTAATAAGGGGCTTGTCGCGGGAGAGAGAATTGTACTTCCTGGTGATGCTGAATTGGAAAATGGCATGCAGGTCATACCAAAATCATGAGCACCATCATCCAGCTAAATCATATTAGTCGTCACTTTGAAGTGGGTGACCAGGTCGTCAAGGCCCTTGATCAAGTGGATCTTGCTATTGAGCAGGGCGGCTACTTGGCGATTATGGGCCCCTCGGGCTCTGGCAAATCCACCCTACTCAACATGTTGGGCTTGCTGGATCGCCCGACCCAGGGCCAATACCTGCTAAACAATCGTGAAACGACAACCCTTAGCGATGAAGAGCAGGCTGCCGTAAGGCGTGAGCAAATTGGCTTTGTCTTTCAATTTTTTCATCTCGTGCCTCGCTTAACTGCCCGTGAAAACATCGAGTTACCCATGCTACTGGCAGGCATCGACTTTCAGCAGCGCTACCAGCGCGCCAGTGAAGTACTGGAGGCCTATGGCATTATGGATCGTGCCGACCATCGTCCAGACCAGCTTTCTGGTGGCCAGCGTCAAAGGGTTGCTATCGCTCGCGCCACCGTAATGCAACCTAAAATCCTCCTTGCTGATGAGCCAACCGGCAATCTCGATCGCGCCAATGGTCATGAAGTAATGGAGATTCTGGAGGCGCTAAATCGTGATGGCATTACTTTGGTGATGGTCACTCATGACCCTGAATTGGGTGCCAGGGCTCGCGAACAGATTCGCATTGTCGACGGCAAGATCGATGAGCATATTCGCAGGTGAAGTCATGACCCTGCTGGATAGCCTTAACTACACACTGACTACTTTTCGCAGCCACCGCTTGCGCCTCACACTCATGCTGCTTGCCACCGCAATTGGTGTGGCCTCTGTCGTCATTCTCACTGCACTGGGAGAAGGCGCACGAAACTATGTCATCGACTCATTCTCCTCAATGGGGAGTAATCTGGTCATCGTATTTCCTGGCAAGGCGGAGACCACTGGCGCTATGCCTCCAGTGGTGGGTGAGGCACCCAATGATCTTACCATTGATGACGCCCTAGCCCTGACCCGCATTCCAGGCGTAGCCCATGTAGCACCTATCAATATTGGCAGCGCCCCCATTAGCTGGCAACGGCGGGAGAGAGAGACGATTATCTTTGGCGGCAGTTATGAGTTGGACATTATTCAGGATGTTGAAATGGATGAGGGGAAATTCCTCCCCCCTATGGATCCACGACAAACCAGTCCGGTTGCTGTCATCGGCGCTAAAATTCGCGATGAATTATTTGGCACTCAAAATGCCATTGGAGAGTGGCTGCGCATTGAAGATTACCGATTTCGCGTTATCGGTGTAATGAAAGAAGCAGGCACGGCCATGGGGATGAATCGAGATGAGGTAGTCATCATCCCTGTCGCGTCAGCACAACAGCTTTTCAATACTCCCTCTCTGTTTCGCATTTTGATACACACACAAGGCCGCGAATACATTGAGCCCGTGAAAGAGGATACCTTAGCCTTAATTACTGAGCGCCACGATGACGAAGAAGATGTCACGGTTATTACACAGGATGCGGTATTAGGGGCATTCGACCGCATTCTCGGCGCACTTACCAAGACCGTTGCCGGGATTGCCAGCGTTAGCCTATTAGTAGCCGGCGTGCTGATCATGAATGTAATGTTGATTTCAGTCTCCCAGCGACGCGCAGAGATCGGGTTACTCAAAGCCATTGGCGCCTCTCCGCGACAGATTCACTGGCTATTTCTCAGCGAAGCCGCCCTTCTCTCATTGGTTGGCGGCTTAATCGGCATAGGATTGGGTGTTGTGACGGCAATGTTACTCGCACATCTTTACCCAGCCCTTCCCATTGCGGCACCCCCTTGGGTCATCATTGCAGCACTTACAATCTGCTTGGGCAGTGGCATGTTGTTTGGTGTGCTTCCAGCCAAGCGGGCAGCCAGACTTGATCCGGTTGCTGCACTGGCGAGGCGCTAATGAAACTGACCGACCTCTATCATCTCTCTACCGGCTCAATCTTCAGCTATCGGGCTCGCTCTGCGCTCACTGCGCTAGGTATCGCCATTGGTATTGCTTCCGTAGTGTTACTTACTTCAATTGGCGAGGGCATTCACAGATTTGTGTTGTCGGAGTTCACTCAGTTTGGCACTCATATCATCGGCATCACACCTGGCAAATCACAAACCCATGGCGCTTCGCCGGGCGCCTTTGCCAATACCCGCCCCATGACCATTGAAGATGCCGAAGCTCTGCTGAGGATACCTCAAGTGATCGCTACCGTGCCTGTCGTGCAAGGCGCCGCAAAGGTAGAAGCCAGCATCCTAGCGAGGGATACTACCGTCTTAGGTGTAGGACATGCCACACCAGCAGTGTGGAGTATGGAAGTGGGCTTAGGACAATTCCTACCTGCTGATGATCCCCGTAATGCCCGTGCTTTTGTGGTATTGGGCAGCAAAGTTGCTGATGAGATCTTCCCAAGCCAAAACCCCATTGGTGAGCGAGTGAAAATTGCCAATGAGCGATATCGGGTAATTGGTGTCATGGCAAGTAAGGGGCAGATATTGGGCTTTGATCTGGATGATGCCGTCTATATTCCTGCAGCCAAGGCGCTGGCTATGTTTAACCGCGACAGCCTGATGGAGATTGACCTACTTTACCATGCAGAAGCAAACGTAGATGATGTGGTGGATGCTACCAGCAAAATTCTCGAGCAACGACATCGCCGAGAGGATTTCACCATTATTACTCAGCAGGAAATGCTAGATGTACTCAGCTCGGTACTGGACACTCTCACCTTTGCAGTGGCGGCAGTCGGCTCTATCTCCTTGCTAGTCGGTGCCATTGGCGTGCTGACAATCATGACAATCGCGGTCAATGAGCGCACCTCCGAAGTAGGGTTACTCCGCGCGCTTGGTGCAAAGCGGCGACAGATTCTGGTTTTATTCCTGGGAGAGGCGATACTCTTAGCGCTGGCGGGCGGCATTACAGGGCTAGTAATTGGCATTGGCTCGGCACTTACTCTAGGGTGGCTACTCCCCTCCCTGCCAGTCAATATTGCCTGGGGTTACGTATTAGTTGCCGTGCTGCTATCTGCGATAATTGGTGTCATTGCCGGCGTACTGCCCGCCCGACATGCGGCAGGTCTCGATCCCGTAGAGGCCCTGCGCACCGAATAGTTTAGCGCGATGCGGGGAGGAGTCGTCGTAGCGGATCAAATAACAACCGTTCTGTCGCTGTTGCTACAACACTAACAGATAACAAAAGGGTCAGCACTAACGAAAGAGTTATTAAGGTTATTAGCGCTGGAGTTAAGGTCATGCTCAGCAAAATTTTAACCATTCCCAGCGCTATTACCCACTTTACAATGAGGCCGTGCCATAAATAAATATAGAGAGAGTTCTGTCCCAGCGAAGTAAACCAATAACGCCTTCTGGGAAGGACTAACAATACCGCAATGGCACTCACCGACGAGAGAGCGAGCAATATTGCCCGAACTATCCCGCCACTCCAATCTTGCACGCCCAATTTCGCGTATGAAAGGCTGCCGTATAGCCACTGCTGAGGGAATCCCACATAATAAAAAGCCAAGGCAATATTGCCCGCAATCAATACCCACCATACAAATTTAGGTGTTCGCATCAACCAGGAGTCTTTATTTATTATCGGTGCTAGCTGATAGCCAATCAAAAAGAAAGGAAGAAAGTAGAGCGTTCTGGAGATACCCAGAAAATAACCAATAGATTCGATATAGCCCGCACCTACAGCCAAAAGCATCGAGATCAATATAGGATATTTTAATTTAATAAATAGCGGGAGAAGTAACCGCCAGACCACTAAGCTCACCAGAAACCAAAGGATCCAGTAGGGCTGATAATTTTGTCCATAGCCACTCCAGCTGCCATTTATGAGGTAATGATTTCCCTCATATAAAAGGGTAAAAATGAGCAGTGGAATAAGTAATGATTTTAATATGTGACGAACTCTACCTTTATTTAACTCTGCTTTACTCAGCATGCCAGCAATAAGGATAAACACCGGCATATGGAAGGTATAAATAACAAGGTAGAGGCTTTTGATGATAGCGTTATAGTTGATTAGCGGCTCAATGAAATGCCCAAAAACCACCAACATCATCATTAAAATTTTTGCATTATCCAAAAGATAGTTTCGCGACATCTTATCCACCGCTTTTTAGAATATTTTCAGCTACACCTGCCTCAAGATGACGGATGCCCCCCCCAAAAATTCTGATATATTTATTTATCAACTTAGTGACTACAATTTCCCAAGAAATCGAAAAAGGGAGCAGAAATGCATAGCACTACATGTCCTATCTGTCATAACTCGATTGGATTCTTCTCCATACTATGGGCGGGCTGGCCTACCAGAATACACTGCCCTAAATGCGGGATTAATCTTGCCTTTGAAGGTTACCCCAAGAAACTGATTATTTCATGCCTAATATGTTACTTAATCATACTAGGCTTTTGGATACAGTATTACATTGATCAAATCCCAATCGGGCTTGAAGGGTGTTTGCTTGTTGGTTTTGTTGCAATCGCTGGATGGTTACCCATGGAGTGGCTTTTTTCAAAACAACTACTACGCGAAAACCACCTAAAACCGCATTAATAAAATAGAAATAATGAAGAAATTGACTCTATTTAGATAGCAAACTCATCACTCGCTCAGTGATTTTTTCCAGGGGCTGCTGCTCATCGACTGCGCCCCGTTTAACGGCTTCGCCAGGCATCCCCCAAACCACAGAGGTTTTTTCATCTTGAGCAATGCAGTATGCCCCCGCATCATGCAAGCGCTTCATAGCCTCTGCACCGTCTGCCCCCATCCCTGTCAACATAACCGCAATGGCTTTATTACCCAAATGCTCAGTCATAGAATCAAATAGAGCCTCGACAGAAGGTCGGTGACGATTGATAGGCTCATCACTACCAAGCTGGCATATTAAACCTTTATCGTCTCTCGCAACGCGAAGATGGCTGTGACCAGGTGCAATATAGACATGACCAGACTCTATAGGTTGGCCATCTTGAGCTTCACAAACAGAAACTGCGCAACAAGAATCCATTCGCCTGGCAAATGGACCACTGAAAGCTTCAGGGATATGTTGAGCAATGAGAATTGGCGGACAATCTTCAGGAAATTGAATTAACACCTCTTTAAGGGCTTCTGGCCCGCCAGTTGATGAGCCAATGGCAATCATTCGTTGAGTATGTTTAAAGCTTTTAGTAGCGCAAATTGGCTTAAGAGATGAAGAGTCTTTTAGCGTGGTATGCCTATGCCTTAAATTTGCTTTTGCCGCGTATTTAATTTTTTCAATGATATCGGCACTAAAAGTCGTTAGGCTTTCCCTAAGATCCACTTTCGGTTTGGCAACATAATCAATGGCACCAATTTCAAGTGCTTCTAATGTGATATCGGCCCCTTTCTCCGTTAATGTGGAGATCATTACCACTGGCATGGGACGAAGGCGCATTAAATTTCTTAGAAAGGTGATGCCATCCATTTTTGGCATCTCAATATCCAATGTCAGTACGTCGGGATTTAGCGCTTTGATTTTTTCACGAGCAGCATAAGGATCACTAGCGGAACCAACAACTTCTATCCCTGGTGCACCACTTAATATTTCTGTGAGGATTTGCCGTACCAGTGCTGAATCATCTACCACTAATACCTTGATATTGTCATTCATAGGTTACTCTCTAAAAGAGTTCAACATCACCACTTACTGGCTGTTGCTTGAGTGAGTCTAAATAATCAACCTCACGTTTAATGATCGTATCATTATGCATAGACTTGAGTTTTTTCATTTTGACGCGGCCAGTCATTGGAAAATAAAGAACCTTTCGAGGATATATATCGCCAAGGTCTTGGGCCGCGACAGTTAGTCCCTCTGTTTGTAGGTAGTCGAGCACAAATTCAATATTTCTTTGGCCCACATCCGACATGTTTCCTATCACTTTTCCACCACCAAACAGCTTTACTTCAAGATTTCGGCGGTCGCCACCATTCTTCAAGATTTCATTGATTAGATGCTCCATTGCGTAGTTGCCATAGCGATTCGCCTCACTTAACCAGCTTCCCTGTCGGTCTGCATGACGGGATGCAGGCAACATGAAATGATTCATCCCGCCAATACCAAATACTTTATCGCGGATGCATGCAGAGACACAGGAGCCGAGGACGGTGGCAACAATTTCATCGTTTGTGGTCACATAGCATTCACCGGGTAATATTTTGGCTGCATACCTTCCATGGTACTTATCCCAGTACCGGTTTATCGTTTCAAACCCCGCAAGCACGCTTTCAGGTGGGTGGGTGGGCTTATGAAACTCTTTCTTAATCACGGTCAAGTTTTCTTCTGATAAATAGTACCGCCCAACGACTCAAAGCGGTCACAAATTTGAAAGAGCGTTTCCGAGTGGCCGATAAACATCTTTCCCCTACTCTCAAGAATATCGGCATAGCGATCAAACAACTTAACTTTGGTCGGCTTGTCAAAATAGATGACAACATTACGGCAAAAGAGCAGATCAAAAGGCCCTTTCATTGGCCACGGCTGCAGCAAATTTAGTTGCTTGAAGCTAATTAATGCCTGCAGCTCCTTACGTACCTTTATGAGCCCTTTTTTGTCGCCCTTCCCTTTGACGAACCACCTTTTTATCAGATCAATATCCAATCCCTCAACTCTATCCTCAGCATAGATGCCGCTAGATGCTTTATCTATAACATTCGTATCAATATCTGTTGCCAAGATTCTAATGTCCCAATCGGGATGGTTTTCAAAAAATTCCTTGACTGTAATCGCTAGAGAGTATGGCTCTTCACCAGTGGAACATCCTGCAGACCAAATGCGAATCTTTCGAGTAGAGCGATTTTTCTCCAATAATTCAGGAAAAACGACATCGCGGAGATGCTCAAAATGGTGAGCTTCACGAAAAAAAGCCGTCAGGTTTGTAGTGACAGAGTTAATAAAGTTAACCAGTTCAACCTGATCGTCTTTAACTAAAGCAATGTATTCTGAAAAAGTTGATAATCCCAGGGCCCTCAGTCGCCTCGCCAAGCGACCATAGATCATATTCCTCTTTGCATCGGTGAGCACAATGCCTGTGTGCTCACCAACGATAGATTTAAGAAGCTTAAAGTCTTTATCTGTAAACTTAAACTCCCTGCTAACCTCTTGACTAGAACTCTTCCCATTCATCATCTTCATCCGAGCGCTTTGTCCCTTTATTTACCGGCGACTTAATTTTCGGCGTGGGTGATACACGTGTCGCGGGGCTGGACACAGGAGGTGCAGCACGAGGTGGAGGGGTTGACTCTTCATACTCATCCCCCCCCATATCTCTTAATTTAAAGACGCGTACCATTCTATCTAGAGAATGACATTGTTCATCGAGAGACTCACTTGCAGCTGCCGCCTCTTCAACCAACGCTGCATTTTGCTGCGTTGCCTCATCCATATGGGTGATGGCTTTATTAACCTGCTCAATGCCAGATGATTGCTCTTGGCTTGCCGCTGCAATTTCAGCAATAATGTCACTCACTTTTTTAACCATAGTGACAATTTCTTGCAACGTATTACCCGACTCATCGACTAGATGGGTGCCATCTTCCACTTTGGTTACGCTATCTTTAATAAGTGTTTTAATCTCTTTCGCAGCCCCCGCACTTCTTTGTGCAAGATTGCGAACCTCAGATGCGACTACAGCAAAGCCTCGTCCTTGCTCACCAGCTCGAGCGGCCTCAACGGCAGCATTAAGCGCCAACAAATTGGTTTGGAAAGCTATTTCATCAATGACACCGATGATATCAGCAATTTTCTTGCTGCTATTATTGATTTCAGCCATGGCCTCAATCGCTTGCCCAACAACTTCCCCCCCCTTCTCTGCTTGCTGACGGGTTGTAGATGCCAAGCTATTTGCCTCTCGCGCATTGTCTGCATTCTGTTTTACCGTGCTGGTTAACTCTTCCATTGAAGAAGCTGTCTCTTCCAACGATGCCGCTTGCTCTTCAGTACGCTGACTCAGATCTGTGTTGCCCTGAGCAATTTCAGATGAAGCCGTTGAGATACTCTTCGAGGATTTGCGGATCTCAGCAACAGTGCTTTGCAATGTACTAATGGAACCATTAATGGCCTGCTGCAATACTGCAAACTCTCCCTGGTAATCACCCTCCATTGATTGGGTTAAGTCATTTTCGGCCATGCATTGCAAGATTCGCTTGGTCTCTCTTAGCGGTATCACTACGGCATCCAACAGCTGATTAACACCCTCACCAAGATCCTTCATGAAGCCATGATATCGACTGGTCTCGATACGCTCATCCAGCTCTCCAGAAATTGCACCATTAATCAGGTTTTCAATTTGACGCTGAGCGTCCATCTCTTCAGTGATATCCACCCACTCCAAAGCACAGCCAATTTGTTGATTTTGGGGGTCGATGATGGCACTCAATGTTAGCCGAAACTCCATCGCCCCAACTTTGATGTTCGCGGTATAAGGAAGTTTGGATGGGTCGGCAATTAATCTACGCTGGTGCGCTGGATTTTGGTGGAATTGGTCAATATTAGAGCCAACTATGGTGCGTGCTTCAAAGCCAGGGAAAAATTGGCGCAATGCCTCTTGATGCCGGGAGAGCAGGCTAATGACCGCTGGGTTTGCATAGGTAATATTGGCATCCATGTCACACATCATCATCGCCGTTGTAGAACCCTCTACTGCAGAGGTTAGACGAGCCACCTCAACTTCTTTAGCTCTAACCTCTGTGACATCATCCCACTCGAGAGTGCAACCCACATACTCCCCTTTTAAATCCAAAATGGCGTTAACCAGAATATGGAAGGTTAAAGGCCCCACGTGAATGTCTGTTTCGTAAGGTAAATTACCAGGATCATTTAAGATACGGCGCTGGTGGGATGGATCCGCATGGAATTTGTCAATGCAAACGCCAACCAGATTGGTGAAGTCCACGGCAGGATATAGCTTGCTTAATGCTTCATTATGCTTGGAAATGAGTCGCGTAGTGGCATTGTTAGCGTAGGTAATGGTGAGATCACGGTCGATCATCATCATTGCTGTTTGAGCTCGATCAACCGCTCGCTGAAGTCGCTGAGCCTGTTCCTCTTCCTGGCGCTGTTTGGTAATATCATGCCACTGTACGACATAGCCAACCTTTTCATTGCTCTGGTTGTAAAGAGGTCGTGTCTCATGTTCGAAGACAAAGGGGCCTGGCGTAATATAGCCATTGCGTTTATCGCCTCTGCCTAAGCCAGCCAATATAGCTTTGATAGCACCAGGGTCTCTATGGTAGCGATGAATGCTGCCACCCAACACTTCAGCAGCTTTAAATCCAGGTAGGTACTTACTCAATTCACCTTCGAGCTCAACAAGAGTATCGCGAGATCGTTTGTTGACAAATACGATATTCTCATCGAGATCAGCAATCATAATATTGATTGGAGCATGTTCGAGAATATCATTCATCAAATCAACATGCGCCATCAGGTCTTCTTGTTTGGCGGCCATCTCTACCTTCCCCTCTTGATATGCGTCTAACATGGCGTTTGCCACGGTATTTAATGCCTCTTCCCAAGCGCTTGCTACTTCAACAGTCCATAACTCACCAGCCATCTCCTTCATCACCCCTAGCAGGGTAGTGGCAACAATTGGGTAATGTTCTGCAACAACACCATACGCTTGATGCCTTAATCCCATTTCTGATAGAGCAGGTCCTAACGCTTCAGGATTTCTCAGATTGTTGATCACCAGCGATAACGCGGCAACAAGCTTTCTCTTTTGTGATGCAATATCGACTGAAGCAAATAGCGGCTGAAGCTCTGAGTGCTCAGAAAGCAGCCTACTATAAAATCGGTCAACCAACTCATCAGCCTGCGGTGCTAACGCAGAGAATGTACTTTCAAGTAAGTCTATGTCCATCCCAACAGGCTCCTCTCTATTTTTATTGGCCGTATGTTGCTGAGTTATTGCTCGCTTTTTAGCAGCTTTGGGTGTTGCCACTTTCTTCTTTACTACTTTCTTTTTTGCCACAGCGTGTTTAGGCTTTACAGATTCACTTCTACCTTGTGGTGCTTGTTCTTCAGGAGACAGACTCTCACTATCAGCTGGTGATGTTTCTGATGCTGCGTTTTGTAATTCCTCAAAGTCCTCTTCCTTCATCCAAGAAAGTGGATCAAAGCCAATCTTGTCACCTTTTTTACGTACCATCAGAGCGTTCTCCCAAGCAGAAGGTCATCGGCAAGGAAGCGGTAATCCTCAGCACCTCGGCTGCTGGCGCTATATTCAAAAATAGTCTTCCCAAAACTGGGGCTTTCAGCTAAGGCAACACACTCATGTACTGCCGTTGCTAACACTTGACCAGAAAAGTATTCATGCAATTTACCAAATACCTCTTTAGATAATTTGCGTCGACTGTGAAAGCGCGTCATAACGAAATGCTTGGTGAATTTTCGCTTTAAAGCGGCTTCCAGACGGATAAAAATGGCTAGCATGCGAGAGACACCATGGAGTGCAAGATAATCACTAGACACTGGAATAATGACTTCCTTCGATGCAAAGAGCGCATTCATACTTAATACGCCAGAGGATGGAGGGCAATCCATTAAAATAAAGTCATACTCTTGATCATCACTGTCTAACGCATCATGCAGGCGCCAACCCAATCGGCTATGATTTTCATTTTTTAAGGCTTCCACTTCAGCCAATGCTCTTCCTGCAGGAACGAAGTCGATATTTTTACGAACATTGATTTTATTATCAGAAATAGTCGCACCTTCAAGGAAAACGCGATCCAAACCCAGCTCACCATCACGGACTCCAAAGCCCAGTCCAAGTTGAGCTTGAGGATCAAGATCAAGCACTAACAGTCGTTTACCCTGCCTAGCTAGCGCATGAGCTAAGTTAAGTGTCGTCGTTGTTTTGCCTACGCCACCTTTTTGATTCATAACGGCTATCACCCGCATACCCTCTTATCCAGCTGCTGTTGCGCTATCCAGAACATTAAGTTCCCGAGAATTCAGCAGCATATCAATATCCAGCATGATCACCATTTTTTCATCGATGGTTGCCAGCCCTTTTACAAACTCAGCATTCACGTCATCACCAAATTCTGGTGCTGGCTTTAATTCATCACCGGTTACACTATAAACGTCTGAAACGCCATCAACGACTATCCCCATCGTGCGGTTTTTAGATTCTGATTCCACTCGCAGCACAACGACAACAGTGGTAGGACCATACTCGAGCTTCTCCAAGCCGAAACGCATGCGCAGGTCAATGATTGGAACAATTGTTCCCCGCAGATTAATCACGCCCTGAACATAATCTGGCGTGTTAGGTATACGGGTTGCGCTGTCCCAGCCTTTAATCTCCTGCACTCGCAGAATATCAACACCGTACTCTTCACCTGCCAGCATGAAGGTCAAATACTGATCATGACCATCACCACCGGCAATGATGCTATCGCCTTCTAGAAGTTGTGCTGTGTCCATAAGTGCTCCTCAGCCTACTGCATAACCGCTATGCGGTTATTTTTTGTGTCATTTCGAGAGGAATTGGAAAGTTTGATTAACCCGCCAATATCCATGATCAGTGCCACTGTGCCATCGCCAAGAATGGTTGCCCCAGAGACCCCTTCAACCCGTTTGAAATTTGATTCCAGACTTTTTATAACGACCTGCTGTTGGCCTAGCAAATCATCAACAAATAATCCGACTTTTTGACCGTCTCCCTCAACAACAACTAACAAGCCTTTATCAAGATCGGTGCTGTCAGGTATTGAACCGAATAATTCATAGAGACGGATAATGGAGATATACTCGTCTCTTAAGCGATAAACTTCGGATTTTCCGGCAAGACTATTAACAGAATTTTTGTAGATCTGGAGCGACTCAACAATCGAAATCAGCGGAATAATGTAGACCTCTTCACCAACACGCACCAACTGGCCATCAAGGATCGCCAGGGTGAGCGGCAAGCGAATCGTAAAGGTACTGCCATACCCTTGTGTAGAGCTAATATCGATGCCGCCGCCAAGCGCTTTGATATTCTTTTTCACTACATCCATGCCAACGCCGCGTCCAGATACATCACTCACTGCCTCAGCAGTTGAAAAACCTGGCTGGAAAATCAAATCAAAGATTTCAGCATCGTCACTGACATCTTCTTTTGATTGAATAATGCCATTTTGAATCGCCTTTTCCAGGACACGCTCTTTATTGATGCCTGCGCCATCATCAGAAATCTCAATGACGATATTTCCGCCTTTGTGATAGGCGTTTAGGTGAAGCGTTCCGACAGGGTTCTTTCCAGCACTTTTACGTACTTCTGGACTTTCAATGCCATGATCCAACGCGTTGCGTACAAGGTGAACAAGTGGGTCACCTATTTTTTCCATTACCGTTTTATCTAGCTCTGTTTGCTCACCAGACATTTTTAGATCGACTTTTTTACCCAGCTTTTGGGTTAGATCATGAACGAGTCGAGGGAAGCGATTAAAGGAGTAACTGATGGGCAACATCCGTATGCGCATCACGTTCTCTTGGAGCTCTCTGGTATTTCTTTCCAATTGAGCCAAACCATCACGCAATTTCTCAAGGCGATCCATGTCAAAGTCATCACCTAACTGGCTCAGCATGGATTGAGTAATTACCAGTTCTCCTACAAGATTAATAAGCGCGTCAACCTTATCGGTACCAACACGAATAGACGTTGCCTCGGTATTAGTCGTTGTTACCTTCTTTTCAGGTTTTTTTTCTACCGCTACGACAGGTTGGGTTGTTTTTTCTGCAGGTTGAGGACTTTCTACTTGGGGTGACGACTCGCTAGTCACCTGAGTTAATTCAGAGGGCTCTGTTATCGCCTCCTCTGCTGGCATCTCTGCCACTTCGATTTGAGGTGATGGCTCAGTAGGCAATTCTTTGTGGTTAAGAGGCTCTATTTCTAGATCACATTCATCTTCAACCCAGGCAAAAACCTCTTTGACCTGATCAAGGGTGGCATCAGTGGCTAAGTTGACAGTCCATTTCAGATAAGCATCTTCTGCAACAAGATCCTCAAATCCCGGAAGAGCGCTTATGTCAGCATCCACATTCAAAGTGCCCAGCTCTTCCAGTTCTCGGAACATTAAAACGGGATCATTGCCGGTACTTAACATGTCAGCATGAGGGGAAAACCGGATTAACCATCCACTACTGCCTTTTGATGTGGTTTCTAACGATTCACCAGAAGGGGGAAGCTCACTATTATAATCTCCCTCTTCACTCTCTTCACCTTTGAGCATGATTTCCAATTGCTTCTGAATCTCAGCAACATGCTCTTGATCGTATTCTCCATCCTCTTGCAGCGCATTGATCATTCCCCGAAGGCAGTCAACGGATGATAGCAACGCCTCTATTGCTGGTGCACTGACTTCTCTTTCGCCACTGCGCATTTCATCCAGCAATGTTTCCAGTACATGAGTAAATGACGCAATATCATTGAACCCAAATGTGCCACTACCGCCTTTTATTGAGTGTGCAGCTCTGAATATTGTGTTGATCACGTCCAGGTCAGCCTGGCCTACATCGAGGTTAAGTAGGCTAGACTCCATGATATCGAGCCCCTCAAGACTCTCTTCAATGAAGGTTTGTTTGAATTGGGACAGATCAATGCTCATAGATATATCAACCTAATACGCGTTTGATTGTTGATAACAGCTGATCAGGATTAAACGGCTTCACAAGCCACCCCGTCGCACCTGCTGCTTTACCTTGCATTTTTTTATCTCCACCCGCCTCAGTGGTAAGAATCAGGATAGGAGTAAATTTAAAATTGGGCAGTGAGCGGAGTTCTTTGGTTAACGTGAGTCCATCCATGTTCGGCATATTGACATCGGTAATGACTAGGTTAAATGCCTGGCCTTTAGCAATGTCTAATGCATTTTTACCATCCACTGCCTCTACAACTTCATGACCTGCACTTTTGAGTGTAAAAGAGACCATCTGACGCATAGATGCAGAATCATCAACTGCGAGAATCTTTGCCATGTGCTATTTCCTCATATACTTCGCTATAACGATCAAGGTAACTCCGACAACCCCAAACGTTGGGCGAGCCCAACCAACGTCGCAGCACGAATCAAATTCTCAGACGGCGATTGCCAAGAGAAATCCAGGCCAGAGCTTACAACCTTTTGCCGAAAGGCGAGGAGAAGCTGAATACCCGCTATATCGATTCGTTCAAGAGAGCTTGCATCCACTTCTACAGGCTTGTTTTCATTAAGTACCATGCTGAGTTCGGTATACAGCTCACCAACACGTGAGATATTCAAAACCTCGCCGCAGGTCACGGTTATTGCTTCTGACTCACTCACGGTATAAGCCCCTCTCATTGTTATGGTTGTTCGGATTTTGCTGGCCTATTCAAAGGCCATCAGTTCTCTTATCGTTTTGATTGAATTTTGCTTTAGGCTTATTCTCTATATATACAAATCAACACCGGTATTTACCTCTACATGAGAGACAATTCTCCCCTCTTCCATCGCCGTGTTATTCTCAGTGACTGGTAATGAATTACCACCTCCTTCACCTGAGTGTTGAGACTCCCCATGATGCTGGGCAGAATGGTCTGACACACTGGCATCATTAAGCTGAATTCCGGATTCCGCCAACATCTCTCGCAACCGCGGTAGAGCACTCTCTAACGCCTCTCTTGCTTGAGGTGTTTGCACATTGAATGCCACACTTGCCTTATCCTCCTGAAGGGATAGCTTTACCTCTATAGCGCCCAAATTCGCGGGATTGAGCTTGATATCAGCCTCTTTCATATTGTTATTGATCATCCACACCACTCTTTCGGAGAATGAGTTACTCCAGCGAGGATGGTTAACCGGCTGATGAATGGCTGCCGATAACGGCTGCTGTGACACAGTGTTGGAAGTGGAATGAAAAAGCGTTCCAGCGCCAGAGCTCCCACCCTCGGCACTATCAGCAGTGACAGTACTCGCTTGCCCTTCTGACGAAGTCTGCGCACTGCTTTGCCGGGAAAGACCTAACTCCTGGCGCATGGCGGCTAACGCCGTAGCCAACCTCTCTTGCTGCTGTAGCTTGCCTCCAGGCTCCCACTCCATGCCATCAATAGCTAGCACCTCACTACCCTGACTAAAGCTCTCTGAGACTTGCGTGTTAAGTGAGAGTAACGCTTGCTGACGCAGTATGAAATCAGCCAATGCAGGCGCCTGTTTTGACACCGCTTCGAGTTGGGGTAAAGGCAAGCGATCAAGCGTATTAAGCAGTTGCTGTAAATCTTTCCGTTGTGCGGCATCCATTTGCTCACCAAGTGGCAACATATCTCCCCCCTGCGCGGAGGGTTCCATCTCTTGTAGCAATTGAATTTGATGATTTAACTTGGAAATTAACGCTTTTAATGCTTCAGGTGTGAGCTCAGCATCTACCTGTTGGTCAGGCAACATCGACTCATTGGATGTAGAAATGGCTTGCAGCTGGCTGACAAGCTGTTGCAGCACTTCTGGTGACGAATTAGGGATCTCTTCTGTAATGAGATCATCGAGCATAGGCGCGGGTGATACCTGCTCATTCATTCCCAGTTGTAGCAGACTGGAAAATATCCCGTAATCAGCATCAGTTGATGTCTCCTGGCCGGGGCTTTGCTGCCCACCTTTTCCAGCAGCTGCCGTCATGATTGGAGAGATAAGTAATGAGAGTGATTGCTGGGCCATATTTGTCTCAAATTTTTATCTGTTTGACATTAACAATTCACTTTCCATGCCAAGCCAAATAAAAAGCCCGCTTACGCGGGCTGATAATTTGGGCAAAATAATTGCTATTCAAAGGCCAGCATTCCACAGCGCTGTCCTTGGGCGCGCTCATCGGACTCTTTCTGGTCGCGCTTCCCCTCTAATAATTGCTCTTGATAGTGATACTTTGACATAACCTTATCCATTGCCTGAGTCTGGCTGCGTCTTGCAAACCATTCCTGGCGTTTGGATTCTACATCTAGCTGCATGTTATCGATCACTTTATGCTGCTCCTCAATCCCCAAATCCAGTTGAGAAATAAAGGCGCGATAGCTTTGAATCTGGCTAACGCTAATCCCACCACTCGCCCTCTCTTGAAGCTGTTTTACGTACTCGCTGCGATAATCAACCAGTTGCTCAAGCCTTTCGCGATGCACATCCAGCTGCTGCTGGCTTTTCCCTAAAGCTTGGGCGGCCCTCTGCTCATCTGACTCCGCAACTTTTACAATTGAAGCCATGCGTGCCGATTTTTTCATCATTTATCGCTCCTTTCTGCACTGCCATCAGTACTCTTTATACTTTGGGAGCAAGCGCTGTGCCATCCAGCTATTTGAAGGCACCTCTCTTTTCATCGTTCAATGACAGAAAAACATTAGATATTTGACCATAAATATTGTGTAATAAGCGTTATGGCAAAGCTCATTCTTTTCAATAAGCCCTATGGCGTCCTCAGTCAGTTTTCCAACAGCCCCCATGGCGACTCTCTAAGTACATTTGTCAATATTGAGAGGGTCTATCCTGCGGGCAGGCTAGACAAAGATAGCGAGGGGCTCCTTCTACTTACTGATGATGGCAATTTGCAACATCAAATAGCTCACCCCAAGAAAAAGATGGAAAAAACCTACTGGGTTCAGGTGGAAGGCGTACCTGATGAAGCCGCACTGGAAAAATTACGGCAAGGAGTAGAACTTAATGACGGCATGACCTTGCCGGCGAAGGCAAAATTGATGGCTGAACCGGACATTTGGCCTAGAACACCACCTATTCGTGAGCGTGCCAGCATTCCAACCAGCTGGATTGAACTGACGATTCGCGAAGGGAGAAATCGCCAAGTTAGACGCATGACTGCCTCAGTCGGTTATCCTACGTTGCGCCTGATTCGCTATCGCATAGGTGAATGGCGCCTGGACGACATCACACCAGGAAGATATCAACTACTGGAAGTCAACCTACCCGAAACAGCAAGTCGTGGACGAATTTATCGTAAAACCCGTCCCAATGGCCCACCGCGGCCGGCAAGAAAACAGGGAAGACCTCGCTAAGCCCGCCCCTCACTGGGAACACGACTAAGACATGCTCACCAGGGCTCTGTCCTGTTTGATGATTTGTCATATAATAGGCTTTCAGAGCAACTCTCGGAAAAATCATGAGCGAAAACAAAGAAAAAGCAAAGCGAGTTATTATCGGCCTATCGGGCGGCGTAGACTCATCTGTCAGCGCCCTGCTCTTACAAGAGCAAGGCTACAGTGTCCAAGGGCTTTTTATGAAGAACTGGAACGACGATGATGAAGGTGATTTCTGCGACTCCGAGCGCGATTTTATTGATGTAAAGAAAATCTGTCAGCAACTGGACCTCCCACTTTATCCTCGCAACTTTGTAAAGCAATACTGGGAAAATGTCTTCACTTACTTCCTTGAAGAGTACCGAGCTGGACGCACCCCAAATCCAGATGTCATGTGCAATAAGGAGATAAAATTTAAGCTGTTTTTGCAAAATGCCATGGATTTGGGAGCTGATTATATTGCGACTGGGCACTATGCCGGCATTGAAGAGCGTGATGGTTATTTTCGCTTAATGAAGGCTCATGACAAAAATAAAGACCAGACCTATTTCCTCTACACCCTGGGCCAGGAAGCCTTATCCAAGACCATCTTTCCGCTCTATAAAATTGATAAACCTGAAGTTCGCAGAATCGCAGAAGAGCACAGTTTCGTTAATGCGAAAAAGAAAGATAGCACTGGCATCTGCTTTATCGGAGAGCGAAATTTCCGAGAGTTTTTAAGCCGCTACCTTCCGGCGCAAAATGGCAAAATGCGCACGCCAGAGGGTGAACATATGGGAGATCATCAGGGGCTAATGTACTATACCCTTGGTCAGCGGCAAGGCCTTGGCATTGGTGGTAGCCGTAGCGGCAATGATGAACCGTGGTTTGTGATTGGAAAAGACCTTCTCAGTAACACTCTGATTGTTGCCCAAGGTCACGACCACCCCTGGTTGTTTAGCACAAAACTCCAGGCAAGCCAGCTGCACTGGACAACGGGTCATGCCCCAGAGCTCCCCTATCACTGCAAGGCGAAAACCCGCTATCGCCAGGAAGATCAAGCATGTACTATTACCAGCATTACTAATGGTGTTGCCAATGTAGAGTTTGAACACCCTCAGCGCGCAGTCACACCCGGCCAATCTGTTGTTTTCTATCAGGGGGAGGAATGCTTAGGAGGTGGCATCATTGATGCCAGTAATGCCCCTTCGTTACAAAACCCACAGGGAGAGCCATTATGAGCCAACACACCATCCAGGAGCGTGTTATTGCTCTGGCGGGTATTTTTCAAGCCTCTGCACTGGTACAGCAAGTGGCTCGCCAGGGGCGTGCTGATGCCGATGCATTTAAGCGTACCATAGAGAGTATCTTGATCACCGAGGCTGCTGAAACGGCAGAGATATATGGTGGAGTAAGCGGAGTGGAATTAGGGTTAAAGACCATTCTTCAGCAAGTGAGCAGCAAAACCCCTTTGGACATGGAAATTACCCGCTACGCACTTAATCTGATGCATCTGGAACGAAAGCTGGTAAAACAACCCAAATTAATGGAAAAATTGGGAAATGGTGTAGAAGCCGCGATTGCCCAAGCTGCCCACTTCACCACCACCCATGAGAATGTCTTGGCTCGCCTGGGAGGTCTGTATTCAGAGACAATTAGCGTCATTCCCCCAAAGATTATTGTTGAAGGAGAACACGGCCACCTCTCCAACCCAGACAATGCCAATAAGGTACGCGCATTGCTGCTAGCTGGAATGCGCGCCGTTATTCTGTGGCGCCAGTGCGGTGGCACTCGCCTACAATTACTGTTTCAGCGTAAAAACCTGCAGCAAACCACTCGCCAGCTACTAAGTCAATTGTAACTTAACCATCCCTCTGCGACCGCTGAGGGAAGCGACAGTTAAGACCATTTGAAGAATAACTCTCCCTCAAGTGCTGCTTGATATGTTCAAGCTCTTGAGGGCGCAGGGAGAACGTGAGATAGCGCCGCCACTCCCGATAGGCTGAAGAACAATCCCCCATCTGCTCAAACAATCTAGCACCAACTTTCACATAATGGGGCTCATAGGGAGCCTGCTGCTGGGCCTGCCGAATAAACTCCAACCCCTTATCGAGAAAGTTTCTTGGTCTAATTCCACGAGCCACCTCTTCCAGGTGCAGCCAAGCCATATTGCCGAGCCAAGAGTGGCCAACAAGATTGGTGCGGTAAGCCTTGATTAAATAACTCCTAGCCTCAGCCAACCGCCCTTCAGAAAGCAGAATAGTCCCCATCGCCTCAAGGGCTGAAGCGCTATCCGGTGCCAGCGCCAATGCTTTTTGGATAGCCGGCTTTGCCTTCTGGTAATCACCATTATCAATATAATAGCGACCAAGGTTAGACCAGCTTCGTGCAGTGCCACCCGCGTGTATTGTGGAATTTATTAGCAGCTGCTCAGTGGTTTGCCACTGAGGAACTCGCAGCATTGTTGAATACCCTAGACCAACAATCATACCCGCAACAAGCAGCCAAGCAGCCACTTGGTATCGAGGATATGCCATCACACAGCACATCAACAGCGCCAACAAACCCACTAAACCAAACATTGGCAAATACATACGATGCTCAAAGATCATTTCCAGGCCAATAATGCTGCTTTCAACAGAAAGAGATACTGGAAGCCAAGCAACAAAAAAAGCCCACACCCGCAATCCTGGCTTACGCCACAACCAAATAGCCAGTGCACACCAGGCACCAATACAGCCTATCGCCAGTAAAGTGGAAGGCGGCATGATCAACGACTGGGAGATGACAAAGTCATGCTCCAGCGAGAAGCGACTAGGCAACGGCCAAAATATCAGTGAGAGATAGAATAGAATAACTCTTGGTTGAGTCAGCACCCTCTCTTCAAGTGTAAAATTACGAATGTTATAGAAGTTATTGAGGTAATTAGCTAATTTCCCATAATCCATAATAACAATCAGCGCCAATATGAGGGCACCCAGGAATGGAATAATGAGAATAGCCCAGTCATATCGATTGGAAAATAGTGGCTCCCGATTGTTACGCACCAAAGTGTATTCAGCCAATAGCAAGAGAAATGGGGCAATCCATGCTAACTCTTTGCTCAGCATGCCAGCAATCAACGAGATAAACGAGATACTCAACCATATAGCACCAGCCTTCCAGCTACGAGAAAAACGGGCCTGCAGGTAAGCATACAGGGCAAGCAAGGTAAACAAGGCCGCCATTGAAGCCATTCGCTGTACAATATAGCTGACAGCCTGAACTTGAATGGGATGTAACGCCCACACAGCCGCAGAAGCAAAGGCGATTACACCATTAAGTAATGGTCTTTCGGGGTAGAGACGACCAAGAATCAGCAGCAATAGCACCATCACCAACAAACTATTGAGGCTATGAATGATCAGGTTAGTTTCTAAAAAAGAAGCAGGATCACCACCGCCCCGCCACCAATCAAAAGCGAAGGTGACATTGGGTAGTGGGCGAGTTGAATGGTATGCCTCTGCACCAGCTTGCCATAAGCCAGACCATGAGAAGTGCATCATATGAATTGGCGTATGCTCAACGATGCTGAAGCGATCATCGAAATGAAAGGTATTTAAACTATTCTGGAAATAAATCCCTTGAATCAATATCAGCAACAGCCCTGCCAAAAGAGCTGTCAATAATTTGGGAGTGTTAACTAACCTTTTTATCATCGTTATTTATGCCATTAGATGCTGCGGCACATGTTAACGAATCACACAGACCTGTCAACGAACTATTCAGGCAACGCTAGTGGTTTGATTAGCAATGACTTCCCACTCATCTGCTCTGGTATTCGCAACCCCATAAGGTGCAATACTGTCGGCGCGATAGCACTAAGCCCCGCTACGCCACTCAGAAGCCAAGGCGTCTTATCTACAATCAGACAGGGAACTGGGTATGTGGTGTGCTGAGTATGGGGCTCACCTGTCACTACATCTACCATTTCCTCACAGTTGCCATGATCTGCTGTTAAGATGACGGAATATCGCTGAGCCTGAGCCAAATCCAAAATACGCCCCACCTCATAGTCCAGCGTTTCGACGGTCTTTAATATCGCCTCTCGCTTTCCAGTATGCCCAACCATATCTCCGTTAGCGAAATTGACAACAATAAACTCAAACTGTCCAGACTCCATTGCATCAACAACAGCGTCCGCCACTTTTCCAGCGCTCATTTCTGGCGCCAGATCATAAGTGGCAACATCTGGAGAGGGGATTATTTTACGCTCTTCCCCATTGAGGGCATCTCCCTTCCCTCCGTTGAGGAAATAAGTTACATGGGCATACTTTTCAGTCTCAGCGCAGTGAAACTGCTTTAAGCCTGCGCAACTTATCACTTCAGCCAGCGTTATCTTAGGACGCTCCTGCTCAAAAGCATAAGGCAATTTGTACCACTCATCATATTGAGTCATACACGTGACTTGAACTGGCGAAAAACTGGGTCTTGGAAAGTGCGAAAACTCTTCGCGAAAAAACGCTGTGGTAAGTTGTCGGGTACGATCTTTGCGGTAATTAAAAAATATTATCTCATCACTGCCCTGTAACGGCAGGGCATCTGGAAGTACAGTAGGGACCAGAAACTCATCACTGACCCCTTTCTCATAGGCATCCAGTACCGCCCTTCCCGCATTCTCCGCTCTATTCCCATCGCCCTTAGCTATGGCTTTCCACGCAAGCTCTGTACGCTCCCAGCGGTTATCCCGATCCATGGCATAATAACGGCCACTAATGGTGGCAATAGCGCCATTGCTGTCATGCAATGCGGTGTTGAGTTCATCCAAATAGCGAAGCGCTGATTGTGGGGGTGTATCCCTACCATCTAGAAAGGCATGCACCAAAGGTGGAACACTATTTCTCCTGCACAATTCAATTAGCGCCTTTAAATGTCGTATATGGCTATGTACGCCACCATCTGATAGCAGCCCCATCAGGTGAAGTGGACACCCCTTTTGCGATGCTCGTCGCACAGCCTCAAGCAACACGCCATTCTCAAAAAAACTGCCATCATTGATACTATCATCAATGTGGACCAGATCTTGTCGAACAACATCTCCGCAGCCAATGGTCAGATGCCCTACCTCTGAATTGCCCATTTGGCCATCCGGCAAACCAACGGCAGGGCCCGACGCCTGCAATAGAGTATGAGGGTAATGACTGAAATAGTGATCCAATTTAGGCGTATTTGCTTCGATCACTGCATTATTCAATCGACTAGGGTTAACCCCAAATCCATCTAAGATAATGAGAATAACGGGTCTACGTGGCGCGGTCATGAGAAACTCGTAATTAAAATTGTTTATGATTTAGAGAATTACGAGGAGTGTCGGCGGGTGCCGAAAAAAATAAACTACAAAATGAAAAAAACCATCATCACACCCCCATTACCAAAGGGGTGTAACTAAACTGCACATTTCCAATTTAATGCAGCAAACTGCTCGTGGTATAAATCACTCGCTCCTGCTCCGCCTCCGTTCTTTCCGAATACTCCGTCAGCCGTTCAAGCAGTTTGGCCACCATTTTGCGAGAAAGCCATGCTTCACCCAAAGCAACAGCCTCTATCGCTTTGGTTAAAAAAATACCGCAAGCCTCCCTTTCTAGATACCCTTGAGCACCTACGGTAATACCATTCATCAAATCATCCTCATCGGTAAAGTTGGATATAAGCAAAACTTTCCCCCCTGGGTTTTTGATATTAATAAGACGTATTAACCCCAAAGAGACCTGTGCGCGTTCCGCAAAATCCATGACAACCACCCGTGGTTGATGCTTTTCCAGTAACGGCAAAATATCGTCCACATGCTCGGATGATGCAATTACTTTGACCCCATAATCCAACAGCTGAGCTTCAAGCTTGCTGCATACATCGCTTATCATTTCCCCCACAACAACGACATCAGTCATGACACGTCCTTCTGCTTCATTATTCTACATTTAAGCCTTATCCCCACTACATTGGCAGTTTGTGGTGTAGACTTGAGAACTATTTACGCCCTCCGATAAAAATTCCATCACCTCTAAACATAGTTCATATCTCGCTTGTCAGCCAAAAAAGATATATCCACTCCCATAAATAACCTGCGCCATATACAGGTAATTAAAAATAGATTATTTCTAACATCCCCAGTGATTTGGTGTAGAATTGTCGGCAGTTTGATTAGCGTTTTTATGAGGTTAACAATGAAAAGCCTGTTATCACTTCTCATGGTATTGGGATCAATCGCCCTGCTTACCATTAGCGCAGTGACCCCAGCAGAAGCGAAACGTCTCGGTTCCGGAAGCTCTTTTGGTAGCAAGTTCAGCTACAGCAACAACGTAAAAAAGTCGCCAGCCAGCAGCCCCAGCAAACAGGCTCAAACGCCCTCACAGCAACAAAATTTTGAGCAAAAGCAGAAGTTTGCCAGCAAAGGCGGATTGATGGGCATTCTCGGCGGCCTCGCCATAGGAGGGCTGCTGGGGGCATTATTCTTTGGCGGTGCTTTTGAGAATATCAACTTTCTTGATATCCTTATCTTCGCTTTGATCGGTTTCGTACTATTTAAACTATTCACTTCCCGCTCTCGTCAGGCGCCAGCAACCGCACAAGGCCCCTCACCCCAAGAATTCAGCACCCAAGAAGCCCAATATTCTGCCCCTGAAACCACCACTTCAGGACAAACCCAAAGTGCTTCAGTCAGTAGTTTTGGTGGCATTACTTTAGATGAGTTGCGCAGTGAAATATCTCGGGATTTCGATAAATCCGCCTTTCTGGACGGTGCCAAATCCTGCTATGCCCGCCTGCAAAATGCTTGGGATGAAGGTGATCTGGCCGATATCCGCCAATTCACTACAGACCATGTATTCGCCGAAATTCAGGAGCAGCTGAAAAACCACCAAGCAAAGAGCGAAACTAAAATTTTATCACTTAATGCAGAGCTGATAAGTGCTCGCCAGCTAGGTGAAGCTATGGAAGCTACCGTGCTCTTTGAGGCGCGTTTGGTGGAGGATGGCGATGAGAGCACAGTAAACGAAGTTTGGCACTTCGTCCGCTCAGCCACCTCGCTGACACCTACTTGGCACCTAGATGGCATTCAACAGGTTGAGGATTAATTCACTCTCAATAGAACTAAAACGGGGCTCCGCTCCGTTTTTTGCGTTATAAGGGGCAGGAAAAATGAATGTACTCATTACTGGCGCCAATCGGGGAATTGGACTTAGCTTTGTAGAACACTATTTGAATCTAGGCGCAGTGGTCTGGGCCTGTTACCGCAATGATAATTATGCACTACAGTCACTTGCCTGCGATCACTTACACCTAGTGAAATGGGATGTCACAGAGCCACAACCCCAGCTAGGCATCCTGCCCAGCCACCTTGATATCCTTATCAACAATGCCGGAATTTATGGCCCAACCAAGCAAGCTGGACAATCTCTAGAAACCGTTAATGCTGGTACTATGATGGAAGTTTTTAAAGTTGACTGCATCGGGCCACTACAGGTTGTCCAAGCTTTACGCCCTGCTCTCGCTGCCGCCAAAGGCCGCATCGCCAATGTCAGCTCCAAAATGGGCTCTTCAAATGATAATGACAGCGGTGGCTGCTATGCCTACCGTGCAGCCAAAGCAGCCTTAATCATTACATCTAAATCCATGGCAATTGATCTTGCTGGTGAAAATATCAAGGTGATTAGCCTGCACCCCGGCTGGGTTTCAACTGACATGACCAATCATGGCGGTGAAATTGATACCACCACATCGGTAACAGGTATGTGTAAAGTTATCGATAGCATTGATAATTACCCTCTAGGTGCCTTTGTTGGATATGATCAGAAAATAATCCCTTTCTAATAAAAACTGAGAACTTGACAACTATTTTTTTTTAGTAATCAAATATCTTTCATGGTAAGCTAAAAGTTGGTAGTGGTGGTTCTCAATGCCTATGGGGAGTAGGTTTACCCACCATGAAATGGAATGCACATAAAAAATAAGGTTAAATATGCCTCAAGCAAATGAAAATACAGTAAAACCAACGATTAGGGGGCGCCACTATTCCGTCGTGGAGATTGAAAAGACTGATAGTCCCGTTCCAGATGATAAAGACACTTGGTACCGCTATGTGGTAAACGATGGCAACTCCACCATTACCGGCATGCGCTGCGGCACCAAAAAGCAAGTGACAGAATACGCAAAAAAATTCGCCAAAGAGCTAAATGAGCGCGGCACCAGTACTAGCTCAGTCTGGGCAACACGCACCACAGCCAAAAGCTAAAAAAAGGGAGCCACGCTCCCCTTTTTTATTTGATAATTTTATAGCATGGAGTATACACCTTTCCAGGCAGCTTCATGCGATGTCTTGCAACAAATGATGCCAGAAGATCATCCATCGCTTCCATAATGGAGGATTCCCCTCGCAACTCGAAATGGCCAAACTCTTCAATGGCCCGAATTCCTTCATCCTTAACATTCCCAGCCACAATACCCGAAAATGCCCTGCGAAGATTTGCAGCCAATAAATGATTGGGCTGGTTGCGATGCAACTCCAAATTCAACATATTTTCATGTGTTGGATCAAATGGCTTTTGGAACTCACTCTCAATATTCAATAACCAATTATAGTAATAAGCATCGCTGGTGGCACGACGAAACTGCCTAACATCCTCAATTCCCTCTTTAATTTCCTGTGCCACGAGCTTGGGATTATCGACAATAATTTTATAACGCCGTTGCGCCTCAGCTCCCAATGTTAGCTTGATAAAGTTATCAATTTCCTTGAAGTAATACTCTGAGCTCTTTGGTCCTGTTAAAATAAATGGGAATGGCACATCCGCATTCTCGGGATGCAGTAAAATACCAAGAAGATATAGGATTTCCTCGGCAGTACCCGCCCCACCCGGAAAAACAACGATGCCATGACCCGTTCGGACAAATGCCTCGAGGCGTTTTTCTATATCAGGAAGAATGATTAGGTTATTAACAATCGGATTAGGTGATTCAGCCGCAATAATGCCAGGCTCAGACATACCTATATAACGCCCATCCGAAATACGCTGTTTGGCATGACCAATAGTTGCTCCTTTCATCGGCCCCTTCATTGCCCCAGGCCCACAGCCGGTACAGACATCTAACCCCCTTAACCCCATCTCATGGCCAACCTCTTTGGTATACTCATACTCTTCACGAGCAATGGAGTGACCACCCCAGCAGACTACCAAGTTTGGATTAGGGTCAGGACGCAAGACACTGGCATTACGCAGAATGTGGAACACTGCATTGGTAATGCTTTCTGAACTATCCAATTTAAACTTAGGGTTCTCATCGATTTCATTGCTGACATAAATAATGTCACGCAGAACAGCAAACAGATGCTCATTGATCCCTTTGATCATCTTACCATCGACAAAGGCACTAGCCGGTGCACAATTCACCTCAAGTTTAATACCACGTTCCTGCTGAACCACCTTGATATCAAAGCAAGGATATCTCTCCAAAAGCTCCTTACCATCGTCTAAGGTGCTACCACAGTTAAGCACCGCCAATGAGCAGTTACGAAAAATTTTGTAAAGGCCACCAGTGCTCGTATCCAGTAATTTCTCCACTTCTGCCTGGGAGAGGACATTCAGGTGGGTTTCGGGCGTAATACGCGCATCGATTAAATCATAGGTCATCTAGTTACTCCCGCGTTTATCGCACTATTCGCTAGTGCACTTATATGTTTTAGGTACACAGGAAGAGTAATAATTCACAAAACTCTCAATAGGTTATCGGCGCCATGAAATCAAAGCTTTACCTGAATTCTATCAAAAGGCATGAAATCTAAGATTTTTTCATAATGAAATTAATTGCCTGGAAACCTGAATAACTATTGTATTTAAGAGCAAGTTTCCCCATTCTAAAACCTTTACCGTATAATGGAAGCAGCCTAAATTGTGATGAGATATAACCGATGCTGATAGTAATTTCGCCTGCCAAGACCCTTGATTATGACACGCCAGCAATAACCAGCCAGTACACTCAGCCAGATTATCTTAATGATGCACAGCAATTAATTGCCCGTGCTCGCAAACTTAGCACCGATGACATCATCCAACTGATGGATGTCAGTGAAAACATCGCAAAACTCAATGTAGAGCGCTTCCAACAATGGACCACCCCCTTTACCCCAAAAAATGCCAAACAGGCAGTGCTTGCTTTTAAAGGGGATGTATATAGTGGCCTGGAAGCAGAAACTTTCAGCGAGGCAGACTTCCAATTTGCACAAGATCATTTACGTATCCTGTCCGGCCTCTATGGACTCCTTCGCCCTCTGGACTTGATGCAAGCCTACCGACTGGAAATGGGCCGAAAGCTCGACACTACCCGAGGTAATAATCTCTATCAATTCTGGGGGGAGACTATAACTCAAGGTATCAATCAACAAATGACTGCGACTAGCAGCAAGCACCTTATCAATCTCGCATCTAATGAGTACTTTAAGTCTGTTAAATCGAAACTCATCGATGGTGAAATTATTACACCGGAGTTTAAGGATTATAAAAATGGCAGTTATAAGATGATGGGTGTCTACGCTAAAAAGGCTCGCGGAATGTTGAGCCGCTTCATTATCCAGAATCAGCTCAATGATCCTGAAGAGATAAAAGCATTTAATCAGGATGGCTACAGTTTCAACCCAGAACTCAGCAAGGGTAATACCTGGGTATTCAGCCGCAATCGAGAAACATCCTAATTTTTTGTGTGACAACCCAATCAGGTTGTCACCTTGATATGTTTTATTAACAAGAATTCTCATAATTCTGCAAAGCTTAAAACATCGTCTAAACTTATCAGAACTAATTCAAAGCAAGGAAGATGGTGCTCTATGAGTTATGACATTCACGATCTCAACATTCTGATCTGTGACGACTCTATTACCAATGTCTTAATTCTCAAAGAGCTACTCAATTCAGATGGTTTCCATAACACTATCGCACACACCGACCCCAGAATGGTCATGCCCACTCTGGAAGAAAAAAAGCATGACCTGATTCTGCTAGATATCGAAATGCCACACCATAATGGCTTCGACATCATGACACAGATCAAAAATTCTCCCATTAGTAAACAGCTAATCCCCATTCTTGTGCTAACTGGATGCCAGGGAAGTGAGATTCGCAATCGAGCGCTGGAGTCTGGCGCCCAGGATTTTGTCTATAAGCCCTTTGATCAGGTTGAAGTGCTCCTCAGAGTAAAAAATTTACTACGAGTCCGTGCCGCCTACTTGATGCAGCATCACTATGCTGCAGAATTGGAGCTACAAGTTGAGCGGCGAACCTCAGAGCTCAACCGAGCTACCGACACGCTAGTGGAGCGATTAGCGATGGCTGGAGAGATGCGTGATAATGATACCGGCAAGCATGTGCTGAGAGTCGGCCGCTATGCACGAGTATTAGCAGATGCCTACGGACTCCCCAGCGACATTGGCTATATCATCGAAAAAGCTGCCCCGCTGCACGACATTGGAAAAATCGGCATTCCTGACAGTATTTTATTAAAAAAAGGTACACTCACCACAAACCAAAGAGAGGAGATGAACAACCATACAAGGTTGGGCGCAAAGCTATTGGAAAAGCATGAATCATCCCTTATGCAAATGGCCAGCAGCATTGCGTACTGCCACCATGAGCGCTGGGACGGCAATGGTTATCCAGAGGGGTTAAAAGGAGAGTCCATCCCTATCGAAGGGCGCATTACTACTATTTGCGATGTTTTTGATGCATTAACCACTGAGCGCCCATACAAAAGAGCGTGGAGCCTTGAAAAGGCAATCGACCATATTAAAGAGAATTCGGGCAGCCAATTCGACCCAACCCTCGTATCACTTTTCATTGACAGCCTAGATAAAATTATCGCTATTAAGAGTGAATATCATGATGGTGAGCCTTTTTGGGCTGAAGAGATGAAGCCTTACCTGAAAAAATAGCCTCCCACCATTCACTTAATTGCCTGCAAAAAGTAAACAAACCACGTTCTTAGAACGTGGTATTGCATTTCGCCCCCTAGAAGGGGGCACACCGTCAGGCCTCACCTGGAGACCTGACGCAAGCCATCCCCTGTTACGGGCTATCTTCTATTCAACTCCAGCTGTTGCT
>JBNKQQ010000026.1:0-2101 GCA_050295955.1 Thiohalomonadales bacterium
GGATAAGACGGTTACACTGACTATCAAATATTGCTGATCTGTTTCAGTGATATCTGCGCCTGAGAGCATGAGCTCAAAGGAAGCCCGCCGCTGAGTTTTACCAGTGGTACTTAGAGGTAGCTAGTCTCTATAAACAAATAGCCTGCATGTTTTTACATGTTCAACGATACGTTCCTTTCGGAACGCCATTTTACAACCCAACTGGGGGAGTTCTTCCCCAGTCGGGGACGACTCCTTCAAAACTAAACTAAGGAGTCATTTATGGAATATTTCTTCGGATTTCTGATCCAAGTCGCGGGCATTATTTTGCTTGCAAAATTGAGCTGGTCGCTTCTGCGATTTCTTGCATCCCAATGTGTGCGTCCGTTTAAATTTGTGCTATCGCAAATCAAACGAATGCTCAAATCAAAACCAAAGCAACGCCCTATGGCTACACCTAATAATCAAGGTTTGTGTCGTTGGACGTCTGCTTACATCGTAGAGTCTGATCAATACGATATGGCTTTACTTGATATCCCAGCCTATCTGCGCCGACAGTCGTCTTTACCTAATCAGGTAGAAGTAACTGTGTGCACAGAGTTCAACTAAGACGAGGAAAACTTTATGAAGAACCAAGTAATTCTCATTGGTTACGTTGGCTCTGAGCCTGAAACGAGAGCCTATCCATCAGGTGATTTAGTGACCAGTATTTCACTAGCCACTTCTGAAAAATGGCGCGACCGTCAATCTAATGAGCTCAAAGAGCATACGGAATGGCATCGAGTCGTATTTCGCGACCGTGGTGGCTTTAAGCTAGGTTTAAGAGCAAAAGATTTAATCCAAAAAGGAGCAAAGCTTTACGTTCAAGGGCCTCAGCGCACCCGTTCATGGGAGAAAGGTGGCATTAAACATCGATTGACCGAGGTGGATGCAGGCGAATTTCTGCTTCTTGATAATGCGAATAAAACATCTGAGCCATCAATGGCGGATGATGCTAATTCCCAAGTTAATTGGGCGCATTCATATCCTGAACCAGATTTTTAATCTAGCGAAAATACATTAACCCAGCCGGGAGTTCTTTCCCGTCAGGGATAGGCTCCCGCATTTATGTCGGAGTCTAAGATGGAAAAACCAAAGTTAATCCAACGTTTTGCTGAGCGTTTTAGTGTTGATTCAAATAAATTGTTTGAAACATTAAAAGCTACAGCATTCAAGCAACGTGATGGCAGTTCACCAACTAATGAGCAAATGATGGCGCTCTTGGTGGTTGCTGATCAGTACGGCTTGAATCCTTTCACCAAAGAGATTTTTGCGTTTCCTGATAAACAAGCTGGGATTATTCCAGTGGTTGGTGTCGATGGATGGTCTCGCATCATTAATCAGCACGATCAGTTTGATGGGATGGAGTTTAGAACTTCAGAAAACAAAGTCTCCTTGGATGGCGCAAAAGAATGCCCTGAATGGATGGAATGCATCATCTATCGGCGCGACCGTTCGCACCCAGTCAAAATCACTGAGTATCTGGATGAAGTCTATCGACCGCCTTTTGAAGGTAACGGCAAAAATGGCCCTTATCGAGTGGATGGTCCATGGCAGACACACACTAAGCGAATGCTAAGGCATAAATCCATGATTCAGTGTTCCCGTATCGCTTTTGGCTTTGTGGGAATTTTCGATCAAGACGAGGCAGAACGTATTATCGAAGGCCAGGCAACTCAAGTTGTCGAGCCAACGATGATTACACCTGAGCAAGTTGATGATCGAACCAGAGGAATTGTTTTTAAACTGATTGAAAGAGCAGAAGCTTCAAACGCTTGGAATAGCGCGTTGGAATATGCCAATGAACATTTCCAAGGATTTGAGCTGATGTTTGCAAAACAAGAAATTTTCAATGCACAACAGCAGGTAGAGAAAGCCTTGGCACAGCCATTAGCATCTTAGCGTTGTGTAATTAATTCAATCTTGCCCAAAAGGGGAGCTAATCTCCTTTTGGGGAAAGTCTCCCCTCAAAGGAGACTATATGAAGGTAATAGACCTATCACAACGTACTCCTGCATGGCACCAGTGGCGCATTGCAGGGGTTACGGCATCTGAAGCCCCAATTATTATGGGGCGTTCACCC
>JBNKQQ010000027.1:0-30985 GCA_050295955.1 Thiohalomonadales bacterium
TCAGGAGCCTCAGGAGCCTCCGGAGCCTCAGGAGCCTGTCGCCAGCGTGTTTGTGATTGATGAAGAAGACAAGCCCACAAGCTTCAACCACTTCATGCCACCTCATGCAGAGGAAAAAACGGAATCCGCGATTAACGAAGAGCCTGCAATTCCTTCTCCTGAAGTACCATTCGAAAACCCCTCTGAAAAGCAGATGGACTCAGCGCAAGAAAAGCGCTTTGCTAACGAGAGTGAGAAGCTGGAGCAACTGTTTGAAGAGATCTTTGATGATACGATCGATAAATCAGAGAAAAGCAAAACAGATGAAGCGAGCGACATCGAACACATTGTTATCGAACAGCTGGATGAGAGCCCCATCGATGAAAAGCAATCCGCCTTTGTCGGCCCCCTTCGTCCAAATGAAGAGCTCAAAGCCTCCCAACTTCTGGAAGAGGAGATGGAGCAGAGGCTTCAGCAACAAGCCTCTCGTCGTCACCCTTTGTTGACGCTTCACTACAGTCTATTATCATTAATATTAATAGTCCTACTATTAATACAACTGGCCTACTTCAACCGCCACGCTCTTGCCGAATTAACAGAACTTCGCCCCTGGCTGGAGAGAGGTTGCCAATTAGCCATACCCTATCTGCCTCCACAGATACCCTGTGACATTCCCCTAAAAGAAGATGCCAGCGCCTTCCAAATTCTGGACCGTGACATACGTAGCCATGAATCAACGCCCAACGCCCTATCGGTCAACCTAACATTTACCAATCAGGCCCTATTTACGCAGCCCTATCCTCAGCTTCATTTAGAGTTTCGCAACCTTAATGGAGAAATTCTTGCTCAACGACTATTTAATCCCGAAGAGTATTTGGATAAAAAAATAGAGCTGGACAAAGGTGTCGGTAGCCAAGCCAAAGTCAATGCGCATTTGGATATCGTCGACCCTGGCAAAGAGGCAATAAACTTTGTTTTCTCCTTCCATCATTTGAAGAAACAACGCTACGTTCCGTAGGTCACAAGCCTCATTCTTTAGAATCAGCCTCTTAGCATCCTTTGTCACAAAGTCGTAGCATTGCCGGAAAAATAGTCAAGCAAATCAGTTTAAAAAAAGAGCAAAAAAGCACTTTATCCATGGCTTGCTAAGGGGTATCATCTTCGGCCCGTTTTGATTAAAAAAGCAGCATTATTACATCTATGCAAATCGGCCCCTACCAACTTGGTAACCCACTGATCCTTGCCCCTATGGCAGGCGTCACCGACCTGCCTTATCGGCAGCTTTGCCGGCGCCTGGGCGCAGGTATGGCAGTATCAGAGATGGTCTCGTCCAACTCCCTACTGTGGAAAAGCGAAAAGACCCTGCGTCGTATCGCCCATGATGGCGAAGAGACACCGCGCTCGATTCAGATTGCCGGCAGCGACCCAAAACAGATGGCAGAAGCTGCACGCTTTAACCTTGAGCATGGCGCCCAGATTATTGACATCAATATGGGATGTCCTGCGAAAAAGGTCTGTAAGGTACAGGCAGGTTCCGCACTGCTGCGGGATGAGAAACTGGTAGGCAATATTCTGGAAGCCGTGGTCAACGCCGTAGATATCCCGGTAACTTTAAAGATCCGTACCGGCTGGTGCCCAGACACCCGCAATGCCACTTCCATTGCCCATATTGCTGAAGAGGCGGGCATTCAAGCCTTAACCATCCATGGCCGCACCCGTGAAGACCGCTTTGCTGGGGAAGCGGAATACCACACGATAGCGGCCGTAAAAGCCCAGGCTAACATTCCAATCATTGCCAACGGCGATATCGACAGCCCCCAAAAAGCCAAGCATGTACTGGAACAAACAGGGGCTGATGCCCTGATGATCGGTCGTGCTGCGATGGGCAAGCCGTGGATCTTTCGTGAGATCAACCACTATCTGGAACATGGAGAACTCCTTCCAAATCCAGATATCGAAGAGATTCGCCAGCTGATGTTGGATCACCTGGCCAATCTTTATGAATTCTATGGAGAGTACAGCGGCGTGCGTTTTGCCCGCAAGCACATCTCCTGGTACACCAAGGGACAACCCCAAGGCGCACCCTTTAGACAAATGATTAATCAAGTAGAAAGCGCCGAAGAGCAGTTGGAGAAAACCAACGCGTTCTTCGATCACCTGCAAACAATGAAGGAAATGGCGGCATGACTATAAAAACAGAAGCCTTAAATACATCAACCTGTCCTGTTGAGTTTAACGATCAGGACTCTATCCGCAGCTGCATTAATATGGCACTGGCAGATTACTTCAAGACCATGGATGGCCACGAGATGACAGGCCTCTATGACTTGGTTCTGCAAGAAGTTGAGCCTCCTCTGCTGGAAAATGTGATGCGCTACACCCGTGGCAACCAATCCAAAGCTGCCAAAATCATGGGTATCAACCGCGGTACCCTGCGTAAGAAGCTAAAAATGTACAACATGGACTAAACCACCTGTGTGGTGTTTCGGCTCCCCACCCGGGGAGCTCCGTCCTTATCCCAAAAGAAGTCCGAAGAGAAGCTAGATGAACAAAATCTCCCGTGCGCTGATTAGCGTTTCCGATAAAACCGGTATCGTTGAGTTTGCCCGCGCCCTAAGTGAGCGTGGCGTAGACATTCTTTCCACCGGTGGTACTGCCAAACTGCTGGCCAACGAAGGCATCGCCTGTACAGAAGTCTCTGACTATACCGGTTTTCCAGAGATGATGGATGGCCGCGTAAAAACCCTCAATCCACTGGTACACGGTGGTATTTTGGGCCGCCGCGGTACCGATGATGCGGTAATGGCTGAGCACGGTATCAAAGCCATCGACATGGTTGTGGTTAACCTCTACCCCTTCGAAGCTACCGTTGCCAACCCTGATTGCGACCTGCCAACCGCTATCGAAAACATCGATATCGGCGGTCCTACCATGGTGCGCGCAGCGGCCAAGAACCACAAAGATGTCTCCATCGTGGTTTATCCAGCAGACTACAACGCCGTAATTGCTGAGATGGATACCAACAGTGGTGCGGTAAGCGATGCCACGCGTTTCTCTTTGGCAGTAAAAGCCTTCGAGCACACCTCAAACTATGATGGCATGATCGCCAACTACCTGGGCACCATTCAGGAAGACGGCAGCAAAATCGAATACCCACGTACCTGGAACCTGCAGTTCGATAAAGCACAAGAGATGCGTTACGGTGAGAACCCACACCAATCTGCCGCTTTCTACGTAGAAGGCAAAGCAGAAGCTGGCAGCGTTAGCTCTGCTAAACAAATCCAGGGCAAAGAGCTCTCTTTCAACAACATTGCTGACACTGATGCCGCGCTGGAGTGTGTAAAGCAGTTCAACGAAGGCCCAGCTTGTACCATCGTTAAGCACGCCAACCCTTGTGGTGTTGCTGTAGGTGCTAGCCTGCTGGAAGCTTACGACCGCGCTTACAAAACCGACCCTACTTCTGCCTTTGGTGGCATTATCGCCTTTAATCAGGAACTGGATGGTGAAACTGCACAAGCGATCATCGATCGCCAATTCGTTGAAGTGATCATCGCGCCAACTGTTTCTGACGAAGCGAAGCAGATCGTTAGCGCTAAGCAGAACGTACGTCTGCTGGAGTGTGGCCAGTGGCCAGCGAACTACGCACAAGGCTACGACTACAAGCGTGTAAATGGTGGCCTGCTGGTACAAAGCCGTGACCTGGGCATGGTAGATATGGCAGACCTGAAAGTGGTCTCCAAGCGCCAGCCAACCCCAGAGCAGCTGAAAGATCTGATGTTTGCCTGGAAGGTCGGCAAGTTCGTTAAATCTAACGCCATTGTTTACGTCAAAGACGGTATGACTATCGGTGTCGGTGCTGGCCAGATGAGCCGTGTTTACAGTGCTAAGATTGCTGGCATTAAAGCCGCTGATGAAGGGCTGGAAGTTCCTGGTTCAGTCATGGCATCTGATGCCTTCTTCCCCTTCCGTGATGGTATCGACGCTGCGGCTGCGGCGGGTATCACCGCAGTGATCCAGCCTGGTGGTTCAATGCGTGATGAAGAGGTGATCGCTGCGGCGGATGAGCACGACATCGCCATGGTCTTCACCGGCATGCGTCACTTCCGCCACTAAGTCGGTTTCCTACTCGATGGCAAAAAGGGCTCTTTTTAGAGCCCTTTTTCATTGCCTTGCATATCCCTATGACCTCCCCTATAACTTACCCTAATGGATGTTCCCCACCATAATGCTCAAGGAGGATCAAAGTGAAACTACTCATTCTCTACGGATCGTTAGAAGGCCAGACCCAGAAAATTGCAGAATACATGGCTGATGTAATCAACAACAAAGGCCATGAGGTAACCCCTCTCTCTGCTGAAAAAGTGCCAGATAGCCTCTCCCCAAAAGAGTTTGACGCGGTGATGATTGGAGGCTCTATCCACATGGGAGAGTATCCTAAATGCATCAAGCAGTTTGTCACCACACACCTCGAATGGCTCAACAGCACGCCTTCAGCCTTCTTTACTGTTTGCATGGGCATACGCAGTGAGCAAGAGAAGTCCAGGGAGGAGGCAATACACTTTGGCGAGCACTTTATGGAAAAAACAGGTTGGCATCCCAAGCTGAATGAAACCTTTGCAGGTGCGGTAAAGTACACCCAATACAACTTTATCACCCGCTTGATTATGAAGTGGATCTCCAAACACGAAGGTGGCAGCACCGATACCTCCCGGGATCACGAATACACTGACTGGCATTCAGTTGAGCGGTTTGCAGAGAGATTTGTAACGGAAATTACCGAACAGGCTGCAGCGTGAATAATACGGGATGCTGACACATCCAAAACACAAAGATAGATAATCATCCCTCAATGAGACTCGGCTTGCGAAATGGCCAACGAGAGGATCGGGCATGGCTGTTCAATCTTTATGAAGAGAATCTAAGGCCCTATATTGAAGAAACATGGGGCTGGGATCTTACCTTTCAGCAGAACGAATTCGATACCAACCTTATCCCAGAGCGATTTACTATTGTTACCTCTCGACAAATGGACGTGGCTGCATACCTACTCAAAGAGAAAGAGGACCACCTATGGCTAGAGATGCTAATAGTTGATCGTCACTATCAGCACCAAGGTATCGGTAGTTGGATTATTAGCCACTTGGCAAAACAATCTCAAACTACCAAGTCACCACTTAAATTGGTAGTGATAAAATGTAACCCTGCATTGGCATTCTATCTAGGCCTCGGGTTTGTGATAGAAGCAGAGGATGAATCCTTTTATCATCTGTGCAGGAACAGATAATTACTCCCTATTTCACAACACCGACGACTCATAATGCATGATTATTGAACTTAACCCTGCCCCAAATTTACCTTCTCTCCATACCATTTTTTTAAAGGCACGCAGTGCAACACCTGGCTACATCAACACCCTGGCGCTAGAGGATTTCCAACACTCTCTAGAAGGTGAGCAAATATTTACCGCCTCGCTTGAGGGTAACGTTGTTGGCTTTCTCTCTATCTGGGTGCAAGAGAACTTTATCCATCATCTCTATATCGACCCTCCCCATCAGCGATCGGGTACTGGCTCCGCACTCATCAAACAGTGTGCCCAAGAGTTTGGGCTACCTCTCTCATTAAAATGCATGAAAGCAGTTTCGAGCGCTTGTGCTTTTTATAGTGGAACGGGGTGGCAGGCAGTGGAGGAAAAAGAGGGGCCTGAAGGGACTTATATTCTCTTCAGGCTGAATAAGAGCGAAGAGTCTCCCAAATTAACTGTCAGGACTCCTCCTCCAGATGCTTCTTAATCTGAAATAACGGTGGATTATTGGGGATCAAGGTACCTTTTACATCAAAGCTGGGATAGCCCACCTGAGTTGCCGGAAACTGTGCAGCAGATAATTTAGATTTCAGCTCCTCACCGGCACCAGGCTGGCGATCCACCACTCTTTCGACATAAGGAATCTCTGCTTGGCGCAATTCGCGACGCTTTTCGGCACAAGCACTACACCCGGTAATACTGTACATAATCAGCTCATCATGATCAGCCACTTTTACCGCGGGATGCTCCACCATCAGGTGGTCCATTGCAAAATAGATAACGGCAGCAGAAAAGGCGAGGATAACAGCGTAAAGTTTAAGCTTCATGATAACTCCATTTTTCTTTACGGCTTAAGACTTACACCAAGCCCATAGGTTCATTGCCGCAACAACCAAGTGGGTTGTTCATTCTCGATCAAGCCATGCACTTCCAGCCACTTGCGGGCATCTTCTGCATCCTCTTCGAACCACGCCTTGGCAGAACCCAGACGAAAACTGTACCCCCACTCATCCATATCCGCAAACATGCGCGCCTTACCACACTGGGAAATATAATCAGAGAGCAGGATCTGTAGATAGTTAACCCCATTCTCCTCATCATAGCCCCCTCCCGCATCCGTATGCAGGCCTGCCCGGCGCTCTTTATCCATACAAATGTAGTGGCACCCCTCATGGAAAGCAGAATGCAGGGGCGTATCTGCACGCACTAATAAGCGATTACCAATCAGCCCTGCTTCACACTCCCCCCAGAAACTACCGGGAATTGGCTCACCATCATCCACCCATTCCAGTACCACACCATAACGCCTCCAGAGCGCAATTAATTCGTCCTTCGACAGTTCACCACACAGTAACACCATCTCGATACCTTCTCTGCTGAAATCCCGGATGATAATCCAAGGAAGCAAAAATGTGGCGAGATAAAGGTGTAATTTCCTCATATCGATTAAAAAAATGCACGATTGGCCGCTATCAGAGAAGCCAGTTGCAGTAGCATCATCTATAATAAGAATTGAATTATATTCTAACATTAAAGTGATGAGGGAATATGAAAGACAAATCGATAATCCCCACCTCGCAAGAGAGGGTGATGCGCGAAGAGGACTTTATTGTCTCAAAAACCGATATGACCGGCCGCATCACCTATGGCAACCGTATCTTCCAAGAGTTTGCCGGCTATAGTGAGCAAGAACTGTTGGGGGCACAGCACAACATCATTCGCCACCCGGATATGCCTCGCGGCGCTTTTAAATTGGTATGGGACACCATCAAATCAGAGCAAGAGGTCTTTGCTTATGTGAAAAACATGGCAAAAGATGGCTCATTCTACTGGGTCTTCACCCACATCACCCCCTCCTATGATCGTAATGGTAACGTGATCGGCTACCTCTCCGTTCGTCGTAAACCACGCCAGGAAGCTGTCGACCTCATTACCGGTATCTACCGGCAAATGTGCGATATCGAAAAGCGACTTGGCCCCAAAGAAGGGATGAATGGCTCCATCCAATTCCTACAGGATTTGATTACAGAAAAAGGTACCAGCTATGAACAGCTCATCCTCTCACTTCAAGCCTAAGACCATCTGGGGGCTGGTACTTCTTACCCTCGCCCTTGTTGGCTATGTCACAATAACTTATGGCATTGACTGGGTGGTTATTGGAATCATGGTTGCAGTACTCATTCTCAGCCTATTGAGTCGCCATCTAGGCACAGATACAAGCGACCAGCTACTTGTGCAGCTCAACGAGGTATGTAGCGAAGTGGGAGCCGGCGAAGTCAACCGCCGGGTCGTGCATATCGGCCGAGAAGATGAGCTGGGCCAGGTGGCTTGGCACATTAACGACATGCTGGATCAATTGGAGACTTTTTTCCGAGAAATTCAAGCCTCTTTCGATAATGTCAGCCGAGGAAACTATCACCGTCGCCCCATTGCCACAGGCTTACATGGCGACTTTAAAAAAGTGATGCTACAGCTAGACCAGACCTTGGAACAGATCATCTATAACCATAAGAATAGTGGCAAATACGAGCTGCTTGGCAAATTGGGTAATCTTAATGCCAAGCACTTATTAAAAGATCTGGATCGCTCTCAGGGGGATATGAGCGAGATCAACAACCATGTAGACAGCGTGTTGGAGATCGCCCAAGATACTGCCGTTCGAGCCAGCCGTAGCCAGCAGGAGGTACAGCAAGTTCTCAGCAACCTCTCGAGCCTCAGCTCGATGGTCAACAGCACTGACAGCTCCGTTCGTGCCCTCAATGAACGTACCAGCCAAATTGGTCATATTGCAGAGATGATTACTGGCATCGCAGACAAAACCAACCTTCTGGCTCTTAATGCGGCAATCGAAGCCGCCCGTGCCGGTGAACAGGGTCGCGGATTTGCAGTAGTCGCCGATGAGGTACGCTCCCTGGCAGAGAGCACCAAGCAAGCCACCCAAGAGATCTCTTCAGTCATCAGTGCCTTTGTCACCGACACCAACACCATGCTGGAAAATGCAGAAAAAATGAAAGAGATATCCGGTAACTCCCATGAAGTCATCTGCAATTTTGAAGAAGACCTAAATGGCTTTGCCGAATCAGCCCAGCGCTCTGCCCATCAGCTACAACAAGTTCAGGATCGTTGTTTTACCTCACTAATAGAGATGGATCATATCCTCTATAAACAGAATGCCTACCGAGTACTCAAGACAGGGCAAGACTCGACAGAATGGCGGGTGGTTGAGGTGGATCAGTTCAATTGCCGCTTAGGTAAACGTATGGCGAGCAATGAGCAATATGAAGAGAATCGTGCATTACAGCAAATTCAAATACCCCACTCCCAACTCCATCAAAAAGCCATTGAAATTCTTAACTACCTGCAACAGGAGTGGGAACATGATAGTGACCTGCGTATTGCTATCTACGATGCATTCCATGATATCGAGCAAATCAGTCGCCAGTTTATGGATCTGACCGATAACGTCAGTCATCAGCACGATGCTTAACCAGTCGGGGAGGCTCCACCTCCCCACTGCGTAATAAATCACCAAACGACAAGCATTCCAGGCTATAATCCCCGCCCCATTGATTGCCATCATTTTTCCACTATGAAAATCATGCTCGCCCCGATGGAGGGTGTTGTCGACTACCAGATGCGCGGCTTTCTCACCGAAATCGGCGGCTTTGACCTGTGTGTCACGGAATTTATCCGGGTTACCGATATGCTATTACCACGCCGGGTCTTTCTCCGCATTTGTCCTGAGCTGAAAGGTAATGGAAAAACCTTATCAGGCATACCAGTGATTGTGCAGCTGCTAGGCGGTGTCCCGGAGATGATGGCAGCTAATGCCCAGCGGGCTATTGATATGGGCGCACAAGGGATTGATATCAACTTTGGCTGCCCCTCCAAGTTCGTCAATCGCAAGGCTGGTGGCGCGGTTCTACTCAAAGAACCCAAACGCATTCAGCAGATCGTCTCCGCAGTTCGCCATGTTGTTCCCTCAAACATATCCTTCAGCGCCAAGATACGTTTGGGCTATGACGACACCTCCCTGACACTGGAGATTGCCGATGCCGTACAGCAGAGCGGTGCTGACTATATTGTGGTTCATGGCAGGACCAAGCAAGAAGGCTATCGCCCCCCCGCCGATTGGCAGTGGATATCCCGTATCCGTGACCACCTAACCATTCCGGTAGTCGCCAATGGTGATATCAACTCAGTGGAAGAGTACCTACGCTGCCGAGAGATCAGCGGCTGTGATGATGTCATGATTGGTCGAGGTGCCATCGCCCAACCCGATCTAGCACTCAAAATCCGCCAGCACCTTAGCAATAAGGCCATCACCCCGATCGGCTGGCGAGCAGTGACTCCACTGTTGGAAAGCATGCTGCTACAGATGGTCGAGGCGGATGTTCCTCCCCGCCATCTGGTATCCCGACTTAAGCAGTGGCTCACTTATCTCAAACGCCACTACAGTGAAGCACAACAACTATTTGAAGAGATTCGCACACTGAACGACTCGATGATAGTACAGCGCTTACTCTATCAATACTGATGGCGGATTAATCATGGTGTGAGGTAGCGCCTCCCCTGTTTTACCAGTAGAATCAGCAGGATTGAAAAAATTAGTAGATAGGTTGCCGTTACATGGGTTGGGAAGCGTGGTTTACCCTCGCCGTTATTGGACTCTGTTTTAGTGCTTTGCTCCTAAGCAAAGTCTCTGCGGACGTCATCATCGTCGGCGGACTAATGATTTTACTACTGTTCGGCATCCTTACCCCTCAGGAAGCACTGGCAGGCATGGCCAATGAAGGGATGGCGACCGTCGCCCTGCTGTTTATTGTGGCCGCTGGCCTTAAAGATACCGGTGCCATTAGCTGGCTTAGCCAAACTATGCTGGGGCGTCCTAAAAGTATCGCCATGGCACAGTTGCGACTTATGGCTCCTGTTATGGCTATGAGTGCCTTCCTGAATAATACCCCTGTGGTCGCCATGCTGATTCCCGCTGTCAATGAGTGGGCCAAACGCCAGCAGATCTCCGTCTCGAAATTAATGATCCCTTTAAGCTACGCCGCCATTGTGGGGGGCACCATGACCCTGATTGGCACGAGCACTAATCTGGTCGTCAATGGCCTCTATATTGAGCACTCTGGCGGTGAAGGACTGGGCATGTGGGAATTGGCCTGTATCGGGCTTCCCGCTGCACTGATGGTATTAATCTATACCCTAATAGCCAGCCGCTGGCTATTGCCTGAACGCATCCCCGCTATCAGCCAATTCGATAATATGCGTGAATACACGATCGAAATGGAAGTAGATAGCAGTGGCCCGCTGGTAGGGAGAACCATTGAGCAAGCAGGGCTGCGTCAACTACCCGGACTGTTTCTCTCCGCAATCGAGCGAGATGGCACAATGATTCCCGCGGTATCTCCCCGGGCCAAGCTTCATGCCAAAGATATTCTGGTATTTGCCGGCGTCACTGAATCGGTGGTCGACTTGCAAAAAATCCGTGGTCTGGTCCCCCCTCTGGAGAGCCATGACGAGATCAATTCTCCCCGCCATATGCGCACTATGGTCGAAGTGGTGGTCTCCAACAGCTGTCCTCTGTTAGGTAAAACCATCCGCGCCAGCCGTTTTCGTGCTCACTACAATGCTGCCGTTATTGCTGTCGCCCGCAATGGTGAGCGACTCAATCAAAAGATAGGTGATATCACCCTCACCGCAGGTGACACCCTACTGGTAGAGGCAGCGCCCTGCTTTATCGAACAACAGAAAAACTCCAAGGACTTCTATCTGGTAAGTACTCTGGAAGATGCCCAGCGCCCGAACCACGACAAAGCCGCTGTCGCCCTCACCATCATGGCAGGCATGGTTGGTGTAGTCACTATCGGGTTTCTTCCCATGTTTAAAGCCGCGTTTCTCGCCGCCGCACTGATGGTACTTACCGGCTGTATCAATGGGGGAAGTGCCCGCCGTAGTATCGACTGGCAGGTGTTGATTGTCATTGCAGCCTCAATCGGAATAGGTGCAGCGCTAGCAAAAACCGGGGCAGCAACGGCTATCGCCACAGAACTGGTTTCACTCGCCAGCGGTCAACCGCTATTGGCCCTTGCCATCATCTACCTGATGACCATCCTCTGTACCGAGTTGGTCACCAATAATGCCGCAGCGGTCCTAATGTTTCCCATTGCTTTAGTCACCTCCCAGCAACTGGATGTCAGCGTGATGCCCTTTATCATCGCCATCATGTTTGCCGCCTCCTGTAGCTTTGCCACCCCTATCGGCTACCAGACCAACCTAATGGTATACGGCCCGGGCGGATATCGCTTTGCCGATTATTTGCGATTTGGCCTACCCATAACAGTGCTGCTGGGTATCATGGCACTACTGATTATTCCTACGGTGTGGGCTTTCTAAGTATCATTACTGCGACTTTCCAATAAGAGCCATCCAGAACAACAGCTTAAATCATTTCCCCCGAACAAAAAGTCCGGCTGAAGCCTCATTCTGGCCGATCTCCTTGATAATAATTTATCTAAATTTTTAAGGTTAATAGCCGATATACACAGAGATGGAAGCATAGACAACACCGTTGACAAAGGAGTGAATAACCCTTGGGAGTTTTTTGTATGTGTCGGTTCGATAAGACTTCTACCCTATTATTCATATTTCTCACTACTATCACGATCTCTTCATCCCACGCCACAGATATTCCCACAGAAGGGCTAATTAGTTACTGGAAAATGGAAGGTGATAATGGTGCGACCATGATTGATCAAATGAATGTTAATCATGGCTACTATTACAATGCTCCATCTCAATCAATAGGGAAACAGGGTCATGCAATGACATTTGACGGATTGGACGACTATGCAATCGTTCTCGACAACTCAACACTGGACTTTGGTAATCAAGACTTCTCTGTCTCCTTTTTTTTCAAAAAGCTCGCTCCAAGCAGTGTCTGGGATAACTGTGATGCTATAGGAAAATGGGTGAGAAGTGGATTCAATGGAGAAAATGAATGGTACTTTGGGACCTGCAGCAATGGTGAAAATAACGGCGTATTGTTTATGACCGAAACAGATGGCGGCTATATTGATATCCGGTATAACACCGAGCTTCCTATTAATACCTGGCACCATGTCGTCGGCATGCGAAGTGGTGACAAGCTAAAACTCTACATTAACGGAAGTTTTGTAGGTTCCAGTGATATTGGAAACCTTACTATTCTCAATGCGGGTCGCCACTTAGTACTGGCACAAAGTCAAGATGAAGGCTGGCCAAGAAACAGTAATGTCGCTATTGATGAACTATCCATTTATAACAGAGCCTTAACTTCCTCAGAAGTTATCACCCTTGCAGAGCAAGAGGTGGATAATAGTACATTCCCCCCAACACCTCCGACACCAGTGCCTGAATGTAACAACGACAATACTCTCCAAGCAGAATTAGATGCCGCCACGCTACAAATTAATCAACTTGAAACCGAAAATAAAACGTTAAAAACAGAAGTTCAAGAATACTCATCGACAATATCAGAGCAGCAAAGCCAAATCGAAGATCTAAATAGCCAAGCAACTTTGCTCGATGCACAGATAAAGAATTTAGCAGAAGAAAATCAAAGATTACATTTACAAACTGAGAATCTTCAAAGTCTGCTATCTCAGCAACAACAAGATCTCTCAGCATTGGTCAAACGTGCTGAGGAAGGACTTGATATTCGACTACCAGGTGATACATCAATAAATCAATTAGACAATTTGATTAGCATCATCCTCGATATGAATAAAGGAAGGCAAAACGGTATTAAAAAACAACTTCGGTAATTATTACCTAGTCAGTCATCAACGGCCCATCACAAAAATACCTTTGTAATGGGCCTGCAAATATGAATAAAAATTAATCCTCGCGACTGGTGACTTCCAGCAAGTGATACCCAAACTGAGTACGCACAGGCCCCTGTACAGTACCAACTGGTGCACTAAATACTACCTTATCAAACTCTGGCACCATCATGCCTGGGCCGAATTCACCCAAATTACCGCCATCACGACCCGATGGACAGCTCGAGTGCTGCTTGGCCAGTTCCGCGAAATCAGCACCCGCTTCAATCTGTACTTTCAGGTCATTACACTGCTCTTCAGAGCTTACCAGGATGTGTCGTGCGCTTGCTTTTGCCACGTATTTTCTCCGCATCGTCTAGTCAATAAAAACCCTTACTCTGACAGAATCTCACTACTTTTAAAAGCCACGCGGGGCAATTGAGCTTAAACTATCCGCCCTGTTACCGATCTCAAAAGCACTTCGTGAGATTTAGGCGACACCATGCAACCAACAATTCAAGCTATCCTGCAACAGCTCAATCAGGTCATTTTGGGAAAAGAGCATCAACTCAAGCTGGCCTTAGCCTGCCTACTAGCCAAGGGGCATCTACTAATTGAGGATCTTCCCGGGGTGGGCAAGACCACCCTCTCCCACGCCATGGCAACCACTCTGGGGCTAAGATACAGCCGCATTCAGTTCACCAGTGACCTATTACCGGCGGATATCCTTGGCAGTGCCATCTATGAACGCCAAAGTGGTGACTTTCGCTTCCATCCCGGCCCTATCTTTGCTCAGCTAATCCTAGCGGATGAGGTGAATCGCGCCACACCCAAAACGCAGAGTGCATTATTGGAGGCGATGGAGGAGCATCAGGTCAGTATCGAAGGTGAGACCAGACCATTACCGGAACCTTTTTTTGTTATCGCCACCCAGAATCCCACCTTTCAGATCGGCACATTCCCCCTACCGGAATCACAACTGGATCGCTTTTTGATGCGTATCGAACTGGGCTATCCCGATAGCCAAGCGGAGCGTCTACTGCTGATGGGAAAAGATCGCCGCCAACAGATCACGACGCTGACACCAGTGGTCACCGGCGAACAATTACAAGCTCTGCAGCAGCAGGTTGAGCAGGTCCACGCTGCCGAGGCACTGCTGGACTACCTCCAGGCACTGCTCCAATTCAGCCGTGAAGCCCCCTATTTTATCAACGGCCTCTCTCCCCGCTGTGGCCTTGGCCTGCTTCAGGCCGCCCGTGCCTGGGCACTCATCGATAACCGGGACTATCTACTACCAGAAGACCTACAGCTGATACTCCCCTATGTGGCTGGACATCGCCTTAACCGCCAAGGGGAAGGGGAAGGGGAGCAATTGGATCATGAGAGTTTAATGACACTGTTTGCTGAGGTGGCCATCCCCTGATGTTCTTCAATCAGAAACTCAAACTACAACGCTTTTTTCAGGGTGAAGGACCTGAGGTGGGTACGATCACCCTCAACCAGCGGCGTATTTTTATCCTGCCCACCCGCTCTGGAGTGGGCTTCGCACTGATCTTATTCGCCATGTTTTTGGCCGCGATCAACTACAACAACAGCTTGGCCTATCTCCTTACCTTCCTACTAACCAGTGTTGCCATCATCTCAATCCTCCACTGCTATCGCAATCTACATGGCCTGCAACTCTCTGCAGAAACGCCACGAGCCATCTTTGCGGGGGAGATGATAAAACTACCACTACAGATCAATAATCCCTCCACTTATGGACGTTTTGCCATTAAACCCGGCTGGGCCAAGCAGATACCCCTGAAGTGTGATCTTCTCCCCCAGCAAAATCAATGGCTGACATTATCCCTCCCCTCAGAAAGACGAGGCTTGATGGCCATTCCCCGTCTGGTGATCTACACCCGCTATCCATTAGGCATGTTTCACGCTTGGAGCTACGCCCAATTCGATCTACACGCCTTGGTTTATCCCAAGCCTCAGGGCCAGGAACAGCTTCCCAGCGAGCAGTTCCACTATCAGGGTAGCGAAGGAGATCGAGGGCGAGGCAGTGATGACTTTGTCGGCCAACGCCACTACCACCCGGGCGACTCACTCCACCACCTCAACTGGAAAGCTTTAGCACGAGAGCGGGGGATTCTCACCAAGCAGTTCGGTGGTGACCGGGCCGAGGAGCTGGTCCTCTCCTGGCAAATGGTAGGGAACCTACCATTGGAGATGCGCTTAAGTCAGCTCTGCCGCTGGCTGATCACAGCACAAAATCAGCAGCTCAGCTATGGCTTGGAAATCCCCGGCAAACGAATCCCTCCAGGTAACGGCCAAGCCCATCTCCACCAATGCTTGAAGACACTAGCGCTATATGGGGAACAGCTGTGATCTGGTGGAAAAAATCCAAGCAACCCCATTTTCGAGAGGAGATGCAAGCCCTCTCATCCAGCGCCACTCTGTGGCTAGGCGTCACTTTGTTACTGATCATCTCCCCCCATCTGGTACGCCAACCAGCGTGGGGCACCCTCATCTGCCTTGCCATCCTGGCTTGGCGCTATGCCCGGGAAAAGCGCTCATGGGCACTCCCCGCCAAATGGCTACGCGCACTTATCACCTTCTCCCTAGTGGGCGCCACACTCATTCACTATCGCACCCTGAATGGTCTGGATGCCGGCACCACCCTACTCACACTCATGATCTGTCTGAAACTGATTGAGCTACGCTATCTGCGAGATGCCATGACCACCCTCATGATGGGCTATTTTCTGGTATTGAGCGGATTCCTCTATGATCAGTCGATTTTCTCCGGCCTCTATCTCATCTTCATGGTGGTAATACTGACAGCAGCCCTATTGGTGTTACAACAGTCAGCACCGGCGCTACCGCAATCCAAACAGATAAAATATCACCTCAAAACTTCAGCGACACTGCTGGTACAGGCCATTCCATTGATGCTGATCCTGTTTCTTCTGGTTCCCCGAATTCCCGGTCCGCTTTGGTCCCTGCCCAGCCCAAGCAGCGGTAAAACCGGTCTCAGTGATTCCATGACCATTGGCAATATCACCCACCTAGCCGACTCTGATGAGGTGGCGTTTCGTGCCAGTTTCGACGGCCCCCTGCCTGAAGCCCAACAGCTCTACTGGCGTGGCCCGGTATTCTGGAAAACCGATGGACGCAGTTGGTATGACCTGGGGAAAAACCACCCTCTGCTCCGCACACAGCAGCACAGCTACCGACAACTGACGCAGCCCATTGAATACAGCGTGACCCTAGAGGCCAATGACCGTAACTGGCTATTTGCCCTGGACCTACCAGCACTGATTCCCGATGGGGCCACCCTGCGTCCCGACTACCAGCTGTTGAGTAAAGAGCCAATCTCCTCGGTCTACCGCTATACTATGCGCTCTACCCTCAATTACCGTAACGACCTGGCACCACCCATTGAAAGATCACTGGCCTTACAACTTCCTCCAGGGGTCAATCCACGAACCCAAGCCTTAGCGGAAAAGTGGCGCCAGCAGTACCCGTCCGACCTCCAACTGGTCAATGCCGCACTGGAATACTTCCGCCAACAGCCTTTCTACTATTCCCGGCAACCACCCGCTCTCAATGGAGACTCACCCATTGATCAATTTCTGTTTGATAGCCGCAAAGGATTTTGTGAACATTACTCCGCCGCCTTTGTCACCCTGATGCGCGCCGCCAATATCCCAGCCCGTGTTGTTACCGGCTACCAAGGAGGCGAGTACAACGCACTGGGTGACTACTTGATTGTGCGCCAATCTGATGCCCACGCTTGGGCAGAAGTTTGGGTCGATGACCAAGGGTGGCTGCGTGCTGATCCCACCAACGTCATCCCACCACAGCGTATTGAATCTTTTGCCGATACCCTACGCTTCCGGGCAACCGATAGCGAAAAGCTACTCAGTCCCAGCAGTGACTGGTTACAACGAAGCTGGCTTCAAGCTCGACGAGGTTGGGATGCCATGAATCATCAGTGGAATCAGTGGTTCCTGGGATTTGACCAAGAGAAGCAGAAGCAACTGCTGGAGGCATTGGGACTGGGCAAATTCGATTATCTGAAGGTCACGATACTGATGTTTCTATTGATAATCGGCTTGCTGGCAGCACTGACCATACTGCTACTCTATCGCCGACAGCAGGCCAGCGAACCACTCCTTCGCGCCTATCAACAGCTCTGCGATAAACTGACTCGGCGCGGTGTCGACTGTGCCCCACATTTAGGGCCACAACAGCGCTGCCGCCTAGCCATTGCCCAACTCCCCAAGCAGCGCCATGAGATTCGCCAGCTGTTTCGTGACTACATCCGGCTACGCTATCGCGAACAAAATGATCCACAACAGCTGCAGCAATTTATCGGCGCGGTAAAGCGCTTTCGTTGTTAAACTTCAGCCATGCTGATTATCTCCAACAATGTCACGATCCCTGACCATGAGATCGAATGGAGCGCGATTCGTGCGCAAGGAAGTGGTGGCCAAAACGTCAACAAGGTCTCCACTGCCGTCCATCTGCGCTTCGATATCAACGCCTCCTCACTACCTGAGTTTTACAAAAGCCGCCTACTCAAACTCTCTGATAGACGGATTACTAAAGATGGGGTAATAATCATTAAGGCACAGCAGAGTCGCAGCCAGGAGCGTAACCACCAAGAAGCCCTGGAGAGACTTGCTGAGCTCATCAAAAGCGTTGCCGTGGTAGAAAAAAAACGCCGCCCGACACAACCCAGCCGCAGTGCAAAACGCAAACGCCTGGAGAATAAAAAGCGGCATGGACAACAAAAAGCACTACGCAGAAAGGTTTTCGAATAATGGCCTGTAACGCCACTGTCTATAAAGCGCATCTCAATATTGCAGATATGGACCGCCACTATTACGGCGACCATAACATTACCCTGGCCTGTCATCCGTCAGAAAATGAGGAGCGGATGATGGTGCGTCTGGTAGCCTATATTCTCAATGCAGATGAACGACTCCACTTTGGTAAAGGACTCTCCACCCAAGAGGAGCCGGCACTGTGGAGCAAAGATGATAGCAACGCCATCCAACTATGGATCGATCTTGGTCAGATGGAGGAAAAACGCATTCGCCACGCAGCTCATCGTGCAAAGCAGGTGATCATCTACACCTACCAGCCCAATGCCGCAGCACCTTGGTTTCAACATATCAAAGGCAAACTAAGCTACTACCCCAACGTCGCCATCTATCACCTGGATCAAGAGACTGTCCAACTGCTAGGGGCAATGGCTAAGCGCACCATGCGCCTCAACTGCACGATTCAGGACGGAGAATTATGGATCAATAACGAAGAAACCCAACTGCAAGTGACACTCCACAGTCAGCCCGATTAAATGTCTTAAATTCTTCAGCCTCTCATGGATTGCTTCAATACTGAATATAATTCATCTACTATGCTTATCCATGCAATAAACAAGGCAGACAGTGAAAACATGGAATACCGCATCATCCCCGTCACCTCATACCAGCAAAATTGCTCACTGATTTGGTGTCAGCAAAGCAAACAAGCCGCGCTCATTGATCCCGGTGGTGATATAGATAAGTTGCTACAAGCCGTTGATGAAGAGGGGGTAACGCTGGTCAAACTGCTACTCACCCACGGCCACCTTGATCATGTCGGTGCTACGCTTCAGCTCTCCCAACAATTGAATATCCCCATTATTGGCCCTCACAAAGCGGACCACTTTTGGCTGGATGCCCTGCCGCAGCAGGCACAAATGTTTGGCTTTGACCCGGCCCAATCTTTTGTCCCCCACCAATGGTTGGAGGAGGGGGAAAAGATCGACTTGGGAGAAGAGGAGCTAGAGGCACTCCATTGCCCCGGCCACACTCCTGGCCATGTAGTCTTCTTTCACCGACAAGAGCAATTGCTGTTTGTTGGCGACGTGCTGTTCCAGGGATCCATTGGCCGTACCGACTTTCCCATGGGGGACCATCAAACCTTAATTCATGCCATTCAAAACAAATTACTGCCATTAGGAGGCGATGTCACCTTTGTTCCTGGGCATGGACCATGTTCAACCCTCGGTCATGAACAGAGATTTAATCCCTTTTTAAACGAATAACTGAAAGTCCTCATTATTTTACAGTGCCACAATATTAACGGACCCCGAACAGTTTCGTTTTCATCGTCCTAGTAACGGGCCATAATAAGCGGCACGAAACCTGCCTTTTGACCTGTAAAAATACCCAATAGGAAATACAACGTGAGTTATAGTGAATTTTCCATGAACTTTGGCCTAATTTGGAGCAGCCTTGCACTATTGCTGCTACTCATTGCTTGGCGTGATGGTGCCAACAGGCGCATACCTCGCCATCGCTTCTTAATGATTTTTATGGTGGTTGGTTCATGGTTATTTGTCGTGAGCTACCTGCTGCGCTACCTGATTCCTGGAGAGCTCCCTCACTTCCCTGGCACCCTCGTGTTTGTCTGGCTAATTATTCACGGTAGCATCGCGTTGATCCCCTTTATCGGTGGGGCGCTAATGGTTTGGGCACGCTTACATAAGGGCAATTCATCATTGGCACAACACGTGAATCAGCACCATCGCCGCAATGGCCGCATTGTTGTCGCCGCTTGGGCCTTCACCCACATCGGCGGTATCGGCAACTACGTTATGCTCAGTTAATTTAGGCTAACAGCCAAAGCTAATTAGCACTAACAGAACCGAGTGATACATCCTCAGAGGTGTGGTTTTCATGGAAGATTTGGGCAAAGCGTTCGCTGTTGAGTAAAAATATCTTCACCAATTGTGGATCAAAATGACGTCCACTCTCCTCCTTAAACAGTTCAATGATGCTCTCCAAGCTCCAGGAGGACTTATAGACCCGGCTGGAATAAAGGGCATCAAAAACATCCGCCAAGGCAACAATTCGCCCAAAGATATGAATTTGTTCGCCGCTTAATCCCTGAGGGTAACCACTGCCATCCCATTTTTCATGATGATGCAATGCGATAATCGCCCCTGCCTGAAGTAATGGCTGGGAGGAGTGTTTCAGCATGTCATAACCGATAGTCGTATGATTCTTCATCACTGCCCGCTCCTCTTCAGTAAGACTATCCGGCTTACAGAGGATTGCATCGGGCACCCCCAACTTACCTATATCATGTAGCGGCGCCGCCGACTCCACTAGATTGATCTGCTCCACATCCAGCCTCAACTCCATGGCCAACAGTCGACAATAGAGGCTCACCCGTCGGGTATGGAGACTGGTCTCCTGGGAACGTTGGGACTCAATCACACCCATGGTAAAGACCGTCTCCCGCAACGTCGCCTCTATCTCCCGATTAAGCATCTCCAATTGCTGGTTCTTGTCCCGAAGTCGGTTCTGGTGGGTCACAATCTCGGAGTTAAACTGATTAAACTCATGGGCAACATTCGCAAACTCCTTGCTATGAAAGTGATCCAAATTCACGGGTGTCTGGCTAACATAAGCGTGGCGGGCATAGCGAACCAGCTGCTCTAGTGGCACCTGTACATGCTGCTCAATGGTGGTGCGGGTATTTCTAATCATTAGAAAAATAAAGAAACCGGCCAATAAGGTAATCCCCGCCAACACCATCAGAGACATATTTCGATAGTCACTCACATCGACCTGAATATCGACAGCCCCCAGCACTTCACCTTGGGCAACGTGATGACACTGTAGACAATTGAGAGAACCTTCACTGTGGGCAATATAGGGAATTACCACCCGCATGGTAGGGTGCAAGCTAAACTCATCCATCACAAAGCTGGGCTGACCGCTAGCCAATACCGCCAACGCCGCCCCATCCGCTTCCATTTCGCCGATATTACTTACACCGAACTGTCGGGTCACTGACTCCCCTCGAATCACATTCAGTGCGGTAATGCGATTCACTTGGCGAATCTCATCCAAATAGTAGTCGCGCTTATCCATCACCCCCGCCTTCATATGGGAGGTCAAACCGGACTTCACCACCTCAGCCAAGGCCAAGGCTTTGTTCTCTACCGCAACAATCGAAAGAGACCGAAAGTTAAGGCCACTAACTAGTAGCAAAATCACCGCTAACGCCAACAAAAAATTGCTGAGGCGCTTGACGGTAATCGACTTAATGCTGGGCTTAACCATATAACTTCTTCGGTCTCTGCTATGGGGAAGCGGCATATTATATGCAACAACCCTCTCCAAAACCAAACACAATGTATGTTTTTTATACAAAATAATGTGAGCACTTTGGGCGGTAGCAAAAAACCAATATTAAATATGCATAAATTTGCAATTACCGGAGGAGACACTATCAACCAGGAATCCCTTTCGGCCGCTATAATTTGGAACTATAAGAACGATTAAAAATTAATTGGGGGAGCGGAATTATGAAAATTTCCACCAAAATTGGCATCGGCATTGGCTCGGTTGCTTTTATTCTCGCCATCAGCAGTGTTATTGGCATCATAGGCACCAATAAACTGGACGATACATTGACCTTTATTAGCAGTACAGTACGGAAGGCGAGTACCAGTACCCTAGAGTCCACTATTGGGATACAACAGCAGGTAGTGGCAACGCAAAATACCCTCAATAGCACTCAGACAGACCAAGAGACTGTTGCCCTCGCCAGAAAAACCATCAAAGAAGCCACAGCCTATACTGATCATGCCATTACCCGGCTACGCGAAACCGCCCTAATAGACGCCCAACAACTTGATGAGCTTAATGGACAGATCGAAATGCAGCACAAACTGCAAAATGACGTGCTCCACCAATATGACAACTTCATCGACTCCCACCAGGCCATGACAGATAACATGACACAGTTGATTACAGTCATATCTTATGTAGAAGAGATTGGCAGTGCCTCCATAGAAGCATTAAAAGAAAACCCCAACCTAGCTATGAGCTGGCAAGGCGGACTAAAAGATAAATGGGAAGCAGCTGATAGTGCCATGAAAACCCGCGTCCACATCCTTAACCGCCTTCATCACTATCAAAACATATTAAGTGGTAATACCACACACGAAATAGCCCCCAAACTTAACGAGTCCATGATACGGCTAGATAATAGTGTAAAGCGCCTCATCCTCAGCCCAAGCTTCACTAACATCACGATTCCCCAAGGGGAATATCGTGGCGAACTCATCAAATCGATACTGCCCGAACTCATTTCCCAACATGAAACCCTCATGGCTTCCGCACTACAACAGCATCAAGCATTCCTTCCCCTAAAAGAGAAGTTAAAAAAGGCAACCAACACCGTTATCACAACACTCAAAGAAATTGAGACACAGACCAATAGTATCGTCGATCACAAAGCACAACAGGCGGATGAGATGATGGATTCCATCAATGCCATAATTCTGCTCCTAGCCATTATTGGTATCATCATCGCAGCTCTGGCAGCCATTATTACCCAGCGTAGTGTTATCAAGCCTATCAATCAGGCCGTTGCTAGCATGCAGAATATCTCCAGTGGCGAGGGTGACTTAACCCAACAACTGGCTGTCGTTGGTAACGATGAGATAGCAGACCTAAGCCGTGCCTTTAATCACTTTGTTGATAAGATCCGATCCACCATCCAACAGATCGGTAATGCTACTCGACAACTGGCACAACAGAGCCAAAGTCTCACCGATATCGCAAACCAGAACCTGGAATCCGCCAGCCGACAACTCACAGAAACCGATCAGGTAGCTACCGCCATTACCGAATTTTCCCATACCTCCGAAGTCGTCGCTGCCAACGCATCTCAGGTGGCCGATGCTAATGCTGAAGCCAGTGATCAAACCCAGCAGGGGCAAAAAGTCATCAGCGATATGGTCAATCGGATTAGCCAACTAAGTAATGATGTCACCCACTCGGCAGAGGTCATCAACCACCTGGATCAGGATGCCGAATCCATTGAGAAGATACTGGACGTAATCCGAGGCATTGCCGAGCAAACCAATCTACTGGCGCTGAATGCGGCAATCGAAGCCGCCCGCGCTGGTGACCAAGGGCGAGGATTTGCCGTAGTAGCCGATGAGGTACGGGAACTCGCCACCCGCAGTCAACGCTCTACCGAAGAGATCAACGCCTTAATCGAACGTCTACGCAGTGATTCACAAAAAGCTGTGGATGCCATGACACATAGCCGTGAACAAGCAAGTAAAACCATGGAACAGACTGAACAAGTCAATGCGACCTTCCTTGCCATCACCCAAGCGGTTACCAAGGCCAACGATCTAGCCGCCCAAATTGCCAGTGCTGCCTTACAACAATCATCGGTCTCTGAAGAGGTCACCCGCAACGTGGTGAATATTAAAGACCTCTCCTCCAACAACACCAAAGATACCGTATTTGTCTCAGATACCAGCCAAGACCTCCATGATCTGGCACAACAACTCCAACAGCTAGTCAACAGCTTCCGGGTATAGCCCACCTCTTTGCGCCATACCATGGTATGGCGCATACACCCACCTCTGACTTTAAGCTTGCAGTTAAAATCCGTACAATAGCCGTAATATTCACGCAAGGTGTTTCAAATGCAGATTATCATCAATGGTGAAAGCCACGAAGTCGCTGCAGGATACAGTGCAGCAAAGCTGGTAGAAGAGATGGGCCTAGGCGATCGCCGTGTTGCCATGGAGGTCAACCTGGAGATCGTACCACGCAGCCAGTATGCCCAGCATATCTTCAATGACGGCGATAAAATTGAGGTGGTACACGCCATAGGCGGCGGCTAATCCTCCCGTGATTCGCACAAGCCAAACCCGCGGTGGTATAATTCCCGCCATTATTATCAATCAATATTCAGGTAACTCCGATGTCCCAAACTGTAGATACCCCCCTGGTCATTGCCGGAAAAACGTATACCTCTCGCCTGCTGGTCGGCAGTGGTAAGTACAAAGACCTTGAAGAGACCCGTCTAGCCACAGAAGCCAGTGGTGCAGAGATCATCACAGTTGCGATCCGTCGCACCAACATCGGACAGAATCCTGGTGAACCCAATCTGCTGGACGTCGTACCACCTAGCCAATACACCATCCTACCCAATACTGCTGGCTGCTATACCGCCGAAGATGCCATTCGTACCTGCCGCCTAGCCCGAGAACTATTGGATGGTCATAATCTGGTAAAACTGGAAGTACTGGGCGATGAAAAGACCCTCTACCCCAATATCACCGAGACCCTTGCCGCAGCAGAGGTACTAATTAAAGATGGCTTTGATGTCATGGTCTATACCAATGATGACCCTATCGTTGCCAAGCGCCTGGAAGAGATGGGCTGTGTCGCGGTGATGCCATTAGCGGGATTAATTGGCTCTGGTTTGGGCATCTGCAACCCTTATAACATCAAGCTGATCATTGAAAACGCCAACGTACCCGTTCTGGTGGATGCCGGTGTGGGTACTCCGTCAGATGCCACCTTCGCTATGGAGCTAGGCTGTGATGCCGTACTAATGAACAGCGCGATTTCCTGCGCACAAAATCCGATACTGATGGCCTCTGCGATGAAGAAGGCCATTGAAGCAGGGCGCGAAGGCTTCCTGGCTGGTCGTATGCCACGCAAGCAATACGCCAGTGCATCATCGCCTATCGATGGCACCTTCTTCTAATTGAGAAAGAGACACTAACGCTATACACCGACGCCAAGTTTCAAACATTGTTTGTCACTTGGCGTCTTTTTTTGCATTGAGATTCCACTATGTCAGAACAAAAACACCTACGCCAAGTTCGCAGCTTTGTACGTCGTCAGGGCAGATTAACCAAAGGCCAGGAACGCGCCATTGAGGAACTGTGGCCCCAATTTGGTATCGAGTATGATGAACAGCCCCTCGATTTTAACCAGCTGTTTGGACGTAGTGCGCCAGTTGTACTGGAGGTTGGCTTTGGCAATGGAGCCTCCTTGGTGGCCATGGCCAAATCAATGCCAGAGAAGAATTTTATCGGTATTGAGGTGCATCGCCCTGGTATAGGCAACATCCTTATGCAGATTGGAAAAGAGGGTATCCAAAACCTAAGGGTAATGTGTCACGATGCTGTCGAAGTGCTGGAGAAACAAATTCCAGATAATAGCCTGAGTCAGTTCCAGCTCTTCTTCCCTGATCCCTGGCACAAGAAGCGTCACCACAAACGGCGTATCGTTCAGGCAGAATTTCTCGATCTATTATCCCGCAAGCTCACCAGTAATGGCATTATTCACATGGCCACTGACTGGGAAGATTACGCCATCCACATGATGGAAACCCTGAGTGCTCATCCACACTTCAGCAACACCCAAGGAGAAGGAAATTACGCCCCCCGCCCCGACTATCGTCCTGTTACCAAATTTGAAGAACGTGGTCATCGACTCGGGCACGGTGTTTGGGATTTGATATTCACACACCAATAATCAGCACCGCTTTTCTTAAGGCCTCACTGAGGCCTTAATTTCCTAATAGCTGAATCTCTTTCACGAACATCACCGCATCAAAAGTACGCTTATGCTTACGGCTAAAAAAATTACGCATCACCGTACCCTCAGCAAAGCGAATATAGCTCTGCACGGGAACTTCAGCCCGAGGCGCAGCTAGCCACAACTCACCATTGTCATCACGTCGCACCCGCAGATAGACATAATCATTACTTGGAATACTCTCTAATACCTGAGCCCGGTACGGCAAGCTTTGATGAGAAGGGACATTTAGGTGATCATGAGCCTGCCCAACGGAAGGGTGGCCTGGAGGCGGTTCAGCCAATGCAAAGGAAGAAACCAGTAATAGCAAAACAATTGTTATCTTTTTCATAGAAACCCATACAACATATGAAAGGAGAGCAACATTAGCACATATCAAAAGCCCTGCCTGATAGCAGCATGCACGCACTACTCATCTTTTACCGCCGCAAACTGCAGCTCTCCACTTTTTGATAAATATTCATCAGTAGCTTTACGAACTTGGGCAATCCTTTCACACATTAGTTCAGGATCTGGATTCCGCCTCGCAGTCAGTAACGATAAATGTCGCTCCAGATAGCGTGTTGCCGTGTAGGTCTCACCCCCTCTATCCATATAAGCACGACTGTTATGCAAATCCTGAATACCATACACCGCCCAATTCACTGCCCTTAGTACAGCATCGGGATCCCGGCAATCCGCCTCAGCTTCATGCAACAACTCCTGCATAGTGTATAACTTGCCAAGCTTCATCTTATCTGCAGAAGAGCAGCTAATCACTAGGCCTGAGATTATTATGACAACAGCAACATATAGAGACCGCATGGCATCCATACCCTTTTAACAGTTCAGATTGAGGCCTATTTTAGGCAGAATAGTGCGTATTGTCTCTCCAGTTTTTAATCCTAAAAACCATTGTTTATATGAGAAAAAAATGACTAATTCTAATAACATAGAGGCGTGTAGTGATTTAATTTATCAACAACGGTGGGCTGCCCTTGCCACTACACGAAATGGAAAGCCCTACTGCTCCATGGTGGCATATGCCGTCGACCGTGACCCAACACGACTCCTTCTTCATCTCAGCACCTTGGCACCACACACCCAGCGACTGCTAAAAGAGCCGAGAATATCCCTCGCCATTAGCGAACCCGATAACCAATTAAAAGATCCGCAACAATTGGCAAGAATCACACTTAATGGAATGATTAATCCCATTACCCCAACTGATGAAAGCTATGAAAATGATAAGCAACGTTACCTTGAGCGCCTCCCGAATGCCGAAATGCTATTCAGCTTTGGGGATTTTTCACTTTATGAAATGAAAGTAGAACAAATTCGCTACATTGGTGGTTTTGCCAGCGCCCATAACATCGCTGTAGAAACTCTCAGAGAATACGCACTAAAAAGAGAGGGTTGATCAAGCCACTTCTTGATCAACCTGTTCAAGACGATATCCATGTTGGTAAATCGCACTAAGCTTCACGCCGCTATTAGATGACAAACCAAGCTTATTCCGTAAGCGACTAATATGGGTATCTACTGTACGGGTATTCAGATCGGGCGAAAAACCCCACACACTCTCCAGAATGTGCCCCCTTGAAACCACATGCCCCAAATTATTGAACAGGAATGCGGCAAGCTCGTACTCTTTCTGAGTTAAATCAACTACTTCACCATCCCGTAAAATCCGGTGATGAACAAAATCTATCGTATAGGGCGCACATTCAAACATCTCACCACGTTTTTCACTATAACCACTCGAACGACGTAATAATGCCTTAACGCGTGCCAGCAGTACCGCTTGGCTTACAGGCTTAGCAAGATAATCATCCGCTCCAACATTCAAAGCATGGACAATATCTGCTTCACTATCCCTCTGGGTAACAAACAATACGGGCACTGGCCAATCCAAATTAGCACGTACCCATTTCAAGACCTCATCCCCCTGAATATCAGGCAGAACCCAATCGATGATCATTAAATCGAAAGATTCTCGTGAGATAGAACGAATAAGCTCCTGCCCCCTGCAATACACTTGCACGTCGTATCCCGCCCCCTCAAGCCATAACTTCGAGAGTTCAGCCACATGCATATCATCTTCTAATAAGGCGATTCGCACAAAAATTCCCCTCCGCGGTCCCCTGCGCCCGACTACTTAAATATATAGACTTGCTATTCCATCAATACAAATTCTTAGATCGGCAAATCACCCGCAAACTTTGCGCAACAAAAACCACAAAAACATGCGTTAAGTTATTTTGGCAAAAATACAACAAGGAGAAAACCGTCATTTTTATTATTTATTTACAATTACTTACAAACACAACATCATATTTAACAACAATTAATTTGTTAGACTTGTTACAAATTAGCAACAGATTGTTGCATAACAACAGGATGTTTGGTTTGATGGATAGCGTACATACAAACAAGCAAATAATCCTTTGGAGGGAGACTTACATGAAGAAAAACGTGATTGCCCTGGCTGTAGCAGCTGCAATGGTACCTGGTTTTGCAGCAGCTGAAGGCGCGACCATCAGCGGCTTCACTGATATCACCTGGACCCACGACGCAGTTGGCGCGGTTAAAGATACCAACATCTTTGCTGCAAATGCGGAAGTTGATATCCGTAACACTGTTGGTGCAGTAACTGTAGGTGTTGACATGGATGTAAACCTGGGTGGCACTGCTGGTGCAGCACTGCAAACTGATGAATTCAATCTGGAACAAGCATTCTTTGCTTGGGGTGCCGCTGAAAACGTAACGGTTATTGCGGGTCTGTTCAACAACCCAATCGGCCTGGATGGTGGTGATGCGCCAGACCAGCCTACCACTCAGACTGGTCTGATTGCAGGCGCTTTGGATGCAGCAACTGCACTGCACGTTGGTAACAACATCTCTGGTCTGGCGGTTGCGTACAATGCAGGTGTAGCCACTGTAACCGGCGCATTGTTGAACGAAGTTCAAGCTGGCTCAACTGCGGATGAAGATAACTCTTACGCACTGATTATCAATGCTTCTCCAATGGAAGGCCTGGACCTGGAACTGGGTTATGTAACAATGGATGGTGCCGTTCAAAATCTGGGTGATAGCGCTCTGGATGTTAACGCTAGCTACGACTTCGGTATGGCTAAAGTAACCGCTGAAATTCTGGACGTTGATGCCTGGAATGACGCGCTGGTAGGCGTTGGTGTATATGCAGGTGTTGCTGATGGCGCTAATGTTGGCCTACGTTACGAAACTAACGACAACATTGACCAAGAGCAGACTAACTTGGTGGGTTCATACGAACTGGCAGATAGCCTGACCGTTCTGGCTGGCTACAACATGGTTAGCACTGGCAACACTGATGACGATCAAATCGTTATCGAGTTCATCGCTAAGTTCTAAGCTTAAGAACTGAAAATAATAAGCGTTTCAAAGTTGAGCCGTGCATTGCACGGCTCTTTTTTTATCCAACGCTTAATGGCCTTTACTAACCCAATAGCATCTTAACACCCACCACAAATAGAAATAGTGCAAAGATACGCTTCAACAATAGCAGTGGTAAACGATGGGCTAGATGGGCACTTAAACGAGCAAACAACATACTTGCCAGCAAAATTCCCAATAAAGCGGGCAGATAAACATAACCCAACGCCCAAGTCAGCCCCTCATTTCCCTCTCGGCCCAGCAATATAAAACTGCCCGCCCCAAATAGTGCGATAGGAAAACCACAGGCCGCAGAGGTCGCCACAGCCAAACGCATATTCAGACCACACCAGCTCAAAAAAGGTACCATTACACTGCCACCACCAATCCCCATTAATGCTGAAACACCACCAGTGACGCCACCAGCCGCAGAAAAGGTAAACCACCCTGGCATTCCCATCCTTGCATTAGGTATCAAGGAAAATAGCATCTGTGCAGCAACAGCCAACTCAAATAGCCCAAAAATCATGCGCAAAGTATCACTGTTCATCGCATCAGCCAGCAGGCTACCCAATATCACGCCGACAATAATTCCTGGTGCAAGATACCTAACTAAAGACCATTGCACTGCGCCATGTTGATGATGGGTATAGATAGAAGAGACAGAGGTAAAAACAATGGTTGCCAGTGAGGTACCCACTGCCATATGCATAATCAGCTCATTGGACATACCCTGCGCACTAAACACCATATAGAGCGCAGGTACCACAACGACACCACCACCCAAGCCCAATAGTCCGGCCGTGGTACCCGCAAACGCCCCCACTAATAAATAGATAAGAAATTCACCCATGGACTCTCACTAACGAATCCACAGGGTCTTGGCATTCACAAACTCACGAATACCAAGCAGACTCAATTCACGCCCATAGCCTGACTGCTTGATTCCACCAAAGGGTAGGCGCGGATCGCTCTTCACCATTCCGTTCACAAACACCGCACCCGCCTGTATCTGGCGGGCCAACAACTCTCCTCGATGGCTATTCTCTGTCCACACACTACCACCCAAACCAAATATCGTATCATTGGCAATGCGTAGAGCATCTACTTCATCCTTAGCATGAATCACAATAGCCACCGGCCCGAACAGCTCCTCCTCATAAGCGAGCATTCCAGGCTCCACCCTGTCAAGAATAGAGGGCTGATAATAGGCTCCATCACCATCCACAGGTTGGCAGCCCGTCAATGGTATCGCCCCCTGCTCAACCGAGGTCATCACCTGCTGATGCAATTCATCCCGTAGATCTACTCGAGCCATAGGGCCAAGGGTTGCATCATCATCCATTGGATCACCGGGGTTCAGCGCTTCAACCTCCGCTTTGAAGTGTTGCAAAAATTCATCAGCAATGGACTCCACCACAATAAAGCGTTTGGCCGCGATACAACTTTGCCCCGCATTAAGGTAACGAGAGGCGACCGCATTTTTCACCGCCAACATCACATCTGCATCCTCCAATACCACAAATGGATCAGAGCCCCCCAACTCAAGCACACACTTCTTCAATGCACCACCCGCTGCGGCAGCCACCTGCTTGCCGGCAGGCGTGCTGCCGGTCAGCGCCACCCCATGAATCCGATCATCCTCAATCACCCGCTTAACTTGCGAAGCGCGAATCATTAAGGTGCTGAACACCCCCTTGGGGAGGCCTGCGTCCAACATCAATTGCTCTAGCACCATGGCACACTGGGGAACGTTGGAAGCATGCTTAAGCAAGCCACAGTTGCCTGCCATCAAGGCTGGGGCAGCAAAGCGCATCACCTGCCACAAAGGAAAATTCCATGGCATAACGGCCAGAATGGCACCTAACGGCTGATAGGTCACCATGCTACGTTCTGCATCTGAACCTATAGACTCATCCATCAGGAAAGCGTGGGCATGTTCGGCATAGTACTCACATACCCAAGCACACTTCTCCACTTCCGCCAGGGATTCGTAATAGAGTTTGCCCATCTCCTCGGTGACCAGCTTTGCCAGTGATTCTTTTTGCTGACGAAACTGCGCCGCAATCGCACGCATGTAGCTGGCC
>JBNKQQ010000028.1:0-5212 GCA_050295955.1 Thiohalomonadales bacterium
GGAGGTGTATGACCCCTGGGTGGATGGCAACGCGGCGCAAAAGGCCTACGGCGTCGAGTTGATTGGCGAACCCGAAGCGGGGAGCTACGACGCAGTAATTCTTGCGGTTGCTCACCGTCAGTTTGTGGAGATGGGGGCGACGGCGATCCGTGCTCTCGGGAAGGAGGCATCGGTCCTGTTCGATATCAAGTCGATTCTGCCTGCTGACCTGGTGGACGGCCGCCTGTAAGGTGATTATCCAGAGAAAACCCCGCCGAACGGGGCGGGGTTTTCTCTGGATAGGTGGTGAACGTCCCTGTTCGCTTCCGATGCGATGTTCGGCTATCCGTGTCGGAGTTAAATGTACTAGTAGTTCCACGGATTGTCTGTAGGGAAAATCTGAAAGTTTTGTAGGAATTTTCCTACAGGCATGCCAAATATTTTTTGTGGGCGCAGGGTTGTGGGTGCATCTCTTTTGTGTTCCTTCTGCGCCGCTGGCTTGCCTCAGTGTAGATGTTGCGGCATAAGAAGCAATTGGTCTGATCCAACTAGGTCCCAGACGTGTGAGGAGAGATACGAAAGATATTTACCGTTAAGATGCGAAGAGTAGAAAATGGATGCTCCGATAGAGCTGGCGAGTTCAAAGTGAAGGCGACGGTTGAGATGCTGAAAAATCCATTCTCATGTTAAGCATTTTTATGGATGCTCTGTGGTAGTTGTTCCGTAATGCTGCAGGTTGGCGGTGGATGGGATGACGAGAAAAGCTGTTAGTTTGATATTTATGACTTTTATCGTCAGGCAGTGATTGGGTTGGCAGAAGCTTATACGATGCAGGATCATACCCATATGTTATGAATAATTTCACTGCATATGATATGGCGAATACGGTAATAATTTTAAAGGGAAAATGGTGAGCCGGGTGTTTAGAGGGTATCCCTAAGCAGGGATGTGCCGTTTGCCGGACAATTCTTGCTGTTTTTATGCGCCAAGATCAAAAGGGAAGATGATTAGGGGCTGCATTGAGGGTCGGGGGTGAGAAGAGGAGGTCAGTGGTCGATGGGATCGTAAAAAATCTGTCTCCTTCGGCTTTTATCATGCCGTCGATATGCGTATGTATTTGATTGGTATCTTGTGGCGGGTGATGGTGATCGCCTCCTAGATTTAATAATGTGCCGGCATGCAATAAGACCGGAATAATCGGTTGAATTTATTTTATGTCAGTTATGAATGGTCAAGTAGGGCTAAAAAAAATATCGCTGGTCGCTGGTGCGCGGCCTAATTTTATGAAGATAGCTCCTATTATTCGCGCATTACAGGAAGATGGTGGCAAGTTTTGTTTTCGGCTTGTGCATACGGGTCAGCACTACGATGAAAGAATGAGTGATGTTTTTTTTCAGGAATTAGGTATTCCAGAGCCTGCCGTTTTTTTGAATAGTGGCGGCGGAACCCATGCGCAGCAAACCGCTAAAGTTATGATTGAATTCGAAGCTGACTGTATTCACTATAATCCTGATTTGGTTATTGTTGTTGGCGATGTTAACTCTACTCTGGCGTGTGCGATTGTAGCGAAAAAGCTACAGATTCCTGTTGCTCATGTTGAAGCAGGACTCCGTAGTGGCGATCAAACAATGCCTGAAGAGATTAATCGTATTGCGACCGATTCTATTACTGATTTGTTCTTTGTTACTGAGCCTTCGGGAACAACTAATTTGCTTCATGAAGGCAAGGATGAGAGTCGAATTTTCTATGTTGGCAATGTAATGATCGATAATCTGTTCTACCAGATAGATAAGCTTCTGAAGAAAGAAAACGAGCAAATGGAAACAATTCAAATTAAGAAACGCCTATCTCGATATGGGGTGGTTACATTGCATCGACCATCTAATGTTGATGATTCGAAGGTGCTTCTAAATTTGATGTCTGTTTTACAAGAAATTTCGGAAGAATTGCCCTTGATCTTTCCTGTGCACCCGAGGACAAGGAAGCAGTTACATCATTTAGGCTATGACTTTGGCGGAAACATACTTGCATTGCAGCCTCTATCCTATATGGAGTTTCTTAATCTTTGGATGGACGCCTCTGTTGTGATCACAGACAGTGGTGGTTTGCAGGAGGAGACTACCGCGCTTGGTGTTCCATGTGTGACTTTGCGTGATAACACCGAGAGGCCAGTAACGCTTACTGAAGGCACTAATACATTAGTGTCAAACGACCGAGGAAAAATTATCAGCGCAGTCCGTCAGGCTGTTGAAGGGCGGCATCATGACGGGCGGCGTCCACGCTATTGGGATGGGCATGCGGCCACTCGTATTGTTGATATACTGTCACAACAATGCGGGACTGTTTTCTAAGCTAGAAGACCTAAATTATAGGGGAGGCTATAGTCTTTCCAGACTCTCTGTAGATATTTGTATTCGAGTCTCCCTGCCAACGATATCTAGAAGAATATATACCCGGTCTTCACTATTGCGTGCTTGGAAAATGGCATCATACCCAGTGAATGGGCCTTCACTGATGCGCACTTTGTCACCTTGTTCAAAGGTCTGTTTTATCGGGTGGTAGCATCCATCCACGCCTTCTCTGGACCGGATTTCATCTATTAGACTGCTTGGGATGCAAGCGGTCTCTATTCCGAATTTTACGATATTGCTAACACCGCGGGTGGATCTAATTGGGCCCCAATCATCAATACCGGAGGTTAGTTGGACAAAAAGATAGCGCGGGAATAAGGGCGTCATTATATCTTGGAGCTTGCCACGACGCCGTTCTTGTCGGCAGAGCATGGGTAGATAAGTCGTGTATCCCTGGCGTTCTAATTGCAGCTGAGCCTCTACTTCCTGGCGGGGCTTGGTATAGACGAGACGCCATACAGATCGATTACGCATCATAATGATCATAGGATACAGGAAATAGGGCTTTTCTTCCTGTTTTTCTCGATATGAGGCGTCTGTTATTTACATGCGTTCAATGATTGAACAGATGCGCCTGAGCAGGTATTATCTGGTTACTAATTGAGTGCTGCTCTGATTTGCGGCAGGGCGGTAGCGTGCTTAATATTTTGTTTGGAAATTTACTTTATTTTTATAATGATAAGTGATGCTTTGCGGTATCAGATTCTGAAGCAACTTCAGGAAGACCCGAATATAAGCCAGCGCAAGCTTGCTAAATCCCTTGGAGTTAGCGTGGGGAAAGTGAACTATTGCCTTAAAGGTTTGATGCAGAAGGGATGGGTTAAGGCGCACAACTTTAAAAATAGCAAAAACAAACTTGCCTACGCTTATATGCTCACGCCAAGTGGAATAGAGGAGAAGGCGAGAGTAACTATTCAGTTTCTCAAAAGCCGGATTCAACGTTATGAGGAGTTGGAGAGAGAGATTGAAGAACTACGTAAAGAGTTAAATAGCTCTAATAGTTCCCGTCACATGAATTAGCTAATGCGTACTATCTGTCTTTTAGTTTGATGAGAACCATTTAATGCCCCATATTTTTCGCTGTCCGTATTGTCATTCCCCAATCGAAGAAGATGTGTTGTTTGAAAAGGCGCCTTGCCTGGTTTGTGGTGGTGTGGTTGAGCAGGTAGATGGTATTCCATTGCTGGTTAAGGATAGGTTGGCCGTAGAGTCAAATATTCAGGCGGCTAAGCAGCAAGGGCGCGAAGCTTGGTTTACGGATAACCAAGCTCGGCAGTTGACTGGACCTTATCGTCATCATTTGAAAAAACGTAAGGACTTTGTTGAGTCGGCAATAAATGACTATTTGGAGCATAAGGATGTCGAGAATGCAGTAGGCTTGGATCTTGGTTGTGGCGACGGAAATAACTTATGCTGGCTCTCTGATAGCATCAAGACGCTGTATGGGAGTGATTATAATTTAATGCGACTCAAGAGAGCTAATGCACTGGGTCCAGACTTTGCTTTATTTATGGCAGACATAAATGACTATCCAGTTGTAGATGGGGTATTTGATATAATATTTTTTAATCATGTTCTGGAGCATATTAGTAACGATATGGGCGCCTTGTCGGAGGTTTATCGAATTCTACGCCCAGGCGGTCTTTTGATTTTAGGAGTTCCTAATGAAGGGGCTGCATTCTGGCAACTTGCATATCGATTGCAGCCAAAGATTCTGGCTTCCAGTGATCACATTCATCACTATACCGCTGTATCAATTGCAGATCGGTGTCAAAAGGTGGGATTTCATGTTAAGGATGTTTGCCCGATCGGCTGGGGTGTGCCTCATTGGTGGTTAGATGCAGCAATTCGCAGATTCAAGCTAATTGATGATGGGCTTGAATATTTTGGACGCCGCTTTCTTCCTGATCAGGCGACAAGTCTTTATCTGTTATTAACAAAATGAGTGACCGTTACAGACTGATCGAACGTAAGGATCTCGACTGTACTGATTGGGATTCATTTGCCGACTCCTCAACAGATGCATGGTTGTGGCATCGTTCAGAGACATTAAATGCACTCGACACCTGGTATGGTAGTCAAGACTGTTCTTTTGCTATAAGTGATGTTGAAGACAAGAATCAGATTGTCGCTATACTTCCGCTGAGACGTATTACTCGAAGAGTGGGAGGCGTGGTCAAGCTATATATTCTAGACTCTTTTGGTGGCCCTGCATTGAATGACTTTTTAACAAAGAAAAGTCGACGCAAGGTTCTAAGTGTAATTACTGAGCGGCTGCAGAGAGAAGTAGTAAAGAATGCGTGCTTGGAAGTACGAGTTTTGCTTTCACCAATGACGCCGTGTTTGCGCGGTGAAAGCTGTCCGCGTGTTAATCCCCTCGTAAATCTTGGCTTTGAGAATACGCTTACTCAGACGTGGGTGGTGGATTTGCGCTGTAGCCAAGATGATTTATGGGGTCGGATGGAGGGCCGGGCGCGTACCGCTGTGCGCAAGGCCGAGAAGGCTGGAGTGGTAGTAAGAGAGGCGCATTCATCTGATCTTGAGGTTTATTACCGGCTTCACGTGGAGACTTATCATCGCACAGGAGTAAATCCGCATCCATTTTCGTATTTTGAGTCGATTTGGCGGGATTTTGTCTCGAAAAACCTGGCAAAGGTGTGGGTTGCTGAATTCCAAGGGGAGGCGATAGCGGCAGAGAACTTCGGTCTTTATAAAAATGCCGGATTATATTGGACCGGAGCTGCCACTCAATTAGGTTTGAAGTTGGAAGCAAATTCGCTGTTACAGTGGCATGCCATGCAATGGATGGTCGGCGCGGGGAT
>JBNKQQ010000029.1:0-41593 GCA_050295955.1 Thiohalomonadales bacterium
CAAAATCGCGTTTAGGACCTGTATGTTAGATAACTTAACGTTACCTCGTTGTAATGGAAGAAGTTTTTCTATCTTCTTGAATTCGGTGCGTGTAATTTCCATTCACCAATCTTATCAAAATTAGTGTTAACAGGCCCTAGTACACCCATCATTTGACATCGAATAGCAACAATCCTGGGATCAAAGAGGAAGTGAGTTTTTGGATCTTGGGTGGACTATTATTTAAGCGAGGCAGCACGTCTAATAATAGGCCACCCACCATTTGACAATGGGGTATCCATTTAACTCCACCAGCCACTACATCTTGTGATTGCCGCCTCTTATATCCTTAAAAGCCGTTGACTCAGTGACAACGGCCTGTTCCAGCAATCGATAGAATAGTAATCCACGAAACTTCGACGCTCTCCGGTTAAATCGGAAAGCAAATTCATCAAGGTAGTAATCCAGATGTTCACTTTTAACAGAACCTTGAAAGGTACCCATTAGCCAACGCTTGAGTAGTGAGGCAACCCTGTGCACGCCAGGCATCGTCACATGAGCAGGATCATCAGCTCCAAGATGTACTATTTTTTGGTGGATATAGCCAAGATCAGATAGTGTACGATAAATAGAGGACCCATCTGTTTTTACAATGCTGCCCGGCGTAATTTCTTCTTGGATAAAAGTTAAAGCATTCTCTTTGGATGCGCTGGAAATACGGCGCAGCCGAATTCTACCAAATCCTCTTGGCTCGAATATTTCGATAGCAATAATGACCGTGAGTTTCGTATCCGTATATTGAATAGCACCTTTTTTTCCAATTCCAGCCCCCCCAAGAAAAGTTTCATCAACTTCAATTATGTTGCTGAGCTTGTCACGACAAGGATTTATCATGGCTCGTCGTAGCTTGTGAAGTATTGTCCAAGCTGTTTGATAGCTCCCCAGACCTAATACCCTTTGCAAGCCCAATGCACTAACACCATTTTTCTGGTTTGTTACATACCAAGCCGCTGCTAACCAATTGTGAATTGGAATACGTGTTTTATTAAAGATTGTGCCTGCCGTTACCGTACATTGATAACGACAAGATCGGCACATTAGCCTAATTGATATGGAGTGCTGTTGACGTTACAGTGTGGGTAGACAAACCCATTAGGCCAGCGCAATTTTTCCAAATAGGCAAGGCAAGCGGATTCATCATGAAACCACTCGAGAAATTACTCCCAGGTACACGGGTAATCCTGCCCCGCCTTTAGTAAATTTGATGGTTTGCTCACCACTACATATTGATATGAGTGGAGCTAAATGGATACCCTTTATATTTATACAGCACAAGGAGTGCATCATGGCCAAACCTCGTCGCCAGCAAATCTGTCTGGAAGCTACCCCCTATTACCATATTACTTCACGTTGTGTACGCAGGGCCTTTCTCTGTGGCTTGGATAGCCTATCTGGACAAAACTACGAACATCGACGGGACTGGATCGCTAATCGACTTGCAGAGCTGGCAGAGGTTTTCTGCATTGACATTGCCGCCTACGCTATCATGAGTAACCACTATCATCTGGTGTTACATATCAACCAGCAAGCAGCATTAACACTAGGCAAAGATGAGGTGATCAATCGTTGGAAGCGCCTTGCAAAGTTACCATTAACAGTTGAGAGATATACCAAAGGTGAATCTCTTTCAAAAGCAGAGCTTCTACTGGTAGGGACATTGGTCCGTCGCTGGCGTAACCGGCTTTATGATATTAGCTGGTTTATGCGTTATCTCAATGAGTCTATAGCTCGCATAGCTAATGAAGAGGATCAGTGCACAGGTAGATTCTGGGAAGGGAGATATAAGTCACAAGCTCTTTTAGACGAAGCGGCGCTACTTACCTGCATGACCTACGTTGATCTCAACCCAATCCGAGCCAAAATGGCAGAGACACCAGAAGCTTCTGACTACACCTCAATTCAATCCCGCATCAAAGCCAATGAAAAACAATCATCCGATTGCCGTCCTATAAAATTACAACACTTCTTGGGTAATGAAAGATCAAACCAAGAACAGCATGGCATTTCATTCTCACTCGCTGATTATCTGCAGCTCATCGATACCACAGGCAGAGCAATTGTAGAAAACAAACGAGGCTATATCCCTGCTCATATGGCCCCCATTTTAAACCGCTTAGGTATTTCGCCAGATAACTGGCTAGAAAATGTCACTGAATTTGAAAAGCGCTTCAACCTAGCAATTGGTACTATTGAAAAACTGAAAGATGTGGCAGTCAAACTTAAGCAGCAATGGCTAAAAGGCACAAGCGCATCAAGGCGGTTATACAAACTTCAGCTTAGTTAACTCATTTACAGATAACCCAAGCCACTCAAAAAGTAATATCCAGTCACTGGAGAATACTGCACGCCTTCTATCTGACTTTTTCCACCTTCTCTACCCAAATCCCAACCACTCACCCAATTCTGAAGTACATTTATCGAGTCAAATAAGCAGAATCCCGCCACATCTACGGGAAACTTTCTCATCACAGTATTTTAAATGGTGGGTGGCCTGTTATTATTGTTAAATGGTGGGTGGCCTGTTATTATTATAAGGGACAAATCAGAGATTCGTCCCTTGTATATAGCTCTAAAAGGGATCCTCCCCCTTAAGCAATATCCATTGGTCATAACAATGGCACTACATCTATCTCTAATGCTGCATCCATATCAGAAAGCAATTTTATAATCCTAGGAGATATTGAATAGCCTGGTAGACACTCTCCGTCTTCGACTTGGCAAACTATAGTTACAAATAAACTATCAACTAGCCCTCTACACTTCTTTATTTTGTCTATATAACTCAAATTATCTTGAAGATATGCCTCCATCTCATCTTCAGGAAAATCTCCCACACATTCCTGATATGGAGAAAGCCATAGCCATTGTGTTTTCTGATCAAACTCAGATTGATCCAGCGGTAATTTGCATCTAAGGGGTTTAATTCCAGAATCAGGGAATCCCAGAATTTTATGGAACTCGCTTATATCTTTTTCATTGCCATATGCACTTATATAAAATTTTGAACGCATCACCTGACCTCTATTTCCACCTTGCCCACGTGTCAATCTTTGGTCCTGAAGTACCACATTGTCCGCGTCCAGCAATTTTTATCGAGCCGTCTTCACATGCACAGATGTCGTAGCGAGAAAGACTCCCGCCTACATAATCCCTCTTAAAGTCATGAGCATCAGTAATCCCAGCTTGGTCAATCTGGTAACGAGATGCCATTGAGCAATGCGGCTCATCATCTTCATCACTACATGCGTCATAAATAGCAGCCCCCACAACAATTGCAGCCGCTACAACATCACCAATAGGAAGCGGACCATCTGAGGCTGCAGCTGCGCCAGCTACAGGCAAAACCGTTGTAACAGCACTTTCACCAGTAGGGTCTACATAGCTAAGAGGGTTCGCATTAGCATACAGATAAGTATTAAGGCCACCATTCAACCCAATCGGATCACTTGTGACATACCGCCCCGTAGCCGGATCATAGTACCGATAGTAGTTGTAGTATAGCCCACTTTCCGCATCATAGTATTGCCCAGGGAAACGGAGATTTAGGGTGAATGACTCGCCATCACCATCCGGGTCTTCCTGAGGCTGGACTTGACCAAAGGGCTCTGATTCCCAGCGCCAGATGATGTTGTAGTTGGCATCCATGACCGCTCTTGGGGTGTCCAGGTGGTCGGTGGTGATGTAGTAATAGCCTTCCGGTTGAATCACCGCGATGGGTGTTTGGTTAAGGTAGACGTACTCTTGAATCAGTCCACCATTATCATCATAAACTCCCAGGAGTTTTCCACTTTCATCGTAATAGAAGTGGGTGGTTTCACCACTGGGTGAGACCTTTTTCACCCGCTGTCCTTCTCCGTTGTAGAAGTATTGGTAGCCGTTGTAGTCCGTGAGTTGTCCGAGGGCATTGAAGGTGAAGCTGTTATTGCCGTCGGAGAGGATGTTGCCATTGGCATCATAGTGATATTGACGGTTGTCATTGCCTGTCATGGTCATTAGCTGGTTGTTTTGCCAACCGTAGCTGTAGAGGTTCTGGCCATTGGTGCGGGTGTCGCTGATGCGATTGCCATTGGTATCGTACTCATAGGCGTGGAATTGGCTGCCATTGTCAGCATAGGTCAGTCGACTCATGGCGTCGTAGAGGTAGCCCACATAGCCGTTGAGTCCACTGATGGCGATAATGCGTCCTGCCAGGTCATAGGTAAGGGTCTGGGTTTCATCTGCCAGGGTGAAGTTCGCCACCCAGCCATTCAGGTTATGCGCGCGCTGGTAGGTCATGAATGGATAAACATTGCCCCAGCGCCAATACCATTGGTCGCCCAGTGAGAGGACCGTTAGCACTCTTGCGCCATCGAGGGTGAGATGGTTTAAGTTGCCCTGCTGGTAAACCCTCTCGATAAGGTGGCCAGAGGGGTAACGCTGGGCGAGTAACTCGCTATTGGCTGAGTAGGCTCGATCCAGGGTGAGAAGCGTGCCACCGATATCCAGACGGCGGGCAGTGATGTGGCCCCGCGGATGATAGTCATAGTCCAGGCGGGCATTACGGTTGCTGATGGTGCTTACCCGACCGGTTTCCAGCAAGGTGGCATCATAGGTACTCTGGATATCAGCGAGACCATTCACAGTTTGCTCAACAAGACGATTCAGCGCATCGTAGCGATAGGTTATCACATCCCCGTTGGCCGTCTGTTTTATGGTGAGGTTGCCCGCTTCATCATAGGCATAGTTTGTCATGCCGCGGTCAGCACTACTCTCTGAGAGTAGATCACCAAAAGCGTTGTAGCGGTATTGTGTGACCGCCTGATTCGGAGCCGTTATCTGGATCAGGTTATTGGCATGGTCGTATTGATAGGTGGTAACCCCTTCGCCTTTATCCACCACACTGGCCAAGCGACCCAGTGGATCATAGCGATTGGTCATTGTCTGGCTTAAAGGGTCAATCACCTTTGCCAGATCCCCCCTTGGGCCATATTCATAGTGGGTCTCTTCACCGGCATAGGCACCTAGATGGGTGGCTAGTTGACCTAACTCATCGTAGAGATTGGTTGTCTCGCCCGTCTTGGTTGAGGCACGCCACAGGGTGGTTTTTGATATATTCCCATATGCATCATATTCGTATTTGATGCTCTCTTTATCTGGCTTGGCTATTTCCACCAATCGATAGGTTTCATCATAGGTAAACCGATAGGTCGCGTTATTGGGTAGTGTCTTTATTGTCCAAAGTCGATCCGACTCTGGATAATAGGTGTATTGATAGGTTTCACTTCCAATGACTTTCTCAGACACTCGACCCATCGGGTCATAGGTAAAGGTTGTTACCAGCCCGTTGTTCTCCGTCATACTGCCTGGACGACCATCACCATTATAGTCACCCCAAAGGGTGATGTGGTTCAGTGCATTGGTCATTGAAGCAACATTGCCTTGTAGGTCATATTGGTAGGTGGTGATATCCATCACATCTGTGCGTGGCCCATCCTCAGACTCAAGTAGGCCATCACTGGTGTACCCATAGTGCCAGCGACGAATGCTGCCACTCACCAAATCCGTCAGGCTCTTTTCCAAGACCTGTCCACGCTCATTGTAGATGTAGGTTGTTTTCAGATCACCATCGATAATTTCAATGGGCTTATTGAGGGTTGGATGCCACTGAGTGGTGGTGGTGTGTTCAAACTCAGTTCCTTTGGCAACCGTCTTGGAGGTTTGTAATTCTCTGCTGTTATAAGTGTAAGTGGTAACATAACCCTCAAAGTCGGTTCTTTGGGCAATCTTACCTGTTGACGTATATTCAATGTCCTTGTTTTTTCCATCACACAGGACGCTGTCTTTACCTCCCGCACTTAGCATCCTCGCTTTACCCTCGATAATGGTATAGGTGTAATCGCTGACAACACCTTGAGGGTTAGTAATCGTCACTTTTCCTCGCTGTGTCGCACTATCATAGGGATGATAGTCAAAGGTATATCGACCTTCCCCAAGCACTTCCGAATAGGTTGGACGCATATAGGCATCATATCCCCATCTTACTTTTTGCTTAGGCTTCTCCCAAGATCGATCAAAAAGTGAACCGACTTCTATACGAATACCCGTTAATGCTATATATGGGTAGGCAGGGTCATCACCATTGTAAAAACGTATTGAGCCATCGGGATAGTCTGCCGCACCTAACCAAGTCAGTGTTCCATCACTGTTATCGTAGATATAATAGGTATAAGTATCACCGTTAGGCGTTACGATATTATCCAGTGTGACAGTCTGACTACCTTTACTTTTTTCAACAATATAGTTGTATGTGAGCACTCGCCCAAATTGATCAGCCACTTGTGCGATCACATCATATTCATTGTAGGTAATCGTTTGATAAAAGCCTTCAGGATTAATAAGCTTTACCAATTTCCCGGCTTCGTCATACTCCTCAACAAAATCATCGGCACGAGTAACACGCCAGCCACTCGCGATATCTGCTAGCTTAATCTTGACATTACTGTCTGCCACCCAGAGGTTATTGGTTTTTAAGAATTCATAGAAAGATCCATCTTGACGATAGAGCGTAATTTTCTCTTGTACGTTTTTCCCTTTACCGATAGTGGAATGACTGATACTCCGGTCGTATGTATGGCTCCATGTATTCCCAAAAACTGTTTTTCGAGTGGCCCGACTATTGTAATAACGGGTAATCTCAAGTGGGAACGGACTAAGCGATTTGTAGTCATGCTCTTGCTGGAAGCTATTACTTGTCAGTACATTGATAGGATCTCCCGCATAAAGATCACCACAGCTACCACCACCAAGGTTTTTACCAATATCCAATTCAGGCGGTAAAACGTCTTCAGGCTTATAGGGGGCATCAATGATAGACGCGGTAAATGTTGCTTTATACTTTCCGGTATAGCCACCCGTTGCTTCCACCGTAATAGGACCGGTTACACCTCCACTTTGAATAAGCACTTTGACGTAACCATCGCTGTCCGTCCTGATAGAAAGTACGCTGGATGCTCCACTGGAAAAGGGAGTAAGAGCAATACCGGCACCATCAGGAGCGGATACAACCCTGAATGTCACGCTTTGATCTGAGATAGGCTCTCCAGTCTCAGCTTGTAATACTTGTGCCAGAAGAGCGTTGCTTGAGTATCCATGTAAGGGGACCTCTTGTGCATCGCCGGCTATATAATTTAAGGTATGGGGAATAAACGTGAAATATCGGGTAAATATCAATCCAGTTAAGGAGCTATACACTTCCATGGTATAAACACCATCTTCAGCATACTCTGGCATTAAATCATGCCATCGGATATCGATGCTATTATCATAATACTCCTGGCAATCTCCGCTCCAACATGAGACATCATCACTATTCAATGTATATTGAAACCCTCCAGCATCACTTACTTTACCTGTAGATTTAATTACTCTTGCATAGAAATACTCACCATCAGATGCTCCTGCCACATGGGCGATGAATCCATACCCATAGTCACTCTGATAAACATTTCCATAATCAGGCACATCAATACCGCCATAAAACGACGTGTACTGAGAACTGGTTTGATAACGTTTTACGCCACCAGAAGTGACAGATGATGCGATGGCTTCAGAGAAAAAAGCGATACAAAGAAAGATTAAAAAGAAGGGTACTGCAATATTACGGATTTTATACATCGTCACGATCCATGTAGGTATTTTCAAGATTGGAATCGAGATTATCACAAAACAGGATAATGGGGAAGTATTAATATCCCTCATGATATAAAAAGATATAAATTATTATTTCACCTTCTTCCCTGTAGGTAAAAAATGATTTAGCGCCATTATGAGAGGCTTGGATTGTTACACACTGGATAGACTGAACTAACTGATTGAGCCTGGAAGGAAAAAACCATAAAGCAGATTTCAACAGGTAAGCCTCAACTCAGATATTTTGTAGGACAGATTAATGAAGTGTAATCTTCCCCACGACTATCTGAGTTGCGTGTTAATGCTACTGTGATAAATGCTGGTGAATAATGATTGCTTAATATGCCTATCATTTAAGGCCGCTTAAAGCGCTGGCGTGCTTTGTCCACCGCCATCCGGGTCACACACCCTTCTACATGATCATTAATCAGTCCCATGGCTTGCATGAAGGCAAATACCGTCGTGGGGCCGACAAACTTCCAGCCGCGTTTTTTGAGCTCTTTTGAGATGGCGATGGATTCTGCTGAGGTGGAAGCACTCTGCGGTGCGGGTCGGTTTTTTTCATCGGGTTCATAGCCCCAGAAGAAGGCAGCTAAGGAGCCTTCTTTCTCTACCATCTCCTGAGCGCATTTGGCGTTATTGATGACCGCTTCAATTTTTCCACGGTGGCGTACAATTCCCTCATTCTGAAGTAGCCGTGCCACATCTTTTTCGGTGAAGTGCACCACCTTATGGTAGTCAAAGTGGTGAAACGCTTTTCGGAAGTTCTCTCGCTTGGCCAGGATGGTGCGCCAACTCAAACCCGATTGAAAACTTTCCAAGCAGAGCTTTTCAAACAACCGTTGATCGTCATCAACGGGAAAGCCCCACTCCTTGTCGTGATAAGCAAAAAATTCCGGTGCTGCGCTACACCAGCCACAGCGTGGCTTTCCATCTGCTCCTTCAATGAGGTTCGCCATTATTTATACTCCCAAAATTGCGGCCAAGCGTGGCTCTGTCTTTGCCGGGTTAATTTCGATTATCTCTGCCTCAACGATGCCTTCCACCACAAATGGATCTTCACTCACCCTCGCCTGAAGCACTTCAAGGCTGCTTTCGTTTGCAATAATTCCTCCACCTTGTGGCGGATTCAGCCCGCCTACCAGCAGAAATACGCCGTCATCAAAACCTTGTTGAATCCAGGCGTTGTGGGCCGCCATGTGTTGGCCTGCTAGGGCTTTTTTCTCGGTAAACTTCAACAGTACAATAAACATTTTCACGCGTCTCCTTCTATTATTGTTCTTAACCAATCGCACATCCGTGCTACCTCCTGCTCAATAAACGGCTCATCGGGGAAAGCGTTAGCTAACGTCGCCACACCCTGGCTAAATGCCAGCAGATGCATTGCCAAGGCATCTGCATCGTTCTTTCGTCCTAACAGTGTAAACTGTTGGCGTAGCCATTCACGAAACAGGGTAAACAGCTGATTTGCCTGTGGCTGTGCACCATGTTCAAGCTTGGCCAGTTCACTGCACAATGTCCCCACTGGGCAGCCATACTGTTTAATCTTGCTTTGATTCATCACTAAGATATGGATAAAACGGTGAATACGCGCCTCGGGGGTCTCCGCCTCCTTCTCCCAGTGTTTTAGCAACTGGCGAGTGTTGCTGAGACGACGTTCAATAACGGCCTGCAGAATCTCATCCTTACTCTTGAAGTGATAATAGAAATTCCCCCGTGAGATCTTTACCGCCTTAGCGATAGCAGCAAATGAGGTGTGCTCATAGCCTCGCTGGTAAAACAGCTGATCCGCGGTCTCAACAATCATCTCCCGTGTCGGCTTGTCGCCCATTATTCAGACTCCACATTGAATAGGACGATTGTCCTATTTATGAAAAATAGGGCAATTGTCCTACTCCGTCAAGTCGGGCGGCCTTACCAACGCAAATTGTGCAGCTTAGCTGATCGGGTTAGCATAGGCAGTAACACAAACAGGCCTTCACTTATTCCTATGTCCATCATTGATAAACTTGCAGAGCAACAGATTCTCAAAGCTCAGGAGCGTGGTGATTTTGATAACCTGCCGGGGCATGGCAAGCCGTTGCAGTTGGATGATGACAGCATGGTGCCGGAGGCACTGCGAGCAGGTTATCGCCTGCTGAAGAATTCAGGCTATCTTCCCCCCGAGCTGCAGCTGGGTAAAGAGATCAAAGAGGTTGAGCAGCTGTTAGGGCAGATTAGTGAACCCAGCCAGAAGCTTCATGCAGAGCGCCGCCTACAGGCCTTGAAAGGTCAGCTAGGCGAGATTCGTGGCAACCGCCTGGATTGGGCGGCGGAGCGGCAGTATCGGGAGCAGCTGTTAAATAGTCTGGAAAAACGCTAATCACGCCCGTAAAAAGATCATGTTATTTTGTACGCTTTCCCACACCCTTCCCAGCCTCTCTGTCACAACTGTTCTGATCAAGACATCAACAAAAATCAATAATTTCTTATTTTTCAAAAACCTATAAAAATGGCATGGCCATTGAATTATAAAAGTGGTGATTTGGTTGAAGCGCTATATATACAGGCATATAGCGCTGCAGTAAAAGTAGAGTATCGATTGCTATCATCAGCCATCCTCCTTTAACGCGCTCTGGGGGGTGAGATCTGTGACATTGCGGATTTCAAATGGCACCAATTGGTAGCAAAGCAACACTGGTAGTACCTTCTATATCTCTATTTTTCAATCACTTAAACGCCTGGCACAGTCATTGCTGTAAAAATTTGAATTCTCTTTTTTTGCATGACGTTATGTAGCGAGGCATATAGCGATGAGTAAAAAGCCGCAAACCAGTGAAATGGATCTCCATCCCGGTGGTGAGTTTCGTCTGGGCCGTCAAGGCGCGGAGTTTGTCTCTGAGCGTCGTATCAGCCTATTGGAGGCGGTGGACAACAGCGGCTCCATCTCCCAAGCCGCGAAGCAGGCGGGGATGAGTTACAAGGGCGCATGGGATGCAATTGAACAGATGAACAATCTGGCCGCGCAACCTCTGGTATATCGTCAAACAGGGGGACGACATGGCGGCGGCAGTGAACTCACTGAGTATGGACGGGAGCTGGTTGCTTTTTACCGACGGGCAGCGGGCTACTATCAACGGTTCATCGACATGATAAGCGAAGAGATGGGCAACCCAGAGCGCTTCTTCACTTTAGATAGGAGGTTAGGCATGCAAATCAGCGTGAAAAATCAGCTACTGGGTAAGGTGGCAGTCATCACGGAAGGGGCCGTCAATACCGAGGTGAAACTGACTCTGGGTGACCAGGAGAGTATCACGGCGATTGTCACTAATGATGGTGTTAATCAGCTAGGTCTGCGATTGAATGATGAGGTGATCGCATTGATAAAAGAGTCGTCGGTATTCCTGGCCATAGGAGATGAGCCTCCTAAGATCTCTGCCCGTAACTGCCTGCGAGGTGTGGTCAGTCGTGCAGAACAAGGAGCGGTAAATGCAGAGGTGGTCATCGCCCTCCCCGGCGGTAAAAGCCTGATCAGCATTATCAGTAATGATGGCTTGGCCAATCTGGAGATCACCGCTGGCATGGAGATTTGGGCCTGTATCAAAGCCAGCGATGTGATGTTGGCAACGGCCAAGTAGTCTTGTCATCCCGGTAATCACCTTACGCAAGAGAATGAAGGATCCAACAATGAAAAACCTGTTACTGCTACTTATCGGACTCTCTGTGGGCCACAATGCCTTGGCAGCACAAACCACCATTGCTGTGGCGGCGAATTTTACCGATGCGACCCGCGATATCGTCTCACTCTTTGAAAAGGCGACCGGCCACACGGTAAAGGTAAGCTTTGGCTCTACCGGCAAGCTCTTCTCACAGATTGAGCATGGTGCCCCCTTTGAGGTCTTTCTGGCTGCCGATGAGAAGCGTCCCGTCAAAGCGGAAGATGAAGGGTTAGCGGTAGTAGGTAGTCGCTTTACCTACGCTCAGGGTAAATTAGCATTATGGAGCGCAGAACCTGGGCTGTTCCAAGATGGTGAAGCCTATCTCAAACAAGGGGATTTCCAGCGAGCCGCTATTGCCAACCCCAAAACAGCTCCCTACGGCTTGGCCGCGCAGCAAGTGATGGAGCATCTCAACATCTGGCAACAACTCAAAGGCAAGCTGGTGCGTGGTGACTCTATCGCCCAAACCTTCCAATTCACCGCCACTCACGCTGCCAAGGTGGGCTTTGTCGCCCTCTCCCAAGTCAAAGGCTGGAAAGGTGCGCCTGGGTCTTTCTGGGAGATTCCACAAAGTTATTATGTCCCGATTTCCCAACAGGCAGTACTATTGAAAAAAGGTGAAAACAACCCTGCAGCCCGGGCATTTCTGGTCTTCCTCAAAAGCCCTGAGGCACAATCAATCATCACCGGTTATGGCTACGGAGTGGAGTAGATAATGGACGCTGACTGGCAAGCGATTAGTCTCACTATCAAGTTGGCTGCCCTCACCACCCTGATTCTGATGGGGGTGGGTACCCCCATCGCCTGGTGGCTAGCCCGGACCCAGCATTGGCTGAAACAGCCTATCGCTTCCGTAGTGGCGCTGCCACTGGTGCTGCCTCCCACTGTATTGGGTTTCTACCTACTGATACTAATGGGCCCCCACGGCCCTGTGGGAGAACTAACCCAAGCACTGGGACTGGGCACCCTCCCCTTTACCTTCGCAGGACTGGTGGTGGCTTCCGTCATCTACTCCCTGCCGTTTGTCGTCCAACCACTACAAAACGCTTTTGAGGCATTGGGGGATCGTCCTATGGAGGTGGCAGCCACCCTACGCGCCTCCCCGTTGGATCGCTTTATGACCGTGGCGGTACCCTTGGCTCGCCCAGGTTTTCTGACAGCGGCAGTACTGGCCTTTGCCCACACCGTAGGAGAATTTGGCGTAGTGCTAATGATCGGTGGCAACATTCCCGGCGAGACCAAGGTATTATCCGTTGCCATCTACGACCATGTGGAGACCCTGGAATATGATCAAGCTCACCTGTTAGCCGGCGGTATGCTGTTCTTCTCCTTTCTGGTGCTGCTCACCCTCTACTTCGTCAACGGACGCCTAAGCCAGGGGAGCAAGCCATGATTCAAGCCCGCTTCCAAACCCGATTTGGTGATTTTTCGCTGGATGTGGATCTGCAAATTCCAGGAAAAGGGGTCACAGCCCTATTTGGCCACTCTGGCTCAGGGAAAACCACGCTTTTACGCTGCATCGCCGGCCTGCAAAGTGCCAATGGCGAATTGACAGTCAATGGCGAGCAATGGCAACAGGGGAAGCGCTTTCTCCCTGTCCATAAGCGCCCCTTGGCTTATGTGTTTCAGGAGGCGAGTTTATTTCCCCATCTCTCAGTAAAACACAATCTGGAATATGGTTTTAAACGTGTTCCACAATCTGAGCGCCGGGTAACCCTAGAGCAGGCGATTGAGTGGCTGGGTCTGGCGCATCTGCTAGCACGCAGTCCTGACAAGCTCTCTGGTGGCGAACGCCAGCGGGTAGCCATTGCCCGAGCCCTGCTCACCAGCCCCAAACTGCTATTAATGGATGAACCGCTTTCGGCGCTGGATCATAAGAGTCGTCGCGAGATTATGCCTTATCTGCAGCAGCTCCATGATACCTTATCGATCCCTGTCATCTACGTCACTCATTCACCGGATGAGGTGGCGCGACTAGCGGATCACCTGGTTATCATGCAGGGAGGCAGGGCGCTGGCTAACGGCCCGCTAACAGAGACACTGGCACGTATCGACCTGGCGGTTCCTCAAGATGAAGAGGCGGGTGTGGTGCTGGAGACCACGGTGGCTGAAATTGACCCGGCATGGCATTTAGTACGTAGCGAATTCTCTGGTGGAGAGATTTGGGCACGGGACCCCGGTTGTCAGATTGGTGAATCACTACGAATTCGGGTATTGGCACGAGATGTCAGCCTTGCCCTGGAACACCATCAGGACAGCAGTATCCTTAACTCCTTACCCGCCACGGTCAGTGAGCTTGCGGAGGGAAATCACCCTGCCGTCAGAATCGTTAAAGTTATGGTGGGAGAAACCCCACTTCTGGCTCGCGTAACCACCCGCTCTGCCGATGCCCTGCAGCTGGCACCCGGTAAATCCATCTGGGTGCAGGTGAAATCAGTAGCCGTTATTGAATAGCCTCTGGAAGATCGGGGAGCTTCGCTTTCAACGAAAAGCCCCCCCCAACATTAGGACGCTATTTACTAAACGTCACATCCAGCTCCATCGCCTGATCCTGACGTTGAATACGAAGCGAAGCGCTGTCCCCTTTCTGCTTCTGCTCCAGCAGGTGTTTGATATCGTACATATCCTTGAGCTGCTGGTTATCCAGATGGGTCAACAGATCGCCATCCAGCATCCCCGCCGCGGCGGCATTACTATCTGGCATCACCTTATTGATCATCAATCCGCCTTCGGTGGGTTCAAACATCACCCCTAACTTCACACCTCGCATTGGCAACACCTCATACGCCACATGCTTGACGAAATCATAAGCGGGCATGGGGAAATGGGGCATATCAATATCCATCAGCTGATGCTGCTTCTCATCAGGAATCACAATTTCACGGGTACCGATGATGGTATAGGAGCTGGGTAGCAGGCGGAAAACCCGTCGCGGAATACCGTAGCCATAACGGATATGGTGTCCACCGGCAATCACTACCATGTGCTTACCCTCGCCTTCAGGGCTGTTCAGATACTTAACAATATTCTCCGCCATGGTTTGATCCCATAGGGTCTGTACCCGCTTAAAGCCTTCGACATGGTTACCAGCAGGGCCATGACCGCTGTATACCGCTTCCACCATGGATTGTTGGTAGTCATCAATAAAGCTCATATCTGGTAGTTGCTGACGCTGCTCCGGCTCCATCTTATCCGGTGGATTACTGCCTACTGCACGCACCAGTGCCTTATCGGCATTCAAGCCACGCACCGGAATACGGTTATCTCTGGCAAACTCCAGTATGTCCCGATAATGGGCAAAGTCAGAACGCCAGATGTTGTACCAGTCTGAAGCGCGAAGAAATTCTGGCTCGCTCAACTCACCAGCAACCCATTGATCCAAAGCCGCTTGTTGGGCAGGAATAAAGACTTCCATCCCAATTGCCACCTGGCCAGGATAACGCTCAGCCAAGGCCTTGATCACCTCTAACTGAAAGCGGTGTGCTGCCGGGCTATCATGGGTTTCACCGATATAGACTAAACGCTGATCCCCTACCGCTTGCAACATCTGCGATTGATCCACCCACAGGCCAGTCGGCATATGCAGGATATCACCCACTTGTGGTTCACGATCCGGTTGATAAGGGAGTTCAGGGTTACCCAGAAGGGGACGAAGGTTGGTTTGTTGGGATTCAGATTTACTGGTGTTACCGGCACAGCCGGCCAGCAGCGTGGAGGTTAATAACAGAGAGCCAAGGAGCAAGCGGTAATTCATATACGACATCCTGATGATTCGACAATACAACTATAGTGACAACTGTTTTCTGGAATCTATCCACCTTATCGTAAATTTACCGTTTTTTCTCCCCTCATTTATGCGCTTTTTTAATTCTGTTTGGTATGAAGCGCCACGATTTTTGAGTCCCCCTTAGGTAACAATGACTCCATGCTATTCTTTTTATAAAATTCATAACACCAGGGAATAATCTCCTCTTCAGGCATGGGGCGATTGAGATAATAGCCCTGAGCAATATCCCCGCCCAGACTGGCGACAAAACCAAACTGTTCCAAGGTCTCCACCCCTTCAGCGACCACCTTAAGCCCCAGATCATGGGCCATGTCGATAGTGGACCTGACAATGGTGGTATCGTAAGGGTTTTCCACCACTCGGCGGATAAACGCTTGATCAATTTTGAGCTCTTTCACCGGCAGATTTTTCAAATAGCTTAAAGAGCTATAGCCAGTACCATAATCATCAATAGAGATGAAAAAGCCCCGCCCATCCAGCTCTCTTAATACGGATAATGATTGTTCAGGTCGGCTCATCAAGGCCGTCTCGGTAATTTCCAGCACCAAATCAGTGGGGTCGATTCCAGTGGAAGAGACAATATTACTGATGCGTACCGGGAGGTTTTCATCAAACAGACAGCGAGCAGAGATGTTCACCGAGACATTGACCCGGAAGCCCACCTCTCTCAATAGACGAATCTGCCTTGCCGCCTGGTCTATCACCCACAAGGTAAACTGGGTGATCATACCGGAATCTTCAATCAGCGGGATAAACACAGCCGGAGAGATCAAACCGCGCTCGGGGTGAGGCCAACGGGCCAACGCCTCGAAACCGGTTATCACTTTGCTGCGAAATTCCACTTGTGGCTGGTAGTAGAGCACAAACTCCTTCTGCTCAACCCCTTTGTAGAGTTCACTCTTCAGATGCAAATGATCTTTGCTGTAGGTATCACTCCCAATATCGTAAATGGCATAGCCTTTAATCTCTCCTTTGGCCAGCCCCAAAGCAATCTCAGCTCGCTGTAATAACTCATTATGGGACTGTCCATGGGTGGGATACTCAGCGATACCAATATTGACCTCCACCCTCACTGGCACCTCATCACTGAAGAATGGCTCACGTACCATGTCGCGGATCTTTTTCACCACATTCAATGACTGGTAGGCATTGGTCCTGGGTAACAGCAGGACAAACTCTCCTCCATGGAGATTAGCAAACGTATCTGAATCCCTCACCAGCCCCAAGAATTTGTTGGATAGTTCACGCAGCAATTTATCACCCGCTTCAAAGCCCAGAATATTGTTTACCTCTTTCAGGTAAGCGATATCAATTACCATCACCGAAAGATAATCGCTCTCTCGCTGAGCGTGCTTGATCGCATGGCGCAAACGATCAGTAAATAAAATGCGATTTGGCAAATCCGTGAGCGGATCATAAAGCGCCTTATGCTCTAGTTCCGTGATATAGCGTTTTCGCTCGCTGATATCCTGCACAATGGCCAGATAGAGCGGAGTATCGCCCTCCTCAATAAGCTGCAGACGTAATTCAATGGGGTAACAGCTTCCATCACGACGCTGGAAGAGCGTCTCCGTCGTAAATTGAGATTCACGCCGATAAACCATACCTTGCAGCATAACCTTGAAAGCTTGCTGATCAAATTCCGGCATTACCTCGTAAGCAGTCAGCCCACGTAGCTCTCCAACGTTATAACCCAAATTACGCTGCGCTCCATCACTGGCATCCACAAACTTCAGGCTATTACCGTCAAACAAATATAGTTCATTCCAGGCGTGTTCAAAAATATACGCCATGCGACGTTGTAGCGCATCGGCCCGCATATAATCGGTAATATCGTGAACGGTCGCCACCAAACGCTTGGCACTCCCCGTCTTATCCCGCATAAGATGAGCATGCTGAATAATGGTTCGGATTTCACCACCGTCACTCTTTACCCGGTGTACTAGATGTCGCTTTTTGGCAGAGTGTATATCGGTACTGAAAAATGGCTCGAACCGTTTATGATCCTCTTCAGGCACATGCTGAAGAATATCTCGTATGACCATTAAGTCCCTTTTTTGATCAAGGCCCAAAATGCGCTTAGTTTCATCGGTACAGCTAATACGATTATTTCGAAAGTCGTACTGCCAACTACCAAAGTGTGCAATATCCTGTGCAGCTGTCAGCAAACGGTTTACCTGCAATAACTCCTTGTTTTGCTCAAAGCGACGTTGCTCCACTCGCTTCATCGCATTGTAAAAAATAGTGGCTAAAAAACCACTGACCAGCACGAGAATAGCGATAAACCAGACCGTTCTCAGCAACGTCCTCTGCTCTAGATGAGTAATATCACTATAGATTAAAAATCCACCCAACCGCTGACCATTGATATCAATAATCGGTATAAACTTCCCTACAAGGCTTTGCTCATAAAGATCATAGTGAAGCAGCTTATCCCCCTCCCCACCCTCCAGCTGGTCAAGCAGCGCCATCGGAATAGACTCCTGCTGCCCGATATCAGGGATATAATGACCATATTCATCCCACCCCACGGCCTCCGCAAATCGACTACGATCACGGCTCCACGCTTGCTCATCAATAAGCTTCTTGTCATACAAAGGTACCGCCTTACTGGCTAAACGACTATAGATGCCTCGGGTAAATAAAGATAAAGGCTGAGACGTCTCAATATATCCCACGATCTCCTCACCATTAAATACCGGTGTGACAGAAAGGTATACCGCCTGCCCTCTTGGCTCCAGCACCAAACCACCTGTTAGCAGCTTTCTTTGCTGGCTCTGGGGAATAAGCAAATCCCCCTCTTCTCGACGCTGTGCAACAGAGTCTGTCAGCGTAATTAAACGAGTATATTGACGATCAAATAATGCGAGCTGGGAGACACCAAAATTATCATGCAGGACATTAAACTGTGGTAAGAGATGTTGTGTAAGAAGGGTATTATTACGCTGAATTATTCCATCAATAGTCAATTGATCTCGACTAAATAAATCCAGAACCACCCCATTTTTTTGGCGAAGAAATTCCATCTCCAACTCAAGGTGGGTCGTTACCTGGTCGACTTTGTGCTGCAACTGAGCTTGTAGATACCGCTTTTGTTCACTCACAATAGCAAACAGAATCAACAGCAACGCCATAACGAGGACAATATAAAATGGCAAGAATAATGCCTCTTTTCCCCTACGGCGTAGCATATTTATCCCCCGAGATTCCGCGTCCTGTCTCACCGTCTTCAGTATAGACAAAATAAAAGGATTGTATTGGCAAGGGCATAATCGCCTGCCTTTAAGTCACTAAATCATGGGAAATTAGCGTGTTTAGACGACATATCTATCACCAGGGATGAGTGACTGAACCGGGTAAATCTTCCAACAATTCACCACTTTCGAGATCAAATTTGGGATAGGAGAGATGATGAATACGGCAGTAATACGCCAGTTGCGGCCAAGCCCATTCAAATAGGGTTTTCCGGTAGGTCACCTCATCCAATTCACACTGTTGATACATGCCAGCCTGCTCACGCTGACGCATCGCTTCATGAAGAATTAGTGCTGCAGAGACTGATACATTAAGAGATTCGGTAAAACCGAGCATGGGAATATGGATGCAGGCATCTGCCTGTTGGCGAGCATAATCGGTAAGCCCTTCCAATTCCTGGCCAAAAACCACAGCAGTAGGCTGAGTAAAGTCATATTGGGTAAAGGGAAGCGAGCCTTCACCAGGATCTGCCACTACAATGCGCTTCCCCTCATCCCTTAGCGCCTGAAAGGCATTGGCAGTGGAGTCATGCATTCGTACCTTTACCCAGCGCTTACTGCCCGCAGCAGACTTGGGGGTACGACGGGTTACCTCCCGCTTGCCCACTGCATGAATAGCATGTAATCCTGTCGCATCCGCACTACGCATCACGGCAGCCAGATTGTGAGGTTTATGCACCTCTTCCAGCAACAGAGTAAGACTGCTTTGGCGACGATCCAGAACCTGCTTGAGGCGTTGGTAGCGTTTATCTAACATGGTGAAGTCTTATCGTCATATCAATAGGAAGGCCTGGGCTAACCCAGCATGACGAATCATTAAGCATTTCAGTCAAACTGCACTAGTTTTTCAATGCAGACTGCGCATCCTTAAATAGATTGAAGAAGTTGGCTGACGTGGACTGTGCCAGCGCTTCCAATGGCATTTCCCGCTGATCTGCCACAAACTGTGCGACATGAGAAACATAGGCGGGCTCATTGGGTTTACCCCGGTAGGGGACTGGTGCCAGATAAGGTGAGTCTGTCTCTACCAACATGTATTCCAGAGGCATAAGGCGAGCCACCTCCTGCAACTTTTTAGCACTATTGAAGGTGACGATGCCAGAGAAAGAGATGTAAAAACCAAGGTCTAATACTCGCTGTGCCACCTCCCAATCTTCCACAAAGCAGTGCATCACACCACCTGCTTCATGTGCCCTCTCCTCTTCCAGTATCTGAAGCGTTGCTTCAGTAGCTTCACGCATATGAATGATCAGCGGCTTTTGACTCTCTTTCGCCGCAGCAATGTGGTTGCGAAACCGCTGACGCTGCCACTCCTGATCGCCTTCCGTTCGAAAGAAGTCTAAGCCCGTCTCACCAATCGCCACCACCTTAGGATGTTGGGCCTCTGTCACCAAGCGCTCCACTGTGGGATCCTCCCCTTCCGTCTCATTGGGATGAACACCAACAGAGATAGAGACCTCCTCCCTCTGTTCCGCCATGGCTTTGATAACCTGGTAATTTTCCATATCGATGGAAACATTCAGAAAGTGGCCTACACCATTTTCACGGGCGGCAGCCAAGGCACCTTCCAGGCCGTTTTCATATTTGCTCAGATCGAGACGATCCAGATGACAATGGGAGTCAACGAGTAGTGGTTTCATAACAAAATACTTTTGGAATTGGAGGTTACCGCCATGAAATGACGGCAACGTAAAAGGCTTACATAGTATAGCTGGGGCGGTCGGACTTCAAGGCGCCGGCAAGGTAGGTTTCAATCTTATTACGCACCGCACCACCATCCTGATCGCTGAACTGAATGCCAATGCCAGCCAAGCGGTTACCCTGGGCGCCCTTTGGGGTTACCCACACCACACGCCCTGCGACGGGAATTTTCTCCTTTTCATCCATCAAGCTCATCAACATAAACACCTCTTCGCTGAGCTGATAGTTTTTATTGGTAGGCACAAAAATACCGCCGTTTTTCACAAAGGGCATATAAGCAGAGTAGAGCGACGCTTTGTCGCGTATCGTCAGGGTGAGTATGCCACCCTGCTTTGGTGGCGCGGCTGGTTGGTCTGGCACCGGTTAACTCCTTCGTTTAGCAAACAGCCTTACCCAGCCGATAAGGGTCTCTTCCAGCAAAAGCTGTTCATTGACCTGTGTTCGTGCCAGGCGGCTTGCCTCGATTAATTTATCAAAGTAGCCATAAAGTTTTTTTAAGTCAATCTGTTGCGACATGGGTTGGAGTCGCGGCATAAGATCCGGGCTATCAATATGCCCTGGCTGAGACGTAAAGTTTAGGCGTATCAAATCCATACACCAATAACTTAACCATTGCAGCACCTCACTCACACCAAAACTGAGGCTCTTCTCCGCCACCTGTATTGGCGTCATCTCTCCCCGCCCCATGCGCTGTAGCATGTCTAGTAGTTCGGCACGTTGTGCAATAACTTCACTTTCTGCAAGCATTTGCGCACGCAAAGGGGCATTCCCTGCCAGGGTCATCAATTGTGCTGCCTTTTGAGGATCTACGTTGCCCACCTGAATCAGCCACTGCTGGATCTGTTGCAGATCAGCCTGACCAAATAACACCATCTGACAACGGCTGCGAATAGTCGGTAGTAAACGATCGATATGGGAACAGACTAAGATCAATATGGTATCAGGGGTAGGCTCTTCCAGAGTCTTCAAAAGACTGTTAGCGGAAGCCACATTCATCTGCTCTGCTGGACTCAGCAACACCACCTTATAACCGCCATACTGGCTGGAGATAGAGAGCTTAGAGGAGAGCCGACGCACCATGTCGATGGTAATGTTCTTGCCAGGCTCTTCCGGCGTCAACTCAGTATAGTCGGGATGGTTGCCTGCACTATGGAGTTGGCAGCTACGACAAGTGCCGCACGCTTCACCATTGGGTTGTCGTGATTCGCACAGTAGGCTATTGGCCAGGGCATGAGCAAACTGCAATTTGCCCATTCCCTCCACACCATGCAGCAAAAGGGCATGGGGCATTCGCCCCTGGGCCAGGCGCTGTTGTAGTGACTGCCACTGCTCAGCCTGCCAGGGATAAGGCTGCTGAATCACCCTTTCGCCTCCAGATAATCAGCAAATAGTTCGCGAATCTGCTGCTGCACCTGCTCCAATGCCAAACCGGCATTTACCACTCGGTAGCGCTGGGGCTGCTGCTCTGCCATAGATCGATAGGCACTGCGTACCTTCTCAAAAAAATCGTGCTGCTCCTGCTCAAAACGATCTGGCGCACTGCGCTCTCCAGCACGAGCCATCCCTTGTGCAACGGGAAGATCCAGCAATACCGTTAGATCGGGGCGCAACTCCCCTTGAACAAATTGCTCCAGCTGGGCAATTCGTGCCATGGGCAAACCTCGCCCTCCGCCTTGATAAGCATAGGTAGCATCGGTAAAGCGATCACACAATACATACTTACCAGCCTCCAGTGCAGGCAATATCACTTCAGCAATGTGCTGGGCGCGAGCAGCAAACATTAGCAATAGTTCGGTATCACTTACCATGCTGCTCTGCTTGGCATCCAACAACAAACCACGAATGGTCTCACCGAGTGGCGTACCACCGGGTTCCCGAGTCATCACCACCTCTTTACCTGCAGCCTCCAACAGGGATTTGATGAGTGCCAGATTGGTACTCTTTCCGGCGCCCTCGCCGCCCTCTACGGTAATGAATTGTCCTCGCATGGCTCTCTCTGGTTATGGATTGGATGAGAAGGGTCGCTGGCGACCTTTCAGCTGGTATTTAATCACGGCTTGGTTGTGTTCGGCCAGAGTGGCTGAAAAATGGTGCGATCCATCCCCTTTTGATACAAAGTAGAGGGTATCTCCCGGTTTGGGGTGTAATGCGGCGTCAATGGCTGCGGCACTGGGCATGGCAATCGGCGTGGGAGTTAACCCTTTGCGAGTATAGGTATTATAAGGGGTGTCACGACGCAAATCTCGACGCCGAATATTCCCCTGATAATCATCGCCCATTCCGTAGATCACCGTGGGATCAGTCTGTAGACGCATCCCTTTTTGTAGGCGACGAACAAATACGCCAGCAATTTCTGGACGCTCAGCAGGCACAGCGGTCTCTTTCTCAATAATGGAGGCCAGAATCAGTGCCTCATAAGGTGTTTTAATGGGTAGCTCCTCATCACGTCCGGCCCAAAGACCATCCAACTTTGCCTCCATCGCCTGATAAGCACGCTTGAGAAACTCTACATCTGTAGTCCCTCGAGGAAAGTGATAGGTATCTGGCAGGAAACGCCCCTCAGGGTGCTGACCAGGATAGCCCAGCTTTGCCATTACTTCATCGTCACTCAATTGACCAATGGTATGTTTGAGAGCGGTATGTTGCCCTAAGAAGCTACGGAGCTGTTTGAAGCTCCAACCTTCCACGATAGTCATTGGGTACTGAACCACTTTTCCAGTGACCATATCTTCCAACAACTGGTGGGGGGTCATTTGGGATGTGATGGCATACTCCCCGACATGGATTCGCTGTGCCTTCTCTTCCAGACGGGCATACCACTCGAAGAAGCGAGGTTTTTGTAATACGCCTGCCTCATGCAACTCACGGGCAATGCTTTTAACACTGCTCCCTGGCTTAACGGTGTAGTAAACCACTTCATCGCCGACAAACAGGTGGGTGTCCTGATAAACGTTATATTGAGTCCATATCCATCCGGTTAATAGACTAATGGCAATGATGCCAATACCAATCAATTTACGAATCCAGATTCCCATTACGCTCCCTTAATCAATACCTGAAGCTGTCGGGTTACCTCGCCAACGGCGTAATGCTTCAGATTGACAATCTCACGGATTGGCCAGATACCAATTACCGCATTGCAGAGAAATAATTCATCAGCCGTTTCAATACTAGCCTGATTGATCTGCTGTAACTGCACTCCAATCCCCTGTTGTTGTGCCAATTCGATAATATGCTCTCGCATCACCCCGGCAACACCACACTGCTGAAGAGGGTCCGTATAGAGTACGTGATCCTTCACGACAAACAGGTTACTCATAGTACCTTCGATAAAGTTCCCCTGCTGATCCTGCATAAGCCCCTCTGCAATCTCAGCATCCTCCCACTCTCCTCGCGCAATCACATTTTCCAGGCGGTTGAGGTGTTTAAGCCCTGCCAAGGCAGGTTGATGGGCTAACTGAAGCTGGCATATGCGAACCCTAACGCCACCACAGGCATTTTCTACTGGAAGCTCTGGCCAGGGGAAAAGCTGAATAATTCTCGTCGGTTGCAGTTTTTGCGGATAATAACCTCGTCCACCCACACCACGGGTTAGCACAATTTTTGCCAACGCCTGAGGCTGTCCGCGCACTTGAAGCTGTGGACGAGCACCTACCAATGGCATCGTCTGCGGACGCACCCGCGCTTTGCTCAATGCACGCAGCTCACTCAATAGCAGCTCACCATCCGGCATAGTGATACCGAGACGTTCAGCACCTCGACTCAACCGCTGCAAGTGCAAAGACCAGTTCTGCGGCTCTCCCTTGACCAATTTAATAGTCTCAAACAGCCCATCACCATACATCAGCCCGCGGTCCACTGCGGATATGGTGCTGCGTTCCACCCCATTAATCAGCATCTCAGACATCTTTTGCCCCCAATGCCAACAACAGTCCCCGTGCCTTGGCACGGCTCTCTTTCAACTCCCACTCGGGCTGGGAGTCATAAACAATGCCGGCACCTGCCCGCAGGGTAACGCTATTTCCATCCAGGTGTAGAGTTCGAATAAGTATGTTGAGGTCCATACTACCATCTCGGTTGATATAGCCCAGAGAGCCAGTATAGGGGCCGCGCCCCACCTGTTCCAATTCTGCAATAATCTCCATACAGCGTACTTTCGGGCAACCGGTAATGGTTCCTCCCGGAAAGACAGCCCGAATCACTTCACCGGGTGTGATTCCACCTCGCAGCCTTGCACGAACGTTGGAGACAATGTGATGTACATGTGCATAGCTCTCCAGGATCATCAGTTCATTCACCTCAACGGAACCTGGCTGAGCAATCCGCCCAAGGTCATTCCGCTCCAGATCTATCAGCATGATGTGTTCTGCACGCTCTTTGGGATGGCCAATCAGCTCCTGGCGCTTCGCCTCATCATGAGAAAGCCCTTGCCCTCTTGGGCGGGTACCTGCGATAGGGCGAGTCTCCACCACACCATTGGCTACCTTCACCAACCGTTCCGGCGAAGAGCTGATGATAGCCTGGTCCTGGTAGCGTACCAGCGCAGCAAAAGGGGCAGGATTACTTTGACAAAGACGCTGGTAGAGTGCGGTAGCCGGAGAGTCACTTTCCACTTGAGCCTGCCAAGCACGGGAGAGGTTAACCTGGAATATATCCCCCTCCACTATATACGACTTGATGCGCTCCACCCCATTGGTAAAGTGGCTTGGCTCATCTTCCGTGATGGCAGAGATCTGAATATCACACTCTGTCAGTCTGGGAGCTTCATGCAGATCTTTCTCCATCAAATCCAACAGCGCTTCACAACCCTGCTCTGCCATCAACAGCAGTTGCTGCTGGTGATGATCCCAGATTATTGCTGCCGGTACGCGACTGGCAAAAGCCACAGGAAGCTCACTTTGCAGATCGGGTAAATTCAGAACTGGCTCAACTTGTTGGGCCATCTCATAACCGAGATAAAGAAACCAACCGCCGGAAAAGGGTAAAAATGGCTCTTCATCACCAGCAGTTTGTTGTGCCAACGCAAACTGCTGATCAAACTCTGCAAGAAAATCTCTATTCTCGTCCAGCTTACCCAAGCTTATCGTGTCCTCAGGAAAGGCAAATAGGATATCGTAACGAGCAATTGCCGCGCCCTGGGCAACACTCTGTAACAGATAGGGATAACGTTGAGGCTTATAATGCGCTATGGCTGCCAAATCCGGCTGCAGATCAAAGGTTCGAATGACACAGCCTTGCTGTGAATAGTCAGATCTTGCCATAGTAAGAGATGGGGCAGAGATAACTCTGCCCCTATTCTGAGTTTACTTCAGTTTGCTAAAGATCAGGGTACCATTGGTACCGCCGAAACCGAAGGAGTTGGACATCGCCACATCAATTTTCATTTGACGCGCTTCATGAGGCACATAGTCCAGATCGCACCCATCATCAGGATTATCCAGGTTGATAGTAGGCGGTGCAACCTGATCACGAATTGCCAAAATACTGAATACGGCTTCCATACCGCCTGCAGCACCAAGCGCGTGGCCAGTCATGGATTTAGTAGAACTTACCGCCACTTTGTAAGCATGATCCGTAAAGGCCGACTTAACAGCTTGCGTTTCCGCTAAATCACCTGCTGGGGTTGAGGTACCGTGGGCATTGATGTAATCCACCTGATCAGGATTAATCGCGCCGTTACGCATTGCCGCATTCATACAGCGTGCCGCACCTTCGCCCCCTTTAGATGGCATCGTCATATGGTAGGCATCACCACTCATACCATAACCCGTTAGCTCTGCATAAATCGTCACACCACGGGCTTTGGCATGTTCATACTCTTCCAGTACTACCACACCAGCACCATCAGAAAGTACAAAACCATCACGATCCTTATCCCATGGGCGACTAGCACCTTCAGGATCATCGTTACGGGAGGAGAGTGCACGAGCTGCTGCAAAACCACCTAAACCACACTCAGAGGTTGCCATCTCAGCACCACCAGCCAGCATCACATCTGCATCACCATATTCGATAATACGTGCAGCATCACCGATGGAGTGGGTGCCTGTGGCACAAGCCGTAACCAATGCAATATTAGGCCCCTTCATGCCGTACATGATAGATAGATTGCCAGAGATCATATTGATGATATTGCTGGGCACAAAGAACGGTGAAATTTTACGAGGCCCACCCTTTGCAAAAGCATCACGACCTTTTTCAATGCCAGGCAAACCACCGATACCTGAGCCAATTGCTACACCGATACGGAAGGCATTCTCTTCAGTCACCTCCAGACCGGCATCCTCAATTGCCTCTTTCGCTGCGGCGATACCGTAATGGATAAAGGGATCCATCTTTTTAGCATCTTTAGCAGACATGTAATTGGTAACATCAAATCCTTTAACTGCACCACCAAAACGGGTAGAAAATGCGCTAACATCAAACTCTGTCAATGGCGCTATACCACTTTTTCCCGCCAGGATATTCTCCCAGGACTCTTTCACCGTCAGTCCACAGGGTGAGACCATGCCCAGACCGGTTACCACAACACGACGTTTTGCCAATGGATTGCCCTCTTTACTTGTAGCCAGATAGACAAGAGGCCGCTACCACAAAACGTGGGCGGCCCCTTTCAAGCTATAAAACTATCTTAGCTGTTAGCGTTGATATAATTTACAGCTTCTTGAACAGTAGTGATCTTTTCAGCATCTTCGTCAGGAATTTCAGTTTCGAATTCCTCTTCCAGAGCCATTACCAGTTCAACGGTATCCAGTGAATCAGCGCCAAGGTCGTCTACAAAAGAGGCTTCCAGTGTTACTTCTTCTTCTTTAACGCCCAGCTGTTCAACAACGATCTTCTTAACGCGATCCTCGATAGTACTCATGACGAATATTTCCTCCAGTCGATATTATATGGAATTTGCGCGTGCGCGTATTCTAGTTCAAAGCTGCTCACGATGCTACACTTTGCTGCATCTTAGCAGAAATTAGCTACTGAACTGGACAAAGTCTCCAGCTCTTAGCCATTAATTCATATACATTCCACCATTCACATGAATGGTTTCGCCTGTAATATAAGCAGCCCCTTCCGAGGCCAAAAATGCCACCGTCGCAGCAATTTCTTTGGCTTCACCCAAGCGGGCCAGCGGAATTTGTGAAGCCAACGTCTCGCGCTGCTCTTCCGGCAAGGCACGGGTCATATCGGTATCGATAAAGCCAGGCGCCACAGCATTTACGGTGATACCACGATTGCCCACTTCACGGGCCAGCGCCTTGGTAAAACCAATAACACCTGCTTTAGCCGCTGCATAGTTGGCTTGCCCTGCGTTCCCCATGGCACCAACAACAGAGGTGATACTGATAATACGACCTTTACGAGCCTTCATCATCGGACGCAGCACCGCTTTGCTCAGGCGATAAATAGAGCTAAGGTTGGTATCCATAATATCCTGCCACTCCTCATCCTTCATACGCATCAGCAGGTTATCACGAGTAATACCCGCATTGTTCACCAGGATGGTAGGCATACCGAAATCGCTTTTCATCTGCTCAAACAGTGCGTCGACAGATGCTGCATCCGTCACATTCAGAGCCAGACCACAACCCTTAATACCGTTTTCTTGCAGGTAGTTAGTAATGCTCTGCGCACCTGATTCAGAAGTCGCAGTACCAATCACTGTTGCTCCCGCTTTACCCAGCTCCAGCGCAATCGCCTGACCAATACCACGGCTAGCCCCTGTCACCAGGGCAATTTCATTTTCTAGACTCATGATTCTCTCCTTATTCCGCCAACGCCTTTTCAAGGCTAGCCGGATCAAAAACGGGCATTGCCACCATTGATTTAACAATACGTTTATTTAAGCCTGCCAACACCTTACCAGGACCACATTCAACCACGTGGCCAACGCCTTGTGCCGACATCGCTTCGATAATTTCCACCCAACGTACAGGGGAGTAGAGTTGGCGAGCCAATGCATTGCGAATGGCATCTGGGTCAACCTCTGCTTTCACATCCACGTTGTTAATAACAGGAATCTCAGGTGTGTTGAACTTAATTTCCGCCATATTAGCTTTTAGCTGTTCTGCCGCTGGCGCCATCAAAGAGCAGTGGGAAGGAACACTTACTGGCAATAACAAAGCACGCTTTGCCCCTTCCGCTTTAGCAATCTCCACAGCACGCTCCACTGCCGCCTTTTTACCAGCGATTACAATTTGGCCAGGGGAATTAAAGTTAACGGCAGAAACAACTTCGCCCAACGAGGCTCTGTCACAGGTATCAATGACAACATCATCATCCAGCCCAAGAATAGCCGCCATAGCACCTTCTCCTTCAGGTACCGCAGATTGCATCAAACGTCCACGCTCTGCAACCAACTTGATAGCATCCTCAAATGCCATCACACCGGCACATACTAGGGCGGTATATTCACCCAGACTATGTCCCGCCATCACGACCGGCTTTACCTCATTTTGAGATTGCCATACACGCCAAGTCGCCACGCCGGCTGCCAGCATAGCGGGCTGGGTAACTTCAGTTTGATTTAACTTTTCAACCGGCCCCGCCTGTACCACCTTCCACAGATCATACCCCAAGGCAGTGGAAGCCTGGTCAAAAGTTTCAGTAACAATGGGATGCGCTGCGGCGAAATCCGACAGCATACCGATAGATTGGGAACCCTGTCCTGGGAAAACAAATGCTAATGACATGATCGACCCTTGAATTAACTGTCTTAATATTTAATGAGTGCAGAACCCCAGGTGAATCCACCACCGAAGGCCTCAAGTAATAGTGTTTCGCCGCGCTTAATACGTCCGTCACGCACAGCTTCATTGAGTGCAAGTGGCACAGAGGCTGCTGAAGTGTTGCCATGGGTCTGAACGGTAGTAACAACACGCTCCATGGGCATTTTCAGTTTTTTCGCTGTCGCCTTGATAATACGAATATTGGCTTGATGCGGCACCAGCCAATCGATATCCCCCTTCTCCAATTGGTTGGCATCTAAAGTCTCGTCCACAATGCGCCCCAGAGTATTCACGGCAGTCTTAAAGACCTCATTACCCTGCATCTGGATAAGCGCTTTACCACCTTTCAGCTCATTATTACGATAAGAAATGCCGGCAGGCACATGTAGCAGGTCAGTATATTGGCCATCAGCATGAATATGCGTCGATAGTACTCCCGACTCCTCGCTCGCCTCTAGCACCACTGCACCTGCCCCATCACCAAACAATACGCAAGTCGTACGATCAGTCCAATCAACAATACGCGACATCGTTTCAGCACCAATTACTAACGCGCGTTTAGCTGAACCAGTCTTAATGAATTTATCCGCAATGGAAAGTGCGTAGATAAAACCGGTACAAACAGCCTGAACATCAAAAGCGGGACACCCGTGAATCCCCAAGCGATGCTGCAACAAGCAAGCCGTACTAGGGAAGACACGATCAGGCGTTGTCGTTGCAACAATAATTAGATCGATGGAATCAGTCGAAATATTTGCAGCCTCAATTGCCTGGCGAGCTGCTGCTTCCGCCAAGTCACAGGTACTCTGCTCATCCGCAGCAATGTGGCGCTGCTTGATACCGGTGCGTTCAACAATCCACTCATCACTCGTTTCAACGACCTTTGCCAGATCGTGATTAGTCATGACACGCTCCGGCAAATAGCCACCAGTACCAATTATGCGGGAATTCATTAACTTGCTTGCCTCTTCGATAAAATCACTGCCAGCTGTTCACTGATGCGGGCGGGAACATTCATCTCCACCTCTTTTACTGCTTCGTGTATCGCGTTTTTATAGGAGGGAACATCAGCCCCGCCATGGCTTTTGATTACAATACCGCGCAAACCAACAAAGCTTGCACCATTGTACTTGCCAGGATCAATCCGGTTACGGAACGCCTTTATCACGGGCAATGCTATCAGACCCGCCAATTTGGTGAAAATATTCTTGGTAAAGGCCTCTTTCATGAAGGTAGCAATCATCTTTGCCACCCCTTCAGTGGTCTTTAATGCGACATTGCCCACAAAGCCATCACAAACGACCACATCAGCCTCACCCTTATAGATGCCATCTCCCTCAATGTAGCCGATATAATTGAGATCACTTGTTGCAAGTAAACGCGCAGCTTCTTTAACCTGCTCATTACCCTTTATCTCTTCTTCGCCAATATTCAATAGGGCAACAGTGGGACGCTCTACACCATCCACCGCCGAGGTCAATACGGAACCCATTACTGCAAATTCAAACAGGTTTTCAGCAGAAGAATCCACATTTCCCCCCAGATCCAGCATGTGGGTATGTCCCGTCATGGTCGGCAATGTGGTAATAATGGCGGGACGATCGATCCCTGGGAGCATTTTAAGAACAAAGCGTGCGGTAGCCATTAATGCACCAGTGTTTCCGGCACTCACACAAGCCCTGGCCTCACCCTCTTTAACCAAGTTAATTGCTACACGCATTGAAGAATCCTTTTTGCTGCGCATAGCGACTGATGGTAGCTCATCCATGGCAACCACTTGACTGGCATGGCGGATTTTCAGGCGTTCTGAAGGCTGAACACCTAGCCGGGAAAGCTCTTCCATTAGCAGCTCTTCTTGTCCCACCAGAATCAAACTTAGCTTTGGATTCTCCTCCAAGGCTAACAATGCCGCCGGGATCGTCACAACCGGGCCATGATCACCTCCCATGGCATCAATTGCAATCGTTACAGATTCGCTCATTAACTCTTTATCACTTTATCAAGGCGTATAAACAAAAGTGACCTCCCCCCAGCCCACTTGAGCTAGTTGGAGGCCACTCATCTACTGCAGCAGTGCCTATGGCACAATAGCAATTAAGCTTTTGCTGGAGCGATTTTACGACCTTTGTAGTAACCATCTGGGGTTACGTGGTGACGCAGGTGAGTCTCACCAGTGTTTTGATCGATAGACAAGGTAGGACCTGTCAGCGCATCGTGTGAACGACGCATACCACGCTTAGAAGGGGTCTTTCTGTTCTGTTGTACAGCCATCGGATGTCTCCTTAAAAATTCAGTGTTTCTCTTTCAATGCTGCCAAAACTGCAAAAGGATTCTTTTTCTCTTCCTGAGGCTCATCCTCTGCCCTGTATTCATCCAGATCAATACAGTTCTCTTTCGTTTCGTGCCGTGGCGCGATCGGCAGCGAAAGTACCAACTCATCTTCGGCCAACTCCACCAGGGGAATCGGCTCATCGCTTTCGAGCAGCAGAGGTTCATACTCTCCAGGCAGCTCTTTTGCTTGTTTGTTATTCTTGACCAAGCCAACGCTCACATTGGCAACGACATCAACAGGCATCTCGCTTAAGCAACGCTCACAGCGCATAACCACCTGCGCTTTTACGGTACCTTGCATCACCCGATAGCCTAGCGAATCAACACCAAAACGCAGGGAAACTTGCGCTTCACCCCGCGTAGCAAGCACCGATGCATTCAGCCTACTCATACCATCCATCGGCACTTGGCGCTCAATCTCGGCGCCTTTGTTGGCTAGACTTAACGGTTCTATATAGATTGAAGGCCGGTCTGACATGGCGCGCATAATAGCGTCGCTTCCTCAATATGTCAAAAGGAATTACCGTTCCCACAGCCATTTCACTAACAAAAACAGCAAAATTCCACTTGATTCATAGGCTTCTAAGTTGACAACCTAGATCATTTTACGTAGAACTTGACTAAATAATAATGATCGGACGGACACATCTTGATTAAGAAGATCCTTATCGCCAACCGTGGCGAAATCGCGGTGCGGGTCGTTCGCGCCTGTGCAGAGATGGGTATCACCTCAGTTGCCATATACGCCGATGCAGACCGCAATGCCCTACATGTCAAAAAAGCCGATGAGGCCTACAGCTTAGGCCCTGACACGGTTGCCGGCTATCTCAATGCCCACAGAATCGTCAATCTTGCCGTTGCAACAGGATGCGATGCAATCCACCCCGGATACGGATTTCTCTCTGAAAATCCACTACTTGCCGAAGCCTGCGTAAAGCGCGGCATCAAATTCATTGGCCCCAGCGCTGAAGTTATCTACAAGATGGGAGATAAAACGCAGGCCCGCCAGGCCATGGTTGCCGCAGGCATTCCCGTTACTCCCGGCTCAAATGGCAACCTGGAAAATTTAGACGAAGCGGTAACCCTAGCCAATAAGATTGGCTACCCGGTTATGTTAAAGGCCACCTCTGGCGGTGGTGGTCGTGGTATTCGCCGCTGCGATAACGAAACCGAATTAAAACGCAACTACGAGCGGGTTATCTCCGAAGCAAAAAAAGCCTTTGGCAGTGCCGAAGTTTTTATGGAGAAATGCGTAGTCAACCCCCGACATATTGAAGTTCAAATCCTGGCTGACAGCCATGGAGAAGCCATTCATCTTTATGAGCGGGACTGTTCAATCCAGCGCCGCCATCAAAAACTCATTGAGATCGCCCCATCCCCACAATTAACCGATGAGCAACGCAACTACATCGGCGACCTGGCTGTCCGCGCAGCCAAGCAGGTAGGCTATGAAAATGCGGGAACCGTTGAGTTCCTGCTGGACGACAATGACAACTTCTATTTCATGGAGATGAATACCCGTCTACAGGTAGAACACACCATCTCCGAGCAGATCACCGGCATTGACATCGTGCAAGAGCAGATCCGCATCGCCTCGGGCTTGAAACTTCGCTATCAACAAGAGGATGTGCAACGTCGTGGCTATGCTATGGAATTCCGTATCAATGCCGAAGATCCACAGAACGATTTTCTACCCAGCTTTGGCCGCATCACCCGCTATTTGGCACCGGGTGGCCCAGGAGTACGTACCGATGGCGCCATCTATACCGGTTACGACATCCCTCCCTACTATGACTCCATGTGTGCCAAACTCATTGTTTGGGCTCTGGATTGGGATGCCGTATTGGACCGCGCTGACCGCGCTCTGGATGACATTGTGGTTTATGGGGTAAAAACCACCATTCCCTACCAGAAGGCCATTATCCAATCAGCTGACTTCCAGAGCGGTAAGTTTGATACCAGCTTTGTAGAAACCCACCCAGAGCTGATCAACTATTCGGTACGTCGCTCCCCTCACCATGAAGCAGCCACTATCGCCGCTGCCGTTGCTGCACACCTGGGACTATAAATAGAATGAAGAAGACAAAGGAAACAGCTATGAACCGTGTCAACGTCACTGACACCATCCTGCGGGATGCTCATCAATCACTGATCGCCACCCGCATGCGCACAGAAGACATGCTGCCAATCTGCGAGAAGCTGGATCAGATTGGCTTCTGGTCTCTGGAGATGTGGGGAGGTGCCACTTTTGACGCCTGTATCCGCTTCCTCAAAGAGGACCCCTGGGAGCGCTTGCGCCAGCTGCGCGAAGCGATGCCGAATACCAAGCTACAGATGCTGCTCCGGGGGCAAAACCTACTGGGCTACCGCCATTACGCCGACGATGTTGTGGAAGCCTTTGTCAAAAAAGCAGCTGAAAATGGTATCGACGTATTCCGCATCTTTGATGCCATGAACGACCTACGCAATCTACAAACCTCCATTAAGGCAGTTAAAGCTGCAGGTAAACATGCCCAAGGCACCATCAGCTATACCACCAGCCCTGTCCATACCATCGAACAGTTTGTCAATGAGGCCAAAACACTGGAGCAGATGGGCTGTGACAGCATTGCCATCAAAGACATGGCAGGCCTATTAACCCCTTATATTACTGAGGAGCTGGTTAGCGCTTTGGTTGCCGAGTTAAAGATCCCGGTACATCTACATAGCCATGCTACTGCAGGCCTTTCTGCCATGTGTCATTTGAAAGCCATTGAAAACGGCTGCCGCCATATCGACACAGCCATCTCTGCCTTTGCCGGAGGCACCAGCCACCCTCCAACCGAGAGCATGGTTGCCGCCCTACGCAACACACAATATGACACCGGACTGGATCTGGAAGCCCTGCAAGAGATCGGCTTCTACTTCCATGAAATCCGCAAGAAATATCATCAGTTTGAGAGCGAGTTCACTGGCATCGATACCCGTGTACAGGTCAATCAGGTTCCTGGCGGAATGATCTCCAACCTGTCTAACCAGCTCAAAGAGCAAAATGCACTGAACCGCATGAATGAGGTATTGGCTGAGATCCCCAGAGTGCGTGAAGATCTCGGCTACCCTCCACTGGTGACTCCCACCTCTCAGATCGTTGGCACCCAAGCAGTGCTTAACGTGCTGACCGGCAAACGCTACGGCAGCATCACCAACGAGGTAAAGCTTTACCTACAAGGTAAATATGGCACTCCACCTGGCGAGGTTAACTCCATAGTTCGTCAACAGGCTATCGGCAATGAAGATGTTATCGATTGTCGCCCAGCCGACCTGATCAAGCCAGAAATAGAGAATCTACAAGAGCAAATTGGCGAGCTAGCCGAATCACCCGAGGATGTACTCACCTTTGCCATGTTCCCAGAGGTAGGCCGCGATTACCTGGAACACCGTAAAAATGGCACTCTCACCCCTGAACTGCTGGAACCCATCCCCAATGGAGACGCAGGAGTAAAAAGCGCGCCAACAGAGATGACCGTCACCCTTCACGGCGAAAGTTATCATGTAAAAATCACCGGTAGCGGCCATAAAAAACAGGCGGCCCGCCCCTTCTACTTGACTGTAGATGGCGTACCCGAAGAGATCATTGTGGAAACACTGGATGAAATTACCCTCTCTGATGACAGCGCCATGACAACACCTCGCTCCAGCGGCAGTAAGCGCCCCAAAGCCACGGAGCCCGGTCATGTCACCACCTCCATGCCTGGTACGGTAGTTGATGTTCTAGTTAGCGAAGGCGATAAAGTTAACGCAGGAGACCCTGTCTTGGTCGCTGAAGCAATGAAAATGGAGACCGAGATACAAGCCCCTATTGCAGGCACTATTAAAGCCATCCACATTGCCAAAGGTGACAGCGTTAACCCAGATGAAATCCTAATCGAGATTGGCGAATAACGTGAAGTCTATTGTTCTTGGCTCCACCTCGCCCTTTCGCCGTGAGATATTGGGTAAGCTCGGTTTGCCCTTTGACTGTGCGGCACCCGACATCGATGAATCCCCTCTCCAAGGGGAGACACCGCACCAACTGGTAGCACGGCTTGCCGAACAAAAAGCCAAAGCGGTCTCTTCCAACCACCCTGACAGCCTGATTATCGGCTCCGATCAGGTCGCTGTGCTAGACGAGGAAATTCTTGGAAAACCAGGCAATCACTCCCGAGCACTAGAACAACTCCATCGTGCTGTAGGCAAAAAGGTCACCTTCCTAACCGGCCTCTGCCTCTATAATGCTCAAACAGGTGCCAGCCAAGTAGAAGTCGTTCCCTTTATCGTACACTTTCGCCCCTTGACCTCTAGCCAAATCGAGAATTACCTACAGAGAGAACAGCCCTATAACTGCGCAGGAAGCTTCAAATCAGAAGGATTAGGCATTAGCTTATTTGAACGATTAGAGGGAGAAGATCCCAACACCTTGATTGGCCTACCACTGATTCGCCTAATCAAAATGCTGGAAAAAGAGGGGGTTGAGGTTATCTAACCCCCTATCAGCTAGCTATTTCAACGACATTCCCATCTGCTGTCCCAGCACATTAGCCATGGTTACACCAATGCGATCAGCAAACTGCTGCCAGTAATCGGGGCGAGGTGTGAAATCCACAATACGCTCAGCACCAATCACCTCACGGGCCACATAGCTGCTGCTACCCAAAGCATCCACCAGCCCCAGATCCAACGCCTGCTCACCACTCCAAACCAGGCCACTGAAAATCTTATCAGACTCCACCAGTCGCTCGCCGCGACCATTCTTCACTGCATCGATAAATTGTTGATGAATATTTCCCAGCATCCCTTTCACGTGCGCCACTTCACTCTCTTTCAGCGGAGAAAAAGGATCAAGAAAGCCCTTATTCTCCCCTGCGGTCAGAAGACGGCGCTCCACACCTAACTTTTCCATCGTGCCGGTAAAGCCAAAACCGTTCATCAACACACCGATAGAGCCCACCATGCTCGCCTTATCGGCATAGATCTCATCCGCCGCCGCGGCAATGTAATAGCCACCAGAGGCACAAACATCCACCACCACAGCATAGAGAGGCACCTCTGGGTGCAAGGAGCGAAGTCGTTTGATCTCATCATAAATATAACCTGACTGAACCGGACTACCACCAGGGCTGTTGATACGCAGAATGATCCCTCTAGTGTCCTCATCTTCAAAAGCTGCCCGCAAACCACCCACAATCACATCAGCACTGGCTTCCGAATCGGCCGAAATCACGCCAGACACCTCTATCAGTGCCGTGTGCTTGCCACCCAGCTTAATTTCACCCGCATCCCACTGCCCCGGTATATAAAAGAGAATTGCAAAAATATAAGCAAATACCAGGAATTTAAAAAAGATCCCCCAGCGGCGGGTACGGCGCTGTTCGTTAATTGAGGCAAAGGCGAGGCGATTAATCAGATCACGCTGCCAAGTAGCCTCATCAACTTCGGCATCTGCAGATGCCTTACCACTCTTTGCGTCTGCACTCTCCTCAGCCTGCTGCCTATTATCCAGCCATGGATCACGTGAAATAGCAGACTTCTGATCTTGTGGATTATTATTTTCGTTATCGCTCATTCTTGTTCCTATTCAAACTTATGCAAGCCACTGTGTTAATTCACGAATATCATCAAGACAGCCCAATGCACCGCACTCCATCAGTCGTGCCCGCTCATGGACGCCATAGCTGACCGCCAAAGCATCGGTACCTGCATTTTTTGCCATCAGCATATCGTATTCACTATCACCAATCATCAGCGCTTCGCTAGGCTCCACACCGACAAAGCCCATAATCTCCTCCATCATCAAAGGATGAGGCTTAGAGAAACACTCATCGGCACAGCGAGTAATATGGAAATAGCGACGTAAATTATGCTGATCCAGCACCCTATCCAGTCCTTTACGACTCTTCCCTGTCGCGACAGCAAGCCAATACTCTTGTTCGTTTAGCTGTTTCAGCAATGCCTCCACACCCTCAAACATAGGCATAGGCGTCTCATCCGCATAGAGAAAATGATGACGATAAGCTTCGACTAGCGCCTGCGACTGCACTTCATTCGCCTCAGGGAACAGCGCTGCCAATGCCTCTGCCAACCCCAATCCGATGATATCCTTCACCTGTTTACGGTCCCGTTGTGCCATCCCCACATCAGTAATCGCGGCCTGCATGGCATTCACGATTTTGGCCTCTGAGTCCATCAGGGTACCATCCCAGTCAAATACAATTAAGGAATAAGGCTTAGCCATTTTACTGCAACTTCTCTAATACAGACTTCAATTCATCATCCAGCGGCGCGGACACCACCAGAGTCACTTCGCTAGCAGGGTGGATAAAACGCAACTCTTCAGCGTGCAAAAATAGCCTTTTCAAACCATATTCACGCATTTTAGCGTTAAATTGAGGATCCCCATACTTCTCATCCCCGGCAATCGGTTTACGAATATACTGTGAATGCACACGTATCTGATGAGTTCTCCCTGTTCCCAGGTCGACTTTAACCAAAGTCGCTGCGCTAAATCGCTGCATCGGATAAAAGGTGGTCAATGCCTCTTTACCCTCCTCATGTACCCGCACCATGCGCTCACCCGATTGCAGAGTATTTTTCTGCAACGGCACATCCACCCTCTTTTCTTCACCATGCCAGCCACCTCGTAACAAGGCACAATAGATCTTATCGATTCGCCCTTCCCGTAGCATTTCGTGTAGGGAGCGCAGCGTGCTGCGCTTCTTGGCTACCATCAGACAACCAGAGGTGTCTCTATCGAGGCGGTGTACCAATTCAAGGAATTTAGCCTCTGGACGTAGCTGCCGGAGCATCTCAATTACTCCCAAATTGATCCCACTTCCACCATGAACCGCCATACCGGATGGCTTATTAATGATAAGCAACTGCTTATCTTCGTATAAAATCGACTGCTCAAGGCGCTCTAGGTTCCCCTGTGAGGCTTTCGGCGGCTCATCCTCTTCACTCATACGGATAGGGGGAATACGCACCACATCACCGATCAGCAACCGTTGAGTGGGTTTCGCCCGTTTTTTGTTTATCCGCACCTCTCCTTTACGCAATATGCGGTAAATACGGCTTTTAGGGACACCCTTAAGATGGGTTAATAGGAAATTATCGATTCGCTGGCCTTCATGCCCCTCATCGATGGTGACTAGCTGTACGGATGTGCTCATTGTTACGACTTTCTGCGCCTTTCTGGAGATTAGGAACCCTGCAATAATAAAGACTTGACGCCGTGATTACATTCAGATTAAAAAAAAGCTGCGTTTCCGGGGAACACCCATTATAATCGGAATGCTGTGAAAGTTTCACAGTTTATATTTTAGAAAGCCAGATTGGCACTTTTCGCCACCAATCCGGTCACAAAAAAGATTGAGAGTTTTTCGATATCCGCGGTGACGGATATCATACTTTGAACCCGTAGCCCACTACCCGGCAAACTTACCCGACAGTGGATTACCATATATAGCTCTTCCGCGCTTCGATTGAATTTTGGCGGAGCCCAGGGTATTACCCATAACGAAAATAGCTGCAACAGGCCTCCCCCGAGCGGTGCTGACTGACGCCTTGCAGCCGACAAAAAATAATACCGATGTTCTGCCCGTACGAGGCGTGGTAGGCGCGTGAGAGACATAAATGAGACGAATGTTGTTTAACGCAACTCAACCTGAAGAGTTGCGGGTGGCCCTGGTAGATGGCCAAAAACTCTACGACCTGGATATTGAGGCAAGTAACAGAGAACAAAAGAAATCAAATATTTACAAAGGCACCATTACTCGCATCGAGCCAAGTCTTGAAGCCGCCTTTGTCGATTATGGTGCTGAGCGCCATGGATTTTTACCACTAAAAGAGATCTCTCGCAGTTATTTTGTGGAAGGTGCTGATCTCAGTGGTCGCGTCAATATCAAAGAGGTTCTCAAAGAGGGACAAGAAGTTGTTGTACAGGTAGACAAAGAGGAGCGCGGCAATAAAGGTGCTGCACTGACGACCTTCATCAGCTTGGCAGGTCGCTATCTTGTCCTGATGCCTAATAACCCCCGCGCAGGCGGTGTTTCGCGCCGTATCACCGGCGATGACCGCCAAGAAATCCGTGATGCGCTAAACGCCCTCGAACTCCCCAATGGCATGGGAGTAATTGTGCGTACGGCAGGTGTAGGCAAATCCCATGAAGAACTTCAGTGGGACCTGGATTATCTGCTCCAGTTATGGGCTGCTATCGAAGATGCTGCCAGCCAGCGTAAGGCGCCTTTCCTGATCTATCAGGAGAGCAATATCATTATCCGCGCCATTCGTGACTACTTCCGCACAGACATCAGTGAAATCCTGATCGATTGTGAAGAGGTATACAACCAGGCCAAAGAGTTCATGCAACTGGTGATGCCTCACAACCTGCATAAGGTAAAGCATTATCAAGATGCCATACCATTGTTTACTCGATACCAGATTGAAACTCAGATCGAAACCGCTTTCCAGCGCGAAGTTCGTCTGCCTTCCGGCGGTGCAATCGTTATCGACCACACCGAAGCGTTGATCTCTATCGATATTAACTCCGCCCGCGCAACCAAAGGCGGTGACATTGAAGAGACAGCCCTCAATACAAATCTGGAGGCTGCTGATGAGATCGCTCGTCAGCTACGTCTACGCGACCTGGGTGGTCTGGTCGTTATCGACTTTATTGACATGAGCAGCTCACGCAACCAGCGCGAGGTGGAAAGCCGCCTTAAAGAAGCACTGAAAATGGACCGCGCCCGCGTACAGATTGGCCGCATCTCTCGCTTCGGTCTGTTGGAGATGTCCCGTCAGCGCCTGCGTCCATCCTTAGGTGAGTCCAGCCAAATTATCTGCCCTCGCTGTAATGGCACCGGCAATATCCGTAATATCGAATCACTGGCCCTTTCGGTACTGCGTATCGTCGAAGAAGAGGCCATGAAGGAAAATACCAATAAGATCGTGGCACAACTGCCAGTCGAAGTGGCGACCTTCCTGCTCAACGAAAAGCGTAATGTCATTCACGAAATCGAAGAGCGTCAAAGCGTTGGGGTAGTCCTTATCCCTAACCCTCACCTTGATACACCACGTTACGAAATCGAACGGATTAAAGAGAGTGAAGCCGGCACCCTGCGCAAAGCCCAACAAAGCAGCTACCAGCTAGTCGCTGAGATTGAGCCTGAAGCCACAGTACAACCTGCCCAACCTAAACCTAAATCTGAAGAAGCGGCAGTAAAAGGTGTTGTCCCCTCTAGCCCAGTACCGCGCAAGATACAACAGAAGCCCAGCCTGTTGAAGCGCCTGTGGGCAACGTTATTTGGTAATGGCGAAGAGGAAGAAGAGAAGCAGCCTCAAGCTAAACAGCAAAAGCACCAAGCTCGTCGCGATAAGAGCGAGCAGCGTAGTGGCAACCAGCGCAATAATCGTGGCCGCAGCCGTGGGCGCGGACGTGATAATGAGCAGCGCAACGAAAGTCGCCGCCGCAATGAACGTGAACGCCCTCAGGAAGACAAATCTCACACGCCCAACAAGCAAGAAGAGAGCACTGCTGGTACTGGAGAAAATCAGGAACAGCAACAGGGCAATCGCAATCGTAATGACCGGCGTAGCCGAGGGGGTCGGGGGCGCGGGCGTAATCGTCGTGGCAATTCTGACACTCAAAGCAGCGAGAATATTGCAGCCAAAGAGAACGACGCCACTAGCCCATCCAGTGCGCAATCTCCCGATGTAACAGAGAAAAAGCAACAGGATGATGATAATCAACAACGTATGCGCCGCCCTCGCCGGGATTATGATCCGGATGCAACGCGTGCTATGTTAAGCAGCACAGAGGCAGTAAAGGCCGTTGTTAGTGAAGAAAGCAGCAAACCACAACCAACGGCTCCAGCTAATCAAGAGCAAGCTGCCGTCAGCCCAACACCTGCTGTAGAAAGTAAAACTGAAGCATCGGTGCCACCCAAACAGACAAAATCTGCTCCAACGGATACCAAGGCTGAAAACGAGGCTAATAGAAGCGAAGAGAAGGCACCCGAAAAACCTAAATTTCAAAAGCCAGAGCCAGCCCCTCTATCGCCGAGTGCTGCAGCTAAAAGAGCAGCAGAAAAAGCTGAAGCAGAAAAGGCGGCTACAGAAAAGCCGCAGCAACAGGTGGTTAAAAGCGAAGCTATTGCGGCCCCCCCACAAGCGCCTAAAGCTGAAGAAAAGCCTGCCCCGGTGAAAGAAACACCTCCGGCAGTCAGTGAAACCAGCAGCAAGCCAGCGGAAGGAGAAAGTAAGAGCGAGCCCGAAAAAAAGGCACACGCTGAATAACCCCACATAAAAAAGGCGCCCCAGGCCACTGCTGTCCCACAGTTAGGGACAAGTGAAAAAGCCTGAGTTCAGTCGTTATAATGA
>JBNKQQ010000030.1:0-96796 GCA_050295955.1 Thiohalomonadales bacterium
GCCTTTTCCTTCCGGCTCAGCTTACTGTCGAAAGTCAGGCCGCCCGAACAACCATTGCTTGAACTGATCACGATCTGAATCTTGGCTCCCCTAAAAACAAAACCCCACCTGAAATAGATGGGGTTTGTCATCAATCTGAGGCCCCAGCAGGGGCCTTTTTTATTGCGCTATTACTTACTGACTACCAAAGCTACTTACCACGCCCTTTACGCAGCTGATCAATGATTGTCTGAGGGTCCACATCCAAAGCCTGGGCGATTTCCAGAAATTCAATAACATCCAGCCTCCGCTCACCCGATTCATACTTTGAGACAAAGGATTGAGGCTTACCTAAATAACGGGCAACCTCCTCCTGTACCTTCCCCTGCTCTTTACGAGCACGCGTCAGTAATTCACGGAAATAAATATAGTCTTGAGAATTTGTCGTTGTCATAACCGGCATTAAATATCCGATTTGACTTTATTCAAAAATGGGATAACATTATCTTCTTCTGCGGTGGAGGTAAAAAGCGACTACGGAGTCAACCATACCCATGTCAGCGCCCGCGCTCTATGAGCTAATCCAATACCTCTCATTGCCTCACAGCCATGAGTCAATTATGGCTTATTCATCTAATTCACTGCCACGGAAGGTAGAGAGGCTGTGTGATTCCTCGACTCACCCAATGGGTGAGTCGAGTCTTTCTCTACATAAAATCCTATTTCCAACCAACTAGGGATATCGATTCAATCGAATTTAGAAAGGGTGGTTTTTCTCTAAATCAAAATTTAATGGCTTAGGGCCTCAGCACCCAAAAGAATGCTTTTATCTATTTTAAAACAAATAACTACCAATTTATTATTAAATGGTAATACTCTATCTTTCATACACTTTTTATCAAAACCTATCACTCTCTCCCTCATGCAAATCCCACTTCATCCGACACATCATTTACATATCTTTTTTGTGGATTAGTTCACATTTCGAGGGCAGCTACCGTGAAAACCGAATGATTCCACAAGTAGAGGAGAGAGCGGCGCTTAAAGCGATTGGATGCAACATCCAAATTCAGAAGGGACTCACCATAGCATTGGGAAATATAAATTATGTGATCACTAAGAGGTAATACGTGATGGATCCTAGTCAGCTTTCGATACTTGTTGTTGATGACAGTAGAACAACCCGCAATCTCTTGTGCGAGACCTTAAAGGTCAATGACTACAATGTCACACCTGCCGCCAATGGCAAGCAGGCGCTAGCACTCATGAAAGTAGAGCAGTATGACCTGATCCTCCTCGATTATGAAATGCCTGACATGAATGGCCCTGATGTATTAAAAATCATTCATGCCACAGACTCTCTCAAGCACATTCCCGTCATTATGTGTACCTCCCATATTGATCCTGAGCATGTTAACGAATGCATTTCCATGGGAATTTCAGACTATATTGCCAAGCCATTAAATCTTAAAGTAGTACGCAACCGCATCTGGAAATGTCTCCTCAATCATCACCTGAATAAGAAACCGGATAGACCTAGCAATCTACCCCATAGTGATATGCCCGCTACGGTCTTAGTCGTTGATGACAGTAAAATCAATGCCAAAGTCGTGGCCAGACATATTGTCTCCTCTGGCCATGAACCCGTGATTGCCAATTCTGGCGCAGAAGCACTGGAGATACTTCACCAAAACCCCATCGATATCATTATGCTAGACATTGTCATGCCAGAGCTTGATGGTTTCCAAGTTTTAGAAAGGATAAAACAAGACAAGACACTAAAAAATATTCCCATTATCATGATCTCTTCGCTAGATAAAACTGATGAGATGGGCAAATGTTTTGAACTCGGGGCAGATGATTATATTTGCAAGCCATTCAAGGCAGCTTTACTGAAACTTCGCCTAGACTCCGTACTCAGCACCCGCCGGCAATTATTACAACCTGAAGTCATAATGGAAGGCTAAAGTGAGAGAGTTTGGATTATTCCGAATAGATTTAACGCAAAAAAAATCCCCGATGCTTTTCAGCATCAGGGATTTTTCGGTATATGGCGCGCTCGGGAGGATTCGAACCTCCGACCGCCTGGTTCGTAGCCCTAACGCCGGTCTACGCGTAACACAAAATCAATAATTTAGAGAGCTGCCCGTTGCCCATTCAGCACTCTAGCGCACACCAGCGCATTCCTGATTCACACAAAACTCACACACCACCATAAAATTAATTTCAAAAATATTTGATTTAGAGGTTGCGCAAATAGTCCTATAGGACTATTATTAACTCAACGGTAGAGGAAATACTACCGGGCTGGTCAGGCAGAATCCTGGATAAATCTCGATTAGATAGGAGATAGCAACATGAACACCAAAACCATCAAATTGTGGGCAGCCACCAAAAACAACTCATTGGAGTTGCACCCAGTCCGTCGTGCGGCCAGCGGCTGCATTGAAGCCAAAGACATTATTGCCTACACCGTCCACGCCTGTGTTGATTTGGAGAAATTGACCCCTGCGGCAAAATTCATCGCCGAGCGCATCGGAACAACTCTGCGCAGCGGTAAAAATGTTCGCTGTTACGCACGCAAGACAGAGGTTGAGTTGATGCGTGAAGCGGGCCGCAGCGAGGACTATATTCAGCGTGTTCTGAGAGGTTATGGCCCTCTACCACAACCCTACATGGACTACGATTTTGGCATCTACAATCACGACGTAACTCCAGAGAATTTCTTGAACTCAGCAGCAGAACGTATCGCGCAACAATCAACTCACATGCGCATTGACAACGACACATTCAATTTCTAAACAACAACGCCGCCCCGAGAGGGGCGGCACTTAAATCTCGACACGATAGGAGATCATCATGACCACATTAACAAACAATCGCTATGTCACTGACTGGAGCGAATTTAACCTACCTGCAATCCCAGCTAACGCCGAGGAGCTGATTGCCGAAAAAGTGGCCGCCATGCGTAATGATTTGCGTAAATGGAAATTCGGAGACGTTTTTGAAAGTGAGCGTATTGCAAATTACCGCAACAGCGCTCAGGTGTTTGCAGTATTCGGACACACTGCCTACGAATTATGCAACTGGGCTCTGGTGGATGATGAAACCGGCAGGGAATGTGCCTGGCGACCAGCCATCCTTAACGGCGTAGCATTCGAGTCATGCCCAGATGAGGGGAGTGGCGGCATATTACACTGGGTTTGGTCAGATCGTCGTCCAGAGTGGCACCTGACATGGTTCAGCGCTAGCGGATGGATCTACACCAGTGAGCTTGATCAATCACCCACTGAAATCGCCGACAACATTTGTGAGGAGATCGACGCAGGGCAAACGCCACTCACCGGCAACAATAGCAAACCGGAATACCAGTAATGTCAGAACAAATTAAATCTATTCGCCCACGCGATCACCTGATCGCGGCGGGTAAACTTTATCCCAATGCCTGGGCTATGGTCGATGAATTCCGCAACAGTCGTGGACGTGACCTACCTGAGTGGCCAAACTGGTGCTACCTGCCTCTATCCGGGTTTTATGCCATCGTTAGCTCTGATGCTAGGGTTGACCACCTGCCGCTCCATCTGATCCCTGATGTGGCTAGATTGGCGGCTATCGGTACATGGCGCGTCACCCAGGGGGTCTATCGATTTGATCCTGCTGTCTATGAGAGCATCCGTGAGACCCCGCTAACCGGAGACCTCCCGTGCGATGCGCTCTACCGACTGCCGGAGTGGTGTATCTACATTGAGACGCCGGAAACGACTCATGCAGGATTCGGGAGGATCTATGGTGCATTCGTTCATTTGGAGTGGGACGCCAATACTCAGCGGCATGAGTTGAGATTGCTGATTGATAGCGATGAGTCATTAACCCCGCTGGTATTACATCTCGGACAATGGAGTATTACAGAGGCGCTGGAGCGATTTGGTCGAGAGGCTGCTAGCCAGATGGGAAGTCAACACATCAAACCTACTGGTGGGCAAATAGAAAACCTAAGAACTATTGTCGAGCCAATCATCTCACTCACCCTCTACCTCTGCTCAGAGGGGGCTGATTTTGGCGGTGAAAGGCCACAGCGGCCCAGACCAAAAAAGACCAAAAAGGGGTGGCGGATGTTTCCGCCCAACAAACCACGTACATGGGATGTCGCTGTGCGACTAGGCGCTGCCATGCGACGCTATCGCCAGCAACACGAAACGGGCCAGACAGTCGACCATAAAGGACCACGCCCACATGTACGTCGGGCTCACTGGCACTCATTCTGGACAGGATCGAAATCTGACCCAGAACAGCGTCGTATCATCGTTAAATGGATGCCGCCAATACCGGTAAATATAGATGACAGCGAGCTACCAACAACTATCAGGCCAGTTAAATGAACAATCCATTAGCGCTATATGATGAGAGCAAAATGCCCGGCATGACCCAGGCAGAACACCTTATGGATTTAGCCAGAATGATATCCAGACTCAAAGGCGAGCCCTACAAAATTGACCCTAGCAACTGGATTAAAATGAGGAATGGCACGAAAAAAACACCAGCAGAAATCCTTTACGTGGTCAACCTCTGCAATGCCAACGCAGTGATCTACAGAGTTGCCCAGATAAAAGATCCTGACGAGAGAGCCGAAACCCTGGCAACATTGACTAGCCCGCCCATCATGAAGGGGTGGAACACAGGGGCGCTATAGCCCCCAACCACCTGGCACGCAGCCAGGCACTACAAGGAATCAACGCATGAACACAGAAAAAATTACAGCGCGCATAAACGAACTGACAGAAATGGCGTACCACAATGGGATAGCCACGATGACAGATGAAATAGATTGCATTATTCACCCAGCGCAGCCCACTAACATACCAAAAACAAAAAGGGCAATTATGCGAGGCATTGCCAGCGTCTTACTTGACGACAGCGTGGAATGGGATGTTTTCGAAACAGCAGACGGACAGTGCCATCTAATAATCATAAGCACAAATTAAACACCCGGCCAGCAACCCCACAAAGCAACAGAAAGCCCGGCATTGCCGGGCACCTACTATAACCACCAACCCACACCAATGATCACCGCCCACAGCGGCACTGAGAGTGCCACAGTCCATATAAATTTTTTATTCAATGCACCCCCCTAATTCGTCGCTAAAATAGCACCCACTTCATCGGCGCTCTCAATGTGCATATAGCCCGTTACGGTTTCCGCTGGGTTCGCATTGCTATACATTTTGAGCTCAAAAATATCTGCTGAACTCTCTGTCATCGCTACATCGATTGTCGTATCGAGCCCCGCCGTCAGATTTGCAGACCCGTAAATTTCTGCACCATTTTTAAAAACTTTGACTTGATACCAGTCAGCAGGCACCCCCGTAGCACTACAAACAATTTTGATCCTGCCGGTGCCTTTACGCTGTATCCGAACAGCCCCGATCAATTGCCACGTTTGCGCACTCTGAACACTGTTATCAATCACCGTATTCCCCACAATCCAGCGATCACCACCCCCTGTCGGCACCGACAGCGCCACACGCGCCCTATCACTCAAATCAAATGGCGCAAGCCCAACAAACGACCCCTCGAGATTTCCAATGGACTCTCTAAACAGCTGCGAGGTAAACGGCGCATCCGGTGCCGTACGCTCATCCGCGATCACTACAAACGCAACAGCCACCTATTTACCCTCACGCAACATAATAATGGGTCGCGAGAGTTCCGCCGCACAGAGCACCATATATTGGCGCTCAAAAGACACATTACCTACAGATCTAACATCCCGCTTAACCAGCCCACGAAAAGACTCACACACTGTACAATCAATCATTTTACGAAGACCATCCTCAATCAACGGGCACGCCATCAACGCCCCATCCGGGATATCAACCGCCCGTTTACCACCCCGATTATTTTTATCTGTCATGCTAACGAATACCCCCTATCACCATTACTCATATATCCTGAATCACCTGCAAAAAACACATAGCGCAATCGCTGATCATCCGTTGCCGATACATAACTCACACCCGCCAAACTATTCGGCGCAATCAATCCATAATTGCCGGTAAATTGCGTCGCCAACGATTCAAAATCATAACGCTCGCCAGCCTTCGTCTCTTTCACTGACAACACCTGAACATAGACCGTCATTGCCGCACCATCTGCCCTCTGCAATTTGCTGTGAGTCAGCTTTGCATTGTCTCCAATGAACAGCGTTTCAGCATCCCTCGGTGACAACGCGAACCCTATTTCATAGGGGTTTTTCGCATATCGCTGTACTAAGCGATACGCAATGACCGACGCCAATGATGGCGATTTCACCCATTGACTTTTAAACTCCTTTATCTCAATCCCATCGAGTCCGTCACTACGCTCGATGTTCACCGCAGGCACCATTGCCACCATCGGATAATTGTCATCACCGTCTTTTGTCGGATCCAATTTCCCGTAGCGAAAAACCACCCGCGTGATGCGTTTTTTATCATCCAATTTTTGACGATAAGAGCCCCCAATAATATGACGCTCTTCATCTATCTCTGCCGCCACATCAAATTTAGGTGGCATGTTGGCAGAGACCTTGATTTTTTGATTTCGATAGTCCGAATAAATATACACCTGATATTCGGATGAAATCTGCTCAATCAACTTTGAAATAGCCGTGGGCTTCACTATCGTAGTCGTAGCAATATAACCACTACACCAACCCAGCCGATAAAAATCAGCCGACACACCATCCCACCACTGCGGCAAACAGCCGCTATATTCCAATAAAAACTCTTCAAACATGTCGACGATATTTTTATCAACGACGTCATAACATAACTGCACCTCTGCACCGGCCTTATGGCTTTTTTCTGCTGTATTACGCTCACCCCGCGACACAAAGAAATCATCCCCAACACGAGCAAACAACATCACCTCGCTACCGCCTACACAAAGCACACCTGCCAAGGGATAGCCAACACCCTGCCCAGACTCCACCGAGAACGCCGTCACACCCACCGGCAAATCCGCCAACAGCCGCCCATCACTGGGCAATGGACACACCGCCTTCTTATCGCTAATAACATCCAGAATGTCATCAAGCCGAATCTCTACCCTACCCCGCTCATCCGGCAAGCCAATTTTCCCTAACAGATAATCCTGACGCTGATAGTCTGCCAAATCGAACGGCACACCCGGCACTAGGTGACCAACATACAACCGCCCTGGGCGACCACCATGAAACGTTTGGCGAGCGCCTAACTTCCCGAAATAGGTTCCCTGTGACGGGTCGTACAAACGCTCTGAATAATAAGGATCTTCGCCCCGATCATGGTGTTTAAAATCCTCTGCCGTGAGTGTTATTTGTGCGCGACGCGAGAGACCTTTGAACGGCTGAATTTTCGCAGAGAGACCACCCACCTCACCCACCAAACAGGGAATTGCATCAATTCCATGCGGCAAATAAGGCACATTTTTACAAAACCGCCGCGTGCGATATTTATGAATCAACACACGATCATCAATCTGCGGGCGCTGATCCGGGGCCGCCGAATACACCGCATCCACTTTAATGACCGTAGTATCAGGTGCAGAAAATGACACCGCCGTTACCGTGCGCACCTCGCCCTTACCCTGCCCTGATAACACAACGACCGTCGCACCAATCCAGCCATCACCCCCATCAAATAGATAGCCCGGCAGATACAGCTCATCCTGAAGCAGGATCGTTGCCGACACGACATTGACACGCTCACGCGCTAAATAGCTATCTGGCGCAATACACGTCGATTTAGTTTTATGACATTTACCACCAACAGGGGGATTCGAAAGACAATTCCCCTGCCCGCACTCATGAACACACTCATCCAGATCAGACTCCAGGACATAAAACGACCTCGCGCCAGGCGCGATTGCATTACTCTGATAGCTCATACTATTGATTTTCTAAAATGACAGGGAGATTGATATCACTATAGCCCAGCGCCTTCATACGCGGGCCTTCAGGCTCTTTTGCGAGACGACATAGGCAGGCATAGTCACGACGGTAGAAAAACGCCCGAGAGCGCAGCTGAGGCAGAATAGGCGCATAGTCCAATGCCAAGAATTGAGGCGGCACATTGATCATAGAAATGTCCCCATCCACCACATTCATCTCTGACACTGAGCCCAGCACAAGACCGAGCTCACTTTGAATAACCCGGGTTGTTACATTGCGCCCCAGGTCCATCAACTCCCACCCCACAGGCGGGCCACTAACAACCGTTTTACGACCCACCTTCAACAAGCCGATATCACACACCGTATCGCTCAAAACACGAATACGATCATGCGCAACTTGCGGGAACTCATAAACGAATGGCGAATCATCAGCGGGCAACTGCAACGTATGCGCATCTGTCCAGATCATGCCATCGTCTGACCACTGCACTTTTAAACCTGCACCAGCACTCCCGACTGTATGATATGCCAGCGCAATATAGTCAACGCCATGCCGCCAATAACCGAGATAATGCGAGGGCGCCGCAACGCGATATTTACCGACATAATAATGATCTTTCATCATCACATCGTACAGCTCATCAAACGTGATATTACGAATGATTTTAAACAGCCCAACACTTGCACTACAAACTTCTGATGAAGTCGGGTTATAACCGATATATAAATCATACGCCACAAAATTGTAGCTCACGTTATTACCCGGCAAGATGAACAACTCTCCATCGACCGCAATGAACAAAACATTGCCAATTGCGCCGCAAGCAATCACCCGATCACCCGCGCCTGGAAACGGCTTTGTTGTTACTACATTGCCATCAACATCAAACCGATACTCACCTGTTGATAGTCGCCTGAAAGTGATGGCCGTTATTAAAATCGTTGGATGATAAAATGCAAAATAGCATTCATTAGCGCTAGCATTTAATGCTGATTCCGAAAATACAAACGCCATATCAACGCCTGCTGAAAAATCAAATTCACCACCCACTGGCCTAGATAAATAATTCGATGCAGACCAGCCAGACGTTAAACCCACCCCATTACGCGAATGCACTGGCTGATGAGATAATGTACCCGATAACAATAAATCATTTGCATACGTTGAACGATCCACCGCAATCGACGCAGTATCGCCCGCATCCGCCGACAACCACTGACCCAATACATCCGATACCCTACCCTGCAAGTCGCATTCAATCACAAACGGCGCGCTGGCCGGGGTGTAGTAGTCATAGCCGTTATCATCAACACAGTTTTCAATATAACTACTTGGTGATGCCGCCGTGCCAGATATCACACCCACATCAAAAATAGAATCCACACCCATGACAAATTTATCACTAACATCAGGGGTTGGTGGCGGCTCATAAAACTCACGATACTCCACATAATTGAGATGATCACTGTATACCGCCAGATTATTAAAACTCCAGGTATATGTAGACTCACCATCAGTGACCAATTTTGTGAATCCGCCAAACGAATCATCTAGCCCACCAATGCTAATCGTGAATTTTCCATAAGACATCGCCATGCCACTACACCTGCCTCAACATAATATTCGGCACCAAATTGGCAGTTGCTGCCAAGCCAGTTAGCGTCACATCAACTGGCATACCCTGACCATAAAGCCTCGACTCATAGGGCACATTAGAAACATTCGCATCACTAATATCAACTGAACTAGAACCATAAACCTCAGTCAACGCATCACATTGTGCAAATGCAACCTGGCACTGCTCTTCAGCCAAAACCCCCAGGTGATACAATCCTGCCGGTAAACCAGCAACAACAATGCTATCCTCTTTATAGCCAACCGTATCAATTGCCAATGCAATAGATGCCACCATCTTCGTGGTTGGCTGACCACCAGCACCAATAAAAATACCCAGCAACATTTTTTTACCCGCCGATGCCGGTGTAATTACCTCCAACCCAATCCTATTAGGTGCCTCCCAACCCGCAGACATAAACGGCGTAAACATCAATGTATCCGCTGGCAACGTCGCAATTGAACGCCCCCTGCAGTGATAGCCCGGGTAATACGTTCCACCACGATAACCAGGGCTAGGAGCAGGAGACAATGACTGACCCAAACCGCCCAACAAATGGCCGTACTCTGCATATACACTCCCATTGACCAGCATAGCAGCACCATGATGATCACTTTGGTAACAGCGAATAACAGAAACTCTATCCAAATTCGCCACCGCCGAAACATTTGGAAAATAGGTTCCCACATATTGGGTAATCGTCGCCGTTGGATCAATAGAAAACAATACCGGCTCATACCCCAGCAATTTATCAATCGTGACATTAGCACCCACCGCCATCTGCATTTCAGAGGCAATGCATTTATCATGCGATGCAGATCTAACTAAAAGCTGACCACCACTTGCAACCAAATAACCACCCACACCCACATCCGCACTACCAGGCAAGTAGTCCATTATCGACCTGCCCGCATAAACAATTTCAGTATGCACTGCGGATCGAGTTACATTCGCATACATCTCATAATGTGTTGTCATTACCGCACCACCGCCATTAATTTCAAATTATTCTCCCCATGCATCCCCGTCACACTGCGTGGCGTAACAGGTGAAACATTCATGCATAGCATCCCTTCATCCGCTGCTTCATTCCATACAACCGGGAAAAAACGCCCGGTTACCGCATCTAAAAACGGCAACCACACTTCCCGCAACCAAGCGATAGGCAAATAACGCATCGGCAAACTTACGTCATTAATACGCGGTGACGTCAACGCCGCCCCCAACGCCAAACCCGTTCGATCATGCCGCGCATAAGATGAATAATCATAAACAGCCCGCACCCACCCCTCAGGCAATCCCACCGGAAAATCAATGGCCAATCCCGCTGAAAAATGCACAACAGGAAAAGGCGCACCCTGAACCAATAAACGAATATAACTGCACACCCCTTCAGAAAAACGCACCACATTGGGTGAAGTTGATAATCCCCCAACAGGCGAAAACGCCTGTTGCCAATTTAAACCATCACTCGAATACTCCACCCAAAAAACAGCGCCCTGCGGAATGCCTTTTGGCGCATAAATACAGATGCTATCAAACGCAACAGAAGCTCCCTCAAACTGCACCCACCCCCAGTCAGCCGATGCCATCCACCCTCTTACCGTGTCATCACTGCATATATCCGCCGCCGAATAACCCGACGCATCACCTGAAGAGGTGATAGTGAAACTTCCAGGAAACAGGTTTTTAAAAAAGAACGCCACACCACCCCCTATCGGATCACGCGACCACCGTTATCCTCGATCAATTTAATAATCAACCACTCCGGCAACGACAATGAACGCGCCGCCCTTTCAACTTCCTCAATGACAGGATCACCACCAAAAGACTCAAAAACCACTCTGCACTCTGGATACACATCAAACGACAATGACCACGACCTCCCAGGCGCACAAAATTTAAAACAATAAAGCGAAAACTTTTTCACAACATCACTCATCATCACGCCCTCAAAATTTCAATATCGATCTCTTCAGCACCCGAACGATGCAACTCCCCAGCACGCTCAAATAACGCCAGAATCTCATCATCGGTTACGCGACCACTACCAATACTGATAGAAATTCTTGCTATCCCCTTAGGTGCGGTTTCCTGAGAAACCGAGCCACCAGAAGAAAGGGATGTCTCACCACCACCACGCGCCGTAGCAGGCGGCGCCGCCGCAGAACCCCCGATAGAAGAGCCCGAAGTGCTCGAGCCAAATTTTTGATCCTTTATGGCCTTAACCTGCGCAAACGCTAACGCCCCTTGCGCCGCCGCCATGGCCGCAGACACCGGGAAGGGATAGGTTGCTAGCGTTTTGGAAATACCCTGATACGCCGACACTATCGCATTAGAGATAGCCGCCACTTTGTAAATCTTAAACATGCCCTTTGAATGCTGGCCCAGCATCTGCAACGCCGCCAAACCGTGTTGACGCATTCCATTCAGGTCACCCTGCCGGTACGCCTCACCAAAGGCCGTTATCTGCTGGTAGCCCCATAGGTGCTGATTTAGAAACGCTTGATCGGCTTGCTCTTTAAGCTGCAGGCGCTGCTGATGGAATAGCTCTTCTTGCTGCAGTAAGAGTTGGTCACGCCGCTCAGCGCTAATCGTTTCGTCATCATGCGCCTGATAGATCATTGCCGCACGATTGGCATAGGCAACACCTAGACGCTGCTCTTCGGTCATTTGCGATTGCGCGAAAGCATCCGCATCACGGCCAAGCTTTGCTTCTAGGTCGTCACCCATTTTCTGATAGGCATCTACCGCCGCTTGCCGTTGGCGATCATAAAGATCCGCATTGCCAAAGGCCATGTAGATCTCATAGGAGCGCTGAAGCTCTGCGTTTAGCTGCTCAACAGGGGTACGGGAGGCATTGAAAGCGCTTTGGTAATCCGCTGCCAAGCCACGCATGGATTCGCGCTGAGACTCAAATCCTTTAGGGTCTTCAATCTCAGTTTTCAACTTGACCGAGCCGCCGCTAGGCGACTCACCAACTTCGGCTTTCAGGTCTGCGATTTTAGCCTTTAGCACATCCACATAAGCCATGGCCGACTGAAGCTCTTCACTCGCCTTTAGCCGTTCCTCTTGGGAACTGAATACATCCCAAAAGTTGTACTCGGTTAGCTCAGCGATACGTGATTGAACATTCTGCAAATCAACCTGCATCTGCCCAAGGCGAACCGCCTTCATATTGCCTTGCAACTCATTGAGTTTTTGCGACCAATCACCGGTAGATGATGCCGCTGCATCGGCATTGTCAGAGAACGCCAGCAGGCTACCCGCCAACACTGCAATACCCACTGGACCCGTCATGAAGGCCATTGCCGCTTGCAACCCACGCGCCGCACCAGCGGTCGCCACCATACTGGCCGCATGAAGGCGTTCAGCCCTCACGTTCTCATGCGTAAGCCCCGCCTTCGCCTTTAACCAACCGTTATAGGCGAGATTTTCGGCATATTGAGCACGCATTGCCGAGGTGACGCTTTTCACTGAGTCAGAAGCCGCCACCTTGTAGGCCACCCAAGCACCCACACCAACCGACAGCACGTCAGAGACCAGCTCTCCATTCTCGGCCACCAGCGAGATCGCACCACTAACCGCCTCAGCCCCCGCGACCATATCCGCACCAAAGGTGGTGACAATCATCTGGCCTAGCGAATCCATGGAACCCTGCACTAGACGAAGCTGATCATTTACCTCTTTGATGCGCTGCGCTTCATCCTCAGTCAGTAGCGCACCAGTACGCTCTGCTTCAGCCCGCAACTCACGCAGCTTGGCCGCGTTATCATCCAGCAACGGCGCCAACAGACTGGCATCACTGGCAAACTGTTCGAGAATGAACGTTTTAGAGTCAGCGTCTAACCCCTGGATCGCCTCACCAATCTTCAACAGCTTTTGGTCTGCCGGAACCTTAACCAGATCCGCCGCACTCAGACTTAACAGATCCAGCGCTTCCGCCGCCTCACCCGTACCCGAAACAAACGCCTCGCCGACCTTTTCATTCAGATCTTTGAAGATATTCGCCATGCCATCGGCCTGGATACCCACATCATTGGCCGCATACTGCCACCCAGTAATCACCTCGGTAGACATAGCCAGCGCATTGGCGTAGGACAACACTTCTTTGGCCCCACTCGCCGCATCCGCCCCCAACAACCCCAGCGCGCCACCACTCGCCAAGCCAGAGATTAAGCCAAGCTTGCCATGCACGGCATCCACCGCGCCACCCAAGCCCATCATGGTCGCCTCAACACCACGCACGCGACGCCCCGCCGCCTCAAGATTGGCATTGAACGACCGAAAGCCCTTGGCCGTGACATCATTAGCCCGCAGGGTTAATACCGTCTCTGAACCTCTACCGCGACCCATAGCCACCTCTTTTCAATAGGCATAAAAAAAGGCCGCCGAGGCGACCCAATCAAATCATCATATTTGCTTACACCAACCAACTGGTGATAGCCTTTCCAGAAAAACCACCACAAGGAAGAAGCATGAAAAAAGCTGTTATTGCACTCACCGCACTTTCACTTACCGCCTGCGTCACCCCAGGCCAAGGCCAGAAGAAAGCCCAACTCCTCAAGTACGAAGTCGAGCCCGACCACTCCACAATACTGCAACTCGCACCCACTGCCATCAAGCACTCACTGAAAGACCCGGACTCCTTGAAAAACCTTCACATCATCCGCTCTTTCAAGTGCTACGCTTCCAAAGTAGAGGTAACCGATAACGTGTCACCCAAATACGATTACGGTTACTGGTGCTTTGATATTGGCTTCAACGCTACAAACAGCTACGGTGGCCACGTCAGAGGAAGCAAGATACTTGCTTACCACCAAGGAAAACTCGACTTTTACGGCTTTGGAGATCTAGTACGAAAGATTGACGACTTCGGCACCACAACAGGCATTAGCCCATAACCCGCAGCCGCCCCTCTATCAACTCCATCGCCTCAAGGTATGGGTGGGGCTGCTCATATAACCCCGTACCGTAACCGCTAGCGGAACCTACCGGGAGGGTACCGTTTTTGTAAAATTTATAGATCCGGAACCACCCCACCGTCTCTTGAGAAATGAGCATTCTCGGGCATTGAGTGGTAGGCTCTAGCACCCCTTCAAACTCCCACCGAGGGGGATTGGGGTGGTTTTCTATCTCACAGCTGCGGTGCTCACATTTATTGCAATCGAACTCTTTACCTCGATTCTCACATTCGATTGCAATTAGGAGTTTTTTACCTGCTCACTCCCAAGTTGAGAGATATTGGCAATCTCACCCGCCACTTGACCGTGATAGATCGGCGGCACTTTGTCGAGATTCATCAATGAGAACGGCAGCGGCTTGCCGGTCTCCGGGTCAACCACATGCTGATTCCACCCCACCAGACCCTCCCGCAGAATTGTCATTACCCCATCGTGGGAGAAACGCCCGGTGTGATCCATATGGGTGAGCGCTTTGGAGTAAGCCACCCCGCCCAAGGGCTTGATATTAAATATCGCCGCATCCGGCAGGGGGTTGCCATCTTTGTCTTTTTGGTCTGCCGGAATAAACGGGCGCTCTGTTAGCGCCCCGATTGCTGTTATTGCCATGCTTTTTCCTTAACTGTAGGTGACGGAGAACCCGCCGTTTAATCCATCCACACCCAGGCTGATGCTGCGGGCATGATGCCCTTCTCGGTCTGACTGGGAGACTTCGCTATAGAACGCCCCGCTCACATCGTATTGAATGCGACGACCGGCCACCGAACCGATCACGCCAGTGGTGACCGTTACCAGATCACCCGATTTCAGCTTAGCCATCCAGTCATAATCACCCAAAGGCGCGGCCAATGGGTCGATAGAGAGGGTGATATTACGATTGGTAATTTCAGGATTGGCGTAACCATCTGCACTGCTCATGTCTTTGGGGTAGGTAACCTCATTCCCCAGGTCGATAGAGAGGCTGCTGATTGAGGCGCTATAGCCATCAATCTGGAACGCCGCACCGCGAATGGTAGGCGGCGGATTATCGTCGTAGGTAATTGCTGGCAATACATCAGCCACCACTTCATCATGACCGATGAACGTGTATTCCATCATCGGCCCAGCTTGCGCATCGAGCTTAAAGCTCACTTTGCCCACCGCATGGGTGAGCTTGTGCAGGATAACGCCTTCATAGTAGTAGATGGTGGCGGTTTTCAGGCCGTCCATCGCATCGGCATAGACGTTTGATACCCCCACATTGGTGACCAGTGCCACACCACACGCTTGCAGCGCGGCATCTTCCGCCGGAACAATACCCGCTACACCAGAGGGACGCGCTTGCGTGCTGAAGGTAATCGCCTTGAGGTGACCAGCATACACCGATTTGAGGGAGCCAAAACCGGTTACCAACTGCTGTTCGTGCATGGTTAGCCCCTCATGCGACCAACCCAGCCCCTCCACCAGCAAGCCATCCACGCCCGGATCGGGAGCCGCATCCACGCCTGGCGTAACCTCCAGCTTAATTAACAACCCTTCACTTTTCTTCAGCGACATCGCTCTCACCTTCTGTCATTAACTCATCCACCAGGGGCGCATCGATCTCGCCACAGGGCTCCACTATTGTTTCCCCACCCTTACCCATACGGGCAGGCTTGCGCTTGATTTGCTTGCGCAGTTCCGCTTGCGTGGGATGCACCGTCTCTGCCATTTTCACCACCCATTAAAAAAGGGGCCGAAGCCCCTTGGTTTATGATTCTCTATCAAATTCGCTATGCCTGAACTGCACAACGTATTCGACCGACATTCGCCCTTGCGTGTATTCAGCAGGGTTAATATCCACCTCACTATTACCCCGCCACTCGACAAACTCCACGTAGGCGAGACCAAAGTTTTGACCCTGCACCATGAGGACTTTATAGACCTCTGCATCCACCCGATTTAAGCGCGTTTCGGGCAACTCATTCTCTGCGGCAACTTCAATCATTACCTCGAATGACAATCGAGCCTGCTGGCTATCAAAACTTGGATCACCCACCGGATCAACCGAGCCTTGGTGCAATTCAATGCACGCCAAGGTACCCTCGGGCCACTTCCAGCCCCTGCGACGCTCTACGTTGTTTTGCGTGGTATACAAGCCCTTTAGCGCGGACTCGATACCACTCATAATTTCTTCGATTCGATTCATGTTATTTTGCTGTTTTCATTGCCCGCTCAAACGAGCGATTGAACTCACCCATAAACTCAGCGCTATAGACCCTACGGGCTACGTCGTACCATTTGAACCGCCCGCGGTAACGCGCACTTTGCACCAGGATCATAATAGGCTTTAGCTTGCGCCCCTTACGCCCGACACGCTGCCAGACACCCCACTGACCATTTATCTTGCCGACGAAGTGATCTTGCTTTTGTTTGTCACGAGAGTTCGCGGTAAAGCCTACCTCAGTGTGCGCCCCCAGAGCCGACATCATTTTCACAACCCGACCTTGAGACATATTACCCGCCTGATTCAGGCGGGTACCTTTACCGGGAATTAGATACTCCCCGGCATCGATATGCCCACGGTGACGCATACGCCCCTCAAAGCGCTTTTGCTGACGCTGCCCGCCAATGATATGAGGCAGCAGATAATCTGCAGCCGCATTGCCTTTGCCAGCGCTACCGCGATCTTTCAGCCATACCCTAGCCTCTAAGCGACGCTTGGTAGCCCCTTTGAAAAAGATTGAGTTAAGCGTCCAGCGGGTTGGCTTATCAAAGACTTTTTGCATTTCATCACGCTCAGCCTCTTTGACCTTTTTAGCCACACCCGTTAGCGCCCAGGCGGTTGCTTGAGGAATTTGTTTTTTTTGCACATCAGAGAAGTGCCGAGACGCACGCTTGATCTCTTGATCAAAATTACCCGCAGTCAATTTCATCAGGAACGACTCAGCAGCATTTTTAACGAACCATTGGCACGGCGAAGTTCTCGCACAATGTAGAAGCCACCCTTGTTAGGATTACCATCTAACACCAACTCCACCGTATCCTCACCCTGCAATGTAGGGAAATCAGATTCGACCACAGTTAGCCCATGAAGATAACCAGTGATTCGATTGCCATCACCCTGACCAACCGCGCTTTCGTTAAACTTCCCCCGCTTAGTTACACCCAAATAGGAAACATCACAGTTACCCAGGTGATCACGGACAGCCTGAGCGATTAAGGCGCTATGATTTGCCATTAGTCAATTACCTCAAGCAAAAAATCTCGCTCCAACCGATGACCATTTACCGTGACGCAACGTATAGAAATTTTGTACGCCTCACCCGCAGCACCACCCTTAAGATACGCCGCACCAATCTCATTTCCATCACCCATCACAGCAGAGGCAACAACCGTCAAATCAACAGAGCCCGCAATACGATGTTGATTCTCAACCACCACACTATCAACCGATAGAAGCGAATCCCCCGCATCGAGACGGCCCTTAAAAGTACGACCAAAAGCCGTCTCTTCCCACAGCTGTTTTGTCATCACCCACAGCTGGGTTTTAGGATCGCGCCTCATTATGCTGGATCCGCTATTTCCGCTTTCCACGCAGAAATTGTCACCGTGTCATTTGCCGTCAAAGCCTTGGATTGACAGGTAACCACACGACGCAGCGCATTGCTGGCCTTTGTCACCAGCGCCACATGATTAGCGGTACCGCTGGTATGAATAATCACACCCGCTTTTTCAGACATCGTGAGCTTACGACCAGAGGTATCACCATCCGCTTTTACATAGTCACCACCGGCCATACCAGCACTGGCCAGCACGTAGTTATTACGACACGTCCACACCACACCGTTATCGTTAACGGTTTGCCCAGGCGTCGTCGGCCATACTGGCTCCACACCACCGGTAGTGCCCGGCGTTGTACACTCATAGCAATAGCCATTGCGCGCTGCAGGGCGAATCGCATCGCCAGCCGCTGTAACAACAGCGCCCGCCCAAGCATCTGCATCCACTCCCTCATAGAATGTTAATGGCTCAGCAGAGCACGCGTTTTGCTGATCCGCCGTTGCCGTCACATCGTGAGCCGCATCCAGCTCAGCATCAGAAACCGAATTACCCATAGGTCACCCCTTGCTCCTGGATCACATCATCTACCTCAAGCACTACCGATTGAGATTGCCGCTCAATGGTTGGCTCGCCATCATATTTAACCCAGCCATGAGCTTTATATTCAGCCGCCCTTTGCAGCGGCAATTCATCACTAGCATCTTTCTGAAGACAATACTCACCGTCGCGAATCAGCGTTAACGCTGTCACTTTCTGAAACATGTTTTACCCCTATATTTACAGGATCAATGAAGAATTAGACGCGACTCAGCCGCGATAAGAATCAACCGGGACTCACCCGGAATCATGATAATATTTCTTGCCCCAGCAAACACCACATTCCCGTACAGCGTGACGTTATCAACAATGTGTGCATGTAGCACATCAGAAACAATCAACACCGCGTTTGCAGTTAGCGACGCCGACTCAGATAGATGATTATGAATCACATCATCTACCAACAATTGATAATCAACCAATAGTGACGGCAGCTCTGATATATGCGCATGCAGCACATCACTCACCAACAGAACACTATTAGCCGTTAACTGCACTAGCCCTGAAAATTGCGCATGGGAAACATCATCAACCGATAGCAAATAATCCACCAGCAACGACAGGCCTTCATGAGCATGATTATGCTGCACGCTATTCACCTGCAACTGATAATCAACCGATAATGACGGCGAGACTGATGCATGACTATGAGTGACATTATTCACTTGCAGAACACTATCAGCGACAACCCACTCACCAATCATTACCTCACCAATCATCCACTGACCGATCATTAGATCACCCACACAGAATCAGATTTAACATCAATCGCACGGATACGATTTGCCTCTGAAATTTTCTGATCCTCAGTCAGCGCACTACTATCAATAGCATCGAATTGATAGCGCTTACCATCCGATAGATTTAGCAGCCCCTTCATGATTGGTTGACGTGATTGCGACTTTGCCTCACGCGCCACTTCTTCAGCCGCCACGCCACCGCCATTCCGACGATCCTCGATAACCGATAGCACCTGAAAGATTTCATATAGAATTTGGTTAACGGTTTTATTTTGAAAACACCGAGAGATAAATTGATCCTCTATTTCTCGGCGTTTTTTATCAATTTCGTAAACCACCGGATCAAATGTATCGATGATATTTTGTATCACCAACTCATCCGATACCGTTATATCTGCACCATCTAGCCGACGAGAAACTGTAACCAATTCATCATCAGCAACGCCGGTTAATGCACGCCCATAGTGCTCAGCAATGCGCCTAACACCACCATAGGTGTTAAGTGAGACACTATAGCCAGCAGACCCAAGCGCCCCACACAACCCAAGCCCCTTGTCTTTATACACTACTCGATTTAAAAAAATATTGATCATGACAACCTCATCACGGGAGTATTTGCCAAATCTGCATTGCCAGTGATTACCGCACCTATATCAGTAGCGAATGCACCAAACGTATGATTACCCGTCTCATACATCAACTGGTAATAGGCATTGCCGCTTTCCTTAGCACCCAGCGGCGATCCAACAATATCCGTCCTTGATATCGCATCAACCTCTATGCCTGCCACATTTGTCAAAAACAAGGCATAAATTAATTCACCAAAATCCAATTCATACTCTGACGCAATTGCACCGTATTTATCACCCGCCGTTGTAGCATCCAATGCCGACGATTCATCAATCAATAACCCAGCAGATCCATCCGCCGCACGACCCGCAATCCCCAACCGAAGCAGCCCACCTGCCTGCGCCGTCACAACCCGAGCCTGAAGCGTATTTACCGGATAATCACAACCCGCGATAAACGGCACCGCATACACCACACCTGGATTCAGCGTTAACGTTGACGTCCCCGCATTGTTAGTGTAATTGGCCGATATTAACCCTCCCGCAACCGGGGCAACCCCTTCATAAGGCAAGGCGCTTTGAACGCCAATTACGCGCAATTTAGCCGCCGAGGAAAATGAAATATTTTCAGCACCACGCGACACGCCGTTGTATGACGCGTAGGTTTTTATACGCGTAATAACATCCGGTGAACCATACGCCAACCGCGCTTTAAAATCTTGCCATAGATTGCCTTCACTCATGACAACCCTAGCCGATCCACCATCAGGTATAGCCGACCTTAAAATATTTGCATCTGTACTGATTGGTGAGCCAGATAACGACACAGGACCCGTGCCAGGCGTACCCGTCACACCCTCACCGAGCATTGCAAAACTACTCATAAACACTCACCCATAAAAAAGGGCCTATAAAAATAGGCCCAAATCTAACTTTAGGAGGTATCGCAACAATGAAAAAATCAATTTCCAACAATGGTAACCGTTTCTCAGGAAACGCTAGCTATTACGCAATAGCAGAAGGCACACCCGTTAGCCACACGGTACAAGTTACCTCTCCATTGGCACCATCAGCATCCGCACGGGATGCCGCACCCGACACGTCACCCGCCGCTGCAATCGCTTGGTTGTCATCAAAGGCATCCGCACTAGCATCCCAATTCAGACTTTCGCCTTGCTTGAATACGGCACCCACCACCTTAGGCGCAGTCACCGAACAATTAACACCAACAGTCCCCGTGCCACCAGTCGCAATATCCACCAAAGCTACCGCCAGTACGGCATCCTCAGTGGCACCCACCACCACAATATCACCCGATGCAATTGCCGCACCCGCGTTGGCGTAATCCAACCGCTGCATGTGGTTGCCATTTACAATATTATTTGCCACTTTAAGCTCTCCTAACTTTAGAAACAAAAAAGGCCGCAATTAGCGACCTTAATAATTTAAAATAACTTAACCGTTGTTCTTAATTGCACCACGGAAATCGATAGCACCCACGCCAAACGGCAACTCTACACGCCAACGCAATCCACCTGTATTGAAGTCCTCAGCAACCACCAAACGCGGCTCACGTTGACCATTGACAAACACAACTTCAATGACAGGCGCAATATTTGGATTAGCGAACAGGTACCAAGGGGCCGCTGCAATGTTAGCGGTGGACACGATTTTACTTACAATCCCGTTAACCATATTAGGCTTCTGAAGCTTATTGGCCGTATCAGGATCATACTGAGCATTCACCAATACATTCATCGCACCTTTACGCGCACGATTCACCAATGCCACATCAGGAACAATATCAAGCTTGACCTTATCCTCACCCGGCGCAACCTGCTCACCCATCTTAGTTGCCATGGCATCCAGGATATCCACCGTAGGTGAACCATGAGTAGCCGCTAAATTATTGTGATCAGCATGGAATAGCGGCGTACCATCTTTCAGCGCTGGATTACTTTGGAGTAACGCATAAACCGCCAAGTCAATGGTGCGATTACCCGCCCTGCCCAATGATGTAGCCATATCGCTGATATAGCCAATATCATCATTCACCAGCACTTCAGGTGTGATAGCAATAATATTTCCCTTGCGCTTAGCAGCAACACTATTTTTCTCAGCATCGGGAATATTCTTGTTTAGATATTCCCCTGCCTCATTCACATCACCCAGATTACCAATCAAACCCGGAACCATTCTATTCCACTCTCTGAAGTCGGTCACATCCCCAACCTTACAGAACTGATCCCAAGTGGATGGCTGGGCAGCAAATCCAGTTAACACCAACTTATGCATGGTGTTTTCGAGGATAACAGGGAAATCAGAGGTAGTTTGAGCACCACGCACCACACCACGAGTAAGCGCCATGGGTGCCAACTCATCAGCGGTCATATTCGCCACACTAGCACCCGCATCCTCAAGGCAAGCCCTTGCCATACTTGATAGCGTATGACCACGATACGGATTAGCCATATCGTGCTTCTCAGCACCCACACGAGCCAAAAGAGCCTTTGTCATCCCATCGACTTTTTTCTCTGACTCATCCTGAGTTACACCCGCCTGGATAGATTCAGTGCCTTGCCCCAGCTTAGCCAGCAGCTTTTGGTTTGCAGCTTCAACAGTGCAATCACTGTTATCAATACACTCATCCAATAGCGCCACCACTCCATCACGAGTAATAAACGGCTTATAGGCTGCGCGAATATCACCCTTGCGCTTGGTTTCCGCCGCTAGCACTTGCGCGCGGATTTCATCTGCATTAGCGGCCTTTGGATCGGTCGCCGGGTCTTTATCTGGCATATCTGCCTCCTCTTTTTCAGGTTTAGGTTTGGCGGCGACCGGGGCCGCCGGTTTAGAATTTTTTAGTTTTGCGGCAACCGCTTGAAGCCCCTTGGCCTCAAAACTCAATAGCGATGGGTAGAACTTGGAATCTTTAAACCCACTTGCAGCAGTGGCCATGGCTTCCTCAGCCACTTCGTCCACATAGCCAAACTCCTTGGCTTCAGCAGCGGTGTAGTAGTGATCTTCACCATCAGTGAGCAAGGCCATGATGTCATCATGTGATTGACCTGTTTTACGCACATAACTGGAAGCCATCGCTTCAGCATACTTATCCAGCACATCAGCGTACTCACGCAGTTCTTTGGCGTTACCCATGGCACCACCCCACGGCGCATGAACCATGAACAATGCGTTCTCTGACATGGTTACCGTATCGCCAGCCATAGCAATCAGGGAGGCAATGGAGACAGCAACACCGTCGATATACACATTAATAGTGGCCGAATGACGACGAAGCGCGTTGTAGATAGCAATGCCCTCAGCAACCACACCGCCATAGGAGTTAATGAAAACATCAATCTCATCAACCTCTAACGCAGCAATCTGCTCCACAACTGCCTTGGCACCGATCTCATCACCCCACCAGTTCTCACCGATATCGCCATAGATGAACAGCTCAGCTTTAGCCTCACCAGCGGCTTTAATCTGATACGGTTTCGGCATCTTCTTTTTCCTCTTCCTCTAACGAAGAAGCCCCGGTTTTGGCCGGGGCTTCTGTTTGTGAATTTTTATCGTGTTTAGGGTTTGATTCGAATACCAATTGGTATCGCTCAGCTTCTTCGCGCCACTTGCGTATCTGATCCATGACATCTTTTGGATTGCCGCTACGCTCACGAATAATCTGTTGTGCTGACTTATAGCCACACCGCTCCAACAAGCGGTTAGCCTTGGCTTCTTTTTCAGGATCAATCCACGGCATACCAGGGCCGCGAAAATCAGCATCGGCAATGGTAGCTACGTCTAAATCAGACGGGATTGGAGCCCAGCCAGACAGCACACACATCTGCACAAAGCGCTCCCAGGTGGGCCGCTCATTTTGTGATACATGCAAATTAGTTAATGACTGATAAGCCACCCAGCCCTCTACCAGTTCCTGACGCTGAGCTGAATAGGTGCCGTTATAATTTCGCGTTACCGAGCTATAGCCCGCGCTTGTACCAGTTGAAATAAAGCGAGTTTGCGCATCATGAAAAGGTGTTAATAATGCAGAGGGGCGATTACTTTCAATGGTGCCAATCTCTTCACCTTGGACCAGCCCATCAAAAACCATACCGGGCCTTAACTTAAACTTTCGATCACCGCTAGACCCATCCTCATAATCTTCAGGATTACCTTTTTTAATGTAGGCAGTCATCGCCGCAGCAACGCGGGCCGCGATACGCTCGCTCTCTTCGTAGTCTTTTAGATCCTCAATACGCTTCATCACAGAAGCAAAGATTGATACCCCCCGAGCCTGAGCAAATCGATTAACCATTTTTGGGTGAAGCATCCTATCGGCGGATACACGCTTCATGTCATAGCTAAAGCCAAAACTACTATCACCAGGGTGTTGCTTATACACATGGTATGCCCGAGGACGATTCCAATCGTTACGCTCAACGCCCTGGGTAATGCCCTTTGACTTATCGTCATAGTCAAAAGGCAAATGATCGGCCTCAATCAACTCATAAGAGAATGGCACCTTGGTTCCATGATTCAAACCCGGGACATTACCCTCAACAAACTGCACCAAATATTCCCCATCACGGAACCAAGTGCGCGCTGCCAAGCGACTCGCGCTAACGTGATCATGCTCCCAAGTTACTTCTGGGCGTTTACAAAAGTCCTGCCAAAGCATCAGCAGCAGCAAAGCGTACTCATCATGGATAGTGCCATCTTTGCGGCGCGGCAACGGTTCACGACTTATACCATTAGGGCCGATGGTGTTATTTACCAAGACATCCAACACGCCCTTAGCCAAGTCATAGTTTTGCTCTAACTGACGAGCATAGCCACGAAGCGTTGAACCAGCCCGACCCACCACGGCATCACCGCTAGCATTATCCGCAGTCAAAGAACGCAAGCGCCCAGGCTTGGCCGCCTCATAAGCCGCTTTAACATGGCGCGCCCTTGCTCGATTCAGCGCCCACGATGGACTCACAATATCAGCAAATGCATCAATCCAATTACTCATGTGAAATCAGCCACGCTATACATTGATGAACCACCCGATGCCTTAGCCTTTGCACTATTGATACTGCGCACCATCTTATCGCGCGCTTTGATCATATCTCCCGTTGAACGATAGGTAACCGATCCACCATCACCATCCGACACAGTGAGCACTTGGTTTTTAATCGCCTCATCAATCGCGTCAATATCTGCCTGAGTAAATGCCATTACATCCAATTACCTTGTACGTTTATGAAATCATCATCGTCATTATCGTAAGGCGATGAGGAGGAAGGTTGTTGTTTAGGTGTTTCCTGGGGAACGGCTGGCGGTAGGCTAAACAAGTCAACCTGCTTCATCTTTTCTCGCTCTTGATCCCACCTAGCATCATCCCAGGTATGCAGACGAAGTGATCTAGCGGAATGTTCAGACATCACAGCACAGTCCACACCCTCATTCCTTACACCAGACTTAACCTCATAAGTCATCCTTCCACCACCTCGGCGAGAAGGTACTTTGATTTCAGAAAAGATCTGCTCAAGAAAGTCAGAGCGCACCTCTTCATACCAATGAACTCGGCCTGCACCCTCTCCTAACAAATGAAAGACTCCATGCTCACCAATGAGGTAATCTTTAGCTTTATGGGTGCCTATGATATGAACCTGAACACCAGCCTTAGCCGCCTTGCTATTATTTTTCCCTTTACGATCTATCGGAGAAGGACGAGTAAAGATTTCTTTTGATCCATAATCATTACTACTTCCCTTACCCGCCAGCACATTATGGCCTTTCTTATTTCGCGTCCTAACATACCAATAGCCAGTCTCTGAGAAGTTACCATCTGAACAATCAAGCGTTGCCGCTGATACGTGCATGTAATAACCGCACTCATGGACAAACTTACTCGCGTCCCACAGCAGGCTATCTAGCGCATCCCATACAGGATCTTTTCTATCAGTTGTTTTTTCTTTGGCCGCCAATTCACCCCAGTAGATCAACCAGCGCTCCATGCCTTTTCCATAGCCCCAAATCTGCACCGCCAATCGATCACGCTGAACATCCACGCCAGCTGTCATGTACAAAACACCCGCTGGAGCATGAAACTCTTGGTAAGACTCTGCCCGCTTCTGCATCTCATCATAGTCAAGCTTGATGCCTTGATGCTCAAAAGGAATGCCCATCGAAGAGTTAGTAAATACCACTAACTTTTCAATCTTTCCTTGCTCAGCCTCTTTTTTAGCCACTTCCCATTTATCAGCAAGCGAAGCCAACTTTGAACCAGGGAAAGGACTGTATAGCTCATTTAGCCAAAATCCGGCAACCCCCTTATACGGCGCTGTAGCTCTCCATTCACCATGCCTGACCGACCAGTTTTTATCATTGTCATCCCACGCGGTATCACAACACGGTGCATGATAAACCGCAGTCTCTGGCTTACCCTCTTCCCATAGCAAATTAGAAAAACTTAAAACGTGGTGCTCACCACAATGACGACACTTAACAAAGAATTTTCGCTTATCACTGCGATCATACTGAGCCTCTACCGGGCAAACGCCCTTTATTGATGGCGTACCACCAATAATCAACTTCCACCGGTTGTAGGTCTTTGCGCGGTCCCTCAGCAGCGCTATAGAATCACCCTGGCCATTCACATCAGTCTCAGCGTCCGCCGGTTCTTCAACGAACATCAAAGGGATCGCATCAGATTTAAGATCAGTTATTGCCCTTGATGTAACAAACTCAACAGAGGCACCAGGAAAATTCCAAAAGTCCCATGTGTTACCACTCTTTCGAGATCCACTTAAATCAACCTTGTCTCGAAGGCGAGGTGTAGCCTCAACCATCGGGCGCCACTTTTTAATGCTATATTTTTTTGACGCCTTCCCTGTCGGGAACATGATGATAGTTTTAATTGGATCGATATCAACATGGCGACCAAGCTTATTATTAACCGCTTCAGTCCATGCAACCTGAGCCGACTTCATGCAAATGACCTCATGTATCTCTGGGTCATCCATCGCATCCAATATGCCAGGAATATAAGGGGTTACACTCGATTTATATTTGCCAGATCGTGCAGCAGCCTTTGATGATAGGAATCGATATTTATCAGCCCACTCCTGAGTCGTCATCTTCGGTGGAGGAGCCCACTTCTTCCAAGCTCTCGCTATCAAGCGCCTCGCATTCCGGGTCGTATTTAGCCAACTCGGACAGCGTACTATGAACTGCTTCGTCAATAATTGATGCATCTAAATCTATCCCATAGCGAGCATCAATCTCAGACTTCAACCCCTCAGACATTGATAGGAACATCTGCTTGGTTGCGGTTATCGCCTGGTCTAGTTCACGCTCGAAAACTTCCGGCTCTTGCAAAACGTCACATTCTTTAGCGAGCGAAATCTCCAAAGACATGGTTTCAACTTCAGCCTTGCGAGTACGCGCTGAAGCCAGCTTTTGTTCATCACCACCCCTGCCGGCGGCTTTCCCTCGCAGGTCGCGAATATAAGCCACACGAATATCATCCAACGTCGAAGACTTCCAATCGATGCCGAGCGCCTTCAGCACATCTCGCGCGTTGCGCTCTGACATATCAAGATGATCAGCGACTTCAGACTGGCTAGGCATGGAACAAACTCTATCGAAATGAAAAGGACAACCGGAACCGGAACCCCCTATAGGGGCCCAACCCTAGAAAAAAAGCGCGGTTCGAATTACCCGTACACACCGAACCCGCCGGAAGGACCCAAACTATTCAGGCCGCTCGCCATCTTCAGGCACGCCAGCCTTAGCAACCGCCAACTCGTAGTGCTTGCGCTTCCAATACCAGTTAGCAATCACGTTCGTCAGAAAGGTAAGCACAGCCAACACCATACCAACGACAATAGCCACATCGTTCAAGTCCAAGGCCCCAACACCAACCAGCCCACCGCTTGCAGTGTAAGAAACCTTAGCCACACCATGCACCACGTTATCCGCACTCACTCCAGCCACTCCCTAATCGCCTGCTTATCTGCATTGCAGCTACTCAATGCGGCCTCGACATCTCTACACCATCGCCACCCATCTTCATGGGATACAGCGGCATAACCGGCACGGGCGTATCCCTCAATAGATGATCGGGAGGGGCTAGCCTCAAGTGTTCCACCTTGGTAATCACTTTGGGAGGACTTGACCCACAACCACTCAGCAACACCCCAAGGCACAGCAACAGACAGATACTCACGAAGACTTTCATACTCACCCGCTAACTCACTCAACTTACGATCAGACTCAGCACGCGCCGCTATCGCTCTATCACGACGGGCCACGTACTCACCCATGGAATGTTGAAGGCGATTACGCTCAACGCTCAGGCTATCAATCACTTCAGCCTGTTTACCGTTCTCGGCTACCACATGATCAACTAGGTATTGGTATTGCGCATTATCTTCAGCCAACGATTCAGCACGATCGAACTGCCACACCAGCAGCAAACCCAATACAGCAGCAATACCAAGCAACCCCCTAACCATTTCCAAATCCCCTAAACGCAAAAGCCCCAGCGCAATGGCCAGGGCTTCGTGTGATAACTTCGGTAATTTAACACAATACTAGGCGGCCAACTTCGAAGTTGCAAGCACATTTTTCAAAGTCGTTCCACCGATAGCCATTACCAGCTCATTGCGCAACGCGTAAAACCGTCCCGACCTCATGCCTAATAGTGCAATCACATCCTCATGCTCCATGCCTGATTGGTATACATTAACGGCAATTGATACCAACTCAATATCGACAGTTCGCAAATCCAACAAATACGCCTCAACTAACAGTCCATACTCCACATCAACCAACTGCATCCCACCACTTGATGCTCCAGCCAATACACTATTACCATAACCTAGCTTTGTACTACCGCCTTGATTGCACCAATTACCCCAGTTTTTAAGCAGCTCTTCTCCCCGCTTCTTTACACCCTCGCCTTTAATCTTCAACTCAAGCCAACCATTTTTAGCCTTATTCATGCTGTCACCTCATCACCACATTGCTCATCACCATCCGGCACCACACCGGCCTCATTGCCCTGGATTGAAGAAGGAAGAAAATCATTATTGTTTTTATATTGCTCAAGAAGCCTTGGCTTCCTGATAACTGCCTGCAAGCTTTCGCGGTTCAACAAACTAATTGCATTAATGCCATACTTAGCCACCATTCCGCCCCCTACCGCAGCATAAGCCTCAGCACGAAGTGAGCGAAGTGACCAATGCTCAACCGCCACACTCATGCAGTACTCGTTAACCTCAGCCTGACCATTACGATCATCACGGATCACCGCTGCACTTAACATCTCAAACCCGCAATGACTTAATGTGTAGAGGTATTCAGGGATAACCGATCCCTGGTTAATAGTTACCTGGATTACATAACCGCCGACATCTGAACGTTTTACCAATCGATCTACGTAGCGCCACTCTAATGACGCCTGTGACGCCTCTATAGCTTTAAGCGTCATCGCCTCAGCCCTTATAAACACTGACGTTAAACCCATTAATGACGTATGACGCCACCCATCCGCGTACAGGCCCGCGCGCGTGCATGCGTCCGCATACAGGAGGGAGAAGCGTCACAAGCGTCATAGCGTCACACAGCGCGCTCTGATGCGGCCTTACAGCATGACGCTTAAAAGCTAGTAGCGTCACAAGCGTCACAGAATCGGCCCCCCATCAGTTAAATCAGGCTGCACAGGAATCTTCCTCCACAGACGGCCCTTTGCCGTGCGCTTACGCTCCCACCCCAGCTGAACCAGTACCGCAGCAGCACGCTTTTGCAAGGGCGGCGTTTGAACCCCCGGCAACACCTCAAGGCCATCCTCCATAATCTCAGCCAAGCTAAATTCTTTCCCATCACGCCCAGCCAGCCAGCCATAAAGCTTGTCCGCCCAGGTATCCCCAATCGCCCGCATATCCTGAATTTCAATCACCATCTGACATAGCTCCGCTTCGGACGGGTCCGGGTCATCCTGCGGGATATAACGCCGCTCCCCCTGTCGGTATCGATGCACCGCCTCAGCCCACAACTGCTCACGCATCTGTGCCACCCAATCCACCAAGGCACACAAGCACCCCACCGGCCAGTAACGCCGGTTCCCAGTTGGGTCCTTCATATACTGATGATCGTTAGTCGTCCCCAAAAACACCGTCTGGCGCTTATGATCGATAGCCATACGGCCATAGGGTGGCCGGAATCGGTCAGTGACCTGAGAGAAGAACTGCTTCAAAGTCTCCTCCTCCTTCTTACTGAACGAAGAAAGCTCCGCCAACTCATAGCCCCACTTGCCATACATCAGGCCATATTGCTCTTTGTCACCAATGGGCAGCGGGGCATCCGTGAACCACTCACCAAATAACACCGATATCACCGAAGACTTACCAATCCCCTGCTTGCCCTCAAGGATTAAAACGTTGTCGAACTTGCAGCCAGGCTCAAAAATCCGCGCCACCGCCCCAATCAAAAAACGCGCCCCCACCGCCCCGATATACTTCTCAGGCTCTTGCGGTTTAAACGCCTCAATCAACCACCGATGCAACCTTTCCTCACCATCCCACTCCAGCGATTCAAGCCACTCCCTAACAGGGTGATACTTATTTCCCGGCGCGATATGCATCAGCGCATCGTTGATATCCTGATGATTCGGGGTAAACCCATAATATTGCGCTACCCACGCCCGTAAACTGGCCGCGTCCGACTCTTCCCACGGCCCAACTTCAGAATGCCGCATAGGCGGCAAAACCCGCTTCTCAATACGACAAGAAAACTCGTTATACCCAAGCACCCCGCGCCAACGCTTATCAAGCGTTAACACCTTGATCAGATTCAAAAGATTGGCCATTACCACGCCATTCTTCGTTGTATCAAGGCAAGCCGGCAGCTCCCAATCCTCAGGCGGCTCAAAATCCTCCCTACCCTCATCTCTGGAAGTGCTTTCTACCCCTTCAAAAGCCTTCGGCTCTTTAGAAGTAATATTGCTAGGCCTGTCGGCAACAGAAACGCCACTTAGCAGCTGGCGCTGCACCTCATCAAGCCCCGCAACACTTGCGAGATCGTTCCAATCCTTCCCGTCCGGCTTATTATTGTCATTGCTCATGCCGCCTCACTCTCTGTTTTAAACGTCGGGAACACTGCGGGAATGCCTAACTCACTAGCAACCGCCTCAGCCTTTAACCGCCCCGTATTCTCTTTATTGGAAATATCATCATCCCCGAGCACCGCCCCCGGCATATCCGGAAATAACGCATGCATCGCCCGACAAACTGGACCTAAGTTACCCGCATCAAAGGCCACCGCAATCGTCCACCCTGTAGCCATATGACAAGAAGCCCCGGTCGCATAACCCTCAACAACGCCCCAACGCTCAGCACCTGGAATAACATGAAAGAGGCCCTGCTTGCGCCCCCCCTTTAAAAATGACTTGCGCCCACTCTGGAAAATTAACTGGAAATTCCAAAGCCTTCCCTCTTCATCCTTCAGCGGCACAACAAGCGTGCCTGGCTTCACATACTTAAAGCTGATGGACTCATTTTTCGCGGGATTGGAATTGAAAAAATCGCGGACAAAGCTCGCGCCGATCAGCAGCTCAACCGTATTCTCTTCAAGATGATTAACGATAATAAAAGGCGTTTTTACAAAGCCTACGCCGAACGCCTCAACCCCCTTCAAAGACAAATAAGGAGCCGAGCCGTCCCGGCTCAGGCATTGATCTCTAATGCGTAAACAAACCTCAGCGACTTTGTTTTGCAGCGTTACGCGATCACGCTCTTCCTGCTCTTGCCGAACCCGGTTGGCCTTAGCCCGCTCAGCAGCGGCCAACTCACGCGCCTGCTTTTGGTCTAACGTCTCCTCACGCTGATGCCGCCAACCGGCTTCTACTGCAGCGGCAAACAGGGTGGCTATCGTAATGCCCCCAGCACCCTTGATAGAGCGCCACGTATCCCGTGCATCTACCGCCTTATAACCTGGCGCTTGCTGAGACCAGCGGCTCCACACATCAAAGCCGTCCTGCCCAAACTCCGCCTTCAGCGCCATCCCCATCTGCACCCATCTATCCCTGGCGCAATCAGAATCCAGGTAAAACAGCGCTAACTCGGCCTCGGCCAGCGTCGGTGCCGGGTACTGCGGTTGGGGCGCGCTCATACCCCGCCCACCAATACCGCCGCATCCGGCGCGGCCATGGTCGCCTCAAAGCAATCAGTACAAGTAGCAAAGCCCTCGCCTGCCCGGTCATTTGGCTCACCGCAAGAGCAAACACTAGAGCCTTGCATATGCCCCCCCCCTACTCGTGCCGCCTCAATACGTTTCTGCAATATCAAAGCTTCGCGCTCTTGCGCGTGATCCGCGATATCCATAGCACCTCCCATTTAATAATCTTGAAGTCGATCAAAGTCATGCTTCACCACTACAGCACCAACGCTATAAGCAAAGACAGCAGCAGCATCCCGAGTGGAAAAACCGTTAACTGATGATCGAAAGGCATTTTGATAGCTATTCGCATGACAGACATACCAGCGAGATAACACCGGCACGTAACGAATAACCACCTCCAATGACAACCCCTAATCAACCCCAATCGAGCCGCCCCCGGGCCGCTCAATTGTGCTCAAAACCTCACGCTGCAACTCGCCAATAGCCCAAAGGCCAGCCTGAACAGCCACATCACGACAGGTGCAACCCTCACCATCAAAGCCCCGCACATAAATGCGAGGGCCATTCTCATCAATACGCACCGTCACAGACCCATAACCCGTTAACTTAGATTCAGCAGCATCAAGGCTCATCACACCGCCTCCAAATCACTAATCTTTGAGCTATAGGTAAACATCTTGTAATCACCCGACTGCTCAACCAAAACCGGGAACTCACCCACCACACCCGGCTTACGCACCTTACTATGATCACGATCCCGAACACGTTTAACACTGCCCACTAAATTATGCTTCTCAGGCCCAAACACCGTGCCGTCAGCACACGTCACACGCATACCCATAGCTATCCCTCCAGATTAGCCCGGACAAAACAGTCCTTAGCTTCCAAAAGCTTCCGCAACCCAGCGCTCTTTTCAGCGCCATCAGGCAGAGACTTATCCATCTCTTCAGCCAAATCACCAATAGGCTTACTTATTGCCTGCAAAGACTCTGGAAGATGTGCATATGAAAAAAATTTAATGATTGGTGACGCCATATCGCTTTCCCTCATCGCTGTTATTGAACTCACATAGAACCGCCGCCCAGTGAACCCGCCCATCCATGCGCTATAGGAGGGCGACGGATCTATGCAAGCTCACTTCTCCATCAACTTAGGAGAGTGCTTTGCGTGCCCCCACAACTTCAAAAAAGCGCCCACCAAAGACCACACGGACTGCCCTTGCCGATGAAATCCATACACTCGCCCAGACCGTCCGGCTTTCCCGGTATATTCCGCATGCAGTACACCGATGTAATTTCCTACCGCCTGACCGCCACTGCCATCATTAGCAATCTCCATCACACCCAACGTCCTTTTATTAACCTCACTACCCTTAGGCAGCAATTCAACTGTGACACGAATCACTCAATCCCCCTCCACCTGCATCTCAGTCACAAACGGATAAGACACAATCGGCTTACCCACGCTCAGCACCTCCAGAAAATCCGCAACCTCATTAGCAATGCTGGGATTCAACACCCCATGGCCACTGCACTTATCACAAACCGCATCATCCACCGCGATCGGGTCCCAACTCAGGGATATCCACCCCAGGCCCCGACAATCCGGGCACACCTGAATCTTGTCCCGCAACACCTCAGCGAACCGATTCGCCACCGCCGCATATGCATTCTCAGCCATCAGTCAGCATCCTCTGCCAACACCGTATTTTTCAACACAGCCAAGCGCTCTTCTGCCTGTTTAATCTCCCGCAACAATCTAACCCGGTCCTTCGCGCTAAAATCCCCGTCCTCAGTCAACGTCAGATAAAGCTTGCCAATATCCGCATGCTCAGAATTCGCGCTCAAAATCGCATTCACCACACTCTTTTCAGTAGCCGTTGTCACCGGCTCACGGCACTCCAAACCAAACATCGCATTCAACATATGCAGTGACGAAAGATCACCGGTACGATTCAACACCCCGATAAACTCCAGCACATGAGGGAAGTGGCGCTCATCGCCCGGCGTCAACTTCGTCACCAGCGTCATCTCACGCATAGACATCTCACGCGCCAACCCAGAAATACCGCCCTCATAATGCAAACCGGTCATATGCAGCGAATGCAAAAACTCCTCAATACAAGGCTTTTTCCGCTTACTCATGTGATAACTCTCCCGCCCTATCGGCGCATCAATGTAAAAACACTGCCATACTGAAAATCAGCACAGCACCAAAACAATAAAAAAACCGGCGCCCCAGGGCGGAACACCGGAAACCTTTATGGAGGTAAAGGGATTGGAAAACGTTATGCGGCATCACAGACAAGCTCCGGCCAGCAATAATCGCCAGGCAACCGCCATTCTGGGAATGGATATATATCTGGGCGCAACGCATGCAAAGTGAATCGGTCAGGGAATGCCAGAACCACCTGGATAACCCGATCAGCAGGAACGCCCTCCTTAGCCCACTTCTTTACCGCCTGATAAGAAATAGGCCTCAAAGAGGGCCTGGCTGAGTTGATTTGATCAGTAACCTTTGTCGGCCCTAATTCATCAATTAATTTCTGTAGCATCTCCATGCCACAGAGAATAGAACCGATAGTTACCTTAAGTCAAGAACTGATTGTTACCTATGAATACTGCCATAATAGAACCTATGGTTACAGTTGACGAAAAAGCAGCATTCTCAGAGCGCCTCAATACCGCGCTTGATATGAACAAAGTCCCCCCAAAGGGAAAGGGAAGGCAATTTGCCGTCCAAAAAATTATCGCTAGTGAAGGGGGAACGGTAAGCCAAAAAGGCGCACGAAAATGGCTTGAAAATGAGTCCATTCCCGCAATGGACAATCTCATCAAGCTCGCCAAAGCTTGTGGTGTATCGTTTGAATGGCTCGCAACAGGCCGGAACTCACCAACAAGAGAATCCCTCTCCCCCGGAATCAATGAGCCGATAGCCCCATACCTCCCCGGCGACATTCAAAAAGCAACAGACCTACTACTTGAATTCGACTGGACCACAAGACAGGAAATTATTCTGTACATCGAGACACGGAAAGCGCTAGCTGAAGCTAAAACTCCCAAAGAAAAAGCCACAATCCTCACCGATGCGGCCTTTGAAGACGACATGGCAACAGATGTAGGAACTGACCTACAAAAAAATCAGAAATAACCGACTGGCAATAAAATTCTCCAATCGATACAGTGGGCCTGCTGGTTACCGACGATGCTAACCAAGCGACACCCGGCCCGACGATGCGCCACATGTTCAACCGCCATGTTGTTAAATGGAGGTATCACCATGGGGCGTATATGCCAACTCATTACCCCACCAAAATCCCAAGAAGAATTCACCACGTTCTGTCATCGACACGGAGAAGTTGACCCTCACGTCATTGCCATGGCTTGGCGTGGCTATGTGATAAAACACACCAACTATCACAGCCGACACAATAATTCACAAAAAACCGCTGGAAAATTGTCGGAAAAATCCGACAATATTAGAGTTATCGAATTTATTGACGCAATGAACGAGTAGTGACCTATGGCAATAATTCTCATCGCAGACGATGATAGGGATATCCTCGACATATTTGAACGGACACTAAAAGAGCATCACCACATCTACACTGCAGAAAATGGCTTGCAGGCCATTGAGGTTGTACAAAAACACCCCGTTGACCTAGCCATACTCGACTACCAAATGCCAGAAATGAGCGGGGGCAGAGTGGCCGATGTTTTAATCAATATTAACCTCCCCTACCTGTTTATCAGCGGCACCCAGGCCAGCATGATCATGCTAGAGCGCCACTCTGACCTGTACGGCTGCTGCGGCATTATGACAAAACCACTACGCACAGCCGAAATAAAATCGAATGTAGAAAAGGCGCTCGCCCGCACCCGTAAGCGCCATATCGCCGATAGCAATACCGAATCTGACAAAATCATCCATGCCGCCTGCGGGGCCTTGCATTGGCGCTACCCCAGACTCCACACCCTGGATGATGCCTATCAGCATCTAAGAGGAATTGCCCAGGACGAACGCACCTCCCTGCTCTCCATTGCAACAGAGATCCTCAACGCCATTCAAACCCTGAGAAACTACGCCCCAGACGACGAGACAAGGGAGGCCCTAGAAAAAATTCTCAACCAAACCAAAAACAAGGATGACAACCAATAAAAAAGGGGCGCATGCCCCTTTTAAATAACACAAATCTAAGCTTATTTGTCCCTCAACTCAGCAACACACCTTTCAGGCACCTGACCCGCATAGAATCGATATTCAGTCCCATAAGACCTCATTAACAAGAAGCCGGAATCAATGCCAGCCAATTCGTATCTCACCCCAGATTCAAATATCACCCCTGCACTATCCTTATCTCGATAAACCTTCCCGCCCATCTCACCATAATACTCTACAGAAGCACACATTATCGCTCGACCATCAGGAAATATTCGAATAGCCGTCAACATAGGACCCGTGGCCGCCGTCCACTCCCCCACATAAGCAGCAGCCGGGTCAGCATACCTTTGAACTTCCATATAGTCATTGGCCATCTGATCAGACATAAAGGCCGGGGTAGCCACGCACCCCGCCAATAAAAATACCATTCCAAACCACCAACCAAACCGCACACCAACCTCCTTTTGCACCCATAAATTATTTTTTCAAAACATACCACACCATAAAGGTAACTATCAGTTCTTGACATGTGGTAACTATTGGTTCTATTCTCTCCAGAATGTTTCCCAAGAAACACCACTTTCGACCACAAGGAGAGCCCCAATGAGCGAAGCACATCAGCGCCAACCCCTCACCCCAGACGCACATGACTTCCTGCGCTACTGGACCGATGCCGCCCAAGCAGCAGGCTGGAATCTCTTCAATTGCCGCGGCCTGAAGCCAGAGCAAATAAGCCATTGGCGAGAAGTTACCCCCAACATCAAAGAGATGCACAAAGCCGTGATGGCCAAACCAACCCACCAAGGGGCGCTCATCGCCGCCATGGCCAGCCTCTACAACGTCGAAGAAGGGGCGAAAATGGCTAAAAAAGTGGGCCTACCCACCATGGGCCACCTAATCAGCGCCCTAAAAACCAAAGACCGCCACACCATCGGCAGCCTGATCATCTTCCAGCAGGAGTGGTAAGCATGAGAAAGCCTAGCGAAGCAGTCATCAACGCAACCAACATCAACCGCGACCTAACCAGCCACTTCGGGCTGGATCGCCTAGAAAATGCTTGCCTTGTCAGAGACTGGTGCAAGCAAAATAACCATCCCATGCCCATGGCCCCTGAACAGCTGGCAGCCGGAATGGGAGAAGCCCCCTATTGGAATCAAGGCCCAGCCGCCTACCTTGACCTCATCAACGCCGTTATTGCAATGGAGGCAGCATGAACCAGCCAGCCCTCAGTAGCCAATGGCTTACCCCCACCGGCCACCAAGTGGAAATTGCCGCCACCTTTAGCGACGGCGTGATCCTGCGCTCGCTATGCGGCACCGACCCAGAGCAACTGATCGCCCAAGGCGTAAAGTTGATCGTCAGCCTGGAAGACCTGGAAACCAGGCACAAACCCTACTGCACGACATGCGGGGTATATCACGAGCCGCAATACCCCCACTCACTCACCGAGCAATACAGCCAGCATTTAGGCTATGCCGCCACGTTAACGGACGCCATCGCCCACTGCCCTGCACTAATAAAAGCTGCCGCGCTGGCAGCATAGGAGAAGACCATGCAAGAAATCATCCGTGACCCAGGCCAAGGCCTGCGCAACGTATTCAACCTGCAGCGCTACAGCGAAAGCAAAGCGCGCATGGATCGGCTAAAGCAAAACCTAGCCGCCACCCTAGAAGAAGAGTTCGGCACCAACTACCCAGCCACCGAAGTTACCGCCGCGATCCAATACGGCCAGCGCCGCCTGGAGACCAACGGCGGCGACCTCAACAAAGCCACCGCCGACGCGTGGGACTTTATCAACAACCCTGATTTATCAGCGTAAAGAATGGACAAACAGCCATGATCCAACTAACCGAAACCACCATAACCCAGGTTCCGCTCAACCTCATCGACCCCGACCCAGACAATCGGGAAATCGACCAATCCAATGTGAACGACATTGCGGCCACAATACCCGTCCATGGCATCCGCCAGGCAATAAAGCTGCGCGCACACCCAGAGACCGAAGGCCGCTTTATGATCGTTCACGGCGAACACCGCTGGCGCGCAGGCATCAAGGCGGAATGTGATGACACCATCCCTGCCATGAAAGCCACCCAGCAGGAGATAGAAAACCACCTGACCCGCATCACCATGATGGCCTTAGACAACATCAGCAAACCCCTATCCCAACTGGACTACGGGCGCATGTATGCCAAATTCAAAAACGACTGCGGCATGAGTTCCAGCGACATCGAGAAGCATATGGAAAGCAACGGCATGAAAAAGCACAGCGCCAGCGCCATTCGCAATCTCATTCGTATCCACGAACAATCCCCCGACTGGCTAAAAGGAATGATAAAAAAAGACAGCCTTACCACGCGCCAGGCACGAGACCTTCTCAACCTCTCACCCGAGATCCAGCGAGAAACCAAGGCCTGGCTAAACACTAACCCACGCCCCAACGGTGACGCCCTCAACGGCAAAATACTGGAGCTATACCGCGAACGTCACCCCATGCTATCCGATGACCAGCTAGACGTAGAAAGCTGCGCTGGCTGCGCGCACAAAAAAACCATCAGCAAGCAAACCTTTTGCCTAGATAGCCACTGCCACACCGCCAAGCGCGCCGAGTGGGCAGACCTAAAACAAGAGATGGGCAAGCCAGGGGATATCGAAGAAGAGGAAGAGGAAGATGAAGTACAGGTAACTCAATGGGAGGGTGCCGAAGATCCACTTTACGGTGAAGCCTGTGCCATCGTCGCAACACTGGCCAACCCCACCATCAGCACACTACAGCGACAACTCAAAATAGGCTACAACCGCGCCGCCCACCTGATGGAGACAATGCAACAGCAAGGCATCGTGAGTGAGCCAGATACAGACGGTACCCGCAGCGTTATCACCACTACCACAACCGAGACAATCGAACCGGTAGAGCATAACGAACAGCAAGAAGACATGTTCGATGAATACCGCGAACTGGAGCCCCCCCGCTTTGATCAAAGCGACTGTAAGCAATGCCCTAACAGGGTATCCATCAGCGGCGAAGGAGAGCGGAATTGCTGTGATGATGTTGACTGTTACCAAAGCAAGGCTCATCAAGCCCATGACGCCTACGGGGAGGTATGCCGTTGGATTGTAGACACCAGCAAGTCCCGCCTAGATGAAGGCGCAGCCAAAATCGTAGTGCTATGGGCAGCACTCCACAACCCCGTGAATGTTAAACACGAGGTATGCCCTGCATGCGTGCTGGATGAAATCGACGAAGAAGAAGCTATCGAATGGACGGAAAAGAATGCCCAACAAGGAATCAGCGAAATCATTCCAGATGCCAGCACCTTCATCGACATAGCCTCAATGTACCTCACCCGAATCGGCTACCACATCAGCAGCCCCGATGGGAAAAAAGCCCTAACCGATCTCGCCAAATTATTCGAGATCACCATTGATCAATACCGCATCAACAAAGAATGGCTAGCCAACCAGCAGCCCGAAGAGATTCGAGCAACAATTCAATGGGCCATCCAAGCCAAAGAATTCGATACAAAAGAATTTTGGCAATCCCTCATGAAAGATTGCCCTGATCACAAGTTAGACGAAACCGGAACATCCATGGCTCCAGTCATCGGGCCACCACTGGATATCCAATGGGCATGGAAGCAGATAACAGGGGACACGCAATGAGTCGCCAATCCGCACGTTTCGCCTTCATTGAAGCCATGCTACTTAAGCACAGATTTATAAGCCGCACACATGTAATGCGCGCCTTTCATTTAGGCCCCGCAGCAGCAACCAAGCTACTCAGTGAATACCAAGAAGCTCACCCAGAAGCCATGCACTACAGCTTGAAAGAAAAGCGCTACGTCATAGGCAACAAATGCTTTGATGACAATATGCGAAAACACTGCGATTCAGCTGAACAATTTTTAAATGCAATAGAGTTGATAGCTGGACAATCAATCCTTCAAACAAAAACCTTTTAGGAAATAAACCAATGAAAAAAATAGCCCTAATCATCGGCCACAGCAAGCAATCACCAGGGGCCAAAAACCCAACAACCGGCACCACCGAGTTTGGCTTTAACGACGGCTTGGCCCACAAGATAAAACGCATCCTGGATGATGCCGACGGCATCGAGGTAACCCTGGTTTACCGCGACACCCTTGCAGGCCTCCCCCGCAAAGCTAACATGCTAAAGCCCGATTTTATTATTAGCCTGCACTGCAACGCCTATAACGGAAAATCTAGCGGCTCAGAGGTATTGTATTACCACAAATCAAACACCGGCAAAGCCATTGCCTGCACACTGCAAAAGCACCTTGTCAGCGCACTCGGCCTACGGGATCGCGGCGTTAAACCTGTCACCAGCGAAGACCGTGGCGGCTACCTGCTATCACAAACAAAAGCCCCCTGCCTCATCGCTGAGCCCTTCTTTATCGACAACGACAGTGACGTAGCAACCGCACGAAAAAATCAAGATGCCTTAGTAGCCGCATACGCCCAGGCCATTATCGACATAGCAGAGGAGCTATAACTATGCCCGTAATAGCCAAGCACTTTGACCCAGACTTTCAGCGTGACGTTTATCACTGCCTAGCCGTGGAAATGCTCACCCTGCAACAAGCCGCCGATAAACTGAATAGCAACCAAAATAGCGTGAGGCAGGCCGCCAAGCTATACACCTCAACGCGACCAACCCAAAAGCGCATCCTAGCCAACGTCAGAGCCGAAGCTCGCAAACGCAAAGCCGAACTAAGCTCTATTCCGCCAACCATTGATGACACCCTCGCCATGGCCCGCCAGCGGGTTGCAGGAGATTATCTATACCAACAATGGAGAGCAGCATGAAACGCCTGGCAATCACGATCGCCTCCCTAAACCTAACACCTCGCAACCAGTCAATTTTTATGGTTGCCCGCAAAGAGAAAATAAAATGACATTAATATACATACTCACCGGCCTCCTGATTAACACCATCCTGGGGGCCGCCATATGCGCCACACTCGATACCAAAGATCAAGTATTTTACAACTGGTACAAGGAAGACCCAACCAAGGGGATACTCTCCTTTGCCATCCTAAACCTATGGCCAATCATGGCTTTTTTCATGATCAGATACCGAAAAGACCAACAGAAATATGAATTAAATTTAACACCAACCCCGCACGAAAAAACTAATAAAGATTAAAAGATTAGGCCACCCATGCAACCCCGTGTAATCCAGCTCAAAGACGCCCCAGCCTACCTCGGCATGAACAAGAATAAGTTCAACGCCGAGGTGCGCCCCTACCTGCCAGAAGTCCGCAACGGCGGCACCGTGCAGTTTGATCGTCTTGACCTGGACGCCTGGTGGGAGGAATATAAGAAGTGCAACGGGCGGCCTCCTAAGCAACAACTTTCTGGAGGTAACCAACAATGGCAACCAAACATAGTAGCAACAACCCCATGCCAGGACTCAAGAAGCGGGGTGAAATCTGGCACATCGACAAAAGGTCGAAGCACTTCTCAGGTGGGCAACTTAGGTGCAGCACTCGAACTAGTTCGTATGAAGAAGCAGAAGCCCTCTTAATACATAAACTCAATGAAGCCCGAAAAGCCAAAGAGTTCGGTATTCGCCCTAAACACAATCTTGAAGAAGCCGCCGTGAAATACGTCCTCGATAATCAACACCTGGATTCAATTGAAGACATCGGTATGCACCTCATGCAAGTCATCGGCGCAATTGGCAACCCCAATATCGACGAGGTAAATAACGCAAAGCTTTCGCCCTTTGTTAAACATGAAAAAGAGAGAGGGATAAAAGACAAAAGTATCAACAATGCACTGGGAGCAGTCCGGGCGCTTCTCAATGCTGCAGCAAATGATTGGTATGACGACAACGGCCTAACCTGGCTTGCCCAAGCCCCCAAGATAAAAATGCTTAAAGTGAAGGACTCATCAAAGCCTTACCCTTTAAGCTGGGAAGAGCAAGCCAAACTGTTCAAAGAGCTACCCGATCACCTTGCAGAAATGAGCTTATTCAAAGTGAATTGCGGCAACCGAGAGAGCAATGTTTGCAGACTCAAATGGGAATGGGAAGTGAAAGTACCCGAGCTTGACACCTCGGTATTCATCATCCCTAAACATCTAGTTAAAAATGATGAAGAGCGGCTAACTATCCTCAATAGAATAGCCCGCTCCATCATCAGCAAACGACGTCAGCACCGACCAGCCAAACACCTAGACAAGTGCAAGATCCATAACGGCGGTGAATGCAATTGCGCCTACAGCTACGTATTCACCTACAAGGGCCTTGCCGTCAACAATATGCGAACCAACGCATGGGTGAAGGCCTGGGAGCGAGCCGGACTGACTCAAAGCGACATGTATGTCAAAGGCGTGCACAACCTGCGTCACACATTCGCCCGCCGCCTCAGAGCAGCAGGCGTCAACTTTGAGACCAGACAGGCACTACTTGGCCATACCAACGGCAACGTAACAACCGACTACAGTGCAGCGGAAATCGAAGAGCTCATCAACGCAGTTGAACTATTATGCGGTGATAATCAAGAAAGCCAGCCAACACTAACCGTACTAAAACTGAGAGCTTCCGCATGAATGTGTCACACAAAGCTCACACAGAAAGAGCAGACACAAAAAAACCGGCTTCAGGCTGCCACCCTAACCGGTTGATTTGTTTACAAAATATGGCGCGCTCGGGAGGATTCGAACCTCCGACCGCCTGGTTCGTAGCCAGGTACTCTATCCAGCTGAGCTACGAGCGCGTACTTTGTTGAGGTGCGCATTATGCTGTTTCCAGCTTATTGTGTCAACCTCTTTTTCCATTTATTTTTTGATGATGTTTTACAACAAAATCAAAGTGATAAATGGCGGAGAGCGAGGGATTCGAACCCTCGATAGAGTTTCCCCTATACACCCTTAGCAGGGGTGCGCCTTCAGCCACTCGGCCAGCTCTCCAACTTGGGGCGTATTCTCGCAAAAAAATGTCTGGGAGAAAAGCTAAAATGTAATTTTATTTACATTTTTTTCAGTAAAAACAAAAACGGAGCCTATAATGCTCCGCTTTTGCTTTAAATATGAGCAGAAACAGCTAGTGCAAACTACTCAGCAGACTCCTGCTGGGCTTTTTCTTGCTGAATACGCTCATAGATCTCTTCTCGGTGTACTGATACATCTTTTGGTGCATTCACACCAATACGTACCTGATTACCTTTAACGCCCAGAACAGTCACAGTCACATCGTCACCGATGATCAGGGTTTCTCCAACACGGCGGGTCAGAATTAACATTACATCTCTCCTTTTGTATCTACAGCTTCCGGGACCTTTCAACCACTCAGCTTAGTGACTATATCGTCATCTAGCCAGTTTAGATCAGCCCTAAGAGATAACAATTTTGTCAACAATTGTTAACGTTGATGTTATGTAAGGACACTGTTATCCAATACCGATCCATCTTGGTACCTTACGCAATTTTATCGCACGGAAAACGACCGTGCAGCAATCCTGTATCAACCTTTCCTAGGCTGAGTGCTCCAGATCAAAGCCCTCATGCAGCGCACGAACACCCAGCTCCAGATACTTCTCATCAATCACTACGGATATCTTGATTTCAGAGGTTGAGATCATCTTGATATTGATTCCCTCTTTCGCCAAGATTTCAAACATGGTGCTGGCAATTCCTGCGTGTGATCGCATACCAACACCTACTAGCGATAGCTTGATGATTGAGCTATCACCATTTACCTCACGCGCTCCTAGCTCTTTGGCGACATCATTAAGAATCGACAATGCCTTGTCCAAGTCATTACGGTGAACGGTAAAGGTAAAATCAGTTGTATCATCCCCACCCACATTCTGGATGATCATATCTACTTCAATATTGGCATCGCCAATTGGCCCTAATATGCGGTGAGCCACACCGGGTTGATCTGGCACGCCCAACACAGTTAGCTTAGCTTCATCCCGATTAAAAGCGATTCCTGAAATTCTCGCCTCTTCCACGCCATCTTCCTCATAGGTAATCAGAGTGCCTTCACCTTCTGTGAAACTTGAAAGCACTCGCAAAGGTACATTGTATTTACCAGCAAACTCAACTGAGCGGATCTGCAATACTTTGGATCCCAAGCTGGCCATCTCCAGCATCTCCTCGAAGGTGATGCGTTCCAGACGACGAGCCCTGGGTTCAACCCGCGGATCCGTAGTATAGACTCCATCCACATCAGTGTAGATCTGGCATTCATCGGCTTTTAGTGCTGCAGCTAATGCAACTGCAGAGGTATCTGAACCTCCGCGTCCCAGAGTCGTGATGTTGCCATGTTCATCTGTCCCCTGAAAGCCCGCAACGACAACAACTCGACCTTTCTGCAGATCGTCACGAATGCGGCTATCATCAATCTCTTTGATGCGCGCCTTATTGTGTACACTATCCGTCAGAATCTGTACCTGTGAGCCAGTATAAGAGATTGCAGGACAACCCTGAGCCTCCAAAGCCATTGCTAACAAAGCAATGGTTACCTGCTCACCCGTTGCAACTAGCACATCCAACTCTCGTGGCGTGGGCTTGTCGCTTATCCCTTTGGCTAGATCGATCAGGCGATTGGTTTCACCGCTCATCGCAGAGACAACCACCACCACATCATTGCCGTGATCCCTTGTTTTTATTACCTTTTCGGCGACTTTTTGGATGCGCTCTATGGAGCCTACCGAGGTACCACCATACTTTTGAACTATCAGTGCCATAATTCCATCTTTACATGGTAGGAGAGTATCCTACACGTCTTTGGTTACATTGTAGGAAAATTCCTACTTTTTTTCACGAAAAAATTTGCTGTTTTGCCCACTCTTCTACAGAAGCCAGTGCTTGATCCAGCTGCGCCGGGTCATTTCCACCCGCCATCGCCATATCAGGACGACCTCCGCCTCGACCACCAACCTGCTGGGCAACATGATTGACCAGATCGCCAGCTTTAATACGATTAGTAGCATCTTTGGTCACACCAGCGGCCAAACTCACCTTCTCCCCATCCACGCAAGCAACCACAATGGCTGCCGTGCCTAGCTTATTTTTAAGTTGGTCAACAGTGTCGCGTAGCGATTTGGCATCGCTCCCTTCCAGCTTCGCAGCCAGCACTTTAATACCATCCAAATCAACCGCTTGAGAGACTAGATCAGAGCCCGCAGCACTCGCCAACTTCGCCTTGAGCTTTTCCAACTCTTTTTCCAGGCCGCGGGCACGCTCCACCAACTGTCCAACCTTGCTGACAACCTCATCACGACCAGCCGCCTTTACTTGGGTGGCCACATCCATTAGTCGGCCATTAGTCTCCTCCACCCAGGCTTGAGCCGCCTCAGCGGTAACTGCCTCAATACGGCGTACACCAGCCGCCACGCCGCCTTCAGAGACAATCTTGAAGTAACCAATATCACCGGTACGTTCGACATGAGTACCACCACACAACTCCATGGAGAAGTCACCCATGCGCAATACGCGGACCTCATCACCATACTTTTCACCAAACAGCGCCATCGCCCCTGCAGCCACTGCGTCATCGGGCGACATAACCTTAGTATCAACCAGATGGTTTGCACGAATCTGTTGATTCACCAACGTTTCAATCGATTTCAACTGCTCTGTGCTAACCGCTTCAAAATGGGAGAAGTCAAAACGCAGGCGCTCCGCCTCAACCAATGAGCCTTTTTGCTGTACATGCTCACCCAGGGTTTTGCGTAGTGCGGCGTGTAGGAGGTGAGTAGCAGAGTGATTACACTCGGTCGCGGTACGGATAGTTTCGTCCACCTTCGCTTCCAGCACATCGCCAACCATCAAGCTACCCAAGGTTAATTTACCCATGTGCCCGAATACTGCAGCTCCCTGCTTTTGAGTATCCACAACCTCAAAGCGAATGTCATTTGCCGTGAGCAACCCTGCATCACCGGATTGACCACCTGACTCAGCGTAGAACGGCGTGCGATCCAGAATAACCATTCCCTGCTCACCTTCAGCCAGACTAGTGACTTCATGACCTGCTTTATAGATTGAGACAACCTTGGCCTCTCCATCAAGTTGATCATAGCCGACAAATTCGGTGCTTCCCTCCAGCTCAATTTTCTTGCCGAAATCGCCTTCAAAACTGCTGGCAGCCCGAGCACGTTCACGCTGCTCGTTCATAGCCGCTTCAAAGCCAGCCTCATCCACTTGCAGATTACGCTCACGGGCGATATCGGCAGTCAGATCAACAGGAAAACCATAAGTATCATAAAGACGGAAAAGCACATCACCCGGAATTGTGTCACCGGACAATTTAGCAATCTCACCCTCAAGAATTTGCAACCCTTGATCCAAAGTCTCAGCAAAGCGCTCCTCTTCCATTTTCAAGATGCGCTCGACATGTTCACGTAGCTTTAACAACTCAGGAAAGGCTTCGCCCATCTCGTCACACAGAGGACCTACCAATTTATAGAAAAACGCGTCCTTCATGCCAAGTTTGTTACCGTGACGGATGGCGCGACGAATAATACGTCGCAGCACATAACCTCGCCCCTCATTAGAGGGCACCACGCCATCCACCACGAGGAAAGAGCAAGCACGTATGTGGTCAGCAATAACCCGTAGAGATTTATTGCTGTGATCTTCCGTCTTGGTGAGTTTGGCCACCTCGTAGATCAAATTACGGAACAGATCGATATCATAATTATTATGCTCATGCTGCATGACGGCAGATAGGCGCTCAAGGCCCATGCCCGTATCGATCGACTTCTTAGGTAGCTCCGCCATGGTACCATCAGCATCACGATTAAACTGCATGAAAACCAGGTTCCAAATCTCAATGTAGCGGTCGCCATCCTCCTCAGGGGTTCCTGGAGGACCACCCCATACTTCAGGACCGTGGTCATAAAAAATTTCAGAGCAAGGCCCACAAGGGCCGGTATCACCCATTGACCAGAAATTATCAGACTCATAGCGCTTGCCGCCTGGTTTATCACCAATACGGCTCAGACGATCTGCCGGTACACCAACTTTGTTCAGCCAGATATCCGCCGCTTCGTCATCCTCTTTATAAACGGTGACCCACAGTTTCTCTTTGGGCAGTTTTAATGTTTCAGTGAGAAACTCCCAAGCATACTGGATTGCCTCTTCCTTGAAATAGTCACCGAAGCTGAAATTACCCAGCATCTCAAAAAAGGTGTGATGGCGAGCGGTATAGCCGACATTTTCCAGGTCATTATGCTTTCCACCGGCACGGACACACCGCTGGGAAGAGACCGCCCGGCTGTATGCACGCTCTTCAAGCCCTAAAAAGGTCTCTTTAAACTGCACCATACCTGCGTTAGTGAATAACAAAGTGGGATCATTACCTGGAACCAGCGGGCTACTGGGAACCATTTCATGTCCGCGCTCGTGGAAAAACTCCAGGAATGCCTTGCGTATTTCAGCGCTCTTCATTTCACTCTCTTCTCTGTTGCCTAGTCGCTCTGCCGCATAGCGGCGTTTATTTGTTCTGAATCAAAGCCCCGATATTGCAAAAAGCGTAACTGCTTTGCCCGAGCCTTTATGTCGCCGCCTGATAACTCACCAAAGCGCTTGCGACGTACCTCGATAGCAAGTTGGTGCCAATCCCACTCATCCAGGTAGATATATTCGTTAATCAATGTGCTATCCAACCGTTTCTCCTGTAACTCCATTCGAATACGGTTAGGACCATAGCCTTTGCGGACACGCGAGCGGATATAGCTCTCACAATAGCGGGCATCGCTTTGTAAGCGTTCGCCCTCAAGACTATCCAACACCAGGAAAATCGCCTCAGCGTCATAGCCTTTAGCTGCCAGCTTACGCTGCAACTCAAAGCGCCCATGCTCACGTCTTGCCAGCAGGGTTATCGCATGCTGGCGAATTTCACCAAGTTGCGCTGTATCGCCCATCATCATGACCTTTTTATCAGGACCACCCCGCTACAGGCGAAAAATATCCTCGCCCGGAATGCGCCAACCGCGGAGTATAGCATCCTGAGTAGTACCATTCGACCATTTTAGTTATGAGAATCTGGCTATTTACTAATTAACAGGAGGGGGACTTCTTAAGATTTAGGATATTTGCCAGCTGGCTAGCCATTATGAGGCGATATGGAGGACTTTTAAACAGATAGTAAGGGGGACAATGCCCCCCTCTTATATAACACTACGATGTGTCAATAGCGATTACACCTCCAGCTCTTGCTCTACTCCAGATGCTGCTCCCTGCTCTTGCTTACTCGGTAACAATTGAGCACGAATAGCCGCCTCAACCTCCTGTGATATCGCTGGATTTTCTTTCAGGAAATTCCGCACATTATCCTTACCCTGGCCGATACGATTACCATTGTAGCTATACCAAGCACCCGCTTTATCCACCAGCCCCAGCTTCACACCCAAATCAATAATTTCACCTTCGCGCGAGCTACCTTCACCATACATGATTTCAAATTCAGCCTGCTTGAAGGGCGGTGCTACCTTGTTCTTCACAACTTTCACACGAGTCTCGTTGCCAACAACTTCATCACCTTTCTTGATGGAGCCAATTCGACGGATATCCAGACGAACTGAAGAGTAGAACTTCAGAGCATTACCGCCAGTAGTAGTCTCGGGATTGCCAAACATTACGCCAATTTTCATACGAATCTGGTTGATAAAAATCACCAGTGTATTGGAGCGCTTAATATTGGCCGTTAACTTACGCAGTGCTTGAGACATCAGTCGTGCCTGCAGGCCAACGTGGGAGTCACCCATTTCACCCTCGATCTCAGCCTTAGGTGTCAACGCGGCCACCGAGTCAACAATAACGACATCGACTGCTCCAGATCGTACCAGCATGTCGGTAATTTCCAGCGCCTGTTCACCAGCATCAGGCTGAGAGACCAGCAAATCATCAACATTGACGCCAAGCTTTTCAGCATATTGTGGATCCAGAGCATGCTCCGCGTCTACGAAGGCGCAGGTGCCTCCCACTTTTTGGGCCTCAGCAATCACCTGCAAAGTCAGTGTCGTTTTACCGGAAGATTCGGGACCGTAGATTTCAACAATACGTCCTTTAGGTAAGCCTCCAATGCCCAATGCCACATCCAGTGACAGGGAGCCAGTTGAGATCGCCTCTATGTCCCGCGCAGCACTGGCATCACCCATGCGCATCACAGACCCTTTACCAAACTGCTTCTCAATCTGACCTAGCGCTGCCTGTAGCGCCTTCTGCTTATTTGCATCCACGATAGTCTCTCCTATCCACATTCTGTCATTTGTTCTCACCGCACCAGCGGCATCGCATGATCTCGATTATACACAACATGTATATTTATACACTACTTTTTTTGCTATGCAATGGCCAACGCCCAATAACTTGATATTCCGGCCCATGAGAGTGGGTAATGGAGCGGCTCAGGACAAACTCTTTTACCGGCCACGTTATCGCCGGAATCGCTTGTAGATGTTTTGGCCCTCTGGGCATTTTACGACGGATAGAGAGGTGTGGCTGGTAATCGCGCTTTTCAATTGGCAGACCAACTTGGTGCAACATCTGTTTCAAACCTTCAACTAGTTGAAGAAGCTCATCCGGTGTATGCTGACAACCGATCCACATCACCTCTGCACGCTGCCAGTAACCCAACTGGTCCAACTGCAACTCAAACGCTGGGAATTGCAAAGTCGCGGCATTCATTTCCAGGCGCTCCCACTGCCGATCGCTAACCTTAGCCATAAACGCCAAGGTGATATGATAATTTTCTTTGGCAACGAACCTGCCCATTAAATTGTCATTTTGGGGCTGCATCTCGTAGATACGCTGACGCAGGGCATCATCCGGCCAGAGAGCAAAGAACAGGCGCTGATAATCACTCATCTAATAAACCTAGTACACCCTGTAAGGCATGTGTAATCGCTTGCCCGCGTACAGCAGTGCGATCTCCATCAAAATACTTCACCTCACTATATACTTTTTCTCCATGTGCCCAGGCAAAACAGACCATCCCTACCGGCTTGCCCGGTGTAGCGCCTCCAGGCCCTGCGATGCCACTGATTGCGAGAGAGACCTGTGCTCCACTCTGTAATAATGCCCCTTTAGCCATCTCAATCACCGTCGCTTCACTGACAGCCCCATAAGCACTCAACGTTTGTTCTGCCACGCCCAGCATCTGCTGCTTGGAAGCATTGCTATAGGTAACAAACCCCCGCTCGAACCATTCGGAACTACCTGCAATCTCAGTCACAACATAGGCAACGCCTCCCCCTGTACAGGACTCTGCCGTCACCAACATCAAACCAAGCGAGCGTAAGCGATCACCAACTTTTTCTGCTAAAGCTTGTCTATTCATCCAGGATTGCCTTGTATAACCGATACTTGAGTAATATGTTTAATATAACCAACAACCAAGTTGAGCGGAATGAATAAACCACAAAAACAGCCACTCACCCTAGCCCTCTGCCTGTTTCTTTGCGGCAATCTTAGCCATGCTGCCTGTCAGGATGATCCTCGAACCGGGGTCAACTGGATGGATTGCGACCATAGTGGCCGCAATTTAGTCGAAGCGGATCTCAACGAAGCGCTACTGCTCAATAGCAACCTCAGCGGCGCAGATTTGAGTGAAGCCGATCTTAGCGGTGCAGACATGGACCGTGCCGACTTCCATAATGCCAAACTGACCAAAGCTTCTGCCAGAGACATTCACGCTGTACGCAGTAACTTTACCGAAGCGGATCTCAGCAAGACAAAATTGCAAAAGGCGCGTTTTGACCGAGCTATTCTCAAAAAAGCCAATCTCAATCATGCTCAACTTAACCAGGCCCGCTTCTACAATGCAGACCTCCGTCGAGCCTCGCTCAGTAGCGCTAACCTTGATAATGCAGATCTGGAGCAAGCCAAGTTAAGCAAAAGCAAGCTCAACAAGGTCAATGCTAAATCTGCGAATTTCACCAAGGCCAATCTGGATGATGCAGACCTGAGCCAAGGTATCTTTGTGGATGCTGTCTTCAAAGGGGCCTCCCTCATGAATGTGGATCTTAGCGGCGCCGACCTAAGCGGAGCAGATTTAACCAATGCAGACCTCAGCGGTGCTATTTTAGATGGCGCCAAACTGAGCAACACCATTTGGCCTAATCGAAAGCGCTGCAAACCGGAATCTATCGGAGAATGCCTATAACCACATAATAAACAATATAAAAACTTTTTATCTGTATCCGCTAGAAGAAGGAAGGAAATTTCATCAACCGCTACAGATAGGAAGCAGTTATGGCTACCCCACAAAGCTACGGCAGACTGATTTATTCATTTTTCAAATCAATGTCTATCCGCAATCTCATGTATACCGGCATGTTCTTCTCAGTCTTTTCTGCCGTTCTCATTGGCCTCTACGGCTACAACAGTATTAACACCATTAGTAGTGAAGCCCTGCAAATACAACAGCATCTAGACAGTTTAAATAGCACCTTGACACCAGAGCAGCAAAATAGACTCGCAGATGCCCTGCAACCACTTAATGAACTCAACAATAGTAGTAATGACAGCAGCACAATGATGTTATGGATCACGCTACTCTGCAGTGGTGCTATTTTTATTATTGGCTTTAATAGCTATCTAGTTATCCAGATTCCGATCCGTCAATTGGTTGCGCGCACGAAAGAGATTGCAGAAGGAAAAGCGGACTTGACCCGACGTATGGAAGCGTTTCAAGAAACCGAATTAGGAGAACTCGCCCATCACTTCAATAGTTTCATGAATCGCCTACAATCCCTGGTTAATGAGGTAAAAGCGGCGAGTCAGGAGGTCAGCCATGCCACCAGCTTGGTTGAAGAGATCAGCCAACAGACCCTAAATGGTATATTAGAGCAAGAATCGGAAACCACCCAGGTAGCCACAGCCATGAATCAAATGAACGCCACCGTCCACGAAGTGGCCAACAACACCGAGCAAGCAGCTGATGCTTCTCGCCGTGCTGATGAAGCGGCTAATCAGGGCCGACATGTGGTGGAACAGGCTATCCAGGTTATCAACCGCCTAGCCCAAGAAGTAGAACAGTCCGCGGAAGTCATTCACAACGTGGAGAGTGAAAGTGACAATGTAGGCAAGGTACTGGATGTTATTCGCAGTATCGCGGAACAAACCAATCTATTAGCACTCAATGCCGCGATAGAAGCCGCCCGGGCAGGCGATATGGGACGAGGCTTTGCCGTGGTAGCAGATGAAGTACGGGTACTGGCCAACAAGACAGAACAATCCACTGTCGAAATTCAGGACATGATTGCCCGTCTACAACAGGGTGCACATGATGCTGTTGAAGTAATGACCCGCAGCAGAGAAAACGCCCAATCAGCTGTTTCACAAGCTGAGCTGGCGGGTGAGTCTCTCAACACCATAACCAGTGCCGTCGATCATATCGACACGATGAACAACCAAATTGCCAGCGCCGCCGAAGAACAAAGTGCCGTTGCCGATGAGATAAACCGCAACATCGTCAATATCAGTGAAATTGCACAGCGCACTTCGGAAGGGGCGAAAACCAGCGCAGATACCAGCAGCGGACTTGCCCACAGCTCTTCCAAACTCAATGAGCTGGTAGCCCAATTCACCTCGTAAATAAAGCGGGTACGGAGGATCTCCGTACCCGCTCTTTCACTCAAAGCGATAGCTCACACCTACGGAAATACCCCGTAGATTGTCACCAGCATTAATTGCTTTAATTCTATCGCCATTATGACCAATACTTCCCAACGTATATTTGGCATTGGTTTCGTTATAGGTAACGGTATAAAGCCCATACACCTGAAGATTTTCATCCAACGACCGGGTCACACCAATTGCCAGATTAAGCGCACTGCTATCGCTCATCCCCTCATAATCCTCAGCGAATAACACCTGAGCATTGGCGGTATATTTCCCCATCATATAAGAGCCATTCAAGCCATAGGCATCACGACTGATACCATTTCCCTCACCGGCATCGATGGTTTCATATACTGCCCGAAAACGTATCGCTTCACGCTGATAATCTCCCACTAAGCGAATACCATCACTCTCATCCTCTGTATGCATCTCATAAGCAGCATGCAGTGCAAATGGTTTAGCTCGATGGGTCAAACGCAGGCTAAACAATGATTCATTATTTTCGTCTGCGCCAGAAGCTGTCTCATTTCCCTTATAAGAGCTGGAGTACTGCATCATCAAAAAGGTTTTTTGGGAACGAGGCGTAAACAGTATCAGTGAATTGCTAGCAAGGCGGTCATAAACAGCGGGTGTGCCGGTCGCACTGTGGCCCAATATACTTCGGGAATCGGCCAAGGTATCATAAAAGGCATCAAATACCCTTCCAATGGTGCGATAGGGCGTATAGTGATTCCCCACCATAATCTGTCCAGGCTTCCCTTTTATGCCCACATAACGGTTACGGGCAGAGAAACTGCCCGTCTCACCTGACATGTCCACACCCATCTCCAGTTTAAATAACAGGTCCATATCTTGTTGTGGCAGCGGATAATGCCCCTTCACACCAGCATAAGATAGATTACTGGAGATGCCCAGATTGGACTCATGGTGATCATCAATCACATCAATAGAGAGATTTGCCTTTCCATAGAACTGGATCTCAGCAAAAGCGCTCATTGGTAACGTTATAGTCCCTATAACAACGAGCAATGGAATATATCGTGGTTTCATCACTTATCCCCTTGTGCTGCGTTGTTGCTTCCCCTGATTTCACGATTCAGTGCGTAAGAATATTTATTCAAGGGGCTTCTTAAAAGAGTAGGAGGCAGCAAGGCCAATTTCCAGGAAAAAATAAATACCTATCACTGATCAACCTCAATATTTATGCACATTTTTGAGATAGGTCTATACTAGTGGATACCATGTCACATGGTGAAAACTGTGGCGACTGGGTAGTTACTGCGGTTTAACCCATAGGATATGCTGGCGATATTGTTCATAAAGTGACTTTATAAAAATCGAGCGGTGATAAAAACTATCCGTCCCTCTGATTTGTTAAATCGCTGAATATGCCAATGGGTGATTGTTGTGGATAAGCCGCCATACCTAAACATAAATGCTTTATATTTACTACATATAGAAAAAAAACATATAACGTCATATCGTTACCAACTGCTGCTTGCCATTACCCTACTCATATGCGCCTGCACCCCCTCCTCTACCAGTGAAAAAATACCCACTGTTGCGATTGTCAACATCAATCCCAATCTGAAAGAGATGATAAATGGTTTTAATCAAGCATTAACGGACCAAGGGTATATTGCCGATAAAAACATCCGCTATATCCGCTATGAAATAAAACCCAATGAATTGGAAGAGACACTAAAAAAGGTATTAGCCCAAGATATTGATCTACTCTATACCCCCACAACAAAAGCAACACTCATTGCAAAACACCTGACAAAAGACAGTCAGGTTCCAGTCATCTTCTCTCCAGTGCATGCTCCCGTTGAAGCGGGGGTCGTGGATAGCATTATACACCCTGGCGGCAACCTTACTGGCGTTCAAGTTGATGGCAGTAATGCGAAAGCTCTTGAATTTCTACTCAATGTGAAACCTGAAACGAAGAACATACTGGTGCTGACACGGGAAAATGGCCGCCCCGAAATCTTCTGCCTTAGTGAACTAAGGCAGGCCGCTGATAAATTGAGGATTGAATTAGTTGTTATGAACACCCAAACACGCAGTGAAATTAACCAAGCACTCACAGACATTCCTAACGAGATCGATGCACTTTGGTTGCTTCACTCACCTTTTCTTATTCCCAATAGCGATCTCTTTCTCGAAGCGGCTATCCAGCACAAAATTCCTCTTGTCTCAGGAGCGGCACAGGTGAATGCTGGAGTCATGATCTCATATGGGCAAAATCTCCATCAGACTGGCGTAAAAGTGGGCCGCCTGGCTCACCAAATTCTACAGGGTGCTAAGCCCTCAGAATTACCAGTCGAAACAACCGACTTCTTTGTTGCTATCAATCTGAAAACTGCTCACCAAGCAGGTATCAATATTCCCTACGAAGTCACCCAACAAGCCAATATCATTGTCTATGAATAGGTAAATCGGATGAACAGTTTACTCACATGGCAAATATCCACAAATCGTAACTCACCGCAGCAAAATTGTCCGTGGTTACACCTATGCATTATAGGCCGTCAAAGTGAAGCATAGCGTACGAAAATCACTGGCAATATCGCTACTTACCCTTGCCATTGTCCCTCTTTTATTAGCTGGCATCGTACTGGTCTGGCACAACTATCGACTCCAGGCAGAGCAAACCATTCAGTACCAAGAAGAGATATCCAAACGTGCCGTTCAATCATTTATTGCACCTATTATCGAAATCCAAAATGACCTTCTCTCTATTGCCAATATTTATGACATCGTGCATCAACCCTACACTATACAAAAAGGGTTACTTGAACGGCTACGCATCAGCACAGATAAATCCCACTACAACATTGTCACTGAGTTAGTTCTGCTGAATAAAGATGGGAAAGAGCTGGTCAAAACATCAAAAAGTGAGATCTACACCATTGATGACCTAAAAGATCGATCCAAAGATCCTTGCTTTATTCAGCCCAATATCAATAGAAAAGCTTACTTCAGCAATTTATGGTTTGACGCCACAACTGGAGATCCCCGACTCACCATGAGTGTGCCTTGGGAAAATACCATGACAAACGAAATTGATGCGGTACTTGTTGCAGAGCTCCGACTGAAGGAGATCTGGCGCATGGTAACCAATATGAAAGTAGGAAAGTCTGGGAATATTTACATTGCTGATGATCAAGGTAGGGTTATCGCTCACTCAAGCCCATCAATTGTCCTACGAGGCACTCAGTTAGAAATCAAAAAAGCGTCTGGCTTTTCTCGTGGCGTAGAAAATGAATATGCTTTGATGGTTTATACACCTACAAAGCTAGGAGAAAGAAATTTTTATATTGTCTCTGAAGTACCACCACTAGAAGCACTAAATATCACTATAACAATGATTTTGACTATACTCTCTGTCATGGGATTTGCATTAATTGCCAGCGTATATACCGGATATAACATTGTCCAACGAATGGTGATTCCTGTCGAATCACTAGCTGATGTAGCTGGGGCAATTACTGCGGGTGACCTTCAACAAAAAGCACATATTGAACGCGATGATGAGCTAGGCTTTCTCGCTTCCACCTTCAACAAAATGACATCACAGCTTCTGGAAAATATCTCTGATTTGGAAAGCCATATCGCTCATATCGATCACATGGCTCACCATGACCACCTAACAGATTTACCCAACAAGCGTCATCTGGAAAAATATATCAGCATGGACATCTCCCAAGCACAACGCCATGGGTACTATGGCGCCCTGCTGTTTATTGATCTGGACAACTTTAAGAAAATTAATGACTCGCTAGGCCATTCATGCGGGGATGCTTTACTAAAAGAAGTTGCTGCACGCCTATCCGACAAAGTGCGTATCGGTGATTTAGTAGCTCGATTAGGTGGTGATGAATTTGTTGTCGTATTACGCTATCTCTCAAATAGGGACTCACTCTCTTCCGCACAATTAGCCAAAATGATTGCCGATAAAATACGTATTATTTTATCAGCCCCCTATGACATTCAGAACATGCAATATCATATTACTGCCAGTATTGGTATTGCGATGTTCCCGCTAGAAAAAGATACCCCAGAGGATATTATCAAACACGCTGATACGGCTATGTATCACTCCAAAGCAGCGGGAAAAAATACCATCTACTTCTACAACCCTCATATGCAAAAAGCCGCTGATGAGAGATTGAACTTAGAAAAAGATCTCCATCATGCTATCCAGAATCATGAGCTTACCCTCTACTATCAACCTATCTACAATCAACAGAACATCATGGTAGGCGTGGAGTCTTTAATACGCTGGATACACCCAGAAAAGGGCTTAATATCACCGGCTAAGTTTATTCCTCTTGCTGAAGAGAGCGGTCTAATCCTGACAATAGGTGAATGGGTTTTATATGAGGCTTGTGAGCAGTTTAATCATTGGAAATCACTGCTGCCTGACAATTCACTAGAGCATATTGCTGTCAATGTCAGCTATCGCCAATTTCGTCAAAATGAGTTTGCAGGAAAAGTACTCAATGCCATTAAGCAAACCCAGATGCCTGCAAATGCCTTAAAAATCGAAATCACCGAAAGTATTGCCATGACGGATATTGGCGATACTATCTATAAAATGGAAGCACTAAAAAATGCGGGCATTCAGTTTTCCATTGATGATTTCGGCACTGGCTATTCATCTCTAAGTTATCTAAGCCAACTCCCGCTTGACGTCATAAAAATAGACCAATCATTTATACGCCAACTTCCAGAAGAGAAGCATAGCGAAGCCATTGTTGAAACCATTATCTCAATGGCCAATCACCTTAATCTGAAAGTTGTTGCAGAAGGGATAGAGACCGTAGAACAAGCATCATTTCTACAAAACAAGGGGTGTGATTACTATCAAGGATACTACTTTAGTAGGCCAGTCACTGCCGACCAAATCAGCCAATTACTAATAGGAGAATCCAATAGCCCAAAGCCCCTTAAGTACCAACGGATGCAGACCTATTGAAAGACTAACAGCCCACCGTGACAGCGTCCATATTCACGCTAAACACCGACATCTCTGCCGCCAAGATGAATGATCAAAAAGGAAGCATGGTAAGCAAGGATAAATCGGCAAGGTAGTCATCAAATAAATGATGAGCATTTGATAATCCTGAGCTTTCATCCAGATAAGGTTTTGGCCATAAAACCACACTGACACATCATTTTTCTGAAATAGTCTAGAGTAGTCGTTAGGAGTGGTGGAGGCTTGAAAGGATTGGGGATTGTTTCAATCGGCAGGTAGGCAAGCGAAGCACCTGTAGGAGACTACTTTCAAGTGACGGCATACCACCACTGTGGAATGTCGCATAACGCACAGGCCCCGTACGTTGCTCATCAGATGAAAAATTAACTGGTGATAAATCGAGCCGCTGGTCAAATGGGGTTGGTATTGGGTTTTGTATCACGTTTATCACACACAACACTAAAATATGAAAATGCTCAATCCAAGGGTTAACCATTTCAGCTTCATGGTGTATTACGCTCATATTAATCAATCTTTTTTCCCTGTTGATCTACCTAAAGTATTCACCAATGCACCGGCCACAATCAAACCCCCACCTATCCAAGTCCACAGCGTAGGAATCTCCGTGAAAAATATCCAACCAAGGATTACTGCAAAGACCACTTGCACATAGGAATAAGCGGTTGCTTTTCCGGCCCCTTCAGTTTGCATCGCCTTGGTAAGTCCAATCTGTCCCACTTGCGTAAATATGCCTACCAATAGCAGTAATAAAAACGCAGCTAGATCCGGCATAACAAAGCTCTCGCCCGTTAAAACAATTGCTAAAGGCAAAGCAATGAGCGGGAAATAGAAGATAATCACCGAGCTATCTTCGGTTTGGCTAAGCTTTCTCACTAACACATAGGCAATCGCGCTACCTATCGCGCCGAACAGCCCCATTAAAACGGCAAACCAAGGTAATGCCTCCGCCTCCCCTTGTTGAAAAAGCAAGGTAGAATTAACCATCAGCAACAAACCGATCAACGATAATACAATGCAGATTAAGGTAGAGAGATGAATCCGCTCCTTAAGGAATAACAGCGCAATCACCGCCGTAAAGGCCGGATGCATATACTGAATCAAGGTTGCTTCGGCGAGAGGCAATACAGTAATAGCATAGTAGACGCAAATTAATGCCACCGAACCCACCACGCCCCTCGCTATCAGCAGCACCTTGTTATCCCCCAACAGGGAGATCCCTTTGCGCCTTACATCTAGATAACAAAGCAGCAAAGAAACAGCCGCCCTAGCAGCAATAATCTCCAAAAGTGGAATTCCATACTGACTCACCTCTTTCACACAAGCTGCCATCAGTGCAAAACCCAATGCTGATAACAGCATGTAACGAACACCAATGGAGAAGTAAGTATGTGAATTTGAAGTCATAGTAATAAGTGCAATACGAAAAAACAGAGAAATGGAGAGTTAAAGCTGATTAAATCCATCCAGCCACTCAGTAAAGGAGTCAGTAATTTTTGTCACCGTTCGACTCACCGGATCGTAATACCAAACCGATGCATCCTGCTGTTTGCTTTCGCATTCCGCACGCTTAAAGCAGAACATATTCCCCTTGCTGTCAGAAGCAAACAGTATATGCCCCGCAGGCATACCAGTCATTTCATACAGCTTGGAGAGTGAAGCCACATCCTCCAGACTCAGGAAGTCCTGCACTTCAGAGATATCCGAACCCAGCTCAACAATTTTAGTAAACACATTGGGTGTATGTACCAAGCCATAGGTGGAGATCAGGTATTTATAGGCATCCGGCAAAAATGCATTCAGGCGAGATTCCAGCTCAGCAATATCATCACTGGCGATAGGCACCATGGAGTTCTTGCTACCCCAGTTTTTGGCGAATAGGTCGATGCTGTTCATATAGAGAGGCTCCAGGACCGGTTAAGGCTGCATTAATTGGCCTTATCTTACACGAAGCCCCGCATTCCCGACAGGCGTAACGACCTTGCTTGAAACAGGCCCGATAGAACGATTTTCTCAAGTGAGAAATGAGACTGATGAAAATCCTTAACGCTTTACCAACTAGCGATACCGGGGTACCGATTATTTTATGGGGCACATTATGCCAAGGGGAGCTGCAACCATGCCTAATGGCAACGCTAATGGCCTTGATGATGGGTAACTGAAGCGCTTAATTTTTGAAGTAACACCATACCCAAATTCGGATGTGCGAAATGATAATTGAGATTTCAAGAATAGGCGGGAGGAACTCTTTACAGGAATATCCCGCCCTAAAATACATTGATGATTTTAGGGCGGGACAGCGGCTATTTATGCCTTAGAGCACACATCCATCGTCATCGGTTGGCACTTCGTTATCCAGGAAGATATCAAAGTTTTCTGAGGCTGTTGAGCCACTCCATTGCGTTGTTGAATCATCATCGAGGTCAAATCGATAGGTCCAAGTGTAAGGGCCAGTTCCCGATTTGCTGAGCAGTGTTGCCTTTAAGGACTCCTCACCACCCGCGATATTTAAGGTGAGCAACATGGAGGTATTAGTTAACAACTCCCAGCGCCCAGTGAAGTGAGAGCCAGTGGTGTAGTAGCTAGAGCTTTGTCCTTTAGAGGTATATTTGAGGCAGGCGTCGATCTTTCCGGCATTAACGACACCTTCTTGGGTCGGAGCATGCAGATAGAAGACGACTCGATCCAGTCCAAGCTCGGCAGAAAAGTCCAGCTTAGCACCTTCTACCGCAGGGAACTGATCGGTAGTGGTCGCAGCAGTGGCTGATGATGAACCAAAGGTGGAGCTATTGAAGTTCTCAGAGAGAATCGACACATTGAGTCCATCTTGCCCCATAGCGGTAACGTAAGCGGGATCGCTCAGGGCGGTAGAAACGGCAGCAAAATCCCCACTCATATCGGTTGCTGGATCGGTACTCTTGGACTGCTTGGCTAATAGCTCGGCAGAACGTGCTACAGCGTAGACTTCGTTAAGCGTCATACCTGTAGTGATATTGTTGTCGATAATGGCCCGCAGTGCCATGGCACGGTTGACTGCCGCGGTCACCTTGGAGGGCTCTGGAGTATTCAGTCCCATGTAAAAGTTAAACAGTGTGACAAAGAAGCTGGGGACGCCTGAGGGGTTGGTTGCATCCCATAGACCAAGGAAGGCCGTTTGATTGTTGTACACCGAGGTTTCATAGAGTGCCATGCCTTGTAGCACCATATAGGTGTCAGCGGCAGCATCCCGGGTCCCCCCTTGATCCTCATCATAAAGCGAGGGGTAAGCGACTTCTAAGGCATCACCAATGATGTCAGCGGCTTTATGTAGAGTTAATGCCGTGGCAACCAGCTTGGCATCCGTTGCGCTAAGGGTTCCGCCATCCTGAATCCCGGCATAGAAATCGGTCATCAGATCATCAGTCGTAACACTTAACTGATTGGCTAGATAGCTTTTGTAGTTTTCCAGCGCGGCGGCATAGGTAGTATCTGCGGACCAATTATAGTTTTCTATCAAGAAGTTGATTAGTTTCTGCCCTACGGCTTCATCGACAAAGAAGAATGAAGTCAGTGGAGTACTTACCTTGGCTTCCACTTGGCCACTGCTATCTAAAGTGACTTGAGCGGCCATACTACCCTCAAATTTCTCACCGGTACTGATGTCATACCCGCCGATAAAGCGCAGTACCGAGCCCTCTGGTACAGTAGCAGTTGATTTCAGGCAGTGACCATAGCGCACATCGGTGGTCTCTAGGCCACAATAATTGAGGCCACTTTTACTAGTGGAGAAGTATCCATCTTTATCGGTAAAGGCTCTGGGCTCCCAGGCATCAAGCTTTTGGTTGTTATTGGTGTCAATGTAGACCCTAGCGTAGGCGATATAGCCATCTATGGCTTTGCCGCCGATATTGATGATAGCGGTGCTACCCTGATCCTGGTCTGAAGGATTACAGGCGGTAAGTAGTCCAGCGGTAACAATAGCGACGCTGGTAGCGATCATAGTCTTTTTAAACATCATCTATCTCCAAAACTGTGTGCGTTTAGAAACGCATTTCCAGACCAAGGTTGACGGCAGCCGTTCTAGGTATCTTATCGCCGTCTTGTTCTACCTCTTCCAGGCCATAGGCGATATCCAGATTAAGTCCTTTAAATAGGGTGAGGCCGAAGGTCGCCATGGTGAGCTCAGAGCCCGCCATATTGGCGCGATATCCACCTCTTACGGCGGGTATCCAGCTATCGGAGTTATAGCCTACAGCGACCGTCATCCACTGTAGCTCATTACCTATGGGGCCTCTGACGGCGTTGGTATCATAGGACATGGCCAGCTGCCAATTCTTCGACTCGGAGTGCAGTGAGGCTTCCAGGGTTAGCTGAGGATCCATGGTATAGGTCTCATTCAGATCGATCTTGTCGCTGTGAGATGCTGCGGTGTAGCAGTTATTTTGTGCGCTACCTGTGAGTTGGGCACAGTCACTACCGAGGGGGCCATAATCAAATTCAGGAGCATTAGCATTAGCAAGGGTCGCGCCCACGGTATAGTGGTTTGCTACCCATAGCAGGCCAAGGTCGATACCGACATTGGAAGTGGATTCCAGATTGCGATCAAATTCATCGGAAATAGTGTCTTCGTAGCCATTGTCTACATCATTCAGGGAGATAACGTTCTTGGTGAGGTCTACCTGATAGTACTTTCCGGTGATGCCACCGTAGAGCTGACCTGCGTCGCTATTCCACAGCGGTCGACTGTATCCCACACTGGCTTCTGTTACAGCAGCACCTTTGATATAGAGTGCGCTATTAGTCTGAATGGTTTGGTTGGTAGTTTCATATTGAAGGGGAGCATATAGCAGCCCGGCGTAGGCTTGAATGCCTGCATTAATATCAAACGTAAGAACACCACTACCGTTATCATTGCCTAACACCAAGGGCATTAGGGGGATGTGAACACCGGCAGTGACTATAGTGTAGCCATCCTCGGAGGCCCGCAGCAGGAATTGGTCGGCATTATCGATGACCGTCTGTGCATCGGTCGCATTGGTGTATGTTTGATCCAGATCGGTGGTAATCTGGTCTATCTCATCGGCAAAGTTATCAATGGCTCCAATCTCAACCGATGCTCCAATGGAGCTGACGATGCCTATTCCCACCGTGGTACCCGCCTTCCCATCGCCATCTTTACGCCGCCCCATGGAAGCTGCAGCGGCAGGATTACGTGTGACATTCAGTACAGAGGAGCCGTGACTGTACATACCGTAGGTGAGATTGCTCCCGGATGGGTGAAAAACCGGTTGAGCACTTGCGATTAATGGAATAAACGTGGCTGTGGCGAGCAGTATGCGCTTCATCATATCCCCTTGCTTACGAGAAAATATCTCAAGATTTACATTGAAATGGCCGTCTTCAATTTAGCGGCAACAAGGGAAGGTTCTATAGTGAAAACGGCTTGTAATGTATGGTACTTGGCAACTGTTTGGATATGTGGTTGAAATATTTGAAAAAGAGGATAGTGGCGAATGACGCAATAGCATGTTGTGTAGCGCTCCAGCCCCTTGAGGTGGTCATCGGGTAAACGGTAAGCGGATGATAAAACAGGCCACCGGCATAATAAGGATTGCAGCCTCAGACTCTCATACCGCGACGCCAAGATTTTTGGTGCAATACGCTTCGCTATTGCACCCTACGTACCGATCAATCGTTATAGTCAACGCAACCTTCCACACCTCCTACCCAGTCTAATGGATAAATACCTCTCCCAACGCTCCTGTGAAACGTGGAGCATGACCAGTCCCTCACCCTGCTCACCAAGCCATGTTTCATTGAGTTAACATGGATATAATCCATATGAGAATTAAAGTCATCTTGATCACGAATCCGATGCTCCCAGTATCGCCGCTGCCAAATGCCTCGCGCCCCTCTTTTGCGGCGGAAAGCCGAACGAAGCTCATTAGATTCCTCAAAAGGCAGTCGCTTCGAAAATCCACCCTTAATCAATCGCCAACGCAAAGCAAAATCGAATTCACCTTCAGGAAGGGTAAACAAACAATGCATATGATCAGGTAACACCACCCAACCATGAATAATAAACGGATGTTTTTTGCGTACGCTTCGTATCGATGCACGTAACAACAAGATGTGATCCACCAGCAGCGTACTCCCCTCACACCGCCAAAGATTCACAGTAAAAAAGAAAGTCCCACCCGGTATCCATGGGCGACAATAATCAGGCATAACCAAACTCCTTTTGGTTCATGTTTATTGCTATAAGTAGGGTGTGATAGCGAAGCGTATCGCACCGGATGGTTTGAGTGTAGCTATTTGAGTTTTTGGCGCAATACGCCTCTGGCTATTGCACCCTACGATACTACCTCTCATCATAAAATGTTGAACAGCCCTTTGAACCGTGATCCACATTCACGAAGCATTTAATTCCTTGATCATTATTCGCTGAGCCAAATATTTTCGCGCCGCTCTTTGTTTGCAGATCTAGAAAATAATATATTCGATCACGTATTGATGTTTCGTAATATCTAATGATGAGTGATTCCTCTCCATACCACTCGAAGCCATAGACCCGCCCTCCCAGGTCAAGATATTGCTCTATATATTCAGCACTGGATCCACTGATATCTGTAACAATAGTACGTGATGGATTGGAATCCAGATGAATTAAAAGTCTATTACCATTACTAATCGCATAGCTATCAACAGGCTGATCATAGTTCAGAATGGAAGACATTGGTGTTACCTGATTATTTACAATATCCGCAATATATAGGTCGTCTACAATTGTCGTCTGTTGTGTAACATAAAGAAAATATTGATCATCTTTCCATTTAGCTTGATTGAAATACCAGAAATCATTCGTCCCATCTAACAATAACCTTTCGGTTAGAGTTTCAACATTAAACACCTTTAAATCGTAATGTTCCCCAGACTCTAATTCAGGCATGCTCATGAAAATAAACTCATGAGAATTTGGAGCCCATGATTGCCCCCAAGAGCGCCCACTTACGGGTAATTCAACTAGAGTTTGAGTAGAGAGGGAATAGCTAAAAAATTTCGACAATCCAATATGCGGATCGTCAACAAACAGGAAGTATTCCCCGCTATCAGAGAGGCCCGTAACTCTCACAAAATTAGATGATTGATAGAAAATAGTTTTATCAGTACTCGCATTAGAGCTATAGGCAAGAATATTTGTAGTAGTAGAGCCTTCTTCTATAGTTTGACGGTATATGGTATCGCCATTTGAATTGGAAGCAATTACATCCCAATCCGGGTCACTAATACTATCATTTTCGCTGAGCATAACGGCCTTCTCAACATTGAGATAGCCATCTTCAAATGAAACTAAATAGAATTTATTTTCGTCCCTGAAAGTAAAAGAGTTACTATCCGCAGACCAAGTAACAGATCCCACATGGCCTTGCTGATTTTCCAACTCCAGCCTCGCATTAATACTGCCATCAGAATTAGAAACAAACATTTCATATTTATTGTCTACCACTTGGTCGGCGACATATGCGATTTTCTTTTTATCTGGAGATACCCTAATAACTGCAATTTTTCCACCATCAATGAAATCTGGAGATATAACCGTGTGGGAACCCGAGGCAATATCATAACGAACGAGTTCATCTCTATCTTCAGTCGAAGATGCTGTAGAAAATATAAAGCTACCTTCTAAACTCCCACTTTCCGCCCACTCAATTTTTATATCAGCAGGTATATCTTGCGACCCTGAAGGCGAATCTCCCCCACCACCGCAAGATGTCAAAAGCAACAAGCCAAGGGAAGCACATATTGGTTTTAAACTGCATAAACATGGTCTAAACATTTCTTATATACCTATACCTCTGCACCGTAGATAACAGAGAACTATTAACAAAAATGGATGTAGAGGAAAAGCATAAGATTCCCTAAATTTGCAGCGAGTTACAAAACACGCTCTCATTCCATTACTATTTTCACTGTATTACTTTACCAATTTATCCAGAAAAATGCGATACCTAGGGTATAAGCATCGAAAGGAATATGTTGAAGGTTAGCTCGCGATCTATCTCATCGATCACTCATAACGAGCATCTAAGGGAGCTGGCTCATTACGCAGTATTTAGCATTGGCTATACACCATAACTCCAGTAAAATTTTCCGCAAATACACCCAACCTCTGTTTGACAAGCTTTCCTTTAAGCTTTGCGCATTAACACTGGGTGTTTTAAGCCATAAAAAAACCCGCCGAAGCGGGTTTCTCTACCAAGTCAAAAGTAACATCCGTTACTTTTTCTTCTTCGGTACATAGATATCGGTACAGGTACCTTCTGCTACTTCCGCAGCGAAGTTGAAGGTTTCCGATAGGGTTGGATGTGGGTGGATGGTCAGTGCGATGTCTTCTACATCTGCGCCCATCTCCAGTGCCAATACCGCTTCAGCAATAAGCTCACCGGCGTTAGTGCCCACAATCGCAGCACCGATGATTTTGTGGTGCTCATCGAACAGTACTTTGGTCATACCTTCATCGCGACCGATGGAGAGTGAACGACCCGACGCAGCCCATGGGAAGACGCCTTTCTCGTACTTGATGCCTTCTTTCTTGCACTCTTCTTCGGTTTTACCCATCCATGCTACTTCAGGATCGGTATAAGCCACCGAAGGAATGGTGCGTGCGTCGAAGAAGGATTTCTCGCCCGCGATGTTTTGCGCTGCCACTTTACCTTCGTGGGTCGCTTTGTGAGCCAGCATAGGTTGACCTACGATGTCACCGATGGCGTAGATATGATCTACGTTGGTACGCTGTTGCTTATCCACTTCGATAAAGCCCCAGTCGTTCACTGCAACGCCCGCTTTTTCCGCATCGATCAATTTACCGTTTGGTGTACGACCGATGGAAACCAGTACGCGATCAAAGGTATCGGTTTCTGGTGCTTTCTTGCCTTCGAAGGTACATACCAGACCTTTATCGGTCGGCTCGATAGCAGTCACTTTGGTATCGGTGAAGATGTTTTCATACTTCTTCTTGATACGACGCTCTAGAGGGCGTACTACATCGCGATCAACACCAGGAATCAGACCAGGAGAAAGTTCCACTACGGTCACTTTAGAGCCTAGTGCATCATAAACCGTCGCCATCTCTAGACCGATAATACCGCCACCGACTACCAGCAGACGCTCGGGAACTTCTTGGATTTCCAACGCATCGGTTGAATCCATTACACGAGGATCATCCCATGGAATGAATGGCAGCTTGGTTACGCGAGAACCGGCGGCGATGATGCAGTTTTCGAAGCCGACAACGGTCTTGGAGCCGTCTTCTGCTTCTACTTCGATAGTGTTAGGTGACGTAAACTTGCCGTAGCCTTGTACGATTTCAACCTTACGTTGTTTCGCCAGACCAGCCAGACCACCGGTCAACTTGCCGATAACCGAATCTTTGTAGCCACGCAGCTTGTCCAGATCCACTTCAGGCTTGTTGAATTTAACACCGATGTGCTCAAACTCTTCTGCTTCGTTGATCACCTGTGCGGTGTGCAGCAGTGCCTTGGAGGGAATACAGCCAACGTTCAGACAGACACCACCGATGTTGCTGTAACGTTCGATCAGGATAACTTTCTTACCCAGATCAGCGGCGCGGAAAGCAGCGGTATATCCACCCGGGCCAGAGCCCAGTACAACCACCTCAGCGCTCTTGTCTACATTACCGGCATAGCTGGCAGCAACAGGGGCTGGAGTCGGCGCTGCAGCTGGTGCTGGTGCAGCGGGCTTCTCTTCGGCTGCTGGAGCCGGAGCAGCGGCTTCAGCACCCACCTCCAGCATCAATACCGCAGAGCCTTCGGAAACCTTGTCGCCCAGACTAACCAGCATCTCTTTCACTACACCACCTTGGGGTGCGGGAATCTCCATAGAGGCTTTGTCAGACTCTACTGAGATTAGAGAGTCCTCTTCAGCGATGGTATCGCCAACGCTTACCAGGATTTCGATGACCTCAACCTCGGAGAAATCACCGATGTCAGGTACTTTTACTTCAATGATATTGCTCATGAGCAAATCCTATTTAATCTCTTTCATCCAATCTTGTAGGAGCCTGCTTGCAGGCGAATCACACTGATCGCCTGCAAGCAGGCTCCTACAGATATTTTTTGAGTGAGTTTGGCCTTCTACAGAAGCAGGCGACGGGTATCCGACAACACTCGGCTCAGGAAGGTAGTAAAGCGAGCACCATCCGCACCATCGATCACACGGTGATCGTATGACAGCGACAGCGGCAGCATTAGGCGTGGCTCAAACTCTTTACCATTCCAAACCGGCTGCACCTTAGAGCGGCTAACACCCAAGATCGCGACCTCAGGGGCATTCACGATTGGGGTAAACTTAGTACCACCGATACCACCCAAGCTAGAGATGGTAATTGAACCACCTTGCATATCAGAAGGCTTCAGCTTCTTATCGCGCGCTTTGATGCTGATTTCACCCAGCTCGACCGCCAGGTCAACGATAGACTTACGATCCACATCGCGGATCACCGGTACGACCAGGCCATCTGGCGTATCGATAGCGATACCCACGTTGTAGTACTGTTTCATGATCAGGTTTTCACCGGTAGCATCCAGTGAAGAGTTGAAGCGTGGGTACTGCTTCATCGCAGAGACCACGGCCTTCATCATGAATACCAGAGGCGTGATACGGATACCCTTCTCTTTGTAGTCCGCCGCCAGCTCTTTACGGAACGCTTCCATATCGGTGATGTCGGCTTCATCGAACTGGGTTACATGGGGAATGGTCACCCAGTTGCGGTGCAGGAATTCACCGGTCAGCTTGTTGATCTTAGTCAGCGGTTTGGTTTCGATCTCACCCCATTGGCTGAAGTCGATCTCAGGCATCGGCGCAACACCCAAGCCACCGCCAGTAGCAGGTTGGCTCAGAGCACGCTTAACGAAGTTCTTAACATCGTCCTTGGTGATACGGCCTTTACGACCGCTACCATCGACCTTGCCCAAATCCGCACCCAGTTCACGAGCGAACTTACGTACGGATGGGGAAGCATAGGCTTTAGAGAAGCTCGCTTCGTCTACGCTTTTATTTATTTGAGCCGTAGGCGACTGACGTGCAGGCGCTGGCGCCGGTGCTGCTGGCGCAGGAGCAGGCGCCGGTGCCGCCGCGGGAGCCGGAGCTGGCTCTGCCTTGGGCGCTTCCGCCGCTGGCGCCGCAGCAGGCGCATCACTGCTTGCATCACCACGGGGCTCCAGGATCAGAATCAAGCTGCCTTCAGAGACGGTATCACCCAGGCTAACTTTCAGCTCTTTTACCACGCCCGCTTCGGGACATGGAATCTCCATAGAAGCCTTATCAGACTCTACAGAGATCAATGAGTCTTCAGCGGCAACCGTGTCACCCTCTGAGACCAGGATTTCGATAACCTCTACACCAGAGAAGTCACCAATATCGGGAACGAGAATTTCTTTACTCATCTTTATTCCTTCAACTCTGACTTAGTTATACAGAGGGTTAGGTTTGTTTGGATCCAGGCTGTACTTCTCAATCGCCTCTTCCACTTTCTTCGCAGGGATCTTGCCTTCGTCAGCCAGCGCTTTCAGAGACGCTACAACTACTGAGTAGCTGTCTACCTCGAAGTGGCGACGCAGGTTAGCGCGTACGTCTGAACGACCAAAGCCGTCGGTACCCAGTACTACATATTGACCTGGCACCCACTTACGGATCTGATCAGCGTAGTTACGGATATAGTCAGTGGCGGCGATGAATGGGCCTTCAGACTTAGCAAAGCACTGCGCAACGTAAGGTACGCGCTGCTTAGCTGAAGGATTCAGACGGTTCCAACGCTCACAATCTTCACCTTCGCGTGCCAGCTCGTTAAAGCTAGGTGCACCCCAGATATCAGCATCCACGCCCCAGTCATCTTTTAGCATATCAGCTGCTTTGATCACTTCACGGAAAATGGTGCCTGAACCCATCAGTTGAACTTTGAGCTTCTTCTTGCCACCCTTCTGGAACGGATACAGACCTTTGATGATGCCCTCTTCAACGCCCTCTGGCATCGCAGGCATCTGGTAGTTTTCGTTCATGGTGGTGACGTAGTAGAAAACGTTCTCTTGGTTGGCATACATACGACGTAGACCATCCTGAACAATCACCGCCAGCTCGTAACCGAAGGTTGGGTCGTAGCTCACACAATTAGGAATGGTGCCCGCCTGAACCAGACCGTGACCATCCTGATGCTGTAGACCTTCACCCGACAGAGTCGTACGACCCGCCGTCGCACCAATCAGGAAGCCGCGTGCTTGCATATCACCCGCAGCCCACGCCAAGTCACCAATACGTTGGAAACCGAACATAGAGTAGTAGATGTAGAACGGCACCATGTTCACGCCATGGTTAGAGTATGCAGTAGCCGCCGCGATCCACGAAGACATCGCGCCCGCTTCGTTAATACCCTCTTCCAGAATCTGACCAGATTTGTCCTCTTTGTAGAACATAATCTCGTCTTTATCTTGTGGCGTGTACAGCTGACCAACAGAAGAGTAGATACCCAGCTGACGGAACATACCTTCCATACCGAAGGTACGGGCTTCGTCAGGCACGATTGGCACCACGTTTTTGCCCATTTTCTTATCACGGCATAGCAGCGTCAGTAGACGTACGTAAGCCATGGTGGTCGACATCTCTTTGTCGCCAGAACCCTTCAGCAATACGTCGAAGGTCTCCAGTGGAGGCACTTCCAGTGGCGCAGCCGTTTGGTTACGGGCTGGCAGATAGCCACCCAGCTCTTTACGGCGAGCATGCATGTACTGCATCTCTGGGCTGTCTTCCGCTGGCTTGTAGTATTTACCGGCAGCTGCATCGTCATCACTCAGCGGGATGTTAAAACGATCACGTACGTAGATCATCTCATCGTTACCCAGTTTCTTCTGGGAGTGGGTACGGTTTTGTGCTTCACCCGCTGCACCCATGCCGTAACCTTTAACGGTGTGAGCCAGAACAACTGTTGGTTGATCCGAATCCATCGCCGCTTTATAAGCTGCATAAACTTTATGTGGATCGTGACCACCACGGTTCAGGCGCCAGACATCGTCATCCGACATCTTAGAAACCATCTCCAGCAGCTCAGGATATTTGCCAAAGAAATGCTGACGCACGTAAGCACCATCTTTCGCTTTGTAGTTTTGGAAATCGCCGTCCACACACTCCATCATGCGCTTCTGCAGCAGGCCGTTCTTGTCTTTGGCCAGTAGCGGATCCCAGTAGGATCCCCACAGTACCTTGATCACGTTCCAGCCTGCACCACGGAATACCGCTTCCAGCTCTTGCACGATCTTGCCGTTACCACGTACAGGGCCATCCAGGCGCTGCAGGTTACAGTTGATAACCCAAGTCAGGTTGTCCAGCTTCTCGCGGGCTGCCAGCGAGATCGCACCCAGTGACTCAGGCTCGTCACACTCACCGTCACCCAGGAAGGCCCATACGTTACGGCCTTGAGTATTAGCAATACCACGATCCTGCAGGTACTTCATGAAGCGCGCTTGGTAGATCGACATGATCGGACCCAGGCCCATGGATACGGTCGGGAATTGCCAGAAATCGGGCATCAGGTAAGGATGTGGGTAAGAAGGCAGACCTTTACCATCTACTTCTTGGCGGAAATGATCTAGCTGCTCTTCGGTCAAACGACCCTCCAGGAAGGCACGTGCATAGGTACCAGGAGAAGCATGGCCTTGTGAGTAAACCAGATCACCACCGTGATCATGGCTCGCTGCACGCCAGAAGTGGTTAAAGCCCACATCGTACAGTACCGCAGAAGAGGCGAATGAAGCGATATGCCCACCCAGCTCAGAAGCCTTGCGGTTAGCCTTTACTACCATGGCAATCGCGTTCCAACGAATAAAGGAGCGAATACGATCTTCGATCGCTTGGTCTCCTGGAATGGGGGCTTCCATGTGTGGGGGAATAGTATTCACATACGCAGTGTTAGCCGAATAGGGAAGATTCGCTCCAGAACGGCGCGCCTTATCAATCATCTGCTCAAGCAGGAAATGGGCACGCTCGACACCTTCGGTTTCAATAACCGCTTCCAGGGCTTCTAACCACTCCTGGGTTTCAACGGCGTCGATATCGGGAATCTGTGATTGTTGAGACATAATCGCTCCAACCTCTCGTTATTGATTCTAATCGTCCCCCGGCATGGGAAACGTTATACAGCGGGCTCCCGCCCGCTATTTGGAATTCTTATTTGCCCACCGGCTCTTCCGGCCTCTATATAGGACATAAGGGGCGATATGATCGGGGTTTTCCGCCTCAAGGTCAAGTTTGACACCGGCATAGCACCCTCAACCACCCTCTTCAATTCCTTTATTTTCAATCAGTTAAAGTTCATCCAAAAAGAAATCCCCCCGTCAAAACCCCACCCTTCACTCCCGTCGATATTACTGTCAAATTAAAGATTTACCCTACTTTTGCCGATCTTTTCTAAATAAATGTGGGGATGACCTTCCAGCGATACTTGGCAGGTTAGGTTTTAACTCGTTCAAAGAGATGATACAGGAAAGGAAAATATGACGCCCGTCGAGCACCTTACACCAGGCATGGAACTGAAAAGCGACATTCACGATACAACAGGTCGTTTGTTAGCTAAAGCCGACGCTATTCTGACCGAAAAGCAGATTAAGGTTCTAAAAACATGGGGGGTCACCCATGCGAATATAAAGGATAGCAACGCGACCGAGCCCCAGACACCTGAAGCCCCAACACCAACACCTGAGATTCTGGCAAAGGCAACTGCCGTCGCAGATCAACTGTTTCTTCTTAGTAACCGTGACCACCCAGCAATGCAACAGCTATATCGGATCTGTATAGAGCACCAAACCAAAAAGCTAAGTGCAAACGAGGTATAAAATAAGATGTACGATATCCAAGCGCTGGTTACACGGGCAACAGCCCTGGCCCCGTTGCCAGACACCTATTATCAACTCAATAATGCTATCAATAACCCAAGCAGCAGCTTGAAAGATATCGGCGCCATCATCACACAAGATGCCTCTCTGACAGCCCAACTACTGAAAATTGCCAACAGCGCTCTGTATAACTTTCCTTCTCAAATTAACACTGTCAGCCAGGCAATTACTGTCGTTGGCATTCAGCAACTACGAGAACTAACACTCGCCTGCACCGTACTTCGCGCTTTTCCCCTCATACCTGACGGTTTAGTGAATATCAGCAGCTTCTGGCAACACAGCCTTGGTGTTGGTGTCGCCTCACGGGTACTGGCAGACTACCGAAAAGAATCAAACATTGAGCGCTTTTATGTCTTGGGTCTATTACACGATATTGGTCGCATTGTTATGTATCTTGGCGATCCAACCACCTCCCAGAAAATACTACATAACGCCGAACATACCTCAGAACTCCTCTATCGCCTGGAGCACCTTCACCTCTCATCTGATCACGGAGAAATTAGCTCAACCTTTTTACAACGCTGGAAATTGCCTGCATCGATATCTGAACCGATACGCCACCATCACCATCCAGAAAAAGCCCATGCCTATCAAGATGAGTGTGCCATCATTCACTTTGCTGACATTATTGCTCACACTCTGGAGTTAGGTGGAAGTGGGGAGAAACGCGTCCCCCCTATTTCCGACACCGCATGGAATCGACTTGGTCTGACCACGGAAGTATTACCTGAAATTGTCGCCGAAACAGAGCGTCAATATCAGGAATCAGTCTCTCTATTTAGCAATAATCTACACTAGCGGGCCTGCCGTATGTCATTAGACGACCCTTCACGTAATCAGCTAGCCAACATGCAACAGTGGCACGAACTAACCCTTGAATTGTTAACCTCAATGGGTGATATGCATGGCTCATCAAGCCAGTGCCGTGACGCCAAGGCCATTCTCAGTATTAGCCTGAATTACATAAAACGCATTATCGACTTTCATACCTTAGCCATTCTTACCGTCAATGAAGACGACTCTTCGTTTGAACTATTTAGCTGGGAGCCCTCATCGCAAGGCAAGTTCCTACAGGAACAAATCGATATATTGATAGAAACAGGCAAATTTGCTTGGGCGATTCAACAGAACCGTCCCGTTGTTATCAGCCATGAAAAGCTGAGCGAGCCCTTAATTTTACATGTCCTCACCACCAAAGCCCGGGTACGGGGGATGTTTATCGGTATTACCGATACCTCATTTGAAGAGCTCTCGCCTACCAGCTTACAACTGCTATCAGTCATTCTTCACAATTGCACCCATGCACTAGAAAGCGCGGCACTCTATGATCTAATACAACAGCAAAACCGTATGCTGGAAAAGGTGGTCGATAAACGTACCCGAGAGCTGGAGTACCGCCTAGGTCATGACAGCCTCACTGGCCTTCCCAACCGCATGTTGTTTCAGGACCGTATCGAGCAAGCCATCAACAATGCTAGAAGGCATAAAAACAAGCTCGCTGTACTCATTCTGGACATTGACCTATTCAGCCGCATTAATGAAACCATGGGACATAGTGCCGGGGATCAATTGCTGAAAGCGGTTGCCGGGAGACTGACCAATATCATTCGCAAGGCCGACTCACTGGGACGACCTGCCGGCGATATGGATAATGTCACAATCTCTCGCCTGGGGGGCGATGAGTTCAGCATATTGATTAGCGACCTGGATGATGTGGATGATGTGATCAGCGTTATCCGACGCCTGTTTGAGGTAATGTCGGCCCCCTTCTCGGTCTTAGGCCACGAAGTCTTTATTACCCTCAGCATTGGCATTTCCCTGTTCCCAACTGACAGTGAAACCACTGACAGCCTATTGCAGCAGGCTGATATCGCTATGCACCATGCCAAGGAAGAAGGGCGTAACAACTATCAGTTCTACTCAGATGACATCAACTCTATCAGCTATCGTCACCTGATTCTGGAAAGCCAACTTCGTCACGCGATGGAGAACCAAGAGTTCGTGCTCTACTACCAGCCCAAAGTAGACATCGCCCAACAGAAAGTAATTGGTGCAGAAGCTCTAATTCGCTGGATTAAAGAGGATGGCACTCTGGTTCCCCCTTTTGAGTTTATCTCTGTAGCAGAACACTCCGGGCAAATTGTCGCCATTGGAGAATGGGTATTGCAGGAGGCATGCCGCCAAGCTAAAGCCTGGCTGGAGATGGGTATCGAGCAGAAAGTTTCGGTCAATTTATCGGCCCAACAGTTCAAAGATAAGGCGCTCTTGGATAAGATTCAGCTAGCACTGCATCGCACCCAACTTCCTGCTTACTTATTAGAGCTGGAGATTACTGAAAGTACGATCATGCACAACCGCCATAGTACCATACAGACGCTAGAGCAGATCCACCAGCTAGGCATTTCGCTCTCCATTGATGACTTCGGCACCGGTTACTCCTCCCTCAGCTATCTGAAGCGCTTCCCAATAGATACCTTGAAAGTAGATCGCTCCTTTGTACAAGATATCGAGTGTGATAGTGATGACCGAGCAATTGTTACAGCGATTATCGCCATGGCCCACAGTCTCAATTTGAAAGTGGTTGCAGAGGGTGTGGAAAAAGCCTCTCAAGTGGATTTCCTGCGTAAACTGGATTGCAATGTGATACAGGGTTTTTTATATAGCCAGCCAGTCCCGGCAGAGCAGTACTTAAAACTACTTCAAAGCCCTGTCCAGCATTACTAAATAGCGTTCATTGCCACGAAAGAGGGTTAAGAAACGAGCTTCCCGAAACTTAGTAGAGCAAACTCTTCAATAGGGAAGCAAAACTGGCGGGTTGGAAGGGTTTGTCACAAATCGCAGATACCCCTTCCTGATGTATCTGTGCAAGACGCTGCTCATCGTGCTCCCCTGTCACCATCAACACCGGAATTGAGCTCAGGGTGTCAGACGAGCGTACATATTTAACCAACTGCTGACCATCCATCTCCGGCATATTGTAGTCGGTAATCACCATGTCAAAGTAACCACTTTCTAGCTCTTGAATGGCCTCGGTTCCATCCGATGCTTCGACAATATTTTCGATTCCCATATTCACCAGAATACGACGCATCATGCTGCGAGAGATACTACTATCGTCCACCAGCAGTACTCGTAGGTCTGCCAGCTCCTCATCCACCTCATGGTGGGAAGGATCCACATAATCCATGGTAGCCGCTAAGGCGCGACGCAGGTCAGTAGAGTCAAAAGGCTTGGGCAGAATCGCAACAACCCCAGCCTGACGAATAGGATCCAGCGTGTGCTCATCTGTTTCGCTGGAAACCAGCATAAACATGGTCTGTTCATAGCGGGAATCTTCCCGGATCGCATGCACCAATTCCACACCAGTCATCTCCGGCATATACATGGCGCTCACCAACAAATCAGGCATGATACGGGGCAGCTCTTCCAAAGCCTCTTTGCCATTGCTAAACCAATGACAATTCTGAACCCCTTGCTCCTTAAGGTTCTTTTCAATGATGCGCCCCTGAGCTCTGGACGGCTCAACCAAAACGATGGTCAGATCAGAAAAGTCCACGGCACCCTCCGGCTCTATCACAAATGACCGTTAATATTGTTATATTCCAATAACCTGTGAGGGATAACAGGGAACCGCTACACCTCACATCGACCCCCTTTTTGTCGGCATAAGTTGTGGATTCTTTAAAAGAGAGAACCACTTAAGTTGATGCAGGCTGTGATGCCGTCTCCACCCGCTCCAATAGTCTCTTCCGCTGCTCCCCCACCACTGGAATCATCAACTCTACCGCTTTCCCCAAAAACCATTGCACAACAGTACTACGGTAGACGCGCAAAGAAAGCTGTAGCTGCTCTGCAGTCAACTCTTCCAGTGCGCTTTGGTAAACAACCTCTGTTGCTTTACGCCCCTGCGCCAAATAATCCATATAGAGCTGTTGCAGCAGAATCTCCTCATTAAACTGTGAAGGAATCCCCTCTTGTACCTCCTGCAACCGTAACAGAGTAAGGGTTGCCATCGCCTGCACTCCGGCATAGAGTTCATTACCGGCACTAGCCCTCTCCATGCCTTCAATGATATAGCGCTTTTGGCGATCATCGAGTGACGGTTCTGATTCCTGTTTGGCAAATTCATGCAGGTTATCCAGATTTGATTCCGTAGCAGTCTTATCAATCCGCTGACGAATCCCCTGAATCTGTTCAGACCTTAAACTGGAGAGGAGAAGATTGAATCGATTAAGGTCATACTCAGGAAGTAATGACTTTGCCAGTTGTTGGGTCAACAATTGAGGAGAAAAGTATTCATCAATGAGCGCTTCCAACTGCGAATAACTCAACGCACCTGAATCGACACCTTCCAGGCGGCGCTGGTTTAACCCTCTTTGAATCGTCTTATGCAAATCTTCGAATTGGCTATCGATCCCCACCAGTTGAAGCGCCTCCACGATCTCCTTTTCAGCTTGATCCGCCATCACCACGGCAACAGAAAACCACCACACCAATAAAATCCAACACAACTTTTGCTTCATCAAACACAATCCTCACTTGACAGCTCATCCACATCGCTGTCATCTTTTTATATCCCGGCCCAATAAAGAAACCAAAGAAAAGGCCCCTATGACACACACACTAACTTCTAACACACTGACAGCAACCATTGCCGCCCATGGTGCTGAGCTGCAATCCCTAAAAAACCATCAAGGTGATGAATTTATCTGGCAGGCAGACCCTATGATCTGGGCCCGCCACGCACCGCTGCTCTTTCCCATTGTTGGACGACTGGCCAATGACCAGCTAATCCACCAAGGCAATGCCTACCCCATTACTCAGCATGGCTTTGCTCGTGATATGGAGTTTAGTTGGCTAGAACGCGGCGAGCACTATTGCCTATTGCAATTAGTTGATTCTCAGACCAGTCGAGAGCGCTATCCGTTCCCTTTTCAGCTACAACTTGCCTACCAACTGCAGGATAACTGCCTGGCGATCGACTATATCCTGACCAATAATGGCGACACCGACCTACCAGCCAGCATTGGTGCTCATCCCGCCTTTGCTTGGCCATTACCAGGCTGCCACAGCAAAGCCAACCATACCATTGCCTTTGAAAAAACTGAAACTGCCCCTATCCGCCGTTTAGATCATGGCCTGATGCTAGCGGATGGACAGACAACACCGGTACAAGAAAATGCTCTACTATTGAAAGATGAGCTATTTATCGAGGATGCCATCATCTTTGATCAACTGCGAAGCCATCTAGTATCTTACTCCGCCCCCGGCAGCGCCAAGGTAGTAGTAGAGTTTAGCGACTTCCCTCACCTAGGCATCTGGAGCAAACCGGGTGCAGAATTTGTTTGTATCGAGCCATGGCAAGGGTATGCAAGCCCAACCAACTTTAATGGCGAATTCACGCAAAAGCCAGGTATTGCCCTTATTAAACCTGGCCAATCAAAGAGCTGGAAACACGCTATTACCATAGAGCCCGCATGATAAAAAAAATCTTGATCGCCAGCATTGTTTTGGGTGGCCTATACCAACTGAAACCTGAACTGTTCGAGCGCTTTATTGGCCCAGAAGGCGCTTATCATGATGATGGCACGCCTATGGCAATACTCTTTGTCTCCGAAGAGTGCGGCAAACCCTGCGACGATGCAATTAATCACATCGATCGCAAAGGCGTCGAGGCAGAAATTATCGATATAAAAAGTTCTGACGAGGCAATGAAAAGGTTCAGAGATTTCAGTCGCGCTAACACCATTCCAGTGCTTGCCGTGGCAGAAAGAATTGAAACGGGTTACCACCCTAAACGATTTGATGAAGACCTGATGGTGGTTGCCGGTACCAGCATTTTAAGTAGTGACCTGAAAAAAGCCTTAAGAACACACTTTAACGAAGATGGTTCACCCAAAGTGATTGTCTATGGTACCGACTGGTGCCCATACACCACCAAGGCAAGAGAGTTTCTTACTGACCACAATATCGAATACGACTATTTCAACGTAGACAGTGACTGGCAGGCCAAGCAGCATTACAGCACACTGGAAGCCTCTGGCTACCCCCTCATCTACGTGGGTAGCGAACGTGTTGGCGGCTATAATAAGCATGCCGTTCTTGATGCAGTGGAAAAATATCTCGACTAGCGATCATTGAACGAGCAAGAGGATGGATACACAACGGTGATACTTGGTCTCCCGGTATTGATAGAACCAACCACACCTATCCCCCAAACATGTCCTTAAAATTGAGCAGCCATCGACTGACAGGCCACATATTACTCATCACACTTAAGGAGCTCTTGGAAAGGACTTGTCATTCCGCTACAAAATACGTCTTTCATCTGCTGGCCTCAGACTCATACAGAATGACACTTAGACTCCAGCAGTTACCTTAGCCAGCATCAATGATGCTCAGGCATACCCAGCCCACGACCAATCACCTAAACACCCTTGTTTGCACCAAATACCAGCGTTGATCCAGCGACTCAATCCAACGGTATTTACGCAGCAAGATACACCACAAAAAAAAGACACCTTGCAGATATCATTATAATGAGATAAAACAACTATGCTGTGCCCTCCTCAAAATAGCCAAGAAAGGATTGCGAAATGAAGACACGCTTTTTTCTCACCATTCTGCTATTGCTCTCCTCTTTTCCAGCTCAATCAAGTACCGAAAAAAAAGAAATACCATTTGCTACAACAATCAGTGGTGGTGTAAGCCTGGGAGCATACCAAGCAGGATTTAACTGGGCACTCATCAGCCTCATAAAGAAAGTCAACGAAGGCAAACTCCCCCAAGAAAATCAGCCCCCTCATCGTCGTTACAAACTTACCACAATGACGGGAGCCTCAGCGGGAAATATCAATATACTGCTAAGTGCAATTGAATGGTGTCAAAAATCCAACCAAGATACATCAGCAGAGAATAGTTTGTTTTGGAAAACATGGGTGAATGCTGGATGGGAGCAAATCACCCCCTATGATCAGAAAAGCGGCATGGATAACCATGCTTTGCTTCATCGAAACTACTTTAACGACCTGATCAAAAGTGAAATTGACCCACTACTCGGCAACCAAAAAGAGTTGCCATCCAAATATGACTATTTAACAAGAGAGGATTGTGACATCAATCTGGGTTTAACCATGACCCGCCTAAATCTGGGCAAACTGAAACTCAGTGAACAATTGGAAATCGATAACCAACGCTACGTATCATTTTTTAAAGCGAGCACCCTAGTCAATAACAATGGAGAACAGCGACTACACCTTAGTCGCCATCCAAAACTGAATGGCGATATAGACCAAAATTCGTTAATACATGAGTTTGGTGCTGTTGCTGATATTTTTTCCGATCACTCTTATGCCGCAAGCCTTTACGATGGCCTGCAGTACCCAGAAATCTATGCAATGATGATGGCATCTTCTGCATTCCCAGGCGCATTTGAGCCAGTCCCCCTTCGCTTCTGCGAAGCGGGTGAGAAAAACTGTGAGCTATATAAAATTCCTAGACGGATTATTGAAAATAATGACGATATCTATCTAAATGGACTCTGCACTCCGAGCAAAGATAAATATTGTGACTTTTTCGTCGATGGCGGTGTATTTGACAACAATCCACTAGACTTGGCCTACCGGCTTGAGAGAAAAGAGACGGATACAAAAAAAGTAATAGATGCTGATTTAAAAATCATTTATATCGATCCCGATAACATCCGCGGCCAGACTGGCAAGAAAAGCAATGAGCATCAAAGTCAAGCGAAAACCAGCATCCGTGGCTTGGGAGGCATAACCCAGCTTCTTAGTAACAGCATTACATCCGCTCGCCAATATGAGATGCAACTACTGGTGAGAAGTGCTGAAAACGGTAACGACATCTCTAACTTAATACAACTTCCCAGCAGATACTTCTCACTCTACGGCGACACTTTATTTGCTTTTGGTGCTTTTTTTGGAAAACCGCTTAGACAACATGATTTTTATGTAGGTGCCTATGATGCAGCACTCTACGTTACCTGTCACTTCTTACTATCCGAAGATGAAACTTGCAACCTGGAAAGTAAATTAACCGATAAACAAAAATCACTTTTTATTGAAGCAAGAGATCAACTATCACCCAGCTCATCTATCGACTCTCCAATTAGATATGCACTAACAATGCTTTGCAACGAAGAATTTGGGAATTGTGACACTAACTCAGTAGCTAGCAAGCCAGACACTCCTCAAGAAAAAATACTTAAAACACTGTATGACGTTCTACGTAGCGTCAACAATGATATGAATAATGGAAAATATAACTGTGATAAGCCAAGCACTGTTGATAGTTTAATATGTCTAGACCCATTAGTTCATGCATTCGAAAAGCTAAGCAACGACCAGACATTTACAAGCCTCATCGCAGAGCGTGCAAATGACAACAACCCTTGCAACAAGGTCATGAGAGGCAATTACATCAATTCACAATGCAAAATTGGAAACACATTTAACCAGCTTCTTAACTCCCCCTACGACGAGTTCCAACGTATTACTGAACATCTACTCTTCCAGCTATGGCGAGTAGAAAATCAACGCTATCAGGGAATTGGTAATAGCTACTACGAAAGCGCAACAGAGATCATTCATTTCTTAGCAAAAACCGATCAGAAAAAGCTTGGCTTTACAGCCATTCCAGACTCTATTCCCGAATATGCGACTAATGGTGGATATAAAAAGCGCATATGGGCATTAAAGCTCTTGATACCATATAGTATCATCTGGTCCCTTAAGGAAGGAGGTGTCGAAATATCGTATAAACTCTTCGAGTATCGCCCTGATAATAATCTCGCTATTTACTTAAAGGCTTCCCCTTATTCATCAGTCGAACCTGAGCGAGTTAGCAGCAATATGGCAAGTCTAGCTATCAAGTATAAGAATATAGAATTCAGTAGCGGCGTTTACACAGGGAAAGGTGCGTTATGGGATTCATCCCTCAAGGAGAGGTATAGTGCTGAAATCGCTTATCAGCCTATTGAGCAACTTCATATAGGCCTCAAGTGGTTTGATGAGAAACGGGGATAGCATCGCACTCACCTTAGGAATCACGGATCTAAGAAGTATTATCTACTGGGGCGGACGGCTTTTCTGGTAGCGGCAGACTAACCGCCCCCCAACATGTTCTTCAGGCTAGCAATGCTCGCCTTACCCCGTTCCTTTTTCTGTTCAGGAGTAAGGTTGCCCTCCTTACCTTCCCACTCCAGATCATCCTGAGGGATTTCGTAGAGAAAACGGCTGGGGGCGCATTCGGTCATCTCACCATACTGCTTACGACGGGCAGCATAGCTCATAGTCAAGGTTTTCTGGGCACGGGTTATGCCCACGTAGGCGAGACGGCGCTCCTCTTCGATATCGTCATTTTCAATGGAGTTGCGGTGAGGCAGAATCTCCTCCTCCATACCAATCAGGAAGACATGTGGAAATTCCAATCCCTTGGCAGCATGCAGGGTCATTAAGGTGACCGCATCACCACCTTCTTCCTCATTTTGACGGTCCAGAATATCCAACAGCGCCATGCTGGCCACCGCTTCAGCCAGGGTCTTATCCCCCTCCTCCATCATGCGTCCCAGCCAATCGATCAGCTCATAAACATTCTGCAGACGCTTCTCCGCCTGGGACTCATTCTTGCTGCTCTCCATCAGCCACTCCGCATAGCCGATGTCGTTAATCATGCCCTTGATCACTGCCATGGTATCGCCACGCTGGGCATTGTCCGCTTGCAGGTTGATCCAGTGGGTAAAGCGCTGCAAGCGCTCCAATTGGCGCTCATTCAGGAATTCACTCAAGCCCATCTCAAAGCTGGCAGCAAACATGCTGATACCACGCATGGTGGCGTAACCACCCAACTTTTCGATGGTAGAAGGCCCCAGCTCACGACGCGGCACATTGACGATACGCAGGAAGGCATTGTCATCCTCCTGATTCACCAACAGCCGTAGATAGGCCATGATGTCCTTGATCTCCACCTTGGAGAAGAACGACGCTCCACCACTGAGGCGATAGGGGATGTGATGCTCCCGCAACATACGTTCGATCAAGCGGGATTGATGATTGCTGCGATAGAGGATAGCGTAGTCCTTATCCGCGGTGCGATTCTGAAACTTATGATGCAACAGCTCGGAAACCACCCGTTCCGCCTCATGCTCCTCATTGCGACAATGTAATACACGAATCGGGTCACCATACCCCTTATCGGACCATAGCTTTTTCTCGAAGACGTGAGGATTATTGGCAATCAACGTATTGGCCGCCTTGAGGATACGCCCCATGGAGCGGTAGTTCTGCTCCAGCTTGATTAGCTTCAGGCTCGGGAAATCCTCCTTCAGCAATGCCATATTCTCTGGCTGAGCACCACGCCAAGCATAGATAGACTGGTCATCATCCCCTACCATAGTCAGGCCAGGGCGATCTCCCACCAACTGCTTCACCAGAGCATACTGACAACCATTGGTATCCTGGCACTCATCTACCAACAGGTAACGGAGGCGATTTTGCCACTTCTGCAAAATCTCCGGATGGGCAGAGAACAGATGAGAGGGCATCAGGATCAGGTCATCAAAATCCACCGCATTATAGGCCCGTAGGTTACGCTGATACTTCTCATAGATAGCTGCCGCCGCTACCGCAATCTGATCCCCTTCTGCCTCCTGAAATGCCTGCTCAGGGCCAATCATGGCATTCTTCCAGTTAGAGATGGTCCACTGGATTTGCTGTACCATCTCCCCGTCCGCATCAAAGGATTTGAGCATCAGCTCCTTAATTAGCGCCTGAGCATCCGCCGCATCAAAAATGGTGAATCCAGGGCGCAGACCAACGGCCTTATGCTCCTTCTTAAGGATATTCAACCCCAGAGTATGGAAGGTAGAAACCTTCAGGCCATGCCCTTCCTTACCCTCTAGCAAATGTCCCACACGCTCTTTCATCTCCCGCGCCGCCTTATTGGTAAAGGTCACCGCTGCAATATGGGTGGGCTTATAACCACACTCCTTGATCAGGTAAGCGATCTTCTGGGTAATTACCCGGGTCTTACCACTACCCGCCCCCGCCAACACCAAACAAGGGCTGTCGATATAGAGCACGGCTTCTTTTTGACGGGGATTTAAACCATCCATATGGGAATCTTCTAACTTAAAAGGGAATACAGGAAGGGTATTATACCAGCCCGGCGGCAGTTGGCATCTGCGTATAGCGCATTATAGAATAATTACAATATTTTTTTAAAGGTTTTGTGGGCTAGTGCCGAAAAATATAACTTATGCCACCGATCGGCATCCGGAGACGCCCTAGACATCAAGGAGCATGGATAATGATGCGATTAAGCCTTTTAATTTCCCTCCTAGCGGGATTGATCCTACCAACACTCACCCTCGCCAATTACAATATAGAAGCACTTGGAAATCCTGAAGAGCAAATACGACATGTTCAAACAACAGAAGGAGGGAACATTGTTTGGGCAACAACTCAATCAATCAATTTCTGGAACGGTAAAAGTACTACAACACTCCCAATCAATCGCTCCAGTTATAATTCATATATAGCCGCCAGGCTACGCGCAGCAAACGATAAACAGCAATATATCACCTCCACCTACGATTCTAGTGTACTCGTAGATGGTGCCTATCAAAACGTAGTCAAACTATATCTTCACTCTGCGCAAGGTACTGAAACGTTAAGCACAGTAGTAGGCAAGATCGCATACTTTTTCGACATTAACATTAACTCTCATGGTGATGTCATATGGGTGGAAGCAACTCGTGAACGCATAGATCTAAGATACTATTTCACCTACACCCTAAAAACAAAAAATGAAACTGGTGTACATGTCATAGCCAGTTACGCGGGATTTGATATGGGATTTGTGGGCCCCTTACAATGGAATATGCTTGGTCAAGCTATTTGGGCCATCTATGATGGTAGTAGCCGCACGAGACAAGTTTATATTTGGGACACTAATACTGTAACCCCAATCCCTTTAGCAGTGCCATTTAGACTTACTGAACAAGGTAAAATTTATGCTCCATCAATAGGAGGCAACCGCACTATCGCCAAGTACGATATCGCCACCGGATCTATGGAATATACCAATTTAGGAATTAATTTCTTTACCTTTGGATACGATGGCTCAATGATAGGCATTGACTTTGAAATACCCTCTCCTCAACTCGTTTATTTCGACGGCACAAACAGCCAATACATTACCGATGAATCAGGTGGTACCTTCCCTGCATTTACACCATTGGTTAACAAAAACAATCAGTTCCTTGTTGGCTACGAACTTGAGCAAGAGCATCGAATTGAAGGTGCTATCGTCGATAAAAACGGGATAACCATCATCCCTCCCTACAACACTGCCGAGTATTGGCCTTACGCTTTTGAGTGGGCTTCCTTTAATGACAGAGGTGAAGTCGCTTGGATAAACTGGGCCAGCTACCCACAATCCATAGAACTGTTTGATGGAGCAAACACCCTGCGCTTAGCAAGTTCAGAAGCAATACTCTACGAGTATAACGTACAGCTTTCTAATAAAGGCTTTGTTGTTTGGCAAGAATACACGGAGATATACAACGAGTATGGTCACACCATACCTTCAACAATGTTGAAAGTTGCCTATAAAGAGATCCCTAATAATGCGCCAGTCGCTGATGCGGGCCCTGATCAACAAACCTACACAGGCAATGTGTTTCAACTAAATGGCAGTAACAGTTATGATATTGATGGTGATATGCTCAACTACTCCTGGAGTATTGTATTCGCCCCCTTTGGCAGCAATGCGCAATTACTCAATGTTGATTCAGCCACACCCAACTTTACTCCTGACATAGAAGGCACCTACACATTAATCCTTGTTGTTAACGATGGCACAGAAGACAGCGTAGCAGATGAAGTTGTTATTACTGTTATCACACCAGCAGCCTATGCCACCAACACCACGACGGAAACTATCGCGGTTATCAATGATCCTACAATGATTGATCCAACGACCGATTTAAACAACGAGAATAATGCCACAGCTCTCAGCAATAAGCTTGATGCCGTTATTGCCGATATCGAGGCAGGTGAGACGGCCTTGGCATTGGATAAACTACAAAATGATTTACTACCCAAAACGGATGGCTGTGCCTTACGAGGCTCACCGGACATTAGTGGAAAAGGTGGCATTACCAAAGACTGGGTCACTGACTGTGATGCACAAGCAACGCTCTACCCACTTATTCTTTCCATTATTGAAACATTACAATAACTCAATAGATAACGTCTGGTAATAGAAATTATTAGGCGTTATCTTTTTCAAAAACGGTAACTAATGATTATAAAAATCTCTGTTACTTACGACATCGATTACTTACATAACACTGTCATCTAAAAACTCGATAACACTTAAAAAGCCTATTTATTAACAATCGACATTGCATAAGTCACCATGCATCTAGAGAATCACGCAAAATACAATAATTATTTAATAGTTTTATGATGAAATACCGATGATATTAACTTACACAATCGATACATTGATTGGCATTTTTGAGGCAACCCGGTATCAAGGAGTATGGATTATGATGCGAACATCCCTCGTTTCTCTCGGCCTGTTTTTTCTCTGCTTCACCTTTCAAGCTCACGCCACCTACACCATCGAACAATTAGCAGATCCAACCAGTGGTGATCTCACTGCCATTATCCAGTCCGGTAATGGAAACTTAATTTGGCAACAAAACACCACGATTAACAATTGGAATGGAAAATATATTCAACAACTCGAAACCAATTATTCAATAACAAATAGCAGTCGCTATGGCAGGGTATTTGCCGCAAATGACAATGGTCAGTATGTTACCCGAGTAGATCTGGGCAGAGAGGTTGTCGACGGCGTTTATTACTCAATCATTGAGCTATATTTACACTCCGCTGAAAAAACCGAGTTAGTCGCCAACTTAAGAGTTGAACAGGGATATTTAGAAGCAATAGAGATTACTCAACAGGGTGATGTAATATGGCTTGTACACAACACCAAAGAGATATCCCCGGGAACAAGAGCGGACCGAGATGAGTTGTATCTAAAAAACAGTGAAGGAACCCATCTACTCGAGACCTATGATGCCAACAGTAGCTATGGCGTTAATCTCCACCATGTGGGATGGAATAGCGCCGGGCACATCGTATGGCAAAGCAGTTATTACGATACCACCGCAAAAACCAATCGATACACCATCAAGGTATGGGACGGCAATCAGAGCCATGTAGTTTTGAATGAAACTAAACCCATTCTCGCGTATCAACTTACCGATCAAGGCATGCTATATTTCCATGATCAAGTCAATTTTCTCTTTACCTCCTATGACATCATCAATAACACCCTAACTCAAAACGCTTACCCCTATATATTGATGAGCATTGCACCAGATGGTACCGCCATTGGCATGAATAGCCACCCGCCTGGACAATCCTTATTATATTTTGATGGCATCAACACCCATATTTATCCTAATGATCTTGGTTCATGGTGGCTACCTACCCTGCTTGAAGTTAATGGTAATAACCAATTTTTCTTAGGGACTGAATCAGAGACCAAAAGACAATTAATAATAATTGAAGACGGTATCATTAAAGAGATTCCATTCATTGAGGACATCCCCTATATATCCGACACTTTCAATTTCAATGAGCTAGGACAAGTTTCATGGATCAATTGGACATGGCCGATGAACACGCTGGATATTTATGACGGAGAAACCACCCAGCGCATTGCCGAGTCACAACAAATTTACTTCTCCCTGCTTACTGACAAGGGTTTTCTCACCTGGGTTGAGGTCATCGAATACATTAATGAATACGGCTACCCTGAATATGGAACAGTACTAAAAGTGGCCTACAAAGAGCTACCCAACACTGCGCCTATCGCAAATGCTGGCCAAGATCAACAAACCTACACAGGCAACACGATTCAATTGGATGGCAGCAATAGTAGTGATGAAGATGGTGATAGCCTCAGCTATTCCTGGAGCATTACATCAACACCCATCGGAAGTAATGCCCAACTAGTTAACGCAAACGCCCTCATGCCTAGCGTTACACCTGATATGGAGGGAACTTATGTCTTCAGCCTTATCGTTAATGATGGTACTAACGACAGCGTAGCTGATGAGGTAGTTGTCACGGTTATCACTCCAGAAGCTTATGCCACCAACACCACAACGGAAACCATCGCCGTCATCAATGATTCATCAATAGTCGATCCAACTACCGATCTGAATAATGAAAATAATGCCACCGCACTCAGTAATAAACTGAATGCGGTTATCGCAGATATCGATGCAGGCAATATAGATCTGGCACTGGATAAACTACAAAATGATTTACTACCCAAAACCGATGGCTGCGCCCTGCGTGGCTCACCAGATATCAGCGGTAAAGGTGGCATTACTAAAGATTGGGTAACCGATTGCGATGCGCAAGCAACTCTCTACCCACTCATTCTCTCAATCATAGAAACTCTGCAATAAGAAAAAAGCGCACCAGCCTCTTGAAGAGGCTGGGGCGCTTTTATCATTCAAGCATCCACGATTAAGCAGATAAACATTAACCGATATTGGGCACACCCATCAGTTTCAGCGCCTTACGGATCTCGGCAGTGGCATCCATGATCATACGGATCGCCTTCGGATAATCGCCTTCAGCAGCCTTCTTGCGGGCAACATCGGCCATACGTTTAGCTTCATTCACATGGCGCATCGCCAACATCTGGATACCTTGACTAGGCTTCTTTTGCTCAATGGCAATGGGAATCAACTCCTCATAGCCGAGATAGCGGTTCAGCTCATGCTGGAACTCCCCTTCAGGAGTATCGATATTGAGTTCATAGACAATCTTGCGACCACTCATCATCTGACGAATTGCTGCCTGGATCATATCTCGGGCCAAAGAGAGGCTTTCATTGGCCTTGGCATAATCTCCTAACGCCGCCTGCTGCTCGGCTTGCTTCTCCAGCTCTACTACCCGTTTGCGATCGTAATTAACTCCCGCCTTCAGACCATGCTGGGCGATAATTTTTTCATAGTTGCGGTGATGCAGGTCCCTACTTACCACCAGCTCCTCTTTCAGGTTGGGATACGCCTCTTGCTGCTTTGCCTTCAAATCCTCACTGGGCACCATCTGACTTGCGGTATTAAATAGCCGTAACGCTTCCCCCAGCGTTTCATTGGCGGCCACATGATCATTGGCTTTGATTTGCTGATCGACCAGATCCAATTTATTGCGCACATCCTTGAGAATGACTTTCGCTTCCTGATTATTACTTTCGCTGATGCGACGTCCCGATTTGGTCATCAACATCATACGGGCAAAACGCAGCTTACGCTCCACATCCACCTTATTGGCGGGAGCAGGTTCTGGCGCCTTGGCAGCCTGACTCTTTTGTGCCACCAAGGCCTTTAACGCTTCAGCATTGGCCGGTTTCTTTCCCATCCCCAGTGGCGCATCAGCAGGCTCTTCAGGCGCTTGGGAGGATTGTTTAGGGTCAAACTCGATATGCTCAATCTGCATCCCTTGTTGTGCCGGCGCAGTCCGAGAAAGCTGCTCCATGGAAAAGGCCGCATCAGGCTGACCAATGGCCATCACTTCAGCGACTGGCTCAGGCTTAGGCTCGGGTTTAGGTGGGGCAACAACCACTGGCTCAGGTTCAACCACAACAGTCGTTTCTACCTCTGGCTTAACAGGCGCATTGCCACAAGCCGTTAATGTAACCGCCGTTGCAACAAAAAGAATTTGGCGCGATTTGCGTAGTGGGGGCATAACAGGACTACCTATTCGATGTTCTTATAGCATTTGGGAAGTATAACCCGATTCTCTCCACAAAGCGGAAAGCCTGGATAAAAAACGGGGAGTATGGTCCACACCATACTCCCCATCACTCTACCACACTGGGACTTCATCCAGCTTGACCGAGGTCAAGCTATTGACTCATCTCCAATAGTAACTTATTCAAGCGCTGTACAAATCCTGCAGGATCTTCCAACTGCCCCCCCTCAGAGAGTAGCGCCTGATCAAACAGAATATTACTCCACTCGTCAAAGCGCTCACCAGCGGCCTCTGCTTTCAGCTTCAGCACCAGCGGATGCTCTGGATTCAGCTCCAAGATCGGTTTGGAGCTGGGTACGTTTTGACCTGCCGCCTTAAGGATACGCTCCAAATTGGCATTCAGGTCATGCTCACCACTAACTAAGCAGGCTGGAGAGTTAGTCAATCGGTGGGTAATACGCACCTCTTTGACCTTTTCGCCTAGGGTGTTTTGCACCTTATCAAGCAGCTCTTTGAAGTTCTCTTCCGCCTGCTTTTGTTGCTCCTTCTCCTGCTCGTCTTCCACTCCACCCAGATCCAGCTCACCACGGGTAACCGACTTCAGCGGCTTTTCGCTGTACTCATTAAGTGAAGAGACCAACCACTCATCCACGCGGTCAGAGAGCAACAGCACCTCAATTCCCTTCTTACGGAACACTTCCAGATGGGGGCTGTTCTTCGCTGCAGTATGGCTATCCGCAGTAATATAGTAGATGGCATCCTGCCCCTCTTTCATGCGTTCGATGTATTGATCCAGAGAAACCGTCTGCTCATCACTGTCATCGTGTGTCGTGGCAAAGCGCAGTAATTTGGCGATCTTCTGCTGGTTAGCGTGGTCCTCGGCAGGCCCCTCCTTCATCACGTTACCAAACTCTTTCCAGAACTTGGTGTACTTCTCTTCATCTTTGTTGGCAATGGATTGCAGGGTATCCAAGACTTTCTTTACCGAGCCGGCACGCATGGTATCGATAATCTTGTTGTGCTGCAGAATCTCACGAGAGACATTAAGCGGCAGATCATTAGAATCGATAACACCACGCACAAAGCGCAAGTAGTTGGGCATCAGGTGTTCCGCATCATCCATGATGAAGACGCGCTGCACATAAAGTTTAATGCCATGGCGCTTCTCACGATCCCATAAGTCAAACGGTGCGCGGGAGGGGATATACAACAGAGAGGTGTACTCGGTGCGACCTTCAACCTTGTTGTGACTATGAACCAGCGGGTCTTCAAAATCATGACCAACATGCTTATAGAATTCGTTGTACTCCTCATCACTGATCTCGCTCTTGGGACGCATCCACAAAGCAGAAGCACTATTGATTGTCTCCCACTCTTCTGCCTGAATGGCCTCTTCATCCTCTTCAGAGGTCGCATCCACTTGCTTGATCATCTCAATCGGCACGGGAATATGATCGGAGTATTTACGAATAATGGAACGCAAACGCCAATCATCCAGAAAATCATCCTCACCGTCACGCAGGTGCAGTACCACCTCAGTGCCTCGGCCGGCCTTCTCGACAGTCTCCAGGGAGTATTCACCCTCACCCGTAGATTCCCAGCAAACACCATGCTCAGAGGTCGTACCGGCACGGCGGGTAGTCAAAGTCACCTTATCAGCCACAATAAAGGCCGAGTAAAAACCTACACCAAACTGACCGATGAGATTAGAATCCTTAGCCTGATCACCCGTGAGAGAATCGATAAATTGGCGGGTACCTGACTTGGCAATAGTCCCAATGTTGTCCATCACTTCCTGACGAGTCATGCCTATACCATTGTCAGAAATGGTAACGGTACGGGCATCCTTATCAAAATTAACACGAATCTTGGTCTCACTATCCCCTTCATACAGGGCATCATCCGCTTGCCCCTCAAAACGCAGCTTATCAATGGCATCCGATGCGTTAGACACCAACTCGCGCAGGAAAATCTCTTTATTGCTATAGAGAGAATGAATCATCAGCTTCAGCAGCTGAGATACTTCAGTCTGAAAACTTAAGGTCTCTTTATGGGCCTCTACGGTCATAGTCGTCACTCCTACGTGCTAATTGATTCCGATGGTAGGGGATATAGGGACACCACCATATGATTTCAACCCCTTTTACTGAAAGAGCAGTACGATCTTGACCGAAAGGCAGGCAAGAAGCGCCCTAAATACCACTCAACAATCCAGACAAGGCTCGCATTCCCCATGGGCTTATGGTTCAATTTAGCAATAACAATGACAGGCACACAGAGACAGAAGGGCGCAGTATGACGATTCAAACTATCCCGACCACCCCGTTCAATGACCAAAAGCCAGGTACTTCGGGCCTGCGTAAAAAGGTTACCGTTTTCCAAACTCCCAACTATCTGGAAAACTTCGTCCAATCTATCTTCGACAGCCTAGAGGGCTTTCAAGGCGAAACACTGGTAGTAGGTGGCGATGGCCGCTTCTACAACGATACTGCGGTACACACTATTCTTAAGATGGCGGCGGCTAATGGCTTTGGCCGCGTATTAGTTGGCCAGAGCGGCCTACTCTCTACCCCGGCAGCCTCCTGCGTGATCCGCAAGCACAAAGCCTTCGGTGGCATCATCCTCTCTGCTAGCCACAACCCTGGCGGCCCGAATGGCGACTTCGGCATTAAATACAACATCAGCAATGGCGGCCCTGCGCCAGAGAAATACACCGAGGCAATGTTTGCCCATAGCAAAACCATCAGCGAATACAAAATTCTGGATGCAGAGAATATCGACTTGGACACCCAAGGCAACTACATCCTGGGCGAAATGAAAGTTGAAGTCATTGATCCTGTTGCGGATTATGCCGAGCTAATGGAGGAATTGTTCGACTTCCCCAAGCTCAAAGCAATGTTCATGTCTGGCAAGTTCCGTATGTGCTTTGATGCCATGCATGCCATTACCGGCCCTTACGCCAGCCACATTCTTGAAGAAAAGCTAGGCGCGCCACAGGGAACCGTTATCAACGGCACCCCACTGCCTGACTTTGGCGGTGGACACCCCGACCCCAATCTGGTGTATGCAGAAGAATTAGTCGAGATTATGTATGGCTCCCACGCCCCTGATTTTGGTGCTGCCTCTGATGGAGATGGGGATCGTAACATGATTCTGGGTAATCGCTTCTTCGTTACACCAAGTGACAGCCTTGCCATCATGGCAGCCAACGCCCACCGCATTAAAGGCTATAGCCGCGGCATCAGTGGTGTCGCCCGCTCCATGCCCACCAGCGCAGCAGCCGATCGGGTTGCAGAGCGCCTTGGCATCGAAAGTTTTGAAACCCCGACGGGCTGGAAATTCTTTGGCAACCTGCTTGATGCCAACAAATGCACCCTATGCGGCGAAGAGAGTTTTGGTACCGGCTCTAACCATGTCCGGGAAAAAGATGGCCTGTGGGCAGTACTGTTCTGGATGAATATCATCGCTGAACGCCACCAATCGGTAGAAGAGATTGTCACCGAGCACTGGCGCAACTATGGCCGCAATATTTACTCTCGCCACGACTATGAAGCTGTCGATGCGAACATTGCCAACACCATCATGGAGGAGCTACGTAGCCGATTTGACTCCCTGATGGGACATGGCTTCGGTAGCTATTGCATCGAAAAAGCAGATGACTTCAGCTATACCGATCCAATCGACAAAAGTGTCAGTAAAAACCAAGGGGTGCGCATCCTGTTTACTGATGGTTCCCGCATCGTTTTCCGCCTCTCGGGTACCGGCACAGAGGGCGCCACTGTGCGCATCTATCTGGAAAAGTATGAGCCTCACCCAGAGAAACAGAATATCGATGCACAGGAAGCCTTGGCGGATCTAATAGACATTGCAGAAGAGCTCACCGGATTAAAAGCAAAAACCGGCCTCACAGGCCCAACTGTGATTACCTAAAAGATATTCTCCCTGGGGATACCCCTATAACATCACATCAAGCAAAAGGATTTGCAGATGAAAAACTTACACCTATTATGGCTGCTGCTCATCAGCAGCCCACTTTATGCTAACGAAATCTATTACTGGGTGGATAATCACGGCATCCCCCATTACTCAGACAAAAAAAACAATCAATACCCAATAAGAGCCATAGCACCGAAATCCATTAACACAATGGAACCCCCTCCCCAAAAGCATGATATACCCGCCAGCGCTCCCCAAAAGAGATCAAGCACTCTCACGAGTACAACATCTACTATTGACCTAAAAAGATGTGAAAAACACCTACAGCGTTTGGACAAACTACGCCACCGTCTGCGCGCTGGCTACAGTGCAAGCCAGGCCCCCAACCTCTTGAATCAAGAACGGGAGTTGAAAGCTCGCTACTTTGCCGAGTGCCGAGAAAAACCTTAATCACCACATTCCCATAAAAATTACACCCTAATAAAAAATGCATATGTGTCTATAGCTATCTCACAATTCAACAACAAGGAAGAGATATGACACATAGCAAACTCACACTTACCACTCTGATTTCAGGGGTACTCCTCCTCTCTTCATCACTCGCCTTTGCCAAAGAGTCCCCCTGCAAAGAATCACTACACTATTTGGAGAAACAGTACGAACGGAGTGAAGTTACCCGCAAAGCCTTTGATAAAATTCACGATGGCCTAGTGGATCTTCCAGATGGTTATAGTTATAACCACTCACGAGTGAACCCCTGGAAAGTGGGTAGTGGCAAAGAGCTTCACAAAGCAATGGTAGAGATGTTTCGAGAATGGTGCGTCGCACTACCAGAAATCGAAGGTGACTCCGACAACGCCCTAGACCCCATTCTCTACTTCGCCTGGTTCTACTATCAAAATCCAGCAGGTGTAGACTTTGTGCAAGGTCGCAACCCCTCCTCGCCAGATCAGCCACTGGAGACAGGCACCCAGTTTCTTTCCAAATGGACAAAAGAATACTTGGCCTACATGAATAGTGAAGCCTCCACCGGCAAAGTAGAACAATGGGTAAAAGATCCTCGCATCGAGATAGAGGATTATGAAATTACCAATTACCAAAAATACAAAAGCTGGAACGAGTTTTTCGCTCGCAACCTAAAGAGTGACAAACATGGCAACTACCCCAGCCGACCAGTAACCATGCCACAGCATGACTATGTCATTGTATCCCCGACGGACTGCATTATGAATCCACTGGTACAGGTACAAAAGTTTGATGACACCTATCGCCGCACCTTCATCGAGAATCCGCTCCAGTTGGATACCGTACTGGATGTGAAAAACATTCCCATTTCAGTCAACGATATGCTGGGCAATCTATCCGATGAGATTAAACAGAAGTTTGTTGGCGGTAACGGCCTTGCCTGCGTATTAATGCCCAACACCTACCATCACTTCCACTCGCCTGTCGATGGCAAAGTCATTCATGCTGAAGTGGTAGAAAACGGCACACCAGGCACACCCAGCACCTTTGGCTATGATGACTTCCCCAATTGGGTACCCATGGATGGTAATGTTGGCCGTCCTGGTACTGATTTCAGCCAGTTTCAGGCCTTTCAACGAGGAGTCATTGTCATTGAAGTTCCCTATGATGACTTACCTCAGAAAGGAACCAAAACACAAAAGAAACCTAAAAAGCTGAAAGGCTATGTAGCCTCCATTCCTGTTGGGCTAGATTCCGTTGGTTCTGTAGTACTGAATACCTGTGACAGTGAAATCACTGATCGTGTAAACTGCTTTGAAATGGGCAAACATGTCACCAAAGGAAAAACCAAATTTGGTAACTTCTTCTTTGGTGGATCACTCAATATTTTGCTCTTCTCCAAAGATATGATCTCACCCGCCGTACAGACCCGCATGGGTAATCAAATCGGTATTATCAATATTGGAGAATCACCAAAGTCCCGCTGGTCACTAGACTAAAAGATCATCATCTTAATATCGAGCTTGCCTTAAGGGTAAGCTCGGTTACATCGGTAAAGCTGAGAGAAACGCTCCAAGTGAATAGGAAAAACCATGTTGCATCTTAAAACCAAAATGGAAATGACATATATTCCAAGAACACTTTTAACTTTATATGTTCAACACCACTTAGAATAAAGGCATGGAAATATCCTCAACCACTAATTGACCATCATTGATTGCTTGTATAATTTGATGTTCTAAATTAGCTCGCTGTTCTGGTGACATTTCGTGAGAAATCTTAGACATAGACTGAGAATCATCCAGAGACCAGACACCATCTTGAATTTGGCTATTCACTTGAGAAATAACACTTTCATAATTGGTCACTGGCAACTCTACAGCGGATAAATTTGATGTACTTTGATCAGCAGCAACATATGATGGCGCATAATCACCGCCGTATGACTGATTAGCAATAGCCTCATTTATCAGATCGGTAATAAATTCAGGGCTCGCCGACTGGCCAATGGCACTATCAATCAACCTTTGCTGACTCTCTAACTCTTTAGATTGTTGCTCAACAGCAAGAGCTAGCCTATTAATACTCATACTCATCGCCTTAAGATCACTTTTCCCATCATAAGCATTACTGTCGATATGACTAGATAAGTGCTCTTCCTTCAGGCCCTCATTTTGTACAGGTTTCACCAGCCACCCCACAACCATGCCAACAAAAAAAATAGCTAAAAAGGCAACAACTGATTTTCTATTTCCCCCTGGCATATACTAGTTCCTCACCATGGATTCAATGACACTTGTAAAATACGGATTATTCCTAAAATAGGGCGATCAGAGGCAGCACCCTAATCCAGTCAGGGTACTGCCAATCACTAAAACTTACTGTATAAAGGCCGAGTTTGCATGTGATAGGATCCGAGTACAAGAGGACCCACTAAACTCGACATAGACATATGCTGCATCACTCAGTGTTGCCACTGCATTCAAGATAGCATTAGTAGGCGCAGTAAAGACACATGATTTATAAGTTCCTGCAGAGTCTCTCGCCGAACAAGTTACCGTTTGCGAAGTAGTATAAGCATTGATATAGCAACCAATATACTGAGTAGTATCTGTGCTATGTCGTGCAGCTTCTAGATTTCCTCGAAAACTAGTCGTACTAACAGAAACATAGTTAGTGAATTTTGCACCCGCCTGAACGCCAGTAGCAAATAAAACCAAAACGAGTGTCAAACATGTGGTAAGTGTCTTCATTTTAATCTCCTTTCTAGGGCCTGTTAACACTAATTTTGATAAGATTGGTGAATGGAAATTACACGCA
>JBNKQQ010000031.1:0-3040 GCA_050295955.1 Thiohalomonadales bacterium
AAAAAAGATACCTTGCTCTTGTGTTTGCCTTTCATTACCGAGGAATGGTTGTAACTTGATAGGCTTACAATACGGTGACTGTTTGATATTCGCTTGAATGCGGGCTTTTATCGAGGTGTAGTCTGAACTTTCAGGTGTATCGAAGTAATGGGACAGCCATCATTTAAAAGTACTTGAGTGAGTAACCGTAGTGATAAGTCAATTAGTGTCCTATTAGTTTTTGTCTTATCTTTTTTGCTTTTGGGGGCTTATATTGAGCCTAAATTAACTCTATATAATTGCTTAGCCTTTCAGCAGTGACTACAAGGCCTTGGGCTGCAAGTCTTTCTAAAAACTCCTCAGGGGTTTTGGGGGGATTCTTGAGCCTGGCGCGTTGAACCTTAGCTGCCTTGATGACGAGATCGGAGCGGAGACCAAACTGATAGTCTAGAAACTCGTCTGGATGGAGGGCTTCAACCCCATATTGGTCGAGAGCTGACGATGGAAAGTCTTTGAGATTATTGGTTACTATTGTTTGAGCCCCACTGCGGATAGCGGCTGCCAGAACATGCCTGTCGTCAGGGTCTGGCAACTCAAGCCCTTCAATTAGTGATTCATAACCAGTTACGAGACAATCTGGAATAAGATTCATTGCTTCGCGGGTTCGGTTTAGCTTGCCCTCTAAATCAGGTCGATTTATCAGTAAATTCCGCATCCATTCATCGTGAATTTGCTCAGTCCACTTGGCTCTATAGATACCCGTGGTGGCAAGGGTCAAAAGGAAATCCCGAATAGGGGCAGGATACAGGACGTTTGCATCAAGTACCGCAGTAAAGCTCATCAATACCCCATATCTAGTTCTTGTGCTTGTTGAGCGAGTTCATCTAATGCTTTAGCGCTCTCTGCATCTTGTTTATGTCTATAGTTCATTAAATCTTCAAACCGAATACGGCGATGCTTATTTATTTTGTGATAGGGAATTTCACCCTGATCAAGTAGCTTCACTAAGTAGGGGCGAGAAACATTTAGAATGTTTGCTGCTTCCTGTGTCGTTAATTCAGCATGGGTTGGGACAATTGTAACAGCATTGCCTTGCGCCATCTGAGAAAGTATGTCTCTAAGTAGCGCAAGTGCTTGTCTCGGCAAAATAAGATCATGCCCATCCAACTTAACTTGTGCTCGATTAGCTTGGGGCATTTCCGCAAGCAATGCACTGAGTTCCTGAGAGCTGGCGCGAGCCAGGGTTGAATCTTCAGTGTTTGGTAATGATGTCATATGTAATGCAGTGCTCATCATTTATTCCCTCTATCCGTTTAAATTAAAGATTAGTCGAAATAAGCGAAATTCGCAATAAACGAAATAGGAATTCCTAGGGATTAAATGGTAATTTCCCTTAGTTAATCATTCCTAGATTTCTCATATGCAATGTAGTCGAATGTTTTATATGCCTTTTCAGGTAATAGGCATTGTTGCAATGCTGCTTGATTGATTGTGTTGTATCTGGCTTCTAGCTCTTCCAGGTAGTTGTGTAAGGAAGATAAATTATCTTCTTTTCCACACAATCAAGGACTTGAGCGCGAGCGTTGAAGGCGATGATAGCCCGCCATTGGTTATCGGTAATCTCAGTAACAAAGGTTTTTTCAGGCTTATCAGCAAGTTGCTCATCAAGGGTTAATTTAAAGGATAGATCCCACACACCACCCCCTACTTCTGCCCAACCTGATCACCCGAATCAGACCGCTGTCTCTGCAATGCAGCCTTATGTTGCTGCTGTTGTTTCTTATAACGCTCCTGCATCACCGTAGAGATAGCTTCAGAAATGGAGATTTTATTACTCTATTTGAATCGGATTTTCATAGAGCGTAGGCTGTGGCTCTTTTTCCAGCGCTTGCTGTTGTGGGTGCTTTGTGCGCTTTTGCGGTAGCGCTCCTCTTTCCACTCCACACTGCGTTGAAGAGAGGACACCCAGAGATGGAGAGAGGACACCCATAAATTTATTGGGAAGAATCTCATGGGTGTCTTGAAATTACTGCCAAATCATTATCGATGCCCAAGCCTTTGGCGAGGAGAATCTCATGGGTGTCTTGAAATTACTGCCAAATCATTATCGATGCCCAAGCCTTTGGCGAGGGGCAAGAACATCATGTATTACAGCCAATCCTTAAAACCATCAAAGATCGCTACCATAAGCTTAGCATCAGCAAAGACCCGTATAAATCTGGCACCATGGTGACTGCCGATACCGGCTATGCCAATGAAGAGAACATGAAATACCTGCACGACAACAAGATCGATGGCTATATCCCCGATAATCAATTTCGTAGCCGTGATAGTAAATTCGCAACACAAAAAAGTAAGTACGGTAAGCGCAAACAAGAACAACCCAAAACCAGTCATAAATACCTCAGTGCAGACCAATTCACTTTAAACAAGCGCAAGAAAACCTGCCTCTGCCCGGCAGGTGAAACGATGTGGTTAAAGAACGAATCCATCGACAAGTACGGTAACCATAAACTCTTCTTTGAAGGACGTCTCAGTAAATGTCGCACCTGCCAGCTTAAAAAGCAGTGCATGAGAAATCCAGGCTCCGCAGACAGCAGAGAAGGTCATGGCAGACAAGTTTCCTTCATCATCAAACCGGGCGGTTCAAATACCCCGTACACAGATTGGATGAAAAAGCGGATAGATAGTGACTATGGAAAGATGATCTATAGCCATAGAATGTCAGTCGTCGAACCGGTATTCGCTAACATAGGCACCAACAAGGGATTGAATAGATTCAGCTTACGAGGAAAAGCCAAAGTCCAGGGACAATGGCAGCTTTACTGTATGGTTCACAACATCGAAAAGCTGGTTAACTATGGGCACTTACATTGAAAGAGAAAGCACCCCAAAGCCGTCACCTCATGGCACTCTCAGGCATAAAAATGCTGGAATGATGAAGGCAGCCCGATTTTTCTTGAAATCCTGCAGTGACTGAATGATGATTGGGGTAATAACAAGTTAAGAGCGCTGTTGGGATATTTATTGCTGAAGATGAGTTTTTCTACAGCCTCGTTAG
>JBNKQQ010000032.1:0-93203 GCA_050295955.1 Thiohalomonadales bacterium
AATCTACTCATGCGATTGCTTCCTTATAGTTGTGGGGACAACTCAGGAAACATTTTGCATGAGTAGATCTCGCTCTGACAGGCAAAGCCTATCAGGCGATGACCACGTCCAGAGGACGTGGTTTTTCAAGCTACCAATAAACCTTTACATAACCCATAGATTACCCTTGAATCGACTCACAACAAAGCCCTAAGGGTGTGCATACCCATTTAGTCAGGTACAATAGCCGACAAGTTTCCTAATCAATCAAAGAATCATGACACCAGATCAGTACTGCCAAGAAAAAGCCGCCTCAAGCGGCTCAAGCTTCTACTACAGCTTTATGTTCCTGCCACCACAACAGCGCCAAGCAATCATTGCCCTCTATGCGTTTTGTCGTGAAGTGGATGATGTCGTGGACGAATGCAATGACCCCGGTGTCGCCCGAATTAAATTGCACTGGTGGCGGGATGAGGTTGCCAAAGCCTTTAATGGCACCCCTACCCATCCGGTAATCCAGGCTTTACAAGAGACGGTAAAACACTTCAACCTCCCTCTGGAACACTTTATCGAGATTATTGATGGCATGGAGATGGACCTAAATCAGGTTCGCTACGCCAGTTTTAAAGACCTCAACCTTTACTGTTACCGGGTTGCATCCGTCGTGGGGCTTATGGCCGCGGAAATATTTGGCTATGAAGATCGCAAGACCCACGATTATGCGATCAATCTGGGACTGGCATTTCAGCTCACCAATATTCTGCGAGATGTTCGGGAAGATGCCATGCGTGGCCGAATCTACCTCCCCAAAGATGAACTACAACAATTTGGGGTAACTGAAGAAGATATCCTGACCGGAAAACAAACTGAGCAGGTGACTGAACTGATGAAGTTCCAGGCACAACGTGCCCGTGACTACTATCAAAAGGCCTTTGACCTACTCCCTGAAGCGGATCGTTATCCACAGCGCAGTGGCATCATCATGGCAGCGATCTATCTCGCCACTCTGGAAGAGATCGCCAAAGATAATTTTAATGTCCTGGAACAACGCATTAGCCTAACCCCATTACGTAAGCTGTGGATTGCCTGGAAAACAGCACGCAGTGAAAAACGTCGCGCCAAGCGCTATAAAAAAGCCGCCTAACACAACAAGAAATGATCACTATGCAAACTATTCCTAGCGATTACACCCCAAGTTTCGATTGCCTGCAGGAGCGCGTTATCCTGGTAACAGGGGCCAGCTCCGGTATCGGCGCAACAGCAGCAGAAACCTTTGCCTCACATGGTGCCACCGTCATTCTACTGGGTCGCAAACAGCGCAATTTGGAACAACTGTACGACAAAATTGAAGCGGCCGGAGGCCCACAGCCCGCCATCATGCCCTGTAACCTGGAGAATGCCAGCGTCCAGGATTTTCAAACTCTGGCCGGTGTTATTGATCAGGAATTTGGGCGACTTGATGGCATTCTCCACAATGCGGCCACCATGGGCTCGCTTACCCCAATCGAACACTACTCACCCACTGAATGGAATAAGGTGATGCAGGTAAATCTGGCCGCACCACTGTTTCTGACTCAAGCCTGCCTGGGATTACTGAAAAAATCAGATGACGCCTCAGTACTCTTTACCTCAGATGAGGTCGGCCGTAAAACCCGCGCCTACTGGGGTGGCTACAGTATCAGCAAATTTGGCATCGAGGCGCTAACTCAAATCCTTGCCGACGAACTGGAAGCCAATACAACCATTCGCGTAAACAATATTGACCCGGGCCCCATCCGAACCCGCTTCCGTAAAAACGCCTATCCAGGCGAAAATAATGAGAGCCTGCGACCACCAGAAGCCATCATAGGTGACTATCTCTATCTAATGAGCTCTGACAGCCAAGGCATCACTGGACAAGCTTTTACTGCCCGTCAATAATTTACCAACGTTTTTTTGACACATTGACAGAATAAACCCCGTCAAAAAATCAGCCAATTGCCAGCGGCAAGCCACCTTGCCGCCAATACTAGCCAATAACTCATTGTTTCCGCTAGGAAAGTAGAAAAAATAAGGATTTGGCACACTTCTCGCTACTTATCCAACAAAGTGTTTTTTGGAGAATTGAGTGATGGCTACCGCCTATCCATTTGCCGCAGAGAAGTTAGCTGAAGTGATTAAGCCCATCAAAAGGAGCGTGGCTGTCGAGCACAATCACCTATCTTCCATCAGCGATGGTACTGCCCGCTTTACCCACCAGCTGCAAACCACTCTGGACACCTCAAAACTAATGAATATTTTTGCCGAGCAAGCGGCAACACTGCTCCGCTTTGACGGTATCAGTTACACCGACCTCTCACACCAGGTGGATATATCAATTGGCAACAAGGGACACCACAAATGTCGCTATCAGCTGACCCTCGAAGAAGAAAATCTGGGTGAAATGACCATCAGCCGCAAGCAACGCTTTATTGAGGAGGAGCTGGTGCAATTTGAAAGTCTGTTAGCACTGCTGCTCTACCCTCTGCGCAACTGCCTACACTTTCAGCAAGCGAAGCAAGCTGCAAGCAAAGACCCCATGACAGGCCTGAATAACCGCCGCAGTATGGATGAACATATTGCTCATGAGAGCCGCATGGCAATGCGCTATGACAGCCCACTCTCTATGCTGGTGCTGGATATTGACCACTTCAAGAAGATCAATGACAGCTATGGACACAAAGCGGGTGATTGCCTAATCAAAGCTCTGGCAGACATTATGAAGCAGACAGCTCGAACGACTGATTACACCTTCCGCTACGGTGGTGAAGAGTTCGTCATGCTACTGCCGAACACATCAACAGAAGGGGCCAAACTACTGGCCGAGCGGATCCGCAAGACCGTGGAAGAGACAGAATGCCTTTGTCACGGCGAGGTGATGCGCATGACCATTAGTATTGGCATTTCCACCCTCACCACAAGAGACATCGACGATAGCCTATTCCTGCGGGCTGACAGCGCCCTCTACCAAGCGAAACACAGTGGCCGTAATCGAGTCACTATTGCCGAATAACTATAACTACTCTAAACCACCTTACACCCCTGCTGTAGACAGCACGCCCCGCATAGGGGCTTTTTTTTACAGTGCTGCTTGGCATGCTGCACGATCAATGCATGATATTCATTAAACATCCCCACATCAGCCGGTAATTCCCGCTCAAAAATGGCTCGAACTACTTCATACCCCTCATCACCCTTAAGCAATCCCAAACGACTGAAGATCCTCTTGGTATAAGCATCCACCACAAATACCGGCCGCCCAAAGGCATAAAGCAGAATATCATCGGCCGTTTCGGGGCCTATTCCTTTTACTGACAGTAATGCTTTGCGAAGGTCATGGGTATTGATTTGAGTTAAAGCATCATAGCCACCTTGCTGCAAATACCAAGTGCAGAATCCCTGCAATCTAGCCGCCTTTTGATTGAAATAACCACTGGGCCTGATCGCCTCAGCTAATTGAGAAAGATCCGCGTGGATAATATTTTCCGCCGTCAACCAATCGCTTGCCTTCAAGTTGGCAATCGCTCTCTCTACATTGCTCCATGCGGTATTTTGGGTAAGAATTGCCCCGACCATTACCTCAAACGGGGTATCAGCAGGCCACCAATGCTGGGAACCATAGGCCACCAGCATTGTGTCAAAAACGTTCTGAAATGCACTACACATATCCAAATCAACAGGGACTATTGATTAAACATGTAAAATTGAAATTACACACGGATTCCGGCCCTTGCCAGAGTGCAGGATGCTACACTCAATCCAGCATCACCTATTCACTGATTATTTTTTACGCTGATCACGACGAATGCGTGCCCGAGGTGTGTGTTTCTTCGGTGATCGTGACTTGGCTTTACGCAGCTTAGCGGGATCGCGCTTCTGCTCGATGCTCTGCTTAGCACGGCGGATCACTGCGCGCTGCACCTCGAGCAGCTCCAACCCAACCCACCCTCGAATATGGTTAACAGCCTTCTCATCCAGCTCTTGAGTCTTGCCTGGACGCAAACCACGATCCAGCCAAATATCCCCATAACGAACACGTACCAAGCGGTTAACAGAGACGCCTTGAGATTCCCACAGACGACGCACTTCGCGGTTGCGCCCCTCACTCAGCACCACATGATACCAGTGGTTAGCACCCTCACCGCCACTATCCATAATCTTCTCAAACTTAGCCATGCCATCCTCCAGCATCACCCCTTGCAGCAGTCGCTGGGCAATCTCTTCATTTACCTCACCAAAGCAGCGACAGGCATATTCACGCTCAATTTCAGAAGAGGGGTGCATCAAACGATTGGCCAATTCACCATCGGTAGTGAGTAGCATCAAGCCACTGGTATTGATATCCAGACGCCCTACCGCAATCCAGTTACCTTTAGGCAGTTTGGGCAAACCCTTAAAAATGGTAGGACGCTTTTCCGGGTCATGACGGGTACACACCTCACCTAACTGCTTATGGTAAAGCAGTACACGGCAAGGCTGTTGGATCAGGCGATCTTGGCTAACGGGCTGACCATCCACATTGACTTTATCCGCCTGGGTAATGCGATCCCCCAGCGTGGCAGTACGCCCATTTACCTTAATTTTGCCCTCTTTGATCATCTCTTCGATAGCACGACGAGACCCGATACCAGCACGCGCCAGTACCTTTTGTAACTTTTCACTCATTCTCTTCTACCGTGGCAGGAGTTACCTGCACTGCTTGTTCCTCTGCGAGGAAGGTTTCTGTCTCCGCCTCATCTACCAGATCAGGCGAGGCTTGTTGTATTTGTTCCGCTGGCTGAAGATCCAGCTCCGCTGTAATGGTTTCCAGATCACGAATCTCCATCAGTGATGGCAACTCATCCAACCCCTTGAGATTGAAGTAATCGAGAAACTCCTTGGTAGTGGCATACAGTGCCGGACGCCCCGGCACATCCCGATGGCCAATCACCCGTATCCACTCCCGCTCCGCCAGTGTTTTAATGATATTGCTACTCACCGCCACACCCCGCACCTCTTCTATTTCTGCACGGGTGATGGGTTGTCGATAGGCAATGAGTGCCAAGGTCTCTAGCAAAGCGCGGGAGTAGCGCGGCGGGCGCTCCTCCCACAAGCGAGAGACCCAAGGACCAGTTTCACTTCTGGCCTGGAATCGATAGCCACTGGCCACCTCGACCAATTCAATTCCCCGGCCACGGTAATCCTCTACCAATGCATCCAGAGCTTCACCGATCTCTGTTTTGGTAGGCTGCCAGTGCTCATCAAACAGTGAACCAAGTTTATCCAGACTCAAAGGTTGACCTGCCGATAGCAGGGCCGCCTCCAGAATATTTTTCAGTGCAACAGGCCGAGATTCCATTACGACACACCTTTCACATGAATGGGGCCATAGGGCTCGGTCTGGATCAACTCAATCAACCGCTCTTTACGCAACTCCAATATGGCCAGCAAGCTCACTACCACACCACTTCTCCCCTCTTCATAACTAAATAGCTCGAAGAAGGGGGTGAAATGTTCCGAATTAAGTTTTTTCAGAATATGGCTCATCCGCTCCCGCACCGAGAGCGCCTCTTTCCGAACCTGATGGTGTGAATGCAGATCAACCCGTTGCAGCACTTCACGAAACGCAGACATGATCTCGTCCAGAGAGACACTGGGTTGCGGCTTTTCCCGCTCATACTCTGGCGGCTTAACCTCTACCAGGTAAAAATCCCGCTCCAGTCGTGGCAACTCATCAATATCTTCAGCGGCCTTTTTATATCGTTCGTACTCCTGTAGCCGACGAATCAATTCAGCACGGGGGTCTAGCCCCTCATCTTCCTCTTCACTCTTGATTCGGGGCAACAACATACGGGATTTGATCTCAGCCAGCATCGCTGCCATCACCAAATAATCGGCTGCCAATTCCAGATTAAGCGCCTTCATCAGCTCTACATACTCCATGTATTGGCTGGTTATCTGGGCAATAGGAATATTGAGAATATCCAGATTCTGACGACGAATCAGGTAAAGCAGCAGATCCAAAGGCCCTTCAAAGGACTCAAGGAACACCTCCAGTGCATTCGGCGGAATAAACAGATCCGTCGGTGCCTCCACATAGGGCTCGCCGTTGACCTTGGCTAACGGCTCCAATGGCTCTGGCTGACTGGGAGGTGATTCGCCCATATCTATCGATAGAGCCCCATCACTTCTCTGACTTCTTGCAGCGTTTCGCGGGCCTCTTCTCGAGCAGCCTCAGCCCCTTCATCAAGAATGTTACGAACAAGATTGGGCTGCTCAGAGTACTCCTCGGCACGCTCTTGGATTGGCTTCAACTCCGCCTGAATGGCCTCAATAACCGGCCCCTTACAATCGATGCAACCGATGCCAGCACTGACACAACCGTTCTGCACCCACTGTTTGGTATCTTCTGAAGAGTAGACTTCGTGTAGTTGCCATACCGGGCAATCAGCTGGATTACCGGGATCATCGCGACGCACCCGTTTGGTATCGGTAGGCATAGTACGCACTTTCTTGGCGACAGTATCCAAATCATCTCGAAGCGAAATGGTATTACCGTAAGACTTGGACATCTTCTGACCATCCAGCCCAGGCATTTTAGAAGCCTTGGTCAACAGAGCCTGAGGCTCTGGCAAAATAATTTTACCACCCCCTTCCAGATAGCCCACCAAGCGCTCCCGATCTGCCAGGGTGATATTCTGCTGGTCAGCCAATAGTGCACGAGCTGTAGCCAGCGCCTCCTCGTCACCCGTTTCCTGGAATGCCTTGCGTAACTTATGATAAAGCTTGCTGGCCTTTTTACCCATTTTGCCAACAGCTTGCTCCGCCTTCTCCTGGAAGTCGGGCTCGCGGCCATAAAGATGGTTAAAACGGCGGGCCACCTCACGGGTCAGCTCTACATGACATACCTGATCCTCACCTACGGGCACATGGCCAGCTTTGTAGATCAGGATATCCGCACTTTGCAGCAGCGGATAACCCAGGAAACCATAGGTAGCAAGATCCTTCTCACGCAACTTCTCTTGTTGGTCTTTATAAGTCGGTACACGCTCCAGCCAGCTAATCGGTGTCATCATAGATAGCAGCAAATGTAGCTCTGCATGCTCAGGCACCTGAGACTGCACAAAAATCTTGGCATTTTTGGGATTTACACCAGCTGCCAGCCAGTCAATAGCCATCTCCATGCAGCTCTCCTGCACATTGGCAGGATTCTCGTATTCGGTGGTCAGCGCGTGCCAGTCTGCGATAAAGAAGAAGCACTCATACTGATGCTGAAGCTTCAGCCAGTTTTGCAGCACACCATGATAGTGTCCAAGATGAAGTTTTCCTGTGGGTCGCATTCCCGACAGCACACGCTGATTTTGCATTGTTTCGTTATACCTTTTTTATAATCCAAATAGCTGAAAAATCAGCCTTTCCAAAAACATAAGTGGGATACTTAAAATTTGACTTAACAGCCCACTCACTAAAAGTACGATGAGAATGACCAGTCCATATGGCTCCAGTCGCGAGTATTTGTAAGAGAGAGGCCCTGGCAACAGACTTTCCACAACCCGCCCACCATCCAAGGGCAAAATCGGCAGCAAGTTCAACACCATCAAAACCAAATTAAAGATCACGCCGACCATACCCATCAAGATCAGTGGCGTAGTTAACCAAGCCATATCATTGCCCAACAACATGGCGAACTTGGCAATCATCGCCCACATGATCGCCATCAAAAAGTTAGAAATTGGTCCAGCCAGTGCGACTAACGCACTGTCTCTACGGGGATTTTTAAGATTTTGAAAGGTCACGGGCACCGGCTTGGCCCAGCCAAAGATAAAACCTCCCAGCACCAGCAACACACCTGGCACCAGAATGGTTCCTACCGGATCAATATGCTTAATGGGGTTCAAAGTCAAACGCCCCATCATCTTAGCAGTGGGATCACCCAACTTATTAGCCACCCAGCCATGAGCCACCTCATGTACAGTGATGGCAAATAGCAGTGGCAAAATGGAAACCGCAATGGTTTGTAGAAGCGTTAATCCTAGCATAGGAGAAATTATACTCTATTCAGGCGGCGATCCGAATTTAATCGACAATCCCATTCACTTCGCCCTGCCCCTGACGCAACAATACCGGCACCTCATCCTCAAGGCCTAATACTGTGGTGGGCTCAAAACCGCAAAAGCCACCATCAATAACCAAGTCCAAAGTATGCTCCAGCGTGTCACGGATATCGTAGGGATCCGTCATCGGCAGCTCCTCTCCCGGCAGGATTAGAGTGGAACTCATCAACGGCTCGCCCAAACTCTCTATCAATGCCTGAGCTATCCTATTGTCTGGGATGCGCAAACCAATTGTCTTGCGTTTAGGATTCTGCAATCGGCGAGGCACCTCACGGGTGGCTGGCAAAATAAAAGTAAAAGGACCCGGCGTCAGAGTTTTCATTAAGCGGAATGCCGTATTACCCACCTTGGCATAGATAGAAACATCGGACAGATCGCGACACACCAAGGTGAAATTATGGGTTTTATCGATACGACGAATAGCACAAATCGTATCCTGTGCCGCCTTATCCCCCACACAACACCCCAATGCATAGCCGGAATCGGTAGGATAAGCAATCACGCCACCACGGCGCAAAATCTCAACCGCCTGACCTATCAGGCGATTCTGTGGGTTATCCGGATGAATCTGAAAAAACTGGCTCATTTTGTTATCTAATTTCCATTAATCCCAATCATGCCAAATCGGCGTACACCCCTCAGGGATCGGCGGCAACCTTCCCAGCTCTATCCAGGGATTCTCCGGTCCGTGATAGTCAGAGCCAGCCGATGCCAGCAGCTCAAACCTTTTCGCCAGGTCGGCCATCACATAATAATCATTTTTGGAATGGCTACCGGAGACCACCTCCATGGCCACACCACCACACTCTTTGAACTCACCAAGCATGGTACGTAATTTGGTGCCGGTCATCTCATAGCGAGCCGGGTGGGCAACCACTGCCTGGCCCCCTGCCTCCTGAATCCACTTCAGCCCCTGCTCAAAGTCGGTCCATTCACTGGAAACATAGCCAGACTTACCTCGTTTAAGGTAACGCGTGAAGGCGTCCTGCATTCCCTTCACATAGCCCTTTTCCACTAAAAAGCGAGCAAAATGGGTACGACTCAGCAGTTTTCCTTGAGCATACTCTGACGCCCCTTCCAAAGCATCGGGAATATTCGCTTTTTTATAAAGGCGACGCGCAATTTCTTCCCCGCGCCACTGGCGAAAATCCTGAATTTTTTTCAACCCCTCCAATAGAGGCTGATAACTAACATCTACCCCCAAAGCGACAATATGCAGCGATTGCCGCTTCCAGGTTACCGACAACTCCAAGCCATTGATCAACTCAATGCCCTGCCTATCTGCTTCTTGGCGAGCCTCATCCAGCCCCGCAACGGTATCATGGTCCGTCAAGGCCAATACATCCACCCCTTGCTCGGCAGCATGCTGAATAAGCTTCTGGGGAGTCAAGGTGCCATCAGAAGCAGTGGAATGGCAGTGTAAATCATAAACTTTCGACATGGCGCTATTGTAACGAAACCAATCACCAACACAATCAAACCTTTCACCTATTTGAGCAGGCCTGTGGTACGCTAGGCCATCTTGCAAACAGTCAACCACATATAAAGATGAAAGCGCTAAACGATTTCTTACCTATCCTACTCTTCTTCATTGCCTATAAATTATACGACATTTACACCGCCACAGCGGTTGCCATTGCTGCAGCCATCATCCAGGCAGCCCTGTTCTACAGCAGACACCGCAAGCTGGAGAAGATGCACTTGGTTAATGTCGGACTGCTAACGGTATTCGGTGGCGCAACCCTGTTATTCCATAATGAAGCGTTCATCATGTGGAAGCCAACCGTACTCAACTGGCTGTTCGCCGTCATTCTCATCGGCAGCCACTTCATTGGAAAAAGAACCATCATGGAACGCTTGATGGGACAAACTCTCACCCTTCCCCAAAATATCTGGAGCAAGGTCAATATCAGCTGGGCTATCTTCTTTGCCGCGCTAGGGACACTGAATATCTGGGTTGCCTATAACTTCGATACTGATACCTGGGTAAACTTCAAGCTATTTGGCTTGATGGGAATCACCTTCCTGTTCATCATTATTCAAGGACTTTATCTCAGTCGCTACATGAATGATAAGCAACCATTGGAGAATGAGGAGTAGCCATGCTGTACGCTATCATTGCTCAAGACCACCCAGACACCCTGGAAAAACGCTTGTCAGCCCGACCCGATCACCTGACACGCTTACAGGCCCTACAGGATGAAGGGCGACTAGTATTGGCTGGCCCACACCCAGCCATTGACAGTAATGACCCTGGCCCCGCTGGATTTACCGGGAGTTTGGTGATTGCCGAATTCAGCAGCCTTGAAGCCGCACAAACCTGGGCCGAGAAAGACCCTTATATAACCGCCGGAGTCTATCAGCAGGTCACAGTCAAACCCTTTAAAAAGGTATTTCCCGCATGAACACTCGCACCGAAAAAATTGAGCAGGTTTTGAACCAAGCCTATTCCCCCGAGTCACTGAATGTTATTGATGACAGCCATCTGCATGCTGGCCATGCCAGCGCTGGCAGCAAGGGGCACTTTAGTGTTGAGATCGTTGCCGAAGCATTTCGGGATAAATCACTGATCGAGCGTCACCGCATGATTTACGCCACGCTCAATGAGCTCATCAAAACAGATATTCACGCCCTAAGCATTAAGGCCAATGCACCCCAACAATAAAACAAAGATAAACAGAGGAAGAAAAGGACAAACTTATGAAAGCTATTCGCATCAGCGCCATTGCCGCCACCCTATTTGTCTCAAGCACCACCCTGCATGCAGCAGAAGAAGGGGTACTTGCCACCGTCAATGGCAGCACGGTTACCCAACAACAGGTTATGAGCTATGCTCAAGCCCGCCAGCAGCAGGGCCAGTCACTCCCCCCCAGAATGCTGCTAGAAGAACTCATTAACCGTGAACTGATCACTCAAAATGCCACTCAGCAGGGGCTTAACAAGGACAAAGAATTCCTAGCCGCCCTAGAGGAGCAAAACGCCAACCTATTGGCTGCCTATGCAATTCAAAAGACCATCCAAGCAGGTGGCGAAATCACTGAAAAGACGCTGCGCGCCGAATATGACAAATATGCAGCAAGCCTCAGCGAGACCGAATACCGTGCCAGCCATATCCTGCTGGAAAACAAAGCGGATGCAGAAGCGGTGATCAGCGAACTGAACAGCGGCAAAGAGTTCGCCAAGCTGGCTGAAGAGAAATCCACAGGCCCATCAGCCCCAGAAGGTGGTTCTCTGGGTTGGTTCCGTCCCGAGCAGATGGTTGAGCCCTTTGCCGATGCGCTAATTCAACTCAAAACTGGCGAATACAGCAGCGAACCTGTCGAAACCCAGTTTGGCTGGCACGTAATCCTACTTCAGGAAACCCGTAAACTGCCTGCCCCCAGCTTTGAAAGCATGCAGGAGCAATTGCAAAACAACATCATCAATAACCGGGTACAAAACTACATTATGGGGCTTCGCGAAACCGCCAAAATAGAAATGAGTCAAGCTCAATAGTTGCGAAAACCCTCATATCCCTATAAGTTACATGAAATCTGTTTTCTACCTACCGGCAGAAAAACATAGTAAAATTCGGAAAAGCAGGCCCAACTCCTTAATTTTTAAAAAGTTGGGTCTATTCAGATAATAAAAATAAATAAGGTTCAACAATGGAAGCGATGAAGCTACTGGTAATCGAGGACGATGAAAGCCTACGATTACTGCTTTCAGAGTATCTAACCTCAAAAGGAAATCAGGTCGACACAGCTGGTGATGGCATTACCGGTCTACACTTAGCGGTCATCAATGACTATGACGCTGTAGTGCTCGACCTCACCCTACCTGGCATTGATGGACTAGAGATCTGCGCAAAACTCCGGGATGAAGCCCAAAAATCGATGCCAATCCTTATGCTAACGGGACGCGGCTCACTGGACGACAAGCTTGCAGGTTTTAATAAAGGTGCAGACGACTATCTAGTTAAGCCTTTTGAATTAGAAGAGCTGCTAGTCAGACTGTACGCCCTTTCCAAGCGCAAATCTGCCGAGCCTCAATCCAATAACCATCTGCTTACCGTAGGCGATCTATCACTTAACATGGAGACCATGGAAGTAAAACGCCAAGGCAAGTTAATTGACCTAACTTCCACCACCCTACGCCTATTGGAAGAGCTTATGCGTAAGGCGCCCCATGTCGTAAAACGGGCCGATCTGGAAAAAGCGCTGTGGGGAGATAACCCGCCCGATAGCAGCTCTCTACGCACTCACATTCACTACCTGCGGGACGGCATCGACAAGCCATTTGATCACGCCATGCTGCACACTGTTCACGGTATCGGCTATCGCCTGACGCCCACCAAGTAAATAGCCAATAGCCAATAGCCAATAGCCAATAGCCAATAGCCAATAGCCAATAGCCAATAGCCAATAGCCAATAGCCAACAGAATAACCTAGCCAGATAAGGACTCCAGCATTCGCTGCAGCGATTAATGGCCATGCTGAACTGGATGGGCCCACTTCACTTACCACTGGTCATCCTGATGCTCGCACCGCCGGATGACCAATACACTGCTGACTACAACTCTGGATATTGCGCCAACAGATCCAGAAGCGCCTGTTCATCCTTGATCTCAACTCCCAGGCTTTCAGCCTTCTCTGCCTTAGAGCCTGGGTCAGCGCCCACCACCACAAAACTGGTTTTCTTGGAAACACTTCCAGCCACTTTCGCCCCCAGATTTTGCAAGCGACGCTTAGCCTCATTGCGAGGCATTTGTGAGAGAGTGCCAGTCAATACAATCGTCTGCCCATCAAAAGGGAGCTCTCCTGCCGCTTTCACCTCAACATCCGGCCATGTGATTCCGGCAGCCAAGAGCTTATCGATGACCTCACGATTATGGGGCTGCTCAAAGAAGTGACGGATACTATCCGCCACAATAGGCCCCACATCAGGCACTGCCAACAGAGTTTCCAGATCCGCATTCTCAATTGCCCGGAGAGTCCCCAGATGTTGCGCCAGGGTATGGGCCGTCGTCTCGCCCACCTCCCGAATCCCCAAGGCAAACAAGAAGCGAGGCAATGTGGTGTTTTTACTCTTCTCCAATGCTGCGACCAAGTTAGCGGCAGATTTCTCCCCCATTCGATCCATACCAGCAAGCCGCTCCGCACTGAGAGAGTAGAGATCAGCCGCATCTTTAATTAGCTCAAGATCCACCAACTGTTCCACCAACTTGTCGCCAAGACCATCAACATCCATCGCTTTACGGGAGGCAAAATGCTTAATCGCCTCCTTCCGCTGGGCAGCACAATAGAGCCCACCCTGACAACGCAACACCGCCTGACCCTCCGGCTTCAGCACATCAGAGCCACAGACAGGACAAGCTGTCGGCATAGCAAAGGGCTGACTATCCGGCGCACGCCTACTTAAAACCACGCTCACCACTTCGGGGATAACATCCCCCGCACGGCGTACGATCACCGTATCCCCAACCCGCACATCCTTGCGCTGTATCTCCTCTTCATTATGCAGCGTGGCATTGGTTACCGTAACACCCGCCACTTGAACCGGCGCCAGACGCGCCACGGGCGTCAGCGCCCCGGTACGACCAACCTGAACATCTATCGCCAACAGTTCGGTCATCTCTTCCTGAGCAGGGAATTTATGGGCCGTCGCCCAGCGAGGTGCACGAGCAACGAATCCCAACAGCTTTTGCTGTGCCAGGTCGTTGACTTTATACACCACGCCATCAATCTCATAAGGCAGTGCATTGCGGCGCTCCAGAATATCCTGATAATAATCCAGACACCCTTGAAGCCCCTCAACCACCTTTACCTCAGGACTAAGCGGCAATCCCCATCCTTGCAACTGCTTGAGAATGTCGCCATGACTATCTGCCAGCACGCCACCCTCCACTTTTCCATAGCCATAACAGTAAAAGGCCAACGGCCGCTCAGCCGCAACCCGGGAATCCAGCTGGCGCAACGATCCAGCTGCGGCATTACGAGGATTGGCGAAAGGCTTCTCCCCCCTCGCCTGCTGCACCTGATTCAAGCGTTCAAAGCCTGCTTTGGGCATAAACACCTCACCTCGCACCTCTAAAGTAGCGGGATACCCCTCACCTCGCAGCTTCAGAGGTATGGATTTAATAGTGCGCACATTGAGCGTAACATCTTCCCCTGTCACACCATCTCCACGCGTGGCAGCACGCACCAATTCTCCCGCTTCGTAAAGTAAACTGATGGCCAAGCCGTCCAACTTCGGCTCTGCGGCATACACGATGCCCTCTTTTTCGATGCGCTCCCGCACCCGACGATCAAAATCCGCCGTCTCCTCATCACTGAAGGTATTGGAAAGTGAGAGCATAGGCACCTCATGCACAACCTGGGCAAAAGCACTTAGTGGCGCACCACCCACACGCTGAGTCGGCGAGCTGGGCACGATCAATTCAGGATGCTGTTGCTCCAATGCCTGAAGCTGGCGAAACAGTCGATCATACTCCGCATCCGGGATCTCCGGGTCGTCGTACACATAGTAGCGTTCATTGTGATAAGCAATCTGCTCTCGCAGCGCCTCAATCTGGGCATTCACGTCTTGGGTCATAGTGATATTTGTTTTGTATTGTGCATGTAGTGATGTGCCACCGCGGTTACGGCAACACTGAAGAATAGGACTAGAGCTGCGGCTGAATGCAGCCCATCAGGTGTTGCTTCCAGGCATCCAGCTGGGCGGGTTCAAAGGGGCGACGACGCTCATCGCTCAACTGGCCACCCAGTAGCTCTGTCAGGCGCTGCGCCACTCTGGCAATGGAATCCAACGATTTCTCCATGTCTGCTTGGAATTCACTCTCCATAAAAAGCAATACCCCAGGGGTGGAAAAGCCCTCCAGGTTATCCATGTCAAAGGTGCCAGGTTCTAACATATTGGCCATGCTAAAAGTCACATTGCCCTTAGTCTGTCCCTGAAAATGGAATATCTGCATCTCACCATAGCGCATACCTGCCAGATTAGCCGCCTTCACTAGATCTGTCCCTTTGAACACCCCCTCTTTGGCAATCACATGCAGCGCAATAACTGCAGGGAGTTCAGACGACTTCTCTTCATGAGCAATAGCTGGTTCTTCAATCTGTGGCGCCACCTGATCAGCGAGAGCCGGCTCAACATGTGATGACTCAGCAGGCGGCACTTCAATCACTACTGGGGATGGCTCAACCATTTTAGGTTCCGATGGAATCGGCTGTGACTGACTTGAAGCTTCCGCCTCCACCTCCTTCACTAATGGCGCATCAATTACCGGCACCTGCTGAGATTGATTCCGCTCTACTGGAACCACCTCCCAATCATCCGCAGCCTGTTGAGGCACCTGAAAATGGGGCTCTTCACGTTCAATCTGACGCTGCTTCCCTTTTCTCCCCTGCATAAAACGACTACCCAGGTAGAGTAACAACAGAATAACAACGCCAATAACAATTAAACTGACACGTAAGGAATCCAACTTAACTCTCTCTTTCTATTATCTTTATGCCGAAGCCAACTCGACGGCTTCTTGTATATCCACTGCCACCAGGCGCGACACCCCTGGCTCAGACATGGTCACCCCATTCAGCTGATGAGCCATCTCCATCGTAGCCTTATTATGACTGATAAAGATGAATTGAACATGCTCTGACATCTCTTCCACCATTTTACAGAATCGGCCAACATTTGCCTCATCCAGTGGCGCATCCACCTCATCCAACATACAAAATGGCGCTGGATTCAACTCAAAAATGGAGAACACCAGCGCCACAGCAGTCAATGCTTTTTCACCACCTGACAACAGATGAATAGTGCTATTACGTTTACCAGGTGGGCGAGCCATAACCGTCACACCAGTATTCAGCAAATCATCACCAGTCAGCTCCAGGTAGGCACTGCCACCACCAAACAGCTTGGGGAAGTTAGTCTGCAATCCACTATTCACCTTCTCAAAGGTCTCTTTGAAACGCGCTCGTGTCTCCCGATCAATCTTGGCAATGGCAGCTTCCAGCGTCTCCAACGCCTCAATTAAGTCATCATTTTGTTCATCAAGGTAACGCTTACGCTCAGACTGCTCTTCATACTCACTGATCGCCGCCAGATTAATAGGGCCGAGACGGGTGATACGACTCTCGATGCGCTCCACCTCTTGCTGCCATTTTTCCTCATCCGCCTGCTCCGGCATCTCATCAAATAGCTGGGGGAAGACATAACCCGTCTCGTGAATCTTCTCCAACATAGTTTGACGACGAACCTTCAGCTCCTGGGCATTAATGCGCAGCTGTTCCAGCGAGGTACGGCGTTCCTGCACATCGTTTTCAGCCTGGATACGTTCACCATTCAATTCCCGCAGGTTATGCTCAATCTCATCCACCTGGCCGCGCACCATAGCCAGCTCCTCCTCCACCTCGACCCGCAGCTGCAGCTTCTCCTCCAACTCCTCTTTGAGAAGTTCCAGCTCCTCATCTGTCTCCAAGCCCGCCATCAACTCACCACGGCGCTCACCTAAGACATCCAGCTGATCCCGCATACGACCTAGACCCTGCTCAGTAGAGTGCAAGGTGGAACGCATAGACTGCATACGCAACTCCAGCTCATGGGCCAGATCACGGGCACTGCGCGCTTTTTCACTGGCTTGCTCCAGCACACCCCGCAGCTGCTCACGCTGCTGACTCAACTGTTCACGCTGCCGCCCCAATTCCTCTACTTTCGCTAACGCCTCACTCAGACGATGGTTGGCGGCACCATGCTCTTCACGAGCTTGTAAAATCTGCTCGTGTAGCTCCTCCCTATCATTCTGGATTGCCTCAATACGACTGCGACGCTGTTCCAGGCGGGCCTGTCGCCCACTCAGCTGACTACGAATATCTGCTAGCTCACGATTGGTATGATTCAATGCCTTTTGCAGGGTTTCCCGCAACTCTTCCAATGCTTGCAGAGACTCACGCCCATCTAGCTGCCGCGTCTGCAAGGCTTCATCCTGTTCCTGTAGCAGCGCAATTTCATCCTGCAATGCCTTCAGTTCTTTTTCCCGCTGCAAAACGCCCGCCTGCTCATCCTCATCTCGCACTACACGCAACCAGTCAGGCCCAAACCACAGGCCATCCTGAGTAATTACCGATTCGTGGGGCTGTAGCTGCGAGCGAAGCTGCAGGGCGCTCGGTAGATCTGACGCGCAATAGACGCTACCAAGCAGGCTCTGCAAAGACCACTCACTACTTACCTGCTGGATTAATTTGGGATACTGGCTCTGACTAGCTGAGCTTTGCTCACCACCCTCAAATAGAGTTAAGCTCCCCTGTTGTAACTCGCCAAGGGTACCGCTCAAAGACTCCAAGCTATCTACACACACAGCCTGAAGATTATTACCCAACACGCACTCAACAGCCCGCTCCCAGCCTGGATTGACTGTTATCCCTTGAGCCAGTCGCTTGGCCTCACCCAGCCCCTGTTGAGCCAGCCAATGGGAAGTTTCTCCGCGCTCCTTACCCAAAGCTGCCTGCTGCAATGCTTCCAGAGAGGCTTGACGCCCACGCTGACGCTGCAGTTTGCTACGCAGCTCATCCAATTGGTTGGCAATGTGATTATTCTCATCACGCTGTCGCTGGATCTCAACCTGCTGCTCCCCAAGATGCTCTTGCTGACCATTGGCTTCCAGCTCCTGAGCTTCCTGATGCACTTCAAGCTCAGCCACCTCCTGCGCCAACTGTTCCACAGAAAGCCCAGCCAACTCCTCATCCAGCCGCTGCAGACGGCGCTCACTCTGTTGCACACTCTGTTCCAGCTGCTGGAGACGGGTCCGTTCCACCTGTGCCTGCTGAGCAGGTTCAGCAGCATGCTGATTGAACTGCTCCCACCGCTCCTGCCACACCTGCATACGTGACTCTGCCTCAGCCAGTATCTCAGCCTGCTCTTCACGAACCCCCAGACGCTCTTCGTATTCCGCCTCGCACTCCTCCAGGCTCTGAGTCAGCGCGTCAATCTTTTCTCGATCACTTTGCTGGTGCCCTTGAAGTGCTTGGTAATTGCGCTCTAACTGTTCCAGATCAACCTGAAGCTGTTGGCGGCGCTCTTTTAGGTGCTGGATCTTCTGCTCAATACGGGCAATATCCGAACCGTGGCCATAGAAACGCCCCTGAACCTGATTGAAAAGCTCATTCTTTTCATGGGAGGCCTCACGCAACGCTTCACTCTTAGATTCGACACTACGCTGCTGGGCAATCAGCACCTCTACCTGAGTCTCCCCCTCCTTGGCTCGCACCTCAACAGCCTGACACTCCTCATCCAGGCGACGCCAGCGTAGCGCATAGAGCTGCCCCCTGTAACGGCGCTCCTCCTCTTTCAGCTCCTTATAGCGTTCTGCCGTTTTAGCCTGCCGATGGAGATGTGAAAGCTGCTTATCAAGTTCATCCCGTAAGTCATTGAGTCTATCTAAATTTTCACGCGTATGACGAATCCGATTTTCAGTCTCACGGCGTCGCTCTTTATATTTGGAGATACCTGCCGCCTCCTCCAGAAAGATACGCAGATCTTCAGGTCGCGCTTCAATCAGACGGGAGATCATCCCTTGTTCGATAATGGAGTAACTTCGAGGCCCCAGGCCGGTTCCCAGGAAAAGATCAGTGATATCACGACGGCGGCATTTGGTGCCATTGAGGTAGTAATTAGATTGGCCATCCCGGGTCACCAAGCGTCTCACCGAGATCTCATTGTATTGAGCGTACTGCCCGCCAGCTCGACCCTCGCTATTGTCGAACATCATCTCGACCGAGGCTTGGCCTACTGGCTTACGGGATGTGGAGCCATTGAAGATGACATCCGCCATGGAGTCACCCCGCAAATTTTTGGCAGAGCTCTCCCCCATTACCCAACGCACCGCGTCAATGGTATTGGATTTCCCACAGCCATTCGGCCCAATGATGCCCACTAGATTACTAGGGATGGGGATCGTCGTAGGGTCAACAAACGACTTGAAACCAGCGAGCTTAATCTTGGTCAGGCGCATTCTTTAAATTTATCGTTATGAAAATGGAAAATTCGCCAAAGAAGGGTAAAATACCCCGCCTAGTTGAACACAAATTATCACAGAGACTGTTTTATGCCTAGCCAACCAAGTAAAGAACTGGAAACCTTTGACAATCCGAATCCTGAGCGCGACTACACCATTCGTATCCGCTGCCCTGAATTCACCTGCCTGTGCCCAAAAACTGGCCAGCCAGACTTTGCTGAACTCTTCATTGACTATGTACCCAATGAAAAGTGCGTTGAGCTGAAGTCTCTGAAGCTGTACGTTTGGGCATTCCGTGAGCAAGGCGCCTTCCACGAGAAGGTCACCAATGAGATCCTGGGTGATCTGGTTGCCGCTACCAATCCACGCTTCATGCGCCTGACCGCTGAATTTGGTGTACGCGGCGGCATCTATACCACCGTAGTGGCTGAGCACCGTGATCCTGAGTGGGTGCCACCTACCCCGGTGACTCTGCCGTAATTGATGGCAAATCCCCATCTCTTTATCGGCATCGACCTTGGCACCTCCGGGTGCCGGGCGATCGCCATCGACGCGCAACGACATATCCAAGGTGAAGCGCGCACCACAATGCCCGACCCTGTCCATACCGACAAAGGCTATCAGCAGGATCCCCAGATCTGGTGGCAGGCAGTCGGTCAGGCCCTTCGCCAACTCTTCCAACAGATCGATCCCCAGCATGTTATCGCCATGGCAGTAGATGGTACCTCTAGCACCCTGCTGCTGTGCGATCACCAAGGCGAACCCATCGGCCCAGCGCTGATGTATAACGACGCCAGGGCAGAAAGCGAAGCAGAACGGATGCTGCGTATCGTACCCAAGCAGAGTGCCGCCCACGGCCCCTCCTCTGGACTGGCCAAGCTGCTATGGCTACAGCGCTATCTCCCCCATGAGCGCATTCGCCATGTATGTCATCAAGCCGATTGGATTGCAGGCCAACTAACTGGCCACTTCGACCGCAGTGATGCCAACAACTGCCTAAAACTGGGTTACGACCCCATCAGCCGAGTCTGGCCTGATTGGATTGGCCATGTCGGCGCATTCCGGGAGTGGTTCCCCAAGGTATACCAGCCAGGACAGGTAATGGGACCCATTACCGAATCGACTGCCGAACGTTTTGGCCTTAAACCTACCGTACAACTTGTCGCTGGCACCACTGACAGCACTGCAGCATTTATTGCAACAGGTGCCAATCAGGTTGGTGAAGCGGTGACATCACTGGGCTCAACCCTGGTAATGAAGGTAATTTCTGCCACGCCAATCTTTGCCCCAGAGTTCGGCATCTACAGTCAGCCATTAGGCGATCGCTGGCTGGTAGGTGGCGGCTCCAATAGTGGTGGACGGGTACTGCGACACTTTTTCAACAATCAACAACTGGCCGAGCTGAGCGCAAATATTGACCCTAGCCTGGAGAGTGGCCTGGACTACTACCCACTACTCACCCCAGGCGAACGTTTTCCCATCAGCGATGCCAAGCTACCACCACGCATGGAGCCTCGCCCAGAGGATGATGCGCAATTTCTTTATGGTTTATTGGAGGGGATGGCGCGAATTGAACAACAAGCCTATAAGCGCCTAGCGGAACTTGGCGCCCCCTACCCGGTCACACTGCGCAGTGCCGGGGGCGGTGCCCGTAACCCCCAATGGACCACCCTTCGTCAACGGTTGTTGGATGTAGAGATGATTCCCGCTCTGCATCAAGAAGCAGCCTATGGCGCCGCCCTGCTGGCACTTCAAGGATTATCTGGAGACCCCGAAAGCAATGTTTAAATCAATCAGTGGCGCAGGCTATCTACTGCGCGGACTCAGCTTATTACCCAAAAAAGGGATCTTCCCCTACGTTATTATCCCGATGATTATCAATGCTCTGCTATTTGCCCTCGCGCTAATTCTGGCGATTGCCCAGATTGGCGACCTGATTGACTGGGCGCTGGCTCAGCTACCCGATTGGCTACAGTGGCTAGATTGGCTGATGTGGCCGCTGCTGATGTTAACAGCTCTCATCAGTTGCTTCTTCCTGGTGGCAATGCTGGCCAATATCATCGCCTCTCCATTTAATGAGATGCTAGCTGAGGCGGTGGAGCGCCACCTCACCGGACAATCCCCAGAAAACCAGGAATCAGGGGGAATTGGCAAAGCATTAATAAGTGCCCCTAAGGCCATTGGTGGCGAACTGATCAAGTTAGGCTACTTTGCCAAATTTGCCCTCCCCCTTGGCATCCTATTCCTGATCCCTGGCCTGAATCTTATGGCGCCCATCCTTTGGTTTATTTTTAGCGCCTGGATGCTAGCCCTGGAGTATTGCGACTACCACCTGGGCAACCACAGCATCACCTTTGCCCAACAGCGGGAACTACTGCGGCAAGAGCGCATGCTAACTCTGGGCTTTGGGGCGGCAACCACCTTTGCCACCATCACGCCACTGCTCAACTTTATCGCCATGCCTGCGGCTGTGGCAGGGGCTACCGCCATGCTGGTGGAAAAGCGCGCCATTACCAGACAGTAACCCCCGCTTTGCTGTGGCGCAGACATAAATAACCAGCAAAGTAGGGTTATTTCCCCTACAATACAACTATTCCGCGTAGCAAATCTGCATAGAGTGGCCTTACTGCGTATTTCCACATACCAGGAGCTCTAATGCCTAAGCTACGCGTTCGTTATCAGACCATTGAGTTTGACCGTACCGACATTCACCTCAGAACCTTGCGGGATAGACAGGAGTTTTCCGACCCCGGACATATCGCAGAAGATCTTGGCATTTCATCTGCCAACTGGTCACTATTCGGTGTAGTCTGGGCCTCTGGTGAAATACTCGCCCGCATCATGCACAGCTACAATATCGAGGGAAAACGAATTCTAGAGGTAGGCTGCGGTATTGGCTTGGCAAGTTTGATACTCAATAGCCGATCAGCCAACATTACCGCCACAGACTATCACCCGGAAGCAGAAAAATTTCTGACAGAGAATACCCGCCTCAACAATGGCAAAGCCATCCCATTTATTCGAACAGGCTGGACAGACCCAATCACCACCCTCGGGAAATTCGACATTATTATCGGAAGCGATCTGTTGTATGAGCGCACACATGCTCAGACCCTGGCACCCTTTATCGATCAACACGCCAACCCACACTGCATGGTGATTATTGTTGATCCAGGCCGAAAACATCACAATCACTTTAGCAAAAACATGGTTGACCTTGGTTACCGCTACCAGTGCAACGAATTTACAAATCTTGATGCAATCACCCAACCCACGCGGGGCTGCACACGTTTTAACACACTCTGCTATCAACGCTAAACGCAAGTAGGCGAGCTATTTCGTCGTATAAGTGAAGACCCCATCCCAATCGGCTGGCGGTGGAGTCTGCTGATAGCTCTCAATCCGCTGCAGGTAGAGCTGACAGGACTTCTCCTCACCACCCCGCTGAATCAATGCCTGTTCAAACCCCATCTTAGCCTGCTGCCATTGCTGCTGATGGTAGTGGCCCAATGCCTCTTCCCATAACTGCTGCCATACAGCGTCATACTCATCACTCACTCGGCCCACCAGTTCAAACAAGCGCACAGGTACCTCCTTCCCCTTTACTCGCACCAGATCCAGCTCGCGAAAAATGAACTCATCCTCCACCCGCTGTTTGGTAGACTCGCTGACTACAATATTCACCCCGTACTGCTTACTCATTCCCTCCAGGCGAGATGCTAGATTCACTCCATCCCCCAACACGGTGTAGTTGAAACGCATGGTGGAACCAAAGTTACCCACCATCACTTTATCACTATGAATACCAATACCAATCTTAACGGGGAAAAGATGCCCCAGATCTGGACAGCACTGCTCGATGCCATCCAGTTTTTCAATCATGCCTAACGCGCTGTGGCAGGCATCTCGTGCGTGGAGATCGCTGGGGTATGGAGCACCATAAAAAGCCATTACCGCATCACCAATATATTTATCCAAGGTGCCCCGATGTTCCAGTACCTGCTCGGTCATGGGATCCATATAACAGCGCAGAAAGCGCGCTAGCTCTGTTGGCGTGATCCCCTCCGAAAGATTCGTGAAGTTACGAATATCGGAGAACAGAACGGAGAGCTCCCGCTCCTCACCACCAAAGGAGAGTTTCTCTGGATTCTGCACTAGCTGATCCACCAAGCCAGGATGCAGGTAAGATTTAAAGGCATGGCGGATATTGGATGCTGCCCTCTCTACCGCCACACCCAAATAGCCATTAATAATGGCAACCACTAACAGCCATGAAAGCATAGGGTAAACCAGATTGATCACCAGCTGATGTACCGCAAAGAAGTAGAAGTTGGATACCAAATAGATTGAAATAATGGTAAGGGAGAAGAGAATCCGTGCGTAAACCTTGCGCTGCCTAGGCAAAACCAAGGCATGCAACAAGACAATCAATATCATCGTGGTCAAGTCCAACAACTCAGCCAGATTATTTTTCTGCAGAGCATTACCCGCCAGTAAATTTTCTAGAATCGTCGCCTGGATCTCCACCCCAGGGAAAAAGCTATCAAAAGGCGTTGGACGACGATCAGCAATGCCAATGGCAGGCACCCCTAAAAAGACAATTTTATCCTGCAGCCCCCCAGACCCAATGGAATGATCAAATAGTGTGGTAGCTGAATAAGTGGGAATGGTTTTCTCTGGGCCCAGATAGTTGATGGTAATCTGCCCCAATTCATCCAGCGTGAACTCATCGCCACCGATGGCAAAATGGCTAAAGCCAAAGTCCTCAACAGAGACTATCACCGGCTCTCCACCGTAAGCAGCCGAGAGCGCCTGGACTGCCAGAATGGGATAGAGCGCCTCACCATAGCGAACAAACAGGGGGGCTTCACGAATCACCCCATCGCTCTCTGGTCGGGTATTAAAAAAGCCCACACTAAAAAAGGCATCGGTAAACAACGGCAGATTAACCACCACCCCATTAGCCCCCATCGCCTCATAGTTTTCAAGCTTGGTTTTTACAGCCGCTACCGCCCCCTTCTCCACCATTGGAACGCTGCCATCAAGCAGTGGAATCGGCGTAGCGGAGGTTCCCATCAGCGAGAGGTAATAGCCACCAACCACGTTACCGTAAAACGCCAACACATCTGCCAAATGCTGATCGGGAGATTGCGTAGCAAAAGCAGCAACCACCTTGTTAAGGGTTGCTGAATCCAAGCTTTTATTTCGCTGCAAATCAGCAAGAATTTGATTGTTTTGCGGCTCGGACAGGACAATATCCAAAATAATCGCTGCCGCCCCCTGCTGATTGATCTCATCAATCAAATCCGCCAACAGATAGCGGGACCATGGCCAGCGAGCAATTTCATCCAAACTTTTATCATCGATGGCCACTATGGCCACATGACCACTCGACGGGATTTCACCCCGCAAGTTAAAGCGAGCATCAATTAATTGGGATTCAATGTCACGAATCAGGGCAGGGTCGAAACGATACAACACCACCATCAGCGTGATCACCAAAAAGGCGATCAGCAGTGAAAAACGTCGAAGGGTAGTGGGTGCAGGGGGCTTATGGACTATCTCACTCACTCAGCCACCTACTGCCCCTGCAGAATCAAGATTCGATTATCATCATACTGAGGAATCCACAGGATGCGGTTTGTCGAATCAAACAGCAAACCGCTGGGTGAATGAAGCGTCATTTCATTGCGGGATGAGCCAATAAAGGTACCTGCCGCATTGTAGTCAGGCTGACCCAATACCGTCTTCGCCTCTTCACCATTGGCAATACCATCAGCAAGATCAAATACCAGCACTCGGTGGCCATTGGTATCACTCACCCACAACTCATCCTTAACCGAATCGTAAGCCACGTCCCCCACACTCATCAGTGTTGAAACCGTCGAGAAACCGTAGCTACTGGTAAAATCCGCTTGCCCCAACACATAGCTTGCCGCCATACCATTGGTCACACCACCACTTAAATCCCACACCAGCACCCGCCCGCCAGTACTGAGCTTGTCCGCCACAAACAGGCGCTGATTGGTCTCATCGTAATCGATTCCAGCAGGCTGGGAGGTACCGGTGGCACTGATACTCGCTCCAGATGTCACCATATTTGGCTGCCCCAACACAAAAGCAGCGGCCTCATTAATCGTAACCCCATCACTTACGTTATACATCAAGACCCGGTTTGCCCCCTCATCCGTAACAAACAGGTAGCGTGTAGCACCCACATTACCCAGTGCCAAACGCATGGGATTTACCAAAGAGTTTGCGGAAAGGGTTTGCGGTGTTGCAGAGAGAAAACTACCCTGTCCCAATACATAGGAGGCAGGATGTCCATTGGCAAAAGCACTGCTTAAGTCAAAGCCCAGCACCCGATTGTTAATCGTATCCGCTACCCATAAGATAAAGCTGGCACTGTCATATACCACCCCTTCCGGGGTATCCATTTGATTAGCACTGACTCCAGGATTTACCTCGTCCAAGGCATTTGCGCCAAATACCATATCCGCTACCAGATCCTGAGGTTTAAAGTTGCCGTCCAGATAGTGCAAAGTCACCCGGGAGTTTCCAGCATCGGCCACAAACAGGGTGTTTTGGCTATTCACCGTAGCCAATGCCACATCAGCTGGCCACCTCATCGCTACGCCATTGATATCATTACTGCCGTCAGCACCCACCAATACCGCCTCACTGCCATCAGCGTTCCCAGGAAGCCAGTCAGTTTGTCCCAACACAGCCCGACCAGCAGCGCCCCCGGTTTCATAAGTGACACGATTGCTCTTAGTATCTGCAAAGTAGCGCTTACTGTTCAGTGCCTTGCCCACCCCGCCAGGGGAATTCAGCGTGGTCAACGCCGTGGGATTGGGTGCCGCGCTGGAGAATTGATCAGGCTGACCATAGACAGTGACATACAACCAGCCATCAGCGCCATCGTATTCCATCACCCGGTGGTTACCACTATCTGCCACCAGCAGTGTTGGGCTGACAGAGATATGCTCCACATACAGTCCCCTCGGACTGTTCAGAGTTAATTCGGTAGGTGTGCTGCCCCCGGCGTTGGGCAAGTTATCGGTATCCAGAATTTGACCAAGCTGCACTAGGCCCGCCATTCCGCTGGGTGTTACCAATAAATTGGCCCCATCAATGCCCAAGTCATAACCCATAATGCGATGGTTATTGGTATCCGCCACTAACAACTGATTCGATTGATCAATAGACGCAAGTCCGGTGGGGGTATCGAGCGTTGAGGCGGTGGTGGTTGAACAACTGTTGGCATTGCGGGTAATGGTATCTGGCTGACCTAAAACATAATCAGCCGCTTTGCCGTTGCCAATTGCCGCAATCCCACCCGCAGAGGGAATTTCCCAGCCTAATACACGGTGATTCCCGGTATCGGAAACAAACAGCAGCTGCTTCGTACTCATCTGCTGGACAGATGCTGTGGAGGGCATATAAAGATCTGCCGAGGTTAAGGTGACAATACTACAGCCAGCGGTACCTTTCCCTTGATTAGGCTGATTAGAGAGCATATCTCCCTGCCCCAATACCATTGCGGCATTCATACCATTGGCAATGCCAGACGTAACATCAAAAAAGAGTACGCGATGGTTATCGCTATCCGGCAGGATAAACCAGAGAGAATTGGTGGATGCCTCGTTATAGTAGAAACCGTCACCGGGTTTATTCAGGGTATTTGCCGCCACAGTACCACCACGATTAGGCTCACCATGTTCACTGTCTGCCTGCCCCAGCACAAAGGAGGCTTTGCGGCTGGTTAACTCTCCTGTAACCGAATCGAAGGGATAGACCGTCACCCGATGATTTGCAGCATCACTGACAAACAAACGATAGTTATCGTTATCCTCTGCCACATAACCAGGCAGGTTCAAGCCATAGGGATCAACATCATTCTCACTTCCACTATCAAACTGGGAGTTAGTGAGGGCAGTCCCCTGACTATCACTCTGACCCAGCATGGCCACCGGTGTTGGTATCTGCGAAATATTGGTGGGATCGGAGAAGAAACGCACCTCCGCCCCATCAATCACCTTATCGCTGTCATAGTCCAAAGAGAGGGGATTGGTTCCGGTATTACTGCTGCCTAAGAACGTACCGGTATTGGTCTCAACACCATCACTAAGCCCATCCTGATCGGTATCGAAGTCAAATGGGTCAGTACCGATACTTTGGTACTCATCACGCACCCCCACAACCCCATCCCCATCGGGGTCGCTACTCTCCAGGTAGAGCGTAGGGTTATCAATATAGACACCACTATCATTTCCACTGGCATCAGAGCGGAAAGTTAAGCGAAGCTTCACCTGCTCGCCCAGGTAGCCATCCAAAGCCAGTGCAGCAAATTGGTAACCACCGCTATTTTGCACACTCCATCCGGGATAGTTAGGATTGGCTAGCAGAGAGAGGTCATCATAGGCAGGGAACAGTGGCGAGATCACCTCCCATTGATCCAGGGCACTATTAAATCGCTCCACACTCACCCCGTCATCTATTGCACTAGCGGCCCATAGACGGAAAGCAAAGGTCGGACGATCACCCACCACCAATGCAGTTAAATCCAAGGGCGGAAAATAGAGACTGGAGACAACACTATCGCCATAGTTGCCACTTAATACCGTCCCCCAGACACTCACACCACTATAAGCTTTGCCCGGCCCGGTCAGAGGCGCACCCCACTCCCATAGTGAGCCAGACGGGGTCCAGATACTGCCATCATTCACCTCAAAATCATCACTACCATTGACGGCAACCGGGGTACCCAATGGGCTACTGCTGGCAAGCAGTGGATCACTACCCGCCACACTCTCCTCATAATCGGAGATGCCGTCATCATCAGTATCCCAATCCAGTGGATCCAGAGTACCACCCGCCCATGCCAACTCATCCGCATCGGTCATTCCGTCATTATCACTATCATCAGCCAGGGAGCCCCAAACAATGCTAAAGCCATTTAACAGAGAGGTTTTACTCTCCCCATAAGAAGGCAGGGATGTGGCAATGGTAATGACACTACTCAAACCATCTCCCTGGATGTAGTAACCCGTACTGGGGGCAACGGAGAATTTCAAATTATTGAAGGTGGCGGTAACGCCGGAGAAATGCAGCACCAGAGGGATCAGTGTTGGTGAGTAGTTGTTGAACTCCACGTTATCCAGCTGCGTCACATTGACATCAGTAATACCCAATAACGCATTATCAAAGATGGCACCATCTACAGCCACCCCCCTCACAAACAGAGCATTGCCACTACTGCTGATAACCGGTGTATTGGCATTAGGAATTACCAAACTCCCTTCCACAAAGGCATCACTCAACAAAGAAACGTTACCCTGTAGCTGAAGATTGGCAAAATGAGAGTTACTACTTAAACCATCCCCGGGGCTTAAGAAACTGACATTAGCCGCCCCCCCTCCGTTAAAGACGGTAGTGTGAGTACCCGAAGCTTTGAAACTGTTGGTATTATTGCCTTGAGCAAAACCACCACCAATGGTCATGGTGCCAGCAGTCAGACTGCTACTGGTATCCCCACCCATAAAGCTGGCAGCAACACCAATATTCAATTGATCGGCTCCATTAGTCATTACCAGGATGGGATCGGGATCCACCGTATTTCCCACAGCAAAGCTGTTAACCACATTAACCGTATTACCATTCAAGGTGAGGTTGGCACCGGTATCATCTAATAGCAGACTGCCATTTACCGTCAGTCCCCCATTTAACACAATTGGGGCACGAATATAGAGATTGCTGTCGATAGTAGTCGGTAACGAGGTCACTGAGCTAAGCAAGACCGTATTGGCGGGAGACCAGAGTGTTGCAGCATCAATCAGCGCCCCCTCCAGGCTAAGGGTTTGCGTACCGTCATCAGTCAGGCTACCCGCCGTCATGGTGACATCACCCGCAAAATAGGCAGTGCTATTCACATACACACCAGCGCTGTTATTAATCACCACCTGATTGAAATGGGATCCCGCACCACTACTGGCACCGGCTGTGGCAAAGGTGATGTTTTGCAGCGTACTACCACTGAATACCACCTTGTGACCACCTGTCGCCTTAAAGCTTCCGGTATTAGTGCCTTGGGTAAAATTACCGGCAAGATTTATCTCACCAGCAGTTAACGTCGTACTGGTGTCGCCTCCATCAAAGCTGGCATTACCCGCGATATTCAGCAGATCCGATATGTTACTCATGGTCAGCAGTGGATCGGGATCCACCGTATCGACAGTTGCAAAATCACCCGCCACACTCAGGGCCTGTCCATTTAACACCAGATTGGCCGAGGTGCCATCCACCGACAAATTACCACTACAACTTGTAGTTGATAAAAGAGTTACTACTCCCCGAACGGCAAGACTCGGCACCACCCCTTGCAAATTTACTGCACCACCTGTCATGACTAAGCCACCACTGGTAGCTACCATATTACCGATGGCAATCACACTCCCAGAGGAAGTCAGTGTAAAGTTCTGCAAATCTAAGGAGGCACTATTTTCAATTTGAATCGAAGTAATATCCGTATTAGCTGTCAGCTGTGGCTGGAAACTCACATTCAATGGGATATAGACACTATCGCTTGCCGTAGGCACACCGCTTGGCGACCAATTAGCGCCATCCATCCAGTCACTACTATTGCCTAACCACTGCTTGTTATAAGTAACGGGAGGTACCACCTTAACAACCCGAGTGAGAGAGCTGGTGACCCCAAAGCTATCGGTCACCTGATAACTGACAACATGACTATCCACCCGAGAGGTATCGATGGTCGCACCTGCCACAAGAATAGAAGCAGTAATATCACCATCCTCAGCATCACTGGCAGTAGCTCCGGCATCCACATAGGGGGAGCCAAGAATTATCGAAGTAGGATCGCTGCCATTGAGGGTTATCACGGGGGAGCTGTTTGGCAGTACAACAACAGTTCGAGTCACTTGTGGCGCGGCCGAGCCAAAGCTGTCAGTCACATCATAGGTGATGGTATAACTGCCAGGCAGCGTGGTATCGATTGGCAAACCGGCTACCGCAATGGACGCCGTAATATCACCATCTTCAGGATCACTGGCAGTAGCACCTGCATCGCTGTAAACACTACCGAACAGGACAGTTTCACTAGCATTGCCCAGTAGGGTAATAAGAGGCAGGCCATCCACCACAACAGTTCTTATGACTTGGGTTGCCGCGACTCCGTGACTATCTGTGACATTATAGGTAATGGTGTAGCTGCCAGGTATTGCAGTATCAATGGGCAAACCACTGGTGACGATAGCACTGGTAATATCCCCATCTTCGACATCACTGGCAGTGGCACCTGCATCGCTGTAACTCTGCCCTTGTGCCAGTGTCACCGTGCTGCTCCCCAACAGAGTGATTACCGGTGCGGTACTGGTGGCACTCACCTGTACTTGGCGTTTTACTGGCACGGCCTGCAACCCCTGACTATCATTCACCCGGTACTCAATGACATAGCTCCCTGCAATAGCAGTATCAATTGGCAATCCCGTGGTGACGATATTGGAAGTCAAATCCCCCTCTTCATTGTCAGTAGCCGTGGCACCCGCATCAACATAGGCATCGCCAGCCACCAACAGTACTGCACTATTTCCCAACAGGGTTAATGTGGGCGCTGCATTGGGGTCTTCAACAATAATTTCCGCCGTTCCCTCAACAGTGAGCCCACCTGAGTCTGTCGCCTGAAAGGTAAAGGTCACGGTGCCGGTGTTAACACCATCTGGCAGATAATAGAGCTCACCATCCTGAATAACCACCGTACCAAATTCTGGCTGGGTAAGAATTACGTACTGGTGCAGATCCCCTACATCCTGATCGTCAGTCACTGGTACCAGCAGGTTGCTATCACCACTCCCTGTTAGTTTCAAAAAGATAGATGTGGACGTCGGCGCATTGTTTTTATGGATAAAGGCGGGGAATCCGTTATTTTGCGGGGTTAGCCCTTCACCAACAGTCTCACTGGCATCATCAAGAATCCCGTCATTATCCGAATCGGCATCCAGAGAATTGATAATGGTATCGCTATCCACGTCAGGCTCACCCAACACATTAACAAACAGGTCCTCGTAGCTATTACAGATGCCATCACCATCATCATCACCTGGGCAACCACTATCCGTAGCAAGACGGGGCACGGCAGGATCGACAGAAACCTGCATGTCAATTGCCACTGGCACAAGATCAGCACTCTCCAGGTCTGCGACTTCCAGACGGCTTGAACCGGCATAGAACTTCACCCCACCTGGGGTATAAGCACTGACAATAAACTCGTAACCGGTATGAGTGGGGAGGGTGATACTGAAGGCCACATCCACAACGATAAAAGCACCGCTTTCATCCAACATAAAGCGATTATCGTTGTACTGTTCATTGATCTCAGTCATGGAGAGACCGTTGTCAGCAATAATGGTGAGGGTTACTGCGCCAACAAAAGGGTAAGCATCACTGATCAACTGAGCATAGGCAGGCTTAATCAACCAGTCAGAAAAAGCGACAAATGGATGGGGAGTGTTTTCTGTTAATGCGACGTGCGCGCTGGGAGGGGCAAGCGTGATCTGCACCGTTGTCTGGCCATCAGGACTATCCATCTCCTTGCTACAGCCACTCAGCAATAAAAACAGTAGGATAAGCCACCCTACCCCAATCCATTTTGCCGCTAAAGATCGTCTCATCATAACTTTATCCTATGGCGTTGGGATGGTGATATTGATTGGCACATCCACCAGGGTGTCGCTAATCACTTGATCAGTGATGGTATCCAGCTGCCCTCCCTGCTCGACCACTCCCTGAGATTCGGTATTGATGATTTGTGAGCCATCCATTAGCGTGTCATCAAAATCCAATATCTCCTCCTCATCGATACCAAGATCCACCACATCACTATCAATCAGCTCTGAACTATCCAATATGTCATTGAGATTACCCTCCCCTCCGTCAGTGCCACTATTGGCATCACCGCCACCAAATTCTGGCAACGCCTCCGTTAATGGGGTCTGTGGACTAATCCGCTGTGGCTCAGTAGGCGATTCATTTTTTTCGACAACGGTAAAGTAGTTGGCATTGATCAACAGCGCTTCCTCTTCGTCATCATCAATATTACGCACAGCGACGACACCTTCGTAACAGCGCACGGCACTCTTGCCATCCGCTTTCACCCACACTTCAAAATCGGTGCCACGGACCCCAGCAACAGCCACAGGGGTGGTAATCTCATACTTGGATAGTGGCTTGAGTTTTTTACCGATAATGGACCGTAATCGCCCTTCTACCTGTTTAATTACCGTCTGTTGCTGATCAACCCCCACCAACACTTCTGTTAGCACCAAGCGACTATTGGCACCTACCTTGAGGATGCTGTCATCACTCAACAACAATTTTGCATAGCTCCCTTCACCAGTGAGCAGTGTGTCATTGACAAAAACACCATCCCTAGCCCGGAGAGGCAGGCTGGCTTGTGACTCACGCTCTACCATGACTTCTCCAATAACCGACACCACCTCGCCAGCCTGCTGTTGAGCCCATACGGGAGCAGCAACCGAACAGAGCGAAAAATAGAGAAACAAAATTAACCGATTAAAGAACTTCATAGTTGCCACCGTAGGTTTGCACTGATTACCTTACGTTGATAGGAGAAGGTGGAGAGGGAGGAGTCATTATCAAAATAGTGTGCCGCCAAGCTGAGATCCAATTTCTCCTGCAATGGATATTCGTACTTCAACATCAGCTGTAACAGTTTATCTTCCCGGTCACTACTATCATTATGGTAATCCCGCCATCGGTAACTGAGCTGGATAGAAAGGTCACCTTTGGCAATCTTTCCGGAAAAGCCAGTTTCCGGTGCCAGCCCATAGTATTCAAGCTCCGCCGCTGCAGTGTCTTCATTTCTCAACTCTACGCCCAGATACCCCTGATAATATTTTTTTCCCCATAGCGGCTTTTGAAAACGGTAGCTCAAAGTACTCTGATAACTACTGTAACGCTCGTGTTCATTCTGCTGATAGCGTTTATCCATCCAGTTAAAGCGCAGAGTGGATTGCCGTTCTCCACCGTGATTAAATTTCACGCTTGGCGTAATGCGCCACTGCAACAAGAAATGTTGATTATCCAGTCGGGAATCCACCACACCTCCCGATACACTCCAGCGCTCAGCATCAACCCAAGCGACATTCAAGCGATGGTTGACCAAATCAAACTCATCCATTTCATCATGCTCACTCACATAGAGGCGATAGCTGGCTGCCCAAGCTTGCTTATCTGACAACTTCTGTTGATAGTGCCCCTCGAACTCCCCCTGAGCACGCACATCACTTCGCTCATCGACTGATAGCACATCCTCTGAGGGGAAAAGCCCCACGTTACTGTCATAACTTAAGCCGCCACTGACGGCAAACAACCAACGTTGCGCTCCCCCCTCGCCTTTCAACTCACTGAGTAGTGAACGAGAGGCATCAGCATAAGCGGAATCCGCATACGCATTTATCCCTTCCTCGGCATAGCGTTTCGCCTTCTCTTTGTCCTCTAGCCGTTGATAACAACGACTCAGCAGATAATACGCAGCGGGCGCAAACTCCCCTGGCTGCTGGCTAGTTTTCGCCAGTGGCGCGATGGCTTGCTGATACTGTTTTAATTGGTAATAACTGAGTCCAAGATAGTAATTGGCCTCGATAGTATTCATATCATTGGCTAATGACTGATTTAAAAAGCTAATAGCGCTAGCGTATTCCCCACTACGGTAATAGGCATAACCTATTTCGAACGGAAGATTGGAGAATTTAGATGAAGAGACAGTCTGCAATGGCAACAGCATCTTGATAGCATCGCCATAGCGACCCAAGCGGATATTAGTCAGGCCATTGTAGTAGCGGGCTTGGTGATCGCCATCATCTGCCTGTACTGCTGCATTGAGATGGCGCAATGCCAACTCAAGCTGGCCCTGTTGATATGCGGCAACCCCCTTGGTTCTCAACATTTCCGACTCGGTTGAGGCCATCACGGGGGAAATCACCAACATTATCCACCAAACAGCCCACCTACAACACCACCGAACCCCATGTGATTGCATGCATTTCTCCAGTGATTACCATCCATTAACATAATACTGTGCTCAATCTATAAGGTTTAGCAGAAAATCTTCAAGGGATTTGAAAAAATTCACTTTTTTCCTAAATTTTTAACAGCTTACCTGGTCCATTAATGGCAAAAACAAACCACAGATGTTTTGACATATTCATGCAGATGGTCTTTATTTACAGAGCAGCTCAAATTACCATGGAATAAGGGACAAATGGCCGAGCCGTTGCACGCCCACCATATTATCTTTAGACATACCCTCTTCGGGGTTTCATTTGGGCTGTTATTTCCAGTAGCCGCAATCATATTGGATTGCTATCTCCTCTACGGGCAAATTTCAATCAACTTAATCATCATCGCCCATCAGCAGCAGCCATTATTATGGATAATCGATTCTGCACCACTGGTACTAGGCCTCGCCTTTTCACTCATTGGCCTCCGGACCCAGAAATTGATTGAATCTATTCGCACAGAAAAACGCTATGCAGAAGAAAAGGAGCGGGCAGAAGCAGCCACCAAAGCAAAGAGTGTATTTCTGGCTAACATCTCCCACGAAGTACGCACACCCATCACCGCCATCTACGGTGCAATCGTCCTCCTATTAGGCCAAAAAGTGGACCCACATTCCGATAAGGCCAAACATCTTTTGGAGGCATCAAAAAAGAACTGTGACCGGATAATTGAACTGGTCAATAGTGTTATCGACTTTGAAAAAATTGAGTCAGGCATGATGCCCTTTGAAATGGAACGTTACGAACTGGGCGCCCTCATTCGCGAGGTGGTGGACATGCATCATGAGTATGCAACACAATTCCATGTCCATTATAAAATACTGGAGCCTCTCCCTACACTCTACAGCGAAATCGATCACACACAATTTCTTCAGGCTCTCTCGGCTCTTCTCACCAATGCAGCCAAATTTTCCAAAGAAAATGATACCGTCGAGCTCTCTCTACAGATGCTTAATGATTGCCACCGAATCACTATCACTGATCATGGCGAAGGGATACCTCAATCCTTTTACCCTCTGATCTTTAACGCTTATGCCCAAGCAGATTTGAGTGACTCAAGAAAACGCGGGACAGGTTTGGGTTTAAGCATCTGTAAAATGATCATTGACAAGCACAATGGAAAAGTATGGTTTGAGTCTGAACCTGGGATAAAAACCGCCTTCCACATTGATCTGCCTATTGCACCTTAGCCTAAGTGGCTACACACCTCACTGAAAGAAGCTCCTTAATACCACAATCGCTCTTCTGTAACCTCACTGCAACACATTAGGGGTAGCGTTAACCAAAAGCCGACCATAACAACACGGGCTTGAAGGATTCTCACAATGCATTCTCCCATAGATGAAAGGCCTACTCAGCTTCACGAAACACTCATTGAGCTGCGCAATGACATTCTCAAATTGAGCAGACAAATTTTATCCCAGTACAGCTCCACCCCTTTTGAGTTAGACAACCACCCCAGCGCACTGAATCTAGCTCACTATCTCGCATTACGCCGGCACGATATCCGTACGCTGCAAATGGCCCTCATCGAAGCAGGCGCCTCCTCACTAGGCCATTGTGAAGCCCATGTCATGGCGACTATCACTCAGCTGCTAAAATTACTGAAAAGCGATCACATCCCCCGCCAAGATCAAGAAAACACCCTCGACCACCCCAGCCATGCACAGGGCAACCAGTTATTGCAGCAAAATAGCGAGCGATTGTTTGGCCCCATAAGTAGCGACTGCAACAGCCATATCATGGTTACACTACCTACCAAAGCCGCCTGGGACTATCAGCTTATTTATAAACTCATCAATAGTGGTATGACCTGTGCCCGCATCGACTGTACTCACGACGACAAAGACATGTGGAAAGGAATGGTCAACAATGTCATTAAGGCTCGCTCAGGCTTAAACCAAAATTGCACCATTCTCATGGATTTAGCAGGACAAAGAGTTCGCACCCAATTGGGTCATGATGCTAATCGGCAAATCAAGTTAAAACCCCGCCATCTAGCCCATCACGTTGAGCCCGCACAACTGCTACTCACACACGAGGATGACCAAGTCTACCCATCAATGACAGAGGAATTCCAAGCCTATTTAGGCCTCCCTGATTCGCTATTTCAATCACTCATCAGCGGCGACATTCTGGCTTTCCACGATGGCAATGGGAAAAAGCGCAAAATCATCATCAGCGCACGCAGCCAATGTGGTAATTGGATTGCTCAATGTCATGACAAAACACTGCTCACCCCCGATATCCGTTATAAATGGCGCAGGAAGTTAGTGGTGGGCAAACAGAACATGGGAGACTTTACCGCTGCCTATTTCCCAGAGGAGCAGGCAGAAATTTTCCTTCACTATGATGACCCCCTCTTTTTATCCAATCAGGATATTAAGCAGTGCCAGAGCCGTTACGATGATGAGAACAACTTAATTCAACAGATTGGCTGCAGTCATCCAGAAATCGTCAACGATTTAAAAAAGGGAGACTGGATCTGGTTTGATGAGGGGAAAATCGGCGCAGTCGTTAACAAAGTTGAAGCCGATGGCGCAATTTTGGTTATCCGACAAATCCATCCTGATGGGTGCAAATTACGCACAGACAAGAGCATCAACTTTCCCGATACCGCTATCACCTTGCCAGCCCTAAGTGAAAAAGATCTACAGGATCTCGACTTTGTCACCAAACATGCTGATATGATCGGCTTCTCCTTTGTGCAATCCCGGGAAGATATGCAACAGCTGATGTCCGAACTCATCAAGCGGGATGCTAAACATATTGCTATCATTGCCAAGATCGAAACAAAGACAGCGGTACATAATCTGCCTGAGATTATTCTCTCTGCGATAAAAGAGTTCCGCCTCGGCATCATGATTGCCCGAGGAAACCTGGCCATAGAGCTGGGCGGAGAGCGGATGGCTGAAATACAGGAAGAGCTTTTATGGCTGTGCGAGGCCGCCCATATTCCGGCAATTTGGGCCACCCAAGTGCTGGAAAACCTGACAAAGAATGGTATTGCCACGCGGGCAGAATTAACCGATGCCGCCATGGCGAGCCGTGCGGAGTGCATCATGCTTAACAAAGGAGCTTATATCTTACGGGCAGTAAGAACCCTGAATGATATTATCTACCGCATGAAGGATCACCAATACAAAAAAGGAGCACGAATGCGTGCACTCTCCTGGTAGCGCATTGAACAAAGGAATTCTGACAATTAATTCTGGCTCCTCCAGCCTGAAGTTTGCCCTGTTCACCTCTCAGGACAATCAGCTGCAACGCGAGTTATCAGGGCAAATTGAACCCTTGGGACCAGACGCTAAGTTATGTCTGAATCATCAGGGAAGCTCATCCCACTCATCCGTTCAAGCGACTGACCCTACACAAGCGCTGCAAGCCCTGTTTACCACCCTTGAACAGCAAATTAACCACTGCCCAATCAAAGCGATTGGCCATCGTGTCGTACATGGTGGTGATACATTTCATCAGCCTACGATTATCAATGATCAAGTATTATCCCATCTTCGGACCCTGACCCCATTGGCACCACTGCATCAGCCACACAACCTCTCTGGCATTGACGCAGTCAAACAGCTTCACCCCCAAATGTGCCAAGTTGCCTGCTTTGATACCGCCTTTCACCACACCCTCTCCCCGCTAATGCAGAGTTACGCACTCCCAAAATCCATAAGAGATCAGGGTATTCGCCGCTATGGTTTTCACGGCCTCGCTTATCAGAGCGTTGTGGCGCAGCTTTCCAGATATTTAGGCGAAGCCTGCCAAGGGCGAATTATCCTCGCACATCTAGGTAATGGCGCCAGCCTTTGCGCTATCAAAGAGGGGAAAAGCGTAGCAACCACCATGGGCTACACCCCACTGGAAGGGCTCCCCATGGGCACCCGGTGCGGTAATGTGGATCCAGGTATCCTGTTACATCTATTAAAACAGGGGATGTCCCTGGAGCAGCTGGATCACCTGCTCAATTTTGAATCTGGCCTGTTAGGGCTGTCAGATATCTCTGCCGATATGAGAACGCTCCTCGCCAGTGACTCACCCGAAGCACAACAAGCTATCGATTACTTCGCCATTCAATGCGCCATGCAGATTGCATCACTTGCAACTACACTGGATGGAGTCGATGGTTTAGTCTTCAGCGGAGGCATTGGCGAACATGCTGATGCAGTACGCGAAGCCATCATCAAACATCTGAATTGGCTAGGTATCGAGCTGGATAAGCACGCCAATAGCCAGCACCAGCAATGTATCAGCACAGCACAAAGCCGTATTACAGCCTGGGTAGTGCCATGCGATGAAGAGCAGATTATTGCCCAGCAAACCCAACACCTTTTAATGACCATCAAGGCCTGACAAACGTCACTTAGCTGCTTTATTTTGCCAGTGACCCGACACCGGAGGATGAAATCTGATGTCCCAATTGAGCATACCCAGCAGTATCGAAACCACACCGTTAAGCGGTGAAGAGTTACGAAAGATCCACGCCTACTGGCGTGCCGCCAACTACCTATCCATTGGACAAATCTACCTGATGGACAACCCGCTACTGGAAGAACCCTTAACCCTGGACCATGTAAAGCCAAGGCTATTGGGGCACTGGGGTACCACCCCTGGTTTGAATTTTATCTATGCCCACCTTAACCGCATTATCAAAGCCTACGACTTGGAGATGATCTACATTGCGGGCCCCGGCCATGGCGGGCCAGGATTAGTCGCCAACACTTGGCTGGAGGGCAGTTACAGCGAGTTTTACCCCAATATCAGCATGGATAAACAGGGGATGAAGCGACTATTTAAACAGTTCTCTTTTCCTGGCGGCATCCCCAGCCACGTAGCCCCCGAAACCCCCGGTTCCATCCATGAAGGCGGTGAGTTAGGTTATGCTCTCTCCCACGCCTATGGTGCAGCCTTCGACAACCCGGAACTGATCGTCACCTGCGTAGTCGGTGATGGTGAGGCAGAGACTGGTCCAATGGCAACTGCCTGGCACTCCAATAAGTTCCTGAACCCGGTTATCGATGGCGCGGTACTCCCGATCCTCCACCTTAATGGATACAAGATTGCTAACCCTACCGTACTGGCCCGCATCAGCCATGAGGAGCTGGAGCAACTGTTCGTCGGCTACGGTTACCGCCCCTATTTTGTTGAAGGCGCCGAGCCAGAAATCATGCACCAGAAGATGGCTGCCACGCTGGATGCCTGCATCGCCGAAATCAAAGCGATACAGCGTAACGCTAGACAGCACAATGTTACAGAGCGCCCCCGCTGGCCAATGATTATCCTGCGTTCCCCTAAAGGATGGACCGGCCCCAAAGAGGTGGATGGCAAAAAAACCGAGGACTACTGGCGCTCCCATCAAGTACCACTGGCCGAACTGGCCAGCAAGCCAGAGCACCTGAAGATTCTCGAACAATGGATGAAATCATACCGACCTCAAGAACTTTTTGATGAGCACGGCACTTTGATACCAGAGTTGGCAGAACTGGCTCCTATTGGGGAACGGCGAATGGGCTCCATCCCTCACGCCAACGGCGGCCTTCTGCTAAAAAAGCTCCATATGCCTGACTTCAATGACTACGCCGTTGAGGTAAAACAGCCCGGCACCACAACTGCTGAAGCGACACGCGTGATGGGCTACATGCTCAGAGATGTCATGCAGCTTAATCTGAAAAACCGCAATTTCCGCCTGTTTGGCCCTGATGAAACAGCCTCTAACCGTTTAGGCTCGGTATTTGATGTCAGCGGGCGCAACTGGCAGGCCGAAATGAGTGAGGAAGATGATCACCTTCAACGGGATGGTCGTGTTATGGAAATTCTTAGCGAGCACACCTGTCAAGGGTGGTTGGAGGGTTATCTGCTCACCGGTCGCCACGGCCTCTTTTCCTGTTACGAGGCATTCATCCATCTGATCGACTCCATGTTCAACCAACATGCCAAATGGCTCAAGGTAACCAGCAAAGAGATTCCCTGGCGTCGCCCTATCGCCTCTCTTAACTATCTACTCACTTCCCATGTATGGCGACAGGATCACAACGGTTTCTCTCACCAGGATCCTGGATTCATCGACCATGTGGTCAACAAAAAAGCGGACATCATCCGCGTCTATCTACCGCCGGATGCCAATACTCTGCTCTATGTCACCGATAAATGTCTGCGCAGCCGCAACTTCATCAATGTCATCGTGGCAGGCAAACAGCCCTCCCTACAGTGGCTGGATATGGAGGCAGCTATCAAACACTGCTCTGCTGGTATCGGCATCTGGGAGTGGGCCAGCAACGACCATGACAGCGAGCCCGATGTGGTGATGGCTTGCGCTGGGGATATCCCGACCCTAGAGACACTCGCAGCAGTACAAATCCTACGACAGCAGATCCCAGAACTGCGGATACGCGTAGTGAATGTGGTGGATTTAATGACCTTACAACCCAAAGAGGAGCATCCCCACGGCCTCTCAGATAAAGATTTTGACACCCTGTTCACCCCGGACAAGCCTGTCATCTTTGCCTATCACGGCTACCCCTGGCTCATTCACCGTTTAAGCTACCGACGTACCAATCATAAGAACCTCCATGTGAGGGGCTACAAGGAGGAAGGTACCACCACAACCCCATTCGATATGGTTGTTCGCAACGACCTGGACCGCTATCACTTAGTCGCAGACGTTGTGGATCGCGTATCAGGACTTGGAAGTCGAGGCGCCTATACCAAGCAGATGGTTCGGGATAAGCTCACCGAGCACCGCCAACATATTAATCGATATGGTGAGGATATGCTGGAGATTCGTGAGTGGAAATGGAAAATGTCTTTGGGACTGCTAAATACTAAATCATGAAGTGAGCCTTGCCCCTGACAGCAGCAGCTCAGGGGCAAGCAAATCAAGGTTGCCAGTTATGCAACGATATCCAGCAACTCCACCTCAAAAATCAGGGTGGAGAAAGGAGCGATGCTGCCACCGGCACCGCGCTCGCCATAGGCCAGGTGGTGAGGTACGTATAAACGCCATTTTGACCCTTTAGGCATCATTTGCAGTGCCTCTGTCCAACCGGCAATAACCCGGTCAACAGGGAATTCAGCGGGTGCGCCACGCTCAACAGAACTATCAAACACCGTACCATCGATCAGCGTGCCGTGATAGTGGGTGGATACCACAGAAGACGCTGACGGTTTCTCACCTTCCCCCTCGCTGATGACCTCGTACTGCAGACCCGACGCGGTGACCATTACGCTATCTTTCTTAGCATTTTCCGCCAGGAAGGCTTCACCTTCAGCCGCCATCTCTTTAGCGCGCTCTTTCTGTTTGGCATCCAACTGCTTTTGAATTTCACCAAATGCGGCAGCAATCTGCTCCTGAGTGACCGGACTCGACTTCCCTTCAATGGCATCCATCACACCAGCGGCAACAGCGCTGGCATCCAAGCCATCAAAAGGGTTAGAGGCAAGTTGTTCGCCCATCTGGCGACCTACCCCGTAACTGGCAATCTGCGGATTGGTGGTATAAGTTTCAGACATAACATTAATCCAATATGGTTAAAAATTTATTCATTCTAACACAGAACCGGCGCCCGTTTAGGCACCACCCAGGAATGGATTCTTCATCACTGGCCCCGCATAAACAGCTTGTCCAGCTCCCCCATAGAGAGCTGAGTCCAGGTGGGACGACCGTGATTACATTGACCACTACGCTCAGTGCGTTCCATATCCCTCAGCAGAGCATCCATTTCAGGCAAACTGAGTTGGCGATTGGCACGCACCGAGCCATGACAAGCCATTGTAGCAAGAATCTCGTTTATCTCCTGTTCCACCCGACGAGAACTGCCATGTACCAATTGGTCTGCCAAAACATCCCGCACCAACTGCTCAGCATTCGCATCCTTTAAAATGGTCGGTACCTGGCGAATAACAATACTTTGCGGCCCCATGGTACCCAACACAAAACCTAACTCATGAAATAGCTCACCCTGTTCCTCCACCAGCCGAGCCTCCCGCTCACTCACTGCCATATTGATAGGAACCAGCAGCGGCTGGGATTTAATGCCCTCACCATGCACCGCGGTTTTCATTCGCTCATAGGTGATACGCTCATGGGCGGCATGCATATCCACAATAACCATGCCTTTTTCATTCTGTGCCAGCACATAAACACCATGGAGCTGGGCTACCGCGTAACCAAGAGGCGGCGCCTCCCCCTCCTCTTCCACTGGCATCGCTTGATCGACAGGCGCTACTGATTTCGAGGTGGAGGGATGAAGCCGTTCATAGACTGACATCTGCTCACTCACCTGAAGTGGCATACGCTGCTGACTTTGTCGGGTAAAGTGGTGCGAAGACTGAGAAGACTGAGTAGTCGTTGCTATATTTCCGACAGGTGCCGTCAAAGCCACCTCACCAATCGGTTGTTCCACTACCTCAGGGCGGCTGCCAGGGCGTACCTCCGCCAATCCTTGATGAATAGAGCGGAACAAGAAGTCATGTACTAGGCGCCCCTCCCGGAAACGGACCTCATGCTTGGTAGGATGCACATTCACATCCACCAACACAGGATCAATCTGCAAATAGAGCACATAAGCAGGATGGCGGCCATGATACAGCACATCCTGATAGGCTTGACGCACCGCATGGGTAATGAGTTTATCCCTAACCACACGTTCATTAACGAAAAAGTATTGCTGATCTGCTTGGCTTCGGGAATAGGCGGGCTCTGCAATCCACCCCCACAGACGAAGCCCGGCTGCCTCAAAGTCAATACTGATGCCGTGCTCCATAAAACCACCGCCACATACCGCCGAGATACGCTGTCCCATTGCGGATACATCCTCGGCGGCACGGTAACTTTTCACCAGCTTGTTGTTGTGTCGTAGATTGATGGTGACATCGCTACGGCTGAGAGCGATACGCTTGACCACCTCATCCAAATGATTGAATTCAGTTTTATCAGCGCGTAGGAATTTACGTCGTGCTGGCGTGTTGTAGAAGAGATCACGAATCTCCACTGTCGTGCCTTGAGGGTGTGCGACAGGCGTTGGTTCGCTGGTTACCTCGCTACCATCTCCCTGAATGCTCCATCCCTGCTCCTGATCCGAGGTGCGTGAGCTAATCTTGAGGCGGGAGACAGAACTAATACTGGGTAGTGCCTCACCACGGAACCCCAAAGTGGCCACCCCCTCCAGATCCTCAGAGTTGCTGATTTTACTGGTGGCATGGCGGCTTAACGCTAGGGCCAAATCCTCTTTGTAGATGCCACACCCATCGTCCCTGATACGGATCAGCTTGATGCCCCCCTGCTCTACCTCAAGCTCGATTTTATCCGCACCAGCATCCAGAGCATTTTCCAATAGTTCCTTCACGACTGAAGCGGGACGCTCCACCACCTCACCGGCGGCAATCTGGTTAGAAACCTGAATAGATAGAGGATGAATACGAGGGGGAATTTTTTGTTTTGTCATAACGAAATAGGCGCACCAATAAGATGCGCCTATGCTAACACAACATGCCGTCTCGATCAGCCGCCGCTGCTAATGGGAATCCGAAGTGCCTGCCCCACTCTCAGCCGGTCGTTGTGCAGCTCATTAGCCTTGCGTATGGCATCCATACTTACGTTGTATTTATGAGCCAAGCCGCTGAGGGTTTCACCAGAACTGATGATATGCTTGGTATCACCCTGGGCTAATAAAGTACCTGGAGGTGGTGTATCCACAAAGTAATCCTTCACCCCTGCCAGAATAGCCTGAGCCATTTGGCGCTGGTGAGAACTACTCTTCAGCCGTTTCTCTTCACCAGGATTGGAGATAAAGGCCAGCTCCACCAAAATCGATGGAACATCATGGGATTTCAGCACCGCAAAGCCCGCCTGCTCCACATGGGATTTATGCAGCTTATTAACACCATCCATATGGCGTAACACCCGGCCACCTACTGCAATACTCTCCTTAATGGCACCAGTCTGGGAAAGGTCAAGCAGTACTGAGCGCAACATATCGTCCTTCTCATCCAGATCCACCCCGGCAATCAGATCTGCCGCATTCTCCTTCTCTGCCAACAGTCGCGCCGCCTCACTACTCGCCCCCCGTTCTGATAAAGCATACACCGACGAGCCCTTGGCGTGCTTATTATGGAAAGAGTCTGCATGGATTGAGATAAACAAGTCAGCATGGTTGTCCCGTGCGATGCGGGTACGATCGCGCAGGCGCAGGAAACGATCATCATCACGGGTTAGCACCGCTGTCATACCGGGCTGATCATTGATCATCGCCGCCAGTTCCTTCGCCACCGCCAACACCACATCTTTCTCATAGGTGCCACTGGCACCAATGGCGCCCACATCCTTACCACCATGACCAGCATCAACTACCACCACTACATCGCGATAACTTTGTGGTGCGGTCTTAGAAACATGTTTTTTGGGTTGCACAGAGGACTCTGCTTTTACCTCTACTTTCTTAGCCCCTTCACCTACCCCGGGGAAATCCACGACCAAGCGATATCCGGCACCATCCTGAGGCTCCAGCAGAAATGCCTTAGGTTTGACCGCTTGCGATACATCCATCACCAGCCGGAGATCATCCCCTTTGCGGGTACCGGAGCGGATACGTTGAATAGGCCCCTGTTGAAGATCGTTGTCGTTCACCGCCACATTTAGCTGAGTGTCATCAATGTCCAGCACTACCCGGTGAGGGTTACTTAAGGTAAATATTTGAAAATTAACCCGGCCACTCAAATCAAGCACCACGCGGGTGGAGTCCTGATCTGCATTGGCGCGCATCTCCTTCACCTGATAAGGAGCCGCACTTGCAGCGGTGGAAATCATCAACATGAAGAGCAAGAAAATTCGAGTCGTCATGGTGTCGCCCTATCTAAAGAGTTTACTACTGTCTAAATTCTGTACTGTGATCGGCACTATTTCAAGATTTTAAAGTTTTTATATTTCATTAAGTTATAAAAACAACCTATTAACTCTTATAAAGAAATGGCGCTAACCGAGAAAAAGTCACCCAATTTGGGACAGAATTTGCTCGCCACGAGGGCTGCAACCCACCAATCTGGCGTTACGTGCAGGGAGCTGATACGCGAGATGGATCTCCAGGTCTGCCTTAGGTAAAAGCCCACTCCCTCTTTGCGGCCATTCTACCAAACAAAGATTGTGATTATCTGAGAAATAGTCCCGAATCCCCATATACTCCAGCTCTTCAGGATCCCCAAGTCGGTAAAGATCAAAATGAAACACCTGTTGCCGGGCCAACTCATAGGGCTCCACCAGTGTATAAGTGGGACTCTTCACCGCCCCCTGATGTCCCAAGGCGTGAAGGATACCCCTTACCAGAGTAGTTTTTCCGGCACCAAGATCCCCGTACAGGTAGATCATTGCGCCATTACGGCAGGCTTGAGCCAAACGATTTCCCAGATTCAGCGTTGCCGCTTCATCTGCCAAAAACAGAGTCACTTCTTTCATACAGGATTAACAAGTTCTCGAAGATAAGGAAACAGATCACTGGCCAACAGGCCACGGGGTTGTTCAGCCGCAGCTAGGTCTCCTGCCGCGGCATGGATGGCCACCCCTAATTTAATAGCAACTGCAGGAGGAATATCCTGGGCCAGGAGCGCCCCTAATACGCCACTCAGCACATCCCCCATACCACCACTGGCCATACCAGAATTACCATCACTGCAGAGGGTGATATCCCCTTTAGGGTCACACATCAGGGTACCAGCACCTTTTAACAATACATAACCACCGTAACGCTTTTGCAGTGCCTGTATCGCTGTAAAACGGTCACCATTCACCGCATCTGGGCTGGAACCCAACAGCCGTGCAGCCTCTCCAGGATGTGGAGTCAATAGCCAGTCATCCCGATGCTGGGGCTGCTTAGCCAGCAGGTTGAGCGCATCCGCATCTAAAACCAATGTTTTTTTGCCGGCAAGCAACTGCTGAAACATTGCCGTCCCCCAGCTAGCCTGCCCAAGACCCGGCCCACATACGACCACATCCGCCCGATCCATCAGCGGCTGAAGATCACCCTGATGCTCCAAGCCATGACACATTAACTCTGGTCGTTGCGCAGTAATAATCCCTGCATGGCTCTCACGTGTTGCCAGAGAGACCAAACCACTGCCACTACGTAGTGCTGCCTCCCCAGCCAAGCGGATCGCACCACTCATACCCTGATCACCACCCACCAACAGCAGATGCCCACACATGCCCTTATGGACATGTTGTGGACGGGGAGGTATATGAGCCTTTAGACTTTCATAGTCCACTCGCCCCACATGGCTGGAGATGGACTCATATACACCGACGGGCACCTCAAGATCAGCAAAGTGCAGTGCCCCCACATAGCCCGGGCCATCACCTGTCAACAACCCGCGATTCAAACCAATAAAACTAATGGTCACATCCGCCTGTACCGCCCCCCCCATCACCTGGCCACTATCTGCATTTAGCCCTGATGGCAGATCCAAAGCTAGCACTGGCACCTTTGAGCGATTGATCAGTGATATTGCCTGGGTATACCTCCCCGACACCTCGGCATTCAAGCCAGTACCCAGCAAGCCATCAATGATAAGCTCATAACCACTCAAGCTGGCTGGCAACCGGTCTTTAGGCTCAAGGGAGAGAGAGCTTAAAGCTTGATAGGCCTGCTTCGCCTCGCCCTGCAATTTTTCTGGGTCACTTAACGTATAGAGGGATACTGACAATCCAGTCAGATGAGCTAATCGCGCCACCACAAAGCCATCGCCACCATTATTTCCACCGCCGCATAACACAGCAATTTTTCGGACCTTAGGCCAGCGATGCATCATCAGATTAAAAGCTGCCTGCCCTGCACGCTCCATCAATACAATTCCGGGGATGCCATACTCTTCGATGGCGATTTTATCCAGTGTGCGGGTCTGCTCTGCGGTATAAAGGAGTGTGGGAAGTTTATCCATAAGCGTTATCATAGCCACTATGTGTGAGAAAAAACATAATAATTCTAGTCCAAATTCCTCAATCTCGCTGTTGCGCCAGCAGATTCAGCAGTGGGCAACAGAGCTGGGTTTCCAGCAACTGGGGATCAGTGATTGCAACCTGCAAGAGGCGGAGCAACACTTGGCGCAATGGCTAGCCAATGGTTATCACGGCGAGATGACATACATGGCCAACCACGGCACCAAACGCTCCCGACCCGATGAACTGGAACCGGGTACCTTGCGGGTAATCTCGGTGCGTATGGACTACCTCCCCCCAGATGGGGTGCAAGCTGGCACACTATTACAGCAAGGAAACAAAGGGTACATCTCCCGCTACGCTCTGGGTCGTGATTATCACAAGGTGATGCGCAAACGCTTACAACAGCTGGCAGAGCGTATCAGTGAGCAAGTAGGCAATTTTGGCTATCGGGTATTTGTCGACAGTGCCCCGGTATTGGAAAAGGCACTTGCTGAAAAGGCGGGTCTGGGCTGGATCGGCAAGCATAGCAACCTAATTCATCGTCGCGCCGGATCCTGGTTCTTTCTTGGTGAGATCTATACCGATCTGCCCCTACCGATTAATGAAGAGTCGAAACCAGAAAGCCACTGCGGTCGTTGTCGCGCCTGTATCGATGTATGTCCCACTCAGGCTATTGTTGCCCCCTATCAGGTAGATGGCCGCCGCTGCATCTCCTATCTCACCATTGAGCTACATGGCTCTATTCCTGAAGTATTTCGCAAAGCCATGGGTAACCGTATTTACGGCTGTGATGACTGCCAATTAGTCTGCCCCTGGAACCGCTTTGCCCGCGCCACTCAAGAACAGGATTTTCTGCCACGTCACGGGCTGGAAGCCCCTGAGCTAATTGACCTTTTCACTTGGGATGAGACCACTTTTCTGCAACGGATGGAGGGCTCCCCCATCCGCCGTATCGGCCATCAGCGCTGGCTACGAAATATCGCCATTGCGCTGGGTAATGCGCCCAACAGCCCAGCGGTTATTCAGGCACTGGAAGCGAGAAAAGCGCATGAAAGCGAGCTGGTTCGGGAGCATGTAGAGTGGGCTTTGCTCCAACACCGTTAAGGCAGTTTTAAGAAGTGCTCACGGTAATGGCGCAGCTCCTCAATGGATTCACGAATATCATCCAGCGCCTGATGGGTGCCTTTTTTGCTTAGGCCGTTATAAACCGCAGGGTGCCAGCGCCGCGCCAGCTCCTTGAGGGTGCTGACATCCAAATTACGATAGTGGAAAAAAGCCTCCAACTCTGGCATCCAACGCCACAAAAAGCGACGATCCTGACCAATGGAGTTACCACAGATAGGGGAACTCCCCTTGGGGCAATATTGTTGTAGAAACTCAATTGTTGCGGCTTCTGCCTCAACTTCAGTGGTCTCGCTAGCCTTAATGCGATCAATCAAACCTGAATTCCCATGGGTAGTTTGATTCCATTCATCCATGCCATCCAACACTGACTGAGGCTGATGAATCGCCATCACTGGACCTTCCGCTAGGACATTCAGCTGGCTGTCCGTTACAATGGTGGCAATTTCAATAATACGGTCGTTATCTGGGTCCAAACCAGTCATCTCAAGGTCAATCCAAATCAGGTTATTAGCATCTTGCGCCATAATTCTTCTCTTTATAAGGTTATTGCTAATGGAAGTAACAGAGGCTACCGTAGTTCGTCATTACAAACCACACCTAAACGTTTAAGTTAGTATATGAATAATTTTACAATTCTGTTTGTCTGTTTCGTTTTTCTCTCCGCTATCGTGCAGTTCTGGCTATCCCGACGCCACATTCACCATATTCAACGACATCGGGACAAGGTCCCTGACGAATTTGTGGATACCATTACTCTGGAGGCACACCAAAAAGCGGCCACTTATACTGTTACGAAAACCCGTTTCTCTCAGCTTGAACTAGCCATCGGTACCCTATTGTTATTTGCCTGGACTTTAGGTGGCGGCCTGGAGCTCATTGATAATCTGGTTCGTGGGCTTGCATTGGATCAGATTTGGAGCGGTGTCATCTTCATCTTGGGCACTACGATTCTGATGAGCCTGATAGATCTCCCATCTAGCGCTTATGAGACCTTCAAAATTGAGCAGCGCTTCGGCTTTAATCGCATGACACCAGGCCTCTTCATCTCGGATACCCTCAAACAGCTGCTTCTTAGCATCGCTTTTGGCCTCCCCTTACTCTGGGTCGTGCTGTGGTTGATGGATAACGCCGGAAGTCTATGGTGGTTTTACGCCTGGGCAGTCTGGATGAGCTTCAGTCTGTTTATGATGTGGCTCTATCCCGCAGTGATTGCCCCCATATTTAACAAATTCACCCCACTGGAAGACGAGGAGTTACGCACTCGCATAGAACAGCTTTTAGCACGTTGTGGCTTTCAAAGTAATGGTATTTTCGTGATGGATGGCTCACGCCGCTCCAGCCATGGTAACGCCTACTTTACTGGCCTAGGAAATAATAAGCGCATTGTCTTCTTTGACACCCTATTAAAAGGCCTCAGCCACGATCAGATTGAAGCGGTACTTGCCCATGAGCTGGGACACTTCAAGCACCGTCATGTCACCAAACGCCTGTTCACCATGGCAGCCACCAGCCTCCTGGGCTTAGCGCTACTTGGCTGGCTAATGCAACAGCCCTGGTTCTTCCACGGATTGGGATTCTCCACCCCATCCACCTATGGCGCACTGATGCTGTTTATGCTGGCACTACCCAGCTTCACCTTTATGCTGGCGCCAATCTCCTCCATGATGATGCGTAAACACGAATTTGAAGCCGATGCCTTTACCGCACAACAAGCTGATGGAGAACAGTTAATTAGTGCGCTGGTCGCTCTGTACAAAGATAATGCCAGTACCCTCACCCCAGACCCGCTATACGCTGGATTCCACTATTCCCATCCACCGGCAGCTATCCGCATCCAGCATTTACGGGGAGCTAAAACCTAATGGGTAAACGTAAGCTCACCCATCGTCAACGTCGCCACACTGAACGCATCCAGCAGAAACGCCTGGCACGAGCTGAAGCGGAGAGCACCAAACTAGATGACTCAGCGCTTGGACCTGAGCAGGAAGGTCTTGTGGTCACCCGCTTTGGCAAAACCGTCGATATCGAGGCTGAGGATGGGACCATTGTGCGCTGTAAACTGCGTCAGAATATCGGTGAGTTGGTATGTGGCGACAAAGTGATCTGGCAAGCTGAAAGTGAGGAGTCCGGTGTCATTAGTGCTGTCATCCCCCGACAAAGCCTTCTGGCAAGACCAGACTTTCAGGGTCGCAAAAAGCTGATTGCGGCTAACATTGACCAAATTATGATTACCTGCGCAACCCAGCCGGAATTAAGCCCAGGCCTGATTGACCGCTACTTGGTTGCAGCAGAGGCCACCGGTATTACCCCTGTCATAGTGATCAACAAAATCGATCTACTGGACGAGCTAGGTAAGGAGCAAGTTGACCAGCAGCTAGCCATTTATCTACATCTGGGATACCAGATCATCTACACCAGTGCGATGATACAGCATGGCCTGGATGACCTGATTGAACAGCTCAAGGAGCGCACTTCGATCTTTGTCGGTCACTCTGGCGTAGGTAAATCTTCCCTGGTCAAGGCCCTATTCCCAGAGCAGGAGATTCGTATCGGCGATCTTTCAGAAGCCACTGGAAAAGGCACCCACACAACCACGGCTTCAACTCTCTACCATTTGCCACAGGGTGGTGAATTAATCGACTCCCCAGGTATCCGTGAGTTTGGCCTATGGGAGATTACTGAAGAGCAAGTCGCAGAAGGCTTCCTGGAACTACGCCCATTTTTAGGCAACTGCCGCTTTCGCAACTGTCGCCACCAAAACGAACCTGGCTGCGCAATTCAAGAAGCAGCTGAAAATGGCGATATAACCCCTCAAAGGCTAAGCAGTTTTTATAGAATTGTGGAATCCCTCACAGAAAAGTGATAGAAAACAACCCAAACTGCTACCATGCCTTGCATTAAATTATTATAAATGAGGAGAGATTTGATGAAGCTTCGTCATATTTGTGCTGCCGTTTCCCTATTAACGTTAAGTTCAACAGCAAGCGCTGGCGACCTGAACATTACCACTCTTGATGGCTTGCAGGCTGAATTTGATGAACTGTCAGAGAACCTAACGGCTGCCATGAGTTATAAAGCAGTCGCACCAACCGAAGCCCTTTCCAGTGACCTACTACCCTTTGGATTTGATATAGGTCTGGAAGTTAGCAGTACCGAAATTGCTCAAGATGCCATTTTTGAAACCGCTTTCTCAGGCGATGCGCCCAGCTCCGTAGTCATTCCCAAGGTACATGCCCACTTTGGCTTTCCTTTTGGCATTGATGTGGGTGCTTTCATTACCTCAATACCTGACACCAATATCAAGCTTTCCGGAGCCGAGCTCCGCTACGCCATTGTTGATGGCAGCACAGTGATGCCTGCTGTTGGTATCCGCGCCGCCATGACTAGCCTAACCGGCGTTGATGACTATGACTTCTCCAGTCGTAGCGTGGACCTCTCCATATCCAAAGGCTTCGCCATGCTGACCCCCTACGCGGGCGTTGGTAAAGTATGGGCAGATAGTGAAGTGACCAATGACACTATCAACTTGAATAATGCCGATATTTCACAAACTAAACTTTTCGCCGGCTTAAATATCAATATGGGCCTAATGAATATCTGCCTGGAAGGTGATAAGACGGGAGACTATCAAAGCTATAGCGCCAAGCTAGGCTTCCGATTCTAATTAGCGATACTCTTCGAATAAAAAATGGCGGGATATCCCGCCATTTTTTGCGTCCTAAAAAAGTAACTCACACATATTCATCGACGCCCAGCATAGTATGCAGCTTATCCTGTTGCGCCTGTCGCTCAAACTGATCGTAAGCCGCCAATGCCCGCTGTTGCTGCAAGCCACTCCCAGAAGGCGACTGAGGTTGCTGCAAATAATTCTGTAATAACTGCTGTTTCTGGACATTACTGGCCGGATCAACTTTAGCTGAAAAAGAGGCTGGGGCAGGTAAAAGCAGAGGCTGCTGATTCCCTTGCAAGGAATCAGGCGCTCTTTTCGGCACCTCTTGACGGGATGTCAGGCTATAAAGGCTGGGATTGTCACCAATACGCATTTAGAAAGTATAGAACAATTACAGAATTGAGCGAGGGTTTAGATTACGGGTTTTTTTTAACCCTTGAACTTCATCAAGGTTTTTCACTCGATAGAGCTTGGCCTGAGTAAAATCAGTACCTCGGATATCCGATTTCAAAAAGTCAGACTCAGCAAGGTTGGTACCTGCAAAGCTAGCTGATATCAAAATGGCACCAATAAAATTAACCCGTCGAAAATCACTGTCGATAATTGAAGCATTACTAAAAATCGCCGATTCAAAATCGGCACCCACTGCCTTCACATCTTTAAGCTTAGCCCAATTAAAGTTAGCAAATTTAGCCTCTAACTTATATAGATTAGCCCTATCCAGCTCACAACCAGTAAAGTTGGCACCGACAGCAATACTCCCCCGCAGATTAGTCCTTTTCATTGAGCAGTTACCCAAAGATGTATAGGTTAAATTGGTACCACTCAAGTCTGCTTGGTCAAATGTCACGTCCTTGAATTTTGCGCGCTGCAGATTAGCGCCACGAAAGTTTGCTCTAGTAAAGTCAACATCACTGATTTCCAATAGCGAGAGATCGGCATCTCGTAGAAATGCCCCGGTCATCGACGCCTTGGTATAAACGCCATCATTAAAAGAGACATTTTCAAACACGGCATAGTCCATTAATGCCTCTGTAAAATTGGTAAAGCGAAACTCTACTTGGCTAAACTTAGCTCGACGCAAGTTGGCATTGATAAATAAGGCATTAACCAAGGAGCTACCTTCAAAAGTCGCTCTTTCCAATATAGCATCTGTCAAATCAGCGCCAGTTAAATCCGCACCAGTTAAATCCGCACCACTCAGATCTGCATTGCGTAGCATAGCATCGCGCAATGAGGCATTGCGGAGGTTGGCACCACGTAAATCTGTGTCATGCAAATTAGCGCCACTGAAATCACTCCCTTCGAGATTGCTATTACGAAGGTTGGAATATCCTAGATAGGCTTCGGAGAATTTAACACCAGAGAAATCTGCATCACTTAAGTTAAGTCGAGTCAGATTTTTGCGAGAAAAGTTAATGCGCTCTGGGACTCGCGTGGTCATAAGACTATACACATCGAGCTCTGTTATAGGGGGGGAAAAACGCGCTTTATCCGAGCGGTGATCGGGCAATCCGGTACACCCACTCAACAGCAACAATCCTATCAGCGTTATAAAGACGATTTTGATATACACACCCAATTCTGTCATTCGAACATCCAAACGAGGCCTATTTATAAAGAGAATAGGCTCAATTGTCCACTACCTTATCCCGCAAATAGACCGGTATCGCTAAATCAGCACTAACTATCTGTCCTGACTCAAAAAGTCCTTGGGCAAGATGCACAACATCCTGCGCATGAGGAAAATATTCACTTTGGGTTTCCACTACCCGTTCATTGATGCCATGAGGTACCTGCTCGGCATAACTCGACCAGCCGTTCCCCAGCGCCAACCACTCTCTATCGTCCACATCAGGTATAGCCTGAAGCGCAGTCACGTGCTCCAGCCCCTGTAACTCCGCCCGGCCAAACTCAGGAATGTGATAAGCGCCATAATAAACCTCCCCCATACTGGCATCATTAGCCACCAGAACATTAGATGAGGCAAACTCCCTAAAAGCGCCATGAGCCATGGCAGCCAAAGTCGAAACCGGAGTCACAGGGCAATCCACCGCCATTGCCATCCCTTGAACAACACCCGCAGCAATCCTCAGCCCAGTAAAAGCACCAGGGCCTTGAGCAAAAGCAATACTATCCAACTGCTTCAGAGAAATGCCTGATGCCGCCAATACCTGCTCCACCATCGGCAAGATAAGATCTGTATGCTGACGAGGAGCTATTTCGAATCGTTCAATCACATCACCGCCCACCTGTAGCGCAGCAGAACAAGCATTAGTGGAGGTTTCAATGGCTAATATAGTGTGACTACTCATTAATAATAAGACCCTATTTTTACTAGGAGTTCACTATCTGCTCGCCAGGCGATACAGAATATGCAAAAAATTCCTCAACCCGCTTCAGATTTCGGGTCCGTTTCATACGAGGCAAACTGTTAATGAAAATTTTGCCATAAGACTTAGTTAAGGTACGGGGATCACAGATCATCATAACTCCCCGGTCATTGACATCACGAATAAGGCGACCAACCCCTTGCTTCAGAGTAATCACCGCCTGAGGTAGTTGATAATCACTAAAAGGGTTCCCTCCCCGCTCCCGAATCGCATCAATCCGTGCCTGTAACAAAGGGTCTCCAGGTGAAGCGAAAGGAAGCTTATCAATAATTACGCAAGAAAGCGCTTCACCTCGCACATCCACCCCCTCCCAGAAACTCCCCGTACCCAGCAGAATGGCATTGTCAGTATTGCGAAATTTGGCTAAAAGTTGCGAACGAGGCATAGCGCCTTGAATAAGTAATGGGTACTCGATCCGAGTTTCCAGCAGGCGTGCAGCCTCCTGAAGCGCCCGATGACTAGTAAAAAGCATAAATGCCCGCCCTTCACTAGCCCTCAGCACCGGCAACGCCTGCTCAACAACTTTGGCTGTATATTCCGAACTTGAGGGCTCAGGCAAGCCATCCGGCACATACAATACCGACTGATTCATGTAATCAAAAGGACTCCCCCAGCTAAACTGCTCCGCCTCATCAATACCCAAAGTTTTACAAATATGCTCAAAACTATCAGCCACTGTTAGGGTTGCCGAGGTAAAGATCCAACCACAGGGACGGGATTGCATATGCTCACGAAAAATATCTGCAATATCCATTGGGGTAAGGTAGATCACCACAGAGCGAGCAAATATCCCCACCCAATGTATAAAATTCTCAGGGGTTGGACCTGTCAGCTGCTTAAAACGCTCATAAAGTGCACCGCATCGTTGGCAGCAATTATCCAACGCTTTTCCCCGCTCCGACACAATATCCAGGGCCTCCAACAGCTCACTAAGATCCTGGCTTAACTGCTCTAGCGCCTGATCCAATCCCTCCAGCTTCAAACACTCTTTCCAGGTCATACGACTACTATTGTCCGGCATGACCCGACGCAGCAACCTTGCATCGTAATCCAACTTATCTGCCAGCTTAACAACGTCCACCTGATCTGGCGCTTCGCTATTGACTGCGGCTTGAATATCACCAGCCAGCTCCAGCAACTGATTACTACTAAAAGCTTGGCCAAAGAAATTACTTGCCACCTCTGGGAGCTGGTGTGCCTCATCAAAAATGACACCATTCGCACCTGGCAGTAGCTCAGCAATCCCCTCTTCCTTTAGCGAGAGGTCTGCAAAAAAGAGATGATGATTCACCACTACAAGGTCTGCTTCCTGCGCCTCCCGGCGTGCCTTCATAACACAGCAATCGGAGATGCGTGGACACTCCTGACCTAGGCAGTTATCTGCAGTAGAGGTGACAAAAGGCCAAATAAGGGAATCTTCTGGCACGTCGGTGAGTTCACCAGTATCACCGCTCTTTGTGGTCTTAGCCCAGGCTTTTACCTTAATTAGGGTTTTATGTAGGGTGGGATTTTGAATGCGTGGACTATTGTTATAAAGATCAAGTCGATAGTCACAAAGATAATTGGAACGCCCCTTCAGTAGAGCCACTTTTACAGGCTGGCTCAGGGCCTTGCGAACCAGAGGAAGATCCCGATAAAAGAGCTGATCCTGAAGGTTTTTGGTGCCAGTGGAAACGATCACTTTCTCACCAGAGAGTAGCGCCGGTGCCAAATAGGCAAAGGTTTTTCCAGTGCCCGTTCCCGCCTCGGCCACCAAGGTAGTGTGATCTTTTAAGGCTTTGGCCACATGCTGAGCCATCTCCTGCTGCTGCAAGCGAGGTGCAAAACCCGGGAGGTGATGTGAAAATGGGCCATCTTGGCCCAAAATCTCGGCAAAATTATCCATAGCTGCAATACCTACTATGGAGCATAAGTAATCAATCTATTCATCCGATTGATTATCCCAGATTTCGTCCTTTACCTCACCCTCTTCGACACACCAGACCAGAGAGCCAATGGCTTTAAATTTAGCCACCGTCATAGAGCCACGGTTAGCGCGCTTGCTTTTACTACTCTCCAACGCATCGACAACGGCTTCCCGAGTTGCCTCATATAGCTCAACCGGTTCATACTCGTCATCCATGATCACCAGCACAACGCTATCCCACTCTTTGTCCAGCTTAAGCTGACCGATGCGGTGTCCAGGCTTATTCTCATCAAAAATGGCTCGCCCCTTGATCTGAACTCGCTTTCCCTGTCGCTCCCCTTTGCCAATGGCGTCGTAGCCCTCCCCCCGTTCAGCGCAAATTTCAAGGTTCAATAGGCGTGCAGCATCATGCTCAGCGATTTCGCTACTGATACCCAAAGGCTTACCGGTCGCTTTGCGGTATTGTGCCGCCAAGGTCCGAGCCTCCTTCATCAATTTATCGACCGAATAAATGCCCACAAAAAATACCCAATTAACCTTTATCGCTTTATTTTATATAAACCAATTTCGTAAAAGAGGAAAATATCTTTCAGTTTTTTAAGAAAAACTGCTGGCTCTCTAATTCATCGGCACGATTTGCCGCATAGTGAGACCCGGAAGCATTCCCAGAAGAGCGCCGGGACTGCTCTATCATACGCCACGCCTTAATTCGCAACAGCAAATCATCCTCAGAGTAGCGGATTGTCCGTAACGCAAACCTCTCCGCCTGACGCAATTTCTGTTGCTGAAACGACAGACGAGCCAATTGATACCATGCTTCTGCTGAAGTCGGATCATGAATAATTGCCCGTTGAAGATAATAGCCAGCCAAAACTTGGGAGCCACTTGCTAGCAAACTCTTGGCATAATCTGTCATTCGATAGGCTATCTCATCTTTCTCACGTCCCTGCTTTTGTAGTACTGCCTCAAATTGTGTTACTTCCAAATCCATTTGTCGCTCGGGATGACTTCCACACCCCCACAGAAAAACAACGAAGGGGAACAGTAAAAATCTGATAATCATAATTATTTTTCTTTTTTGAACCTCGACTAAGCTCCAATCACCACGTTGGCTTCCAGGAGGATTCATTTGAAACCTCTCACATCCACACAACGCTCTTAAATTGAGCTTAATCTGAGGTTCCTTCTGCATTTTATCCAATTTGGCCACCAAATCACACGAATTTGACTGATGGGTGCTAGGCTAGTGGGTATCAACTTTGGAGCCCGTCATGTCTACACCAATGATCCAAGCCCTACTCTCGCCAGAGTGTTACCCTCACCCCTGCGATAACATCCAGCTCATTGAAACACATATCTCCTGGGTCATCTTGACAGGCGAATTTGCCTATAAAATAAAAAAAACGCTAGATCTAGGTTTTCTTGACTTTTCAACCCTTGAGAAACGCTATTACTTTTATCAGGAGGAGTTACGACTTAACCAACGCCTAGCCCCCTCACTCTATTTAGATGTCGTGGCAATTGTTAAACATAGGAATGACTGGGTTATCAGCAATACTCTGGGCAATGCACAGGAATACGCCTTGCGCATGAAGCAATTCCCCCAGCAATCCATGCTGGAAGCATGCTTAGGCCAAGGCAAAATAGTGTCACAGCATATTCTACAGCTAGCAGAATCCATCGCCGTATTCCACCAGCAAATTGACCGCAGCAGCCCAAGCGGCACCCACGGTCGAGTGGAGGCCACTCGTAATGCTATTGAGGAAAATTTCCAACAATTACATCAACTGCAACACAAACTCTCCTTAACCCAACTCCACAAAGCTGTCCGGGAACAACTAGAGCAGCTGCGCCCACTGATGGCACAGCGTTTCAATCAGGGCTATGTCCGTGAGTGCCATGGGGATATGCATCTTGGCAACATGGTGTTATTGGAGGATAAGATCACACTATTTGACTGCATCGAATTCAATCCTGAGCTCTACTGGATAGATGTCATCAGTGATATCGCCTTTCTGATTATGGATCTACAGCATCGTGGCTATTGTGAGTGGGCCAATGCTTTTCTTAATCACTATCTAGCCCAAACGGGTGACTATGAGGGCATACCACTACTTCCTCTCTATCTGGGCTATCGCGCCATGGTACGGGCCAAAGTCTCCGCTATCCAGTTACAACAAACCAATCCAGAAAAGAAATCACAGGAGCTCCAAAGCGACCTGCAAGATTATCTACAGCTATCTCAAAAATATACACAAGTACGTCGCGGTGTACTCATCATTACCCATGGCCTGAGTGGCAGCGGTAAAAGCTGGCTTTGTCAAAAGCTGGCGGCAAAACTCGATGCCATCCATTTACGTTCAGATGTAGAGCGAAAACGCTTATTCCAACTCCCCGGCCTAAGCAATAACCATTCACTAAGAGATAGAGATATCTATACACCACAAGCCACGCAAGCCACCTACCAGCGACTTCTGGACATATCGCAGCCCCTTATCACAAATGGCTTTGTCGTTCTGGTAGACGCCACATTCCTCTCACCTGAGCAGCGCCAACAATTCAAACAGCTGGCATTACAACAGTCATGCCCATTCCTCATCTTGCAATTAGATACCCCCATTCCACAACTACAAGAAAACATCCTCAAGCGTCAACAAGCTAATAAAGATCCATCAGAAGCAGACCTGAAAGTACTTCAGCAACAACTGCAACAATTCCAACCAGAGCATGGAAAAAATATCATCACCCACCATTGGCAAGATGATATTGATATCACCTATCAAAAGGTGTTACAGAAACTTGCCAATAGTACTAAACCTTCTTATACCTCTGGACGATAGGCGAAATGACAATGAGAATAACGATAAATATAAGGTTCTCTTCTATGCGTCCTACACAAAAAGTATTAACCAGTGCCGTAATGGCACTGATGTGTGGCCCCCTTATAGCTGCAGACTGGGGCTATACCGGACAAAACACCCATTATCCCCCAGAAAAATGGGGACACCTAAAAGGTGCTAACCTCTGCAATAAAGGAAAGCAACAATCTCCCATCAACATTGCCACCAGCGAAGTTGCTGCCAGTAGTTTTTTATTGCACAAAGAGTATGCTGGAAACTATGTCGAACTCACCAATAACCGCCATGCCATTGTCGCCAAAGCGGGACGTTACATTGAAATTGAAATGCCCGGCGATGGCAATAAGCCTTCAAAACATCGCTATGAACTGGTGCAATTTCACTTTCATACCTTGAGCGAGCATACTGTCAGCCGCAGCCCACTGGATACGCCGAAACACTATGACATGGAGATGCATCTGGTACATGTTGACAAAGCAGGTAATTTGGCAGTATTAGGCGTATTTATTGAGGAAGGGGAATACAACGACACCCTGGCTGAAATATTTGAAAATCTACCTAGTCATGGTGATGAGAAGGATAGCCACAGCAATCCTAAAAACAGCAACCCAAAATCGGGCACAACAATGGCTGCTCTGACTGCCAACTATGAAGAGTTACTTCCTAATCAAGGCGACCTATTCGTCTACAGTGGATCTCTCACCACCCCGCCCTGTAGTGAAGGGGTACAGTGGATGATATTTGTAGATCCCATTCAAATGTCCCGAGAGCAGATTCAAAACTATCGCTTGCTCTTTGTGGAAAATGGCATGCCTTTTCACACCAATCGCCCTATACAGCGATTAAATAAGCGTATTCTTCAATTTGGTACTATTGATTAAAAGCAGAAAAAACAAAGTCAGCTAGGGAAAAATAACTCTCTCACTTTTCCCTAGACACATAGCCCTGATCTACGCATGCACCATGAAGATCATCTACATATATTCGGCTTATGGCGTTTTTCTCTTACAAGGAAAGAATATATCTCACTAATTGAGCAATTTCAGCATCATTAACCTTCTGCTCATTAGGAGGCATCACGTTATTACCGACTACGTCGCCCCATTTGCCTCCACTACCATATTTAACACTTTCAGCTAACATGGATGAAGCATTTGGCTCACTCTTGTATCGCTCTGCCACCGCCTTCCAAGATGGGCCAAAGCGGTTCTCCTCGATATCGTGACAACCGAAACAGCCACCGCGGATAATCATCGATTTTACTTTGCCCAATTCGCGGTCTTTAGCATTAATCGTACTAGTTGTTTCACCCTCATCACGGCCACAGCCACTTACCAATAACGCCATTAGCGCCACTAACACCATCAAACGCATTATCCCCTCCAAACCATTTTTTCTGTAGTTTAACGATGTTGGAAATCGATTCAATTACCTAATCGTTTTGTAATCAATTTATTAATGGCATGCCCTGCAGCCATAAAGCCAAAGCTTGCCGTAATAAAGCTGGCCGCACCATAGCCAAAGCGACAATCCAAAGAGACACCATGAATCCCTGGTTTTTCACAACTCACCGTGCCATCTTCCTTTGGATAGACTGGTTGCTGACTAGAAAATACACAATCAACTGCGAATTTACGTTTGCTGTTTTTACTAAAGCCATATTCTTTTCGCAATTGAGAGCGCACCTTGGCAATCAACGGATCATTATAGGTGCGACTGACATCCGCTACGGAAATCTGAGTAGGGTCAGTTAACCCACCCGCACCGCCAGTTACCATTATCGGGATCTTATTGCGTTTACAATAATTGATCATCAGGGATTTGAATTTAATACTGTCTATAGCATCAATAACGTAGTCATAACCCCGACTCAGATACGCTTCATAGGTTTGTACGGTCAGAAAATCATCAATAATATGGACTTGGCAATCTGGATTAATCTGAGCAATACGCTCTGCCATGACTTGGCATTTTTTACGATCAACTGTCTCGCTTAGGGCCGGAAGCTGTCGATTGATATTGGTCTCACAAATCTCATCATAATCAATCAGGGTAATCTGACCAATGCCACTACGCGCCAAAGCCTCTGCAGCCCAGGAACCAACCCCACCGATTCCCACTACGCAAAAATGGACATCTTGCAATATTGCCTGACCAGCATTGCCATAGAGGCGTTGAATACCACCGAAGCGGCGCTGATAATTTTCAACTGTCATATAGGTTTTACTTCGTCTCTTGTTACCATTAGGAGTGATTCTACCCCTTGCTCTCTTCAATACTATGCTGCAGCTCTAATTCGGCTTTCTCTACCAAGTTTTCTGGTAATTCTGACTTTACAGCCACGCCTAGTTTCTTAAACTCACTCGCCTGTTTAATCAGGTTACCCCGCCCGGTATAAAGCTGGCCAAAAGCTTTGTCATAGGTATCTTTGGCCTTATCTAATGAATTACCTAAATCCCCCATGGACTTCAAAAAGCTGTTGAGTTTGTCATAGACCTTACTCGCCTTCTCAGCCAGCTCAGCAGTATGACGATTTTGATCTTCAAAGCGCCACAATTGCCTAACAATATTGAGGCTAGTTAGCAAGGTAGTAGGCGTTGCCACCAAGACATTCTGCTCTAAGGCTTTCTGAAAAAGCGTCTCATCCGCACGTAACGCCTCCACAAAGGCTGACTCAATTGGGATAAACATGAAAACCATTTCTGGGGAGTTTAACCCTGGCAGCTCAAAGTAATTACGGTCTGAAAGCTCCTTAATGCGATCAGCAATCGCACTGACATGCTCCTTCAGTGCCTGTTGCCGCTCAGCTTCTTCGTCACTATTTATATAGCGGGTATAAGCATTAAGAGAGACCTTTGCATCAACGATCAGATGCTTATTCTCCGGCAGGTAAACGATCACATCGGGACGCTGGCGACCCTTTTCAGTGGTAAAGCTCGCTTCTCGCTTATAATCCTTATCCTTCTGTAAACCAGAGCGGTCCAGCACATTTTCCAGAATCAGCTCCCCCCAGTTACCCTGGGTTTTCTTCTGCCCTTTTAGGGCTGTAGCTAGCTGGTGGGCCTCTTCGGTGATCTGCTTATTTAACTCTTTCAAATGCCCCAGTTCACTACGCAAGGCGGCCTGCTGTTGTGTCTCTTTATGGTGAATATCCTCCACCTTTTGACGAAAATCATTGATCTGCTGCTTAAATGGCTTAAGCAGGTCATCCAGGCTTTGACGACTATTCTCTGAAAAAGACTTACCCTTCGCGTCAAAGATACGATTAGCTAGATTTTCAAACTCTTTGCTCAATTCCTGTTTTTGCTGCTCAAACTGTGCTAACTGAGCAGCATAGTGCTGTTCTTTCTCTTCCTGACGAGTGCGCAATTCACTATTTTCAGCCTGTAAACTGTTCAATTGCCGCTGTAACTGTTGGCTATCACTCCGCACTAGTTCATGCTCTTGGCGCATTTGCTGAAGCTGTGCCATCAGCCCCTGCTCACTGCGACGCAACCCCTCCGCCTGCTCTCTTACTTCAGACAATTGATCACGCAGCTGTTCCGTTAGCTGCAAGGCATCTGTGGTCTGTTGACGCTGCTCAGTGAGCTGTTGTTGCAAATTTTCCATGCGCGTGTCAGCGACAGCTTGCTCGGTCTGTAAATTGGCCAGCGCTTCATCCCGCTGCTTCAGCTGCCGCCCCATTTTCAGCCAGATGACTAAACCACTCACTAATGCGGCCAATAGGCCAACCAAAAGCGGTATTACCCAAAGTGTGCTCTGCACGCTCTCACTACCTCTTATTCATTATTGGCGCATCTTAACACACCCTTTGCCACCACACTTCACCCTTGACATATGGATTTCCATATATATGATTTCCGCATTCACAGAGGAGTCATTATGGACCCAGTACAATTTCACAAATGCTTGGCAGAGGAGACTCGCCTAAAAAGTCTACTGCTAATCCTTGCGGAGGGGGAGCTGTGTGTGTGTGAACTCACTGAGGCGCTGGAATTGAGTCAACCCAAGATCTCCCGCCACCTGGCTCTGCTTCGGGAAAACCAACTATTACTAGATCGTCGTCAGGGACAGTGGGTCTACTACTCCCTTCATCCTCAGCTTCCCAACTGGGCCAAATCGGCCCTAGAAGAGACAGCCAAGGGTGCCGTCACTTTTCTGCAAGACTGCCATAGCAAACTCCGAAAAATGGATAATTTCACCCGCTGCTGCTAACCGATTCCACCCCCTCCAATCGACTAGGGATCGTTTCGCAAAGAAATATACGAAAAATCATATATAAAGGAATCATCTAATGAGTATCAAAATCGGTATCAACGGCTTTGGCCGTATCGGGCGCCTCACTTTGCGTGCGGCATGGGAGTGGCCAGAAGTAGAGTTTATTCATATTAATGACCCAGCCGGTGATGCAGCCACCTTGGCCCATCTACTTAATTTCGATTCCGTGCAAGGTCAATGGCATCATCAGGCTCAAGCAGAGGGTGACCGCATCATCATTGATAACCAACCAATTACCACTAGCCGCCATCAGGCCATCTCAGAAACCGATTGGTCGGGTTGTGATGTGGTGATCGAAGCTTCCGGCCTGATGCGCAAAGGCGAGTTGCTGCAAGCCTATCTGGATCAAGGTGTAAAGCGAGTAGTAGTCACAGCCCCCGTTAAAGAACCCGGCATTCTTAATGTTGTGATGGGCATTAATCACCACCTTTATGATAAATCACAGCACCCTATTGTGACTGCAGCCTCCTGCACCACCAACTGTCTGGCGCCAGTTGTTAAGGTCATCCACGAAAGGTTGGGCATCAAACACGGCTCCATGACTACTATTCATGATCTCACCAATACCCAAACCATCATTGATGCGCCCCATAAAGATCTACGCCGCGCCCGTGCCTGTGGTCATAATTTGATCCCCACTACAACTGGTTCAGCAACCGCCATCACGGAAATTTTTCCAGAGCTGAAGGGTAGACTCAACGGCCATGCGGTGCGGGTTCCTATCACCAATGGCTCCCTCACCGACTGCGTATTTGAGGTTGAGCGTAAGACCACTGCCGAAGAGGTAAACCAGCTCCTGAGAGAGGCAGCCGAAGGTACTTTACAAGGCATTTTGGGCTATGAGGAACGCCCATTGGTCTCCTCAGATTTTCGCGGTGACAGCCGATCTGGGATTGTGGATGCGCTCTCCACATTGGTCATCAATGATACCCAAGTAAAGATCTATGTCTGGTATGACAACGAATGGGGTTACTCCTGCCGTACCGCAGAACTGGCTCGTATGGTGGGCCTGGGAGATCAAGAGTAACCATGTCTCTCCTCGCTAGTCTCTCTCCCCAGCTTCGCCAGTATCTGGTGGTCACCGGTAACTACTGGGCCTTTACATTAACAGATGGGGCACTGCGTATGCTGGTGGTGCTCCATTTCCACCAGCTTGGCTATAGTCCACTACAAATTGCATTATTGTTTCTCTTCTATGAATTTTTTGGTGTTGTGACAAACCTTATCGGTGGATGGTTAGGCGCTCATATTGGACTCAACCGCACAATGAACATAGGATTGGGGCTACAGGTTATTGCCCTGTGCATGTTGCTAGTGCCTGCCGAATGGCTAACGGTGGTGTGGGTAATGACTGCACAGGCCCTCTCAGGCATCGCCAAAGATCTCAATAAAATGAGTGCCAAAAGTGCCATCAAACAATTGGTGCCAGAAAATGCTCAGGGACAACTCTATCGCTGGGTAGCAATGCTCACAGGTTCAAAAAACACCCTAAAAGGTGCAGGCTTTTTCCTGGGAGGTGCCTTACTTGCTCTATTGGACTTTAGTGGCGCGGTAATGACTATGGCAACTGCCTTAGGACTGGTCTGGCTCAGCAGCCTATGGCTGCTACGAAAAAATCTCGGAAAAGCTAAAAATAAGCCTAAATTTCGAGATATTCTCTCCAAAAGCTCATCAATTAATCGACTCTCAGCAGCCAGACTATTCCTCTTCGGGGCACGAGATGTCTGGTTCGTCGTTGCCCTGCCGGTATTTCTGGCGGCAGAGTGTGGTTGGAGCTCCGTTCAGGTGGGTAGCTTTCTCGCCTTATGGATTATCGGCTATGGCATCGTACAGGGATTTGCGCCCTATTTTACCGGCAAGCATCAGGGCAAGGTCCCCGATGGTAAAAGTGCTTTTTTCTGGGCACTATCGCTCAGCGCCACACCGACCATCATTGCCATCTGCTTCAACTACATCGAACCTGATCACGCTCTTATCGCAGGACTGATGCTATTTGGCGCACTATTTGCCATTAACTCGTCTCTACACAGTTACCTAATCGTCAGCTATGCCCGGGAAGATGGTGCCTCATTGGATGTTGGCTTCTATTACATGGCAAACGCCATGGGGCGCTTAGTAGGCACTTTGCTCTCTGGCTGGATTTTTCAGCAGTATGGCCTAATCAGCTGCCTCTATGTATCAAGTCTATTTATTTTAACAAGCGCGCTTATTGCTCTGACATTGCCGAAAAACCCGTCATAGGTAATTACAGTAACGCCAATAACGCATCGAGATTTGTAGGAATTGACTGACTATCGCGTAATCCAATTCTGATATTTACGTGAGAATCAGTACTTTCGAAGATCACCCATTATTAAAGGCAACAAACTAAACACATGTTTATTAAAAATAAAAGTGTCATCGCAAGTGTAAGACACCAGAAAAATCACTCCACATCTGCAACAAAAATGTCATGGTTTTTTTAATCCCAGTCGACTAGAGTTAGCATTGTGGACAGGAGGTAAAAAGGATTTTTTCAAGGAAGATCCCAAAGGATGGACAGTTAATGGAGCGTATAGCGCAATGAAGCGTGTGGGACAGGAGTCCTTAAGGAGCAGAACAAAAAGGCGGCTAGGATGCCGCCTTTTTTATTTCCGTCGAAATCCCCACTGGAAACCGCTCGATAAATCACCCTCTGGCTCCATCTGCAAGACACATCATCAAACCATTCAAAATCGATTAAACACACTCATTTTATTAACAAATTGTAGAAGCCTGCCGATCACTGCGGAGATAAAAAGGATAATAACAAGCTGAACAGCCGCATTGGTCAATAATATGCTCCCACTACATCGCACTAAATTGACAATGAAACAAGCCACTTGGCTTCCACCTCTACTCTTGGTCCTAATTCTTATTGTTGCCGAGAGTTATAGTTTTCTGCTGTTCCATATACTGGCAGAGCTCTTCGCTATTATCACAGCCATCTTACTCACAGTCGTCACCTGGAAGACCTATCCCTTTACCAAAAATTGCTTTTTGATGTATCTAGGATGTGGTTATAGCTGGGTTGCTGCATTGGACCTATTCCACGTACTCACTTATAAGGGAATGCTGATCTACCCCAATATTGCTACTGATCCCCCAACTCAACTCTGGATAGGCGCTCGCTACCTCGAAACACTACTCCTACTTACGGCACCATTTTTCCTAACCCGAACACTCAATCATAAAATATCCTTCTGGACTTATGGCGCGATAGCCACTGCCATTTATATAGCCGTAATGACGGGTCATTTTCCTGCCACTTATCTCGAAGAAAGCGGGCTAACCCCTTTTAAGATTTACAGTGAATATCTCATTATTACCCTCTTGATCACAGCAATAGGATATTTATGGTACCACCGCGCACTTTTAGACAAGACTATTGTAAAGAGCATGATCAGTGCGATCGTTCTAACAATAGCCGCTGAATTTTGCTTCACTCTCTATACAGATGTCTATGGCATATCAAACTTCACTGGCCACGTACTTAAATTTATTTCGTTTTGGATTGTTTTCATAGCCGTCATTCACATCAGCCTACAGAAGCCATTCTTAGCTATGGCACGCAGCGCCAATACCTACGATGCCATTCCAGATGCCACCATCGTCGTGGATAGCACCGGTAAGATTCGCCAAGTTAATAATAGCGCTTGCCGTCTCACCAAACGCCCAAAAGAACAGCTCCTAGGAAAAGCTTGTCACGATCTTTTTCATGATGACAAAATCCGTAGTGAGGAGTGCCCTGTTTGCAAAGCCATTATTGAAAATACCCCCTTTGCAGATTACGAATTAAGCCGTCTACAAGGAGCTCAGTGGTTTGATATATCTCTTAGCCCCATTAGAGATCTGGAAATGCCAAGAGGGATGGTTAATGTCATCCGTGACATTACTGCACGAAAAACCGCACAACATGAAAACAGTCGCCTCAGCCAAATTATTCAATCTGAACCCGATATGGTTGCCATATGTAATGAGCAGGGAATGATTAGTTATCTTAATCCCGCTGGAAGGTCCCTACTTCAAATTGAACAGAATATTTTGCCCCATAATCTTTCACTATATGACATTCATCCTCTGGACGTCGTAAAAACCATTTTACACACCGGAATGGCGGCAGCCATAGAGCACGGTACCTGGTACACCGAAACTGAACTCACCAGACGCAACAATGAGATTATTCACTGCACTTACACATTAATTGCTGAAGCAGAGGAAGATAAGTGCTATAGCTTTGCAATTGTTGCACGCGATATTACTCAGCAACGACAACAAGAAGATGCACTTCGCCGCAGCCAAAAGATGGAGGCCTTGGGAAAATTGACTGGTGGCGTTGCCCACGACTTCAATAATTTATTAAGTGTTATCATTGGCTATGCAGAACTACTAGATTCAGAACTCAACAATGAGCCTAAACTCAAAATGTTGAACAAGGAAGTCATCCAGGCTGGGCATCGTGGAGCCAAACTAACGAAAAAACTCCTTGCCTTTTCCCGCGATAAAACCATGCAGGGCGATGAAGTTGACTTAGGTAAGATCTTGGATGATGCCAGCAATATGATTCAGCACACCCTAACAGCTAGAATCCAACTGACAATTACCCGCCAACCTGATCTATGGCGATGCTGGATGGATAGCAATGATTTTGAGGACGCTTTATTAAACCTTTCCATTAATGCGATGCAAGCCATCCCAGACTCTCAAACAGGCAAACTCGATATTACAGCCCATAACCTCACAATTACGTCCCCTCAACCTGATCACCCCAACATCCAGATCGGTGAGTATGTAGAACTTACGGTATGCGATAATGGTATTGGCATGGACAATGAGGTCAAAAGCAAAATTTTTGAACCCTTTTTCTCTACCAAAAACGAAAAAGGTACTGGGCTTGGCCTCAGTCAAGTATATGGCTTTGTCAAACGCGCACAGGGCAGCATTGCCGTCTATTCCTGGCCTGGCGAAGGTACCTGCTTTTCTCTGTTATTCCCCAGATATCAGGCACACCCGATTGAGGAAGATAATAAGGATGAGGCATCGTATCAGGAAAGCCTATACGGCAGTGAAACCATTCTGATTGTTGATGATGAACCCACCCTATGCACACTCATTCGAAAAAACCTTGAACGGAGTGGTTATCAAATTTTTACCGCAAACAGTGGCGATGAAGCACTGGAACTGCTAGACAAGCACTCGATCGAGCTTATGCTTTGTGATGTTATCATGCCCAAAATGGATGGCTATTCATTAGCAGAGAAAGTAAAACAACGCTTTCCTAACACGGCAATCCAGATGATGAGTGGCTATAGCCAACTCAAAAATATTGAGAATATCGATCCAGTCCTTCAGGCTCACACCCTCCATAAACCCTTTGAACGCCCCCAACTCTTGCAAACAGTCCGCCACACCTTAGACGCAAAACGCAGTTCGTCCAATCATATAGATAAGGCTCCCAGATTTTTTGGCATAGAAAAAGTGGATAATCTGAGAGATGGCTTGCTCGCCACCATTCAAGAACTGGAAATCAAACTTGAAAGCTACGAAAACCTGCCGATAGAGTCAGAATGTGAGCAATTCATTTCACAGTGTGAATCTTATTTTGCTCACGAAAACACATTAATGAAGGAGCAACAAATACCGCAAAGAGACCTCCAGATTCATCAAGAGGCGCACCACTTCCTAACTGCGGAATTAAAATCATTATGTAAAAGCGCCAATAGCAGCAATCATGAAGGCTTACGCAGTTTCTTTAAAGATTATTTGCTTGACCATTTTTCAAGCATGGACAAAATGCTGCTTAAACAAGTTCAGGATAATCGGGAAACAGCCCATGATACACAAAATGGAGAACCATTAGGTAGTAGGGACAACAATCATGAGCAGTAATATCTATATAGTGGATGATGAGCCGCAAATGCTGCGAATGCTGCAAATGGCCCTTGCCAATTGCAACCTACCGATTCATGTCTATTCTGAAGCTAAAGAGTTCCTGAAAGTTTCCCCCTCTGAAAAAGATATCATACTATTAGATCTCGATATGCCTGATATTGACGGCATAGAGGTCATTCGCCAGCTTGCCCAGCGAGAATCTAATGCCTCACTAATACTCATTAGCGGCCATGATCGCAGCATCCTCCATTCTGCAGAACAACTGGCCATGGCCCATGAGCTGACTGTACTCGCAAACTATGGCAAGCCCATCGTTTTAAGTGACTTAAAAAACAAGATTGAAGAAAGTATTCAATCAAGTCGTAGTAGCATCCGCCCGAGCAAATTAAAACCCGATGAGTTCACAAAAGAAGCACTGGAAAATGCCATACAAAAAGAGGAATTCATCCTTCACTACCAACCTCAGATCGCCTTGCAAAGTAATAATTTAGTAGGATGTGAAGCACTCGTTCGCTGGCAACATCCAGAACTTGGCCTTCTTCCACCCGGCGCATTCCTACCATTTATTGACCAATACAACCTATTTAACCCACTCTCCTCACTGGTCATGAGACTCGCCGCCGAACAGGGAAATCAGTGGCAAAACACCGGGTTTAATACTCAAATTTCCGTTAATCTATCTGCGCGAAATATCACTAATTCCAGCCTTTTCGACGATATCACCAGATTAACCATAGAGCATAACCTCAATCCAATGCATCTCACGCTGGAGATCACAGAAAGCCAACTGATGGATGAACTCATCACCTCCCTTGAAATTTTGACTAGGTTGCGAATTAAAGGCTTTAGTCTCTCCATCGACGACTTCGGAACCGGCTATTCATCACTCTCCCAATTACATCGCATTCCCTTTACTGAATTAAAAATTGATCGCAGTTTTGTCATGGCGATGGATTATGATGAAGAAGCTGTCGCTATCGTTAAAACCTGCATCATGCTTGGTCATGAACTGAAGATGCATGTTGTCGCAGAAGGTGTTGAAACAGAGCAGGCAATGTGCAGACTACGTGAGCTAGGATGTGATATCGCCCAAGGCTACCAAATTGCCAAACCCATGCCGGGAAACGAACTCCCCCAATGGGACGCCGAATACCACAAAGCCGTTACGACGTTGTAAAGCCAGGGGATATCTGTATAATGCGCGCTGTCGCCTCAAGCTGAGGCGACAATTGTTATGGTGACCTGCATTGGTCCTCTCGCGACGATAGGCTGTGAACCCCGCCAGGCCCGGAAGGGAGCAACGGTAGCAGCTGATTCGGGCGCCGGGATGTGGCTGGTGCAGGTTGCCACCTTAATTTCCCTCTCTACGTGCCTCCAACATCTTTAAGTAAATTGATAGCTGCGCTATCATGATGCCTCGGAATTTAACCAAGTGAGTTCGATGAGTTATCAGGTATTGGCGCGTAAATGGCGCCCACGCAACTTCAAGCAGATGGTGGGACAGGAGCATGTACTCCGGGCACTCATTAATGCCCTAGATAACAACCGACTTCACCACGCCTTTCTCTTCACCGGCACCCGAGGTGTGGGTAAAACCACCATCTCCCGCATTCTGGCTAAATCCCTTAACTGCGACCACGGTGTCAGTGCCAACCCATGCGGAGAATGTAGTAGCTGCCGGGAGATTGATGACGGACGCTTTGTCGATTTGATAGAAGTGGATGCCGCCTCTCGCACCAAAGTAGAAGATACCCGAGAGCTACTGGAGAATGTACAGTACGCGCCAACCCGCGGCCGCTATAAAGTCTACTTGATAGACGAGGTACATATGCTCTCCACCCACAGCTTCAATGCCCTGTTGAAAACGCTGGAAGAACCGCCTCCCCACGTTAAATTCCTGCTGGCAACCACTGATCCACAAAAGCTCCCGGTCACCATCCTGTCACGCTGCCTGCAATTCAGCCTGCGTCGCCTGTCACCCAGCCAGATTGGGGACCACCTGAAATATATCCTGGAGCAGGAGCAGATCCCCTTCGCTAGCGAAGCACTCACTCTAATCGCCCATGCTGCAGACGGCAGCATGCGTGATGCGCTCAGCCTCTTAGACCAAGCCATTGCCTTTGGTGGTGGACAAGTTCAAGAGAGTGAAACCCGCAGCATGCTGGGCACTATTGACCGTCACCATATCACCACCCTGCTTCAGGCCCTCGCCTCTCAGGATGGAGTCGCGCTGATGGATAGCGTGGCCCAGCTCTCTGCCCAAGCCCCGGATTATCAAGCTGTGTGTGGTGAAATCATTAGCACCCTACAACGAATCGCGATGCTACAGATGATACCCAACGCACTGGATAGCGAAGAACTCAACACTACTGAGCTGGCCTCACTAGGCCAACAGATGACTCCAGAAGAGGTACAGCTCTATTACCAAATCGCGCTGCATATGCGCCGAGACCTTCCACTAGCACCCGATGCACGGGGTGGCCTGGAAATGGGGCTTCTACGCATGCTGGCTTTTAATCCTGTGACTGAAGAGCCAAGCCCCACTGCAATGCCCTCACCTGTTATTTCACCTTCGCCATCCACAAATAACACCAACCCGGCAGCGGAGGCCCTAGCAAGTGTAAAAAAGCCTGTAGCACAAGCGGTAACCGCCACTGAGCCATCACCAGACCAGCAGCCACCCAATCAACCAGCAGCAACTGAAACACCTGCTAAGCGTAGTAGTCCCGCAATGGCTGCATTAGCTGCCGCACGTAGTGTATTAAGTGGTAATGGAGGGAGTATCGAAGCTGTTGAGCCAGCCACAGCCGATGCACCCGCCGCTCCATTGGAAATTGAAAACAACACCCCTCTGCCAGAAGAGGCACTGCCAATGGCTGAAGCTACCGCCTCCCACCTTGAGGTAACTCATCAGCAAGCCCATCAAGGAAACTGGGCTGAGATAGTTTCGCAACTTCAGGTGGGCGGTATGACACGTCAGCTGGCTATGCACTGTACCGTACAAAGCCACCAGGCAGACACCATCAAACTCCGCCTAACTCCCAGCCATGAGCAATTCATCAATCGCGAAAGAGAATTCCAACTACAACAAGCACTTGGTGACTATTTCTCAAGCCAAACCACGATACAGATAGAGGTTGGTGACAGTGAAATGGAAAATCCCATGCAGATCCAACAACGCCAAGCAGCAGAACGCCAACAGGCGGCAGAACAATCCATCCACAGTGATCCTGCTGTGCATGCAATGCAACGACAATTTGGCGCCGAGATCATTGCCGAAAGCATCCACCCCCTCTAAGACGGTTACAGAGACTTACATATGGATTACAAGAGGTCTCTGGTTCGTTATAATCACCACCAACAGTAATTGCCCCCAGATGAGGATGCTATGAATATCAATCAACTGATGAAACAAGCACAACAGATGCAAGCCAACATGCAAAAAGCCCAGGAAGAGATCGCCAATATGGAGGTTACAGGGCAAGCAGGTGGTGGCATGGTAAGCGTTGTTATGACTGGCCGCCACGATGTGAAGCGTGTCAGCATTGACGATAGCCTGATGGAAGATGACAAAGAGATGCTGGAAGATCTTCTGGCTGCGGCAGTGAATGACGCGGTGCGACAAATTGAGAAGACGTCCCAAGAGCGCATGTCTGGCATGACGGCGGGAATGAATCTTCCTGGCGGAATGAAGTTTCCTTTCTAGGAGATTACAGCGTGAGTCTATCTCCCCTGATCAGACGATTAATTGAAGATCTGCGCTGCCTTCCCGGCGTTGGCCCAAAATCAGCTCAACGCATGGCCTTTCAATTACTTGAGCGTGATCGCGAGGGAGCTAGGCGGCTTGCTAACACTTTGATCGAAGCCTCAGAGCAGATTGGTCACTGTGAGCAATGCCGCACTCTCACTGAAAACACCCTCTGTGATATCTGCAGTGACACCCGACGTGATAATACCCAAATCTGCATCGTAGAGTCGCCTGCAGATGTCATGGCCCTGGAACAATCATCCGGATATAGAGGACGTTATTTCGTGCTAATGGGCCACCTCTCACCACTTGATGGCATTGGACCCAGTGATATTGGCCTGGATACCCTATCAGACCAGCTTAGACAAAATAGTATTCAAGAAGTCATTCTTGCGACAAACCCAACTGTTGAGGGTGAAGCAACTGCCCACTTTATTCATGACATGGTGAAAAGGCACAAAATCGAGTGCTCACGCATTGCCTTTGGCGTACCATTAGGTGGCGAACTGGAATATACCGACAGCGAGACTCTCTCACGCGCACTCCAAGGCAGACAGCGTTTCTGAATTCATTACAAATCAATGGATTAATTGATTAACCACTAGCTGACACTTTCCAACCATCTCCTGAAAATGCTGGAACGAATGGTGCTCTAAACGACATTGAGGAATTCGCCTATCCGCATAAAAAATACCATGCGGCCTCCCCCTCACCATCAAAGTTTGGGCAAAAAAGCTTTTTGTTCCGTTAATAGAACGCAAGGACTTAGGAATTAGCTCCGGCATCCGCTGCCATTTTGCTACCGTCATCCACATTGATCCCTGCTGCAATAATAACTGCCTGAAAATTGAATCTTGACTTAAGTTCACACTAAATAAATTAAAGGTAATATCCCGATCAGCTCCAGAGCTATAACGGGCTTTCAAACACCCATGATCAGTCACCACAGCGGCATACATCACCCGGTTCAGCCCCACTCCATCATGCAAAAGATGCACAGTCTCTTCCAGCAAAGCATCCAGGGTCAGATTACTATCCGCATCAATATAACGATCCAAAAAATTCAGCATATCAAACCGGGGAGAGAGGCAAATCACACCCTCTTCGACTGAAGAGAACTCAAGCGGCTCCTCTGAATTCTGCTCACCCTGCACCAACTCGTGAGCAACACTACCCTCAGTGGAACCATGAGCTTTTACCCCCCTCTTCTCTGTCAATGCATCCCAGTCAATCACGCTTTCATTCATTAGCGCCCCATACTGCTCCGCAATCGACAACGTACTATTGTGAATTGCCCCCAAGCGATCAATAACAGCCTCTGAAGACTTCCCCAAGAAAGTAGCAATTTGCTCTAGAGTCTCAAGCAGCATATCGTCACGGTAAGTGTGGGTAGCCATATAACTAAGATGCTCAGCCATAGCGACACCCCGTAGCCGTGGCAAACTGGCTGCACCAGCTTGCATTGACTCCTTTGCGGCTTCAGGCATGTTCCACATCTTTGCCAGCTCATAGGAAAGATTGCCCTGACTAAAACCAAACACCAAGTACTCCATCTCATCAAGAGAGCGATGCTGCTGCTTCAAAAGCGCCCTAACCGTACGCATACCATTCGGAGCCAATAACCACATTGCAAGCCCGCCAACACTGTGTAATAGACCTGCCAAATACAATTCATCTGGCACCAAGTCATTACGCATCACAGCAATTTCTCGAGAAATCATTGCCGTATGTAAGGCATGACCATAAGCACGCAGCAAATATCCGGCAATCTTTTCGGGATACTCCTCCACAGCTTTACTAGCGAGGGCAATCTCACGGATATTCCCCTTCCCCAGCATCACTGCGGCATATTCCAACGTGGTAAGGCGGTGATTCAAGTGACTTCGAGCATGAGTATTGACTCTATGGATAATATTGATCGCCAAACCGACATCATTTTCTAAAATATCCGTCACCAGCTCATTACTGAGTGACTCTTCATCCTGCATACGCTCTTTGGTATAACTGAGCACTGGAAAGTCCAACCTTCCCATCTTCGCCAGCCATTTTTCCAGCCTTTCCTTCATTCGATACCCAGCATCAATTTATCGCAGCCCAACTCACCACTCAAATATGTGGCGCCCAAAATACAGCTCACCACTACCTATTATCGGCGAAATAGGGATAATTGTTTAACAATCAGTCAGTTATTTTTCATAAGATAGCCCATAAAGATAATTATAGGTAAACTGTTGAGGTTTATCAGAAAACTAAAGATTCACTGCGCCATGCCGAGTCTCTATATTATTTATCTGTATCTTATCTCAGCATAATAATTTTTATTTTTGGACAATGTGATACGCAAATGAACGTGAATGAAGCGGTGATATATTGGATAGAAGACATCATCAGCAAGGTGGGTATTAAGTGATCACATACTCCAAACAATCCCCCCAAGCGCAAGATGCATTCCTACAGCAACATGCGCCAATGGTGAAACGTATTGCCTACCACTTGGCAGCCCGCCTACCCTCTTCTGTCATGATGGATGATCTGATCCAAGCCGGTATGATTGGATTATTGGATGCCAGCAAAAATTATGATGCAAGTCAGGGAGCCAGCTTTGAAACCTATGCATCAATTCGCATCCGTGGCGCCATGCTGGATGAATTACGCCGTAATGACTGGGCACCTAAATCAGTACACCGTAAAAGCCGGGACATCATGGAAGCTGTTAGGGAGATTGAAAACCAAACAGGCAGAGATGCGAAAGATGATGAGATCGCATCACATCTAGGAATCTCTCTAGATGAATATTATAAAATTCTACAGGATGCCAGCACATCCAAAGTATTCAGCCTAGACGACCTTGACTTAGATGATGGTGCGATTGATGGCAGCATCTCCAGCAGCTCAAGCACAGGTCCCGCAGATCACTTGCAAAGCGAGGAACTCAAGCAGGTTCTTGCCGATGCAATCGATACTCTACCAGAAAGGGAAAAGCTAGTAATCGTGTTATACTACAATACCGAACTCAATTTGCGGGAAATTGGCGCTGTGCTTGACGTTAGCGAGTCCCGAGTCAGTCAACTAATGAGCCAGGCCATGATACGCCTTAGAGCTCGCATGCAACGTAGTTAATGATTGTCACAAGAAATAAAAAACACTTTTATAACCAAACCCGCCTTCACGAAGCCAACTATACCTTATTAAAAAACCTGTTAGGGAATATTGATAAGCTAGAGGATCGCTACTGCTTTTCATTAAATGGTGGGGGTACTTTGGAAGTAACACTAAAAGAGAAACACAGGTATACAGCAATTGTAGAGATTTTCCTGACACTCCCCCATCTCGCCCCTTTCAATACTGATTTACACATTGAAGCTAGAATCTATCAGGATGCTCAAGTTGTTGAGGTTACCCATTATCAGGGACATGGAAGGTTTGCAGTCTCTTGTAAAATGCCAAATCCCCATGGCTATCACTTAGATGAAAAGCAACAGATCAATAAAATACTACAAGAATCGCTTCGTTACTGCATGAAAATAGTAAAGAAAGCCTAGCCCTTATTGGCGTGATTAGCATCTTGCAATGCTTGGTATAACTTATCCCTCAATACCATCAATTCGGCTTGAGCCTGGTGATCCAAAGACCTAGCATCATCACAATATGTTTTTATCTTCAACTCAAAGGCTTTTGCCGCTTTGCTCAATTCTGCAAACCCAAATGACGCTCCACTCCCTGCTAGGCTATGCACTAAACGATAGAGCTCTTTCCCTTGCTCCCCCATAGCCTGCTGCTCACATACCATTTGCCAATGTGATTCAATATCTTTTTGGCGCTCAGGCAACTGATTACAATAATTATCAAGAAGTGCCTTCAACTTTGCCTGAATATCTTGCTGACTATCAGGCATAGTGTTTACTCCATATATCACGAATCTGATCTGAGAGCGTCATCGGATCAAACGGCTTGGGAATAACATCCACTGCCCCTAATTCTTTGTAGTACTCAATCTCTTTAGGTTGAACTTTAGCGGTCATAAAAAATACCGGTGTCTCCTCCAAACCACCGATCTTTCGTATCTCTTGCAGCGTAGTTGGCCCATCCATTCCAGGCATCATGACATCCAACACAATTAGATCTGGACTAAAATCTGCGATTTTCTCTAATGCTTCTTTTCCATTATTCGCCGTTCCCAACTCAAACCCCCCAACATCCTGTAGCACTAGCTGGGCAACAGCCATAATATCTGGCTCGTCTTCAACATAAAATATACGCTTCAGCTCTTGCATCATGCACTCCTATATCTCTGGACACGTCGCCACCTTTGAAGTAGCCACCATCTATGCTACACCTCATAAACCATCGCTAGCTCATCTAACAGCCTCTTAGTATCCAGTGGCTTTGGCAAACAAACTTCAGCACCTGCAGACAGCACTTTTTCAACAATGTCTGAGTCGTTATAACCTGTCATGGCAATTATACGAATAGAACGAGTAGCAGGATCTGACTTAATCTGCCGGCAGACCTCAACACCATTTATGCCCGGCATCATCAAATCCAAAATCACCAAAGTGGGATTGAACGCATGTACTTTTACCCCTGCATCAAACCCATTATGTACAACTTCGACATCAATCCCTTCTACCTTAATTGTTAAAAATTCTTTGAGAAATTTGGCTAATTGCTCATCATCATCAACAATTAGTACCCTTAACTCATCACGCTCATTATTAAATGCCATGCCATTGGTTTTCGCAAAACGCACCACCTCTTGATACATAAAGCGACGGTGTCCCCCCAGAGTCATTTCAGCTTTTAGCTGCCCCTTCTGTGCCCACTGGCGTACCGTTACAGGTGAAACCATCAGCAACTGCGCCACTTCGTTCGGCGTCAGAAACGATTTCCTTTTATTATTTACTGACATTCACACTCACTACCGCATTTATTGAAATAATCGAAAATTATCCGGTCAAACAAAAACCAACCAAACAATCAACACCTAATATATTGATTAATATAGAAAACTAAAACCATCTAAATCCATACCACAGTTAATAACCTTAAAAATAAAGAACCAGTAATAGTATCCCCATATAATTTACTTATATCGGTTAAATAATATCAAGCCTAAAGCCAAAAATTCATTACAATCGCGATATAATATTAATCGGGAATAGGTAGGTACTAATAAAGACAACATTTCAGATCACCCAATATCATCTCCACTACAAAAAATACCAGGTGATTAAAAATCATGCAGATAGGCGCCCTTTTTCTTGCATAGCTTCTGATACAGCATCCATCAAGTCCATACTATTGAGCGGCTTATTCAATACCGAAAGTATGCCTAATCTGTCAATCACATCTGACGTTAGTTTATCCGAATAGCCGGAGCACAAAATTATTGGTAAACCATGATCAAGCTCGCGCAAGTGTTCTGCCAATTCGATACCAGTCATTTCAGGCATAGTCACATCACTTATTACCAATTGATAATGCCCCACCCTATTTTTGACTAAATCAATTGCAGCAACTGGAGATTCGACATAATCACATTCGTAGCCAGACAGCTGCAACAACTCTTTCAGAAATGCACCAACAGATGGCTCATCATCAACAATTAAGATATTACCACTATGGCTCTCTTCTATTTCTGCTGCTTGAGCTTCCTCTGATTCAATGACGTGACTTTCAGTGGGTAGAAGATAGATCGAGATAGATGTTCCCTCACCCACCTTAGATTTCACAGAAATATGGCCACCAGCGCTATGAACAACACCGTGAACAACGGACAACCCCATCCCAGTACCTTTACCCACCTCTTTCGTGGTAAAGAAGGGATCAAACATACGATTAATATTCTCCTGCTCTATTCCACATCCATTATCCGCGATATTTAACTCGATAAATTCACCACTAAAAGCCTCATGACAAGAATCACAACTCTGATCATGACTTAAGTGCTTATGTATTGATATTTTTAAATGCCCCTTACCCTCCATGGCATCACGGGCATTGATACATAAATTCATAATAATCTGCTGGAGATTAATCGTATCAACCAAAACTGGCGGTACATTCTCTTCTATATCAGCATCAATCACAATGGATGATGGAATAACAGAGCGCAGCATTTTTAACACATCGTTAAGCATTGGCTCCAACAAAACGGGCTCAGGGGTTGAGCTATCTATTCCCCGACTGAAGGCCAACATCTTATCAATAAGACTTCTACCTCTCTCCCCCGCCTTATGTATTTCCTCGATAAAATGAATTAACTTGATATCATTTTTGACAACTTCATTACGCATAGCCAATTCTGAATACCCAAGAATACTGGCCAGCATATTGTTAAAATCATGCGCAATACCACCAGTTAATTGACCAATAGCATCCATTTTTTGGGCTTGCTGCAACTGGGTCTGCAAGAGTCTTCTTTCTTCATCTGCTTTAATACTTTCACTAATATCACGAAATGTAACAACTGCGCCCAGCATCACTTTTTCTGATCGGATGGGCATCACACTATATTCAATGGGAAAATATCTACCATCCTTTCGCCATAGAACCTCTCGTTTATTTTTTTGTGATTCACCTGAGGCAATAGCCTTATTAAAAGGGCAATCTAAAAGATTATATGGTTCGCCATCTTCTCTGGTATGGTGAATTAATGAGTGAATACTCTCACCAACAATTTCATCAGGCAAGTAACCAAGCATCTCTGCTGCAGATGAGTTAACAAAGGTCGCTCTACCTTGTATATCGAGGCCAAATATCCCCTCAACAGCAGACTCAAGAATCATTCTTACGCGATTTTCAGCACTTTTGATCTGTTGCTCACTTAACTTAATCTCCGTGACATCCTGAAAAGTTCCACGCAGCCGTTTTGAGGTTTTATCATTTGGTATGTCAGCCACAACCTCAGCATGAATCCAATGTATTTTCCCATTAGAAAGTACAACACGAAAATCATAACTCTGCTTTTCACCATCTACTTTAATATTGTTGTAACTGGATTCAACTAATTGACGGTCTTCTGGATGTACTGCATCCAATAAATTCACAATATCTGGAGAGAAACTCTCTTTATCTTTACCAAAGATAATATACACCTGCTCTGACCAATGAATTTCATCAGTATCAAAATTATAAGACCAGTTACCAATTTGACCAATTTTTTGAGCTTCCCGTAAACTCTCCTCACTGTCACTTAAAGCCTGCATTGCAACCTTGCGATCAGTAATATCTGCCAGCACTACAACATAAAATAACCCTATACCCTGACTATCTCTAACAAGCTTTCCACTACTAGATAACCAACGTAACGTTCCATCTTTGCACTTTACTCTGAACTCGACGCGAGGAAAAAGATCACTGGAGCATGTCTTAATTGATTCCTCCAACATCTCCCGATCTTCATCAACAAAGTCCAATAGGGTTTGTCCTAATGCATCGGATATGGAATAACCAAGTATTTCACTCCATGCAGGTGATAGGAAAGTAAACTCATACTTCAAGCTCATGGAGCATATAATATTACTCGCATTCTCTATTATTGTTCTTAGCTTTTCTTCACTATTGTGAACCAATTCATCACGTATGCAGCGATCACTGTTGTCACGCAATACAAATACGTAATATTCACGATTTTCTTGTTGATACTGTGATACTGAAAGTTCTGCCGACTGCTCAAGACCATGGTTGTCAACCACATTAACATTTTCATTCTGAAGCACCTTACCTCTTTTCCAATTTTCAATAAGGCTATGGCAGTCAGGTAGCAATAAATCAAAATGCTGCCCATACAATGAATCCATTGTGAAATCCGTCATTCTAAGCAGCTCACTATTTGCGACAACAATCTCACCATCTTGATTTACAATCATTACACCATCTGGGAGATTCTCAAAAAGTGTTTGAAATTTATGTTGGTTATCATTTAGCGCTTCCATAGAAGCAATAACCTGTTGATGTTCACTCTCCAGCTCTTCTCTTGATTGAAGTAAAGCACTACGCATTAACATAAATGCTTTTCTCAAGGAGAAAATATCATTATCACCCATGGAAATCTCATCTAACTCATGCTCGCCAGACGCGAATTGATCAATCGATCTCCTTAAATTAACCAGTGGCTTAACCAAAACAAAGTGCTGTAAAAGTAGTAGCGCTATAACCAAAATTAAGATTGCAGCAGTGGCTATCCAAACCAATTGATTAAGCGACTGCTGCTGGGTACTAATATCGATATACGCATACAGCTCTGCTAATGTCTCATTCTCATAAATAACAGCTTGCCTAACTTCAATGGTCGAACTCTCCTTGCCCCGAATATCCCCCCCCCCTTGATTGACCAATTGTCCATCAGAATTGATCAACTTATATGATATTTCTGGTAAGTAGGACAGATAGGATTCTCCCTCATAGGAGAGATTGCCATCGTCTGCAAGATCCTTTGCAATGACATAACTTAGCGTTTTTAATTCATTTTTCTCTATCTCAATGAGCTTCCCCGTAAGATCTGTGAGATAAGAGGGGGCCCAATAAAAATGGATAAATAGAATAGATAACACCCCGGTCAGCAGAACCGGCATAATCAATTTAATTCTCAGCCCCATAGCCGCTCCTTGTGACTAATAACTGAGCTGTAAGCCCTTGATGTAAGCTATGCCTTGAACTCACATTACCCATATTATTATCAGCCGAAGATCAAACACTATGACTTGCTCAGCACTCGGTCACCAACAATTCATCAACTTTATTATTAAGCTCTGAGATGGAAAATGGCTTTTTAAGTATCTGATTGGCCCCGATTAAAGATGCAATAGGAAGATAGTCAAAGCGACCAGTCACCCCACCGCCTCCGGATATTGCAAGCACCTTAATATCAGGTCTGACATCTTTAAGCTCCAAGATAAGATCAATACCCGTTTTCTCTGGCATCACCAAATCCGTTATCAGCAGCCTAATATCTTCATTAAGCAAATAATTTCTTGCACCTGCAACAGAATTGACAGCGATTGTTTCATGCCCTTCTTGACGAAGTATTTCGCCTATCATCTCCAAAACACCCGGATCATCATCCACGAGCAAAACCTTTGCCATCTATATTCACTCCTATGAAGTTCCATTAACGACCAATAATTTGTTGTTAGCAGACTCATGTCGTTTCTCTTCTTGTATCCGCCGGTATATCTCTTCACGATGCACCGGGATACTCTTATCTGCTTGAATTCCAATAGAAACCTGATTTCCACGTATCTGCAGTATTGTTATCGTTACATCGTCACCAATTTTCAGTCTTTCTCCGATACGTCTTGCAAGAACTAGCATATATTGACTCCTATACCCTAAAATTTCGATTAAATCGATTACTTCGAACTTATCGCTTTACGCTAATTAACTTTAACTCTAGTAGAAAAGGCATCAAATTCCAGACAAAAACAGTAGGAGAAAGTAAACATTTGTGAACTTCGTATCGCATTAGTGCTAGACTAGAGCGACTAAGACCATGAATTACATTGTTTTAAATATTGGTATATATGCGTGACAAACAATCAAATGAGACACCAAGCGAGCGCCTGGAAAAAGAAGGGGTTTCTTACATCAAGATATTGGTTATTAGCAAAATAATGATTATTGGTATAACAGGTGTGCTATCTTGGTGGTTACTAAAAGATATTTAATCCAACCAATAGCTGTAAACAAATAGCAGCCATCACTCCCGCTAAAATATCATCCAGCATAATCCCCAATCCACCATGCACCTGTCGATCCAGATAACTGATAGGCCAAGGCTTTAAGATATCAAAGAAGCGAAACAGCACAAAGCCAATTAACAACCACAACCAGCCAGCGGGTGCTGCAATCATAGTGATCATATAGCCAACAATTTCATCCCATACAATTCCTGGATGATCGTGCACCCCCATCTGCTTAGATGCTTCACCACAAAGCCAAATGCCAAGTAGGGCCATTATTGCTGTCGCGATCAAATAAGCTGTTAGTGGAGTCTGCTGAAACAATAGAATAAAAGGTATACCTGCCAGAGTACCAAATGTCCCTGGGGCTTTTTTCATATATCCAAGGCCAAAGCCAAATGCAATAAATTGAATAGGGGTGAAATGCACAACTAAGGCTCCGCAAAGTGTTGATAGCCCTGACGGCTAACTTGATATCTTTCCCCAAAGTGAATGCACTCAATGGCATCCCCTGATGTTACCTTACCAATACAGCTTACCGGGCAATCATACTGTTCTGAAAGGGAGAGAATGGTCTCACGGTACTGAACAGACGCTGTAAAGCAAAGTTCATAGTCGTCTCCACCGCACAGCGCCATATTATAACCAACATCTGCTCTTAGATATGCTGACGAAAGCGGAAGGCTCTCCAGCTGAATCTGCGCCCCCACACCACTTTTCCGACAAATATGCCCCAAATCTGCGAGAAGGCCATCTGAAATATCAATTGCGCTGTTAGCCCAAGATGAAATAGCCTTACCTAGCTCAACTCGAGGAGTTGGCCGGTTGAGTCGAGACAATAGATAGGTGGATTCGGGATACTTACAATCCCCTAAAGCAACTTTAAGACCCAGTGCCGCATCGCCCAAAGTACCTGTCACATAAATGTCGTCACCAAGCTTAGCACCAGAACGGGTCAGGCACCTTTCAGGCATTACCAAACCGTGTGCCTGAAGACTCAAAACCATAGGTCCCTTGGTAGTATCACCGCCTATCAACTGAATATCATGCTCAATTGCCAATTCGGTCATACCTGAAGCAAAGGAGGACAGCCATGCCTCATCACTATGGGGTAAAGTCAGTGCCAATGTAAACCAGCAGGGCGCTGCACCCATTGCAGCCATATCACTAAGATTGACTGCCAGCAGCTTATAACCAACATCTGAGGGAGAAGTATTAACTGGAAAATGAACCCCCTCCACCATGGTATCAATTGCCATTACCAATGTCTGTGGAAGTGAAACAGCTACTTGGGCTGCATCATCACCGACACCTAATAATACATCAGCCCTAGAGGCGCCTAGAGCTGAAAAATATTTTTCGATGAGAGAAAATTCGCCAAGTGACATTAAGGAGTGGATTTACTGCGTGCAGGTTTGATGCTTACCTTTACTTCAGGCTTTTTTCTATTTGATATACTTGATTTTTTTGCTTCTATTTCTGCAGCACGTAATTTCTTGGCGACACCATCCAGGATGCCGTTTACAAACTTATGCCCATGCTCAGCACCATAGGTCTTAGCCAGCTCAACTGACTCATTGATCACTACGCGATAAGGCACATCCAAACGAAACTCTAACTCATAAGCACCAAGACGCAGAATTGCTAACTCTACGGGGTCAACATCGTTAATAGCACGATCTAACAGTGGTGCCAAATGGTCATCCAGCTCTCCACGATGGAGAATTACCTGATGCAGAAGCTCCTGAAAATACTTGATCTCCACACCTGCCATATCATGATCAGAGCGGAAATCACTATCAATATCACTCACATCATTACCGGTCAATTGCCAAGTATAAAGCGCTTGTACTGCACAACGTCGCGCTAAACTGCGGGGATTACTCATCAATTAGCCCTCCAGCTTACGCAGCACATTAACCATTTCAATAGCTGTTACCGCAGCCTCACCACCTTTATTGCCAGCCTTGGTCCCCGCACGCTCAATCGCCTGTTCAATAGTATCCACCGTCAACACACCAAAAGTCACTGGAATATCATGCTGCATACTCACCGTAGCTAGCCCCTTGGTACATTCACCTGCCACATAATCAAAGTGGGGGGTGCCTCCACGAATCACAGCCCCAAGAGCAATAATCGCATCATATTTCTTACTCACAGCCATCCGTTGGGCGGCAATTGGCATTTCAAAGGCACCGGGAATACGCACAATCTCGATATCATCGTCACTGGCACCATGGCGACGCAGGGTATCAAGCGCGCCTTCGACGAGGCTCTCAACGATAAAGCTGTTAAAGCGGCTAACCAGTACACCAAATTTGGCATTGTTAACTGTCAGTTCACCTTCGATGCTTTTGATATTGCTCATTACTATTCCCATACATTGATTAATTGGCCAATTGACAGGCCGGAAATTGTTCTTACTATAACGCTATTTTAAGCTTTGCTTAGTCTCCTGTCACATATTCAGTGACTTCAAGACCAAACCCAGAGATGCCATGTGTCTTTTTCGGCGCGCTCATGACACGCATCTGCGTCACTCCAAGATCTGACAGAATCTGCGCACCAATGCCATGGTATCGCAAATCATGTATATGCTCTGGATGAGGCAATTCTATTCCCTGCTCCCGCATCTGCTGCTGACGGAGATGGCGGACGATATCACTATCGTTCTCTTGCCCTTGCAAAATCACCAATACCCCCCTGCCTTCTGCTGCGATCCGCTGCATTGCCGTCCGTAGCGGCATTCCCTCTTCTCCCTGATGCCCCAGCAAATCTCGCAACAGGCTATTCACCTGAACCCTTACTAAAGTGGGCTCATCCTCCTTCATCTCGCCCAGCCTAAGGGCGTAGTGAAGCTGCTGAAATACCCGGTCTTGATAGACTACCAAATGAAACTCACCAAATTCATTGGGCAATTTGCACTCAGCTACACGTTCAATACTCTTTTCATTGGCCAAGCGGTATTCGATCAGGTCAGCGATAGTCCCCATCTTGAGGCCATGCTCTTCGGCAAACACCTCAAGATCAGGTCGCCTTGCCATCGTACCATCCTCATTAAGGATCTCGACGATCACCGATGCAGGCTCAAAACCTGCGAGACTTGCCAAATCACAACCTGCTTCAGTATGGCCTGCTCGAGTTAACACCCCACCCAGCTGCGCTTTAAGAGGGAAAATATGTCCAGGCTGCACCACGTCCTGAGGCTTAGCATCTGGCGCAACGGCCGCCTGAACAGTTACTGCACGATCTGCAGCAGAGATACCTGTAGTGACACCTTCTGCCGCTTCAATAGACACCGTGAAATTGGTCGAATGCTTAGCATTATTATCAGAGACCATTAACGGTAAACGTAGCTGCTCACAACGGTCTTGAGTTAAGGTCAGACAGATAAGTCCACGCCCATAGCGGGCCATAAAATTGATATCCTCAGCCCTTACACACGAAGCTGCCATGATGAGATCACCTTCGTTCTCGCGATCCTCATCATCCATCAGGATGACCATCTTACCCTGACGAATATCCTCAATAATTTCTTCTATTGTGTTAAGTGACATAGCAACTATTTAATAAAACCATGTTGAGCCAAAAAGGCTTCGGTTACACCCTTGGAAGATGCAGCCTGCGCTGCCTTCTCTCCCAGCAAAAGTCTCTCCAGATAGCGAGCCAACAGATCTACTTCCAGGTTTACTCTGCGCCCGGGATGAAAATTATGCATGGTGGTTTCCTTGAGAGTATGAGGCACAATATTTAGCTCAAATATCGCACCATTCACTTCATTTACAGTCAAGCTAACGCCATCCACACAGATAGAGCCTTTCTTGGCGATATATTTGGCCAGTTCATCAGGCGCTTTGATTGCAAAGCGTACAGACCGCCCGTCATTATAACGATTAATCACCTCACCCAATCCATCAACATGACCACTTACCAAGTGCCCACCTAACCGGGTAGTTGGTGTTAAAGCCTTCTCCAGGTTTACCTCATCACCCGCTTTCAACCCTCCCAAAGAGGTCAATGAGAGCGTTTCAGCTGATACATCTGCAACAAATCCATCGCCTGGGAGTGACACCGCAGTCAAACAGACACCATTCACCGCAATACTATCTCCTAACTTCACATCACTTAGCGACAATTTACCTGTAGCCAGAGTAATGCGAAGATCCCCACCCTTCTGCTCCAGATTGCGAATGGTACCAATCGCCTCAATAATTCCAGTAAACATCAACTTAAACCTAAATTTATTGCCCTTAAACTACCATCTTTACCGTGCTGCGTCTGCTACTAAGCCATTTTTGCTGTGATGCGCCAATCTTCCCCTATCGCACGGACATCACAAATCACCATGGGCACCTTATCCTCCATGCCCTCTAAACCAGGGAGATGGAACAGCCCTTTCGCACTGTCCCCCATCAAAATTGGCGCCATATAAATGACCAACTCATCCACCAAACCAGCCTGCAACAATGCCCCATTAAGGGTTGCTCCCGCCTCCACCATCACTTCATTGATGTGACGCCGGCCAAGCTCACTAACAACCTGGAATAGTTCAGGCCGCTCGCCATCAAGGAGAACCACCTCAGCGCCTTCCATCTCCAATGCTTCTCGCTTCTCATCATCATGGCCGCAAGTAAAAATAAGGGTTTCCCCTGGCTGCTGCAGCATTTGGGCAGTGCATGGCATCTGCAGCTGACTATCCAACACCACTCGCAACGGCTGACTAGCCTGCTCTACATATTTCGGTGACTCCAGCTGATTTTCTTTAGCTCGCACTGTCAGACTCGGGTCATCTTTTAACACCGTACCGATACCCGTCAGCATGGCAGCACTTCCTGCTCTCATCCGTTGCACATCTTTGCGTGCCGCTCTGCTGGTAATCCATTTCGACTCACCAGAAGCCATAGCGGTACGACCATCAACGCTCATCGCCAGCTTCACTCTAACCAATGGCCTACCCGTTCGCATACGCTTAATGAAGCCAGTATTTAGCTGCTCAGCTTCGGCTTGCAATACCCCCACACGCACTTCGATCCCGGCCTCACGCAAACGTTGAATCCCCTCACCAGAAACCAAAGGATTTGGATCTTCCATTGCCACTACGACACGCGTCAAACCTGCCTTAATTAGTGCATCAGCACAGGGAGGGGTTTTGCCATGGTGACTACATGGCTCCAAAGTAACATAAGCGGTCGCGCCACGAGCCCGACCACCCGCCTGAACAAGAGCATTCGCTTCCGCATGAGGACCACCAGGATAGGCATGCCAGCCTTCACCGACAATCTCATTTTGTAGGGTAATTACGCAACCAACACGAGGATTAGGATGCGGACTATAGATACTACTTTGCGCCAACTGAACAGCTCGGGCCATGTAGATATGGTCCTGCGAAGTAGTCATGGGAATTCCTAACAGATTAAGGGTTACCCCTTATCTACCTTATTTTCCAGGCGTTCGATCTCCTTGCGGAAGGCATCAACATCCTGGAAGCTTCTATAAACTGAGGCAAAACGGACATAAGCGACTTGATCTAAGTCACGCAGACTATCCATCACCCACTCACCAATTTCACTACCTCGTACTTCTCGCTCACCGGTAGCTCGCATCTGTTGCTTGATACGATTGATTGCCTTTTCGATCTGCTCTGTACTAACCGGGCGCTTTTCTAAGGCACGCTGAATACCAGAGCGTAATTTATCTTCATTGAAAGGCTCACGACTACCATCACTCTTGATCACTCGAGGCATAACCAGCTCAGCTGTTTCAAAAGTAGTGAAACGTTCGCCGCAAGAGAGGCACTCACGACGACGCCTAACACTAAAGCCATCACTGGCCAGGCGTGAATCAATCACCTTGGTTTCGTCAGCAGAACAAAACGGACAGCGCATTTCATCACACCTTGGCTAGTTGATTTTCTTACGCATAAACCGGGAAGCGGGCACAAACTTCTTCAACCTGCCCTTTGACGCGTGCGATAGTTTCTTGATTACCCAAATCATCCAAGATATCACAGATCCAAGTCGCCAAGTTTCGCGCTTCATCCTCTTTAAATCCACGCGTTGTCATCGCTGGAGTACCAATACGGATACCACTAGTAACAAACGGTGACTGTGGATCATTCGGCACTGCATTTTTATTTACCGTAATGTTGGCAGCACCCAACGCAGCTTCAACATCCTTACCAGTTAGGCCTTGAGCAATAAAATCCACCAAAAACAGGTGGTTATCTGTCCCACCAGAAACAATCTTAAAACCACGACCGATGATTACCTGTGCCATGGCACGAGCATTCTTAACAACCTGCTCCTGATATTCTTTAAAGCCCGGCTCCATCGCCTCTTTAAAGGCAACAGCCTTACCAGCAATAACATGCATCAAAGGACCACCCTGAGTACCTGGAAATACCACTGAGTTCAGTTTCTTCTCAATTTCAGGATTAGCTTTAGCTAGGATTAAGCCTCCACGAGGCCCACGCAAAGTCTTATGAGTAGTGGTAGTAGTGACATCAGCAATCTGAACTGGGTTTGGATAATGGCCTGTCGCAACTAAACCCGCAACATGTGCCATATCTACAAATAGATAAGCACCAATCTTATCAGCAATATCACGGAAGCGTTGCCAATCCACAATACGTGAGTATGCACTGAAACCCGCTACAACCATCTTCGGCTTGTGCTCCAGGGCTAGACGCTCAACCTCTTCATAATCAATCTCACCAGAGTCTTCATTGATGCCATATTGAATAGCATTATAGATCTTGCCAGAAAAATTTACCTTGGCACCATGGGTTAAGTGGCCACCATGGGCCAAACTCATGCCCAGTACGGTATCACCAGGCTGAAGTAATGCTTGATACACAGCCGCATTAGCCTGTGAGCCAGCATGGGGCTGAACATTGGCATAATCCGCACCAAATAGTGCTTTCGCACGATCGATGGCCAGCTGCTCTACGATGTCCACATATTCACAACCACCATAGTAACGCTTGCCAGGATACCCCTCAGCATATTTATTGGTCAGAACGGAGCCCTGAGCCTCCATGACACGGGGACTGGTATAGTTTTCAGAAGCGATCAACTCAATGTGGTGCTCCTGGCGCTGAGTCTCCTCAGCGATGGCTTGTGCTACTTCATCATCAAAACCGGCGATTGCCATATTTTTGGTGAACATCGGATTCCTCGAATATATTGAACAACGTTGCTTAAGCAGCCATCAACGGAGACTAGCCACCCAACTGCGAACCGCGAATTTTAAACGATCCGACAAAAAAATGCATTCACTCTACAAACAAATCCCAAGTAAACAGAGAAAATTAATATTTTTCAATGAGTAACGCTACCTGTCACCATGTAATCCACCGCAGCTTTTACCTGCTGCTCACTGCACTCATCGCACAACCCCTTAGGTGGCATGGCATTTACACCGTAAATCGCAGCATTATATAGTGCATCCATACCTTTATCAGCACGCTCGCGCCAATGGGCCTCATCACCAAACTGGGGCACCTCAGGCATTCCTGTGCCATGACAAATATGACAATACTCATGATAAACCCCACGCCCAAGTTGCTCTGCACACACCAGTGATGACGACAAAAGAGCTAACGCCGCTGCAGCAATTGTTACTTTGAGGCCAATCTTCCTGGCAAAGCACATATAACTCACTCCCCCCTCTTAAAACATCACCCCTAGAACAGGATAATAACCTTATGTTTTATATAACCAGATTGCAAAGCGACTAAATATTTTTCACGCTTGCCGATACAGCAACATATGTTACATTAATCGAAACGCAGTCAATCAGAAAATTAACAATGTGAATACGCCGCTCAACGACTTGGCAGTCCCATATCGCTATTCGCAATGCGACCACCAACGAAGGACGGCCCAAATTATACACGAGAGAATATCATCATGTTGAAAGTTAGCCACTTGCTTCAGAATAAGTCCGGTGAATCGGTTTCAGTTACACCCGATGAGCCGCTCATTCGTGCAGCCGAAGTAATGGTAGAGAATCACATAGGCTCTCTGGTGGTCTACCAAGAAAACACCCTAATTAGCATTGTTTCTGAACGAGATGTCATGCGCACAGTAGGGCAATATGGCGATGAAATCAGCCATATTAAAGTCTCCGATGTTATGGCGAAAAACCTCATCACATGCGATATTGATGACAGCATTGATGAAGCCATGAATAAAATGCTACACAATGATACAGGGTCGCGAATTCGCCACCTACCCGTACTACAAAATGGCGAGTTTGTTGGCGTCATTTCCATGAGCGATATTATCGAAACCCTACTTGCCCAAACAAAGCTGGAAAACAATCTTCTGAAAAACTACATTCAAAACTGGCCAGATGAAGAGAAATAGTTTTCTTGATAAAACAGAGTTAACACCCCGCCCTCACAATATCTGGGCAATTTTGGCTATAGCATTACTGTAGGCCCTCACTAGATCATGCCAATTATCCATTGCTGTCTGCAGGTCATTATCGTTATCAATAAAAAATGGCTCAGCAATCACACAGGGAGCTGATGTACTTTTCAACAGATATCCACCTCGGTCCTCTGAAGTTCTAGACTTAACCCCCCTATTACTCAACCTTAATGCCGCAACAAGCTCAGCGTTCAAAATCTCAGCCATTTGTCTACCTCGGGTAGAACGGTGGTAATAAAGTACTTCCGTACCAGAAGCCGACTCATTAAATGCATTGCAGTGAAGACTCACAATAAAATCTGGGCAATATTCATTAATATCACTTGGCAAGGTCGAATAGGTACGGCGATAGACACGCTGAACCTCTATCCCGCTTTCACCAGCCTGCTTTTCAATATCAATTGAAAGTGCTTCATTGAAGGCAAATTCACTCAAATCAGCATCCCGATTAATCGCACCAGGCGATGTCTTCTTATGGCCCAGACTGTGTGAAAACAGATTAGCGGCTATACTTTCATAAAGGTTATATGGAGGTTGATATGAAGAGGTTCATAGTAGGCCAAAACCGGGATCAATGCTCTCTCCTACCCGAATCTTTAGACGAGTACATCACAGATAATAATCCAGTAAGGGTTATCGATGCATTTGTTGATGAGCTAGATCTCATGTTTCTTGGATTTAAGACGCAGCCGAAGAAAACTGGCCGTCCCTCATATCACCCATCTGTACTTTTGAAGCTATACATCTATGGCTATCTTAATCGAATTCAATCCAGTCGAAAGCTTGAAAAAGAGACAAATCGAAATATTGAGATAATGTGGCTTACCGGTAAGCTATCACCAGACTTCAAAACCATCGCAGACTTCAGAAAAGATAATGGAAAAGCGATAAAAGGTGTCTGTAGAGAATTCATCCTGATCTGTCAAAATCTTCAGTTATTCGATGAGTCAATCGTGGCTATTGATGGTAGTAAATTTAAAGCATCTAACAATAGAGATCGTAATTTTACTCAAGCCAAGATAAAGCATCGAGTGAAGCTGATAGATGAAACGATCGAAAAATATCTTACTCAGATTGAGACCGCTGATCGGCAAGAAAAGGCAGTAGCTAAGTTAACTAAGCAGCGTCTAGAGGAAAAGATAACCAGCCTGAAAGAGCAGGTAAAGAAACTAAATGAGATTGAGGTACAGCTTCAGAGTTCTGAAGACAAGCAAGTTTCCCTAACAGACCCAGATGCACGATCAATGAAAAGCCGTGGTGCCGGTATTGTAGGCTACAATGTCCAAACTGCGGTGGATACAAAGCATCATCTCATTCTTGCTCATGAGGTTACGAATATTGGTACTGATCGCTCCCAACTGTTGAACATAGCAACACAAGCTAAAGAGGTCATCTCAAAGAGTGAAATTGAAGCTATTGCTGATAGGGGGTATTTCGAAGGCAATCAAATCAAAGAATGTGAGGACGCAGGTATATCGGTCTATATCCCGAAATGTCAAACTTCAGGAAACCAAGCTAAAGGACTATTTGGAAGAAGAGACTTCATCTATAAACCAGACTGTGATGAATATGAATGCCCAGCCGGCGAACGTGTGATATACCGTTTCAGCCGTGAAGAAAAAGGAAAGTTGATAAAGCGATATTGGTCGTCGTCTTGTGTAGATTGCGCAATGAAATCTCAATGTACAACTGGAAAATACCGACGTATTAGCAGATGGGAGCATGAAGAGGTTCTTGATATTGTTGATGAGCGACTCGCCTCTCATCCAGAAATGATGTCACTTCGTAGAAATACTGTGGAACATCCATTTGGAACCATAAAGGTGTGGATGGGGTACACTCATTTTCAGATGAGAACACTGACACACGTAGCAACAGAAATGAGCTTACATGTACTTGCTTACAATATGAAGCGAGTGCTTAAGATTGTAGGTATAGACGGATTGCTAAGAGCTGTAAGGGCCGCGTAACCCTTATTTCAGCCGATTACTCTATTAACAAGACCAAGATCGCCTGGCAGAGGCTCTATTTTGATGCTGGAGCTTGCTGCTAGAAAAATATTCACCAATAGGCCTTGGGTTTGT